>JAPKCS010000019.1 GCA_028822845.1 Candidatus Poseidoniaceae archaeon | reverse complement strand
TTCGCCGCCATGTTCATGGAGAACCGTCGCTGCCCCTTACACAGGGAGTTCTTATGTCGCTGCTCATTTTGATGCGCCACGGTCAATCGATGTGGAACGCTGCTCAACTTTTCACCGGATGGGTTGACGTACCGCTCACCAACGTTGGAATCCAAGAAGCCATTGCTGGAGGAAAGCAAATCGCTCACCTCGACATCGATGAAGTTCACGTCTCAACGCTCATCCGCGCTCAGATGACGGCCATGCTCGCTCTTGCTCAGCATAACGGCGGTAAAACTCCGGTGTTTCGCTACCCTGAGCCTGAGGGCGGTCTGTCCTCGGTTTCAGAAAACGAGGCTCGCATGATTGAATGGGCACAGGTTCGAGGCGATGCAGGAGCTGCTGACCTTCTTCCAGTCCACGTGTCTTGGCAGTTGAATGAGCGAATGTATGGCGATTTACAAGGCTTGAACAAAGACGCTACCCGTGCGAAGTACGGAGAGGAACAAGTGCACATCTGGCGACGCTCTTTTGACGTACCTCCTCCATCAGGCGAATCCCTCAAATTGACGGCAGAGCGCACGATTCCCTACCTCGATTCCACGCTGATCCCCTCCCTTCAATCCGGCAACAACATCTTTGTCGCTGCACATGGAAACTCCCTTCGCAGCATCATCATGCACATCGAAGGGCTGAGCGAAGAGGAAGTGCTCTCGCTCGAAGTCCCAACTGGCCAACCGATGGTGTACCACTGGTCAGATACAGGTTGGAAACGTCATGACCTCTGAGCGCCCCTTGTTGAAGCGTTCAACCGTTCTTTTGGTTGTTGGAGCGCTGATCTCACCGTGGCTTCTTTGCCAAGTCTGGATCCTTACAAGTGCGGCTGATGAGCCCTTTGAGACCATGCCGACATGTGAGTCAGACAGCATGAATTGTGCTCATTTGGGTGGTGGGGCTGATTTCAGAATGGACACGCTCGTTCTCGTTACGGACGCCTCCTTCGAAGATGTACAATCCAATCTTGATGGCTACATCGAGGACAACAACGGAGATGTGTTAATCAGCAGCAGTGACGAATCCAGTTCCTATGTTCACTTTGTCGAACGAACTTCATTCTGGCGGTTCCCAGACGATGTGGCTGTGAGTTTGACGGTTGAAGACGATGGCACAATACGGCTGGAGTTGCATTCCCAATCACGGCTTGGCCAAAGTGATCTTGGTGTCAATCCCGATCGCCTTGAGGGCCTTCACGCTGCATTGGTTGCTTGATTGTTGAAGGCTTCCCAACCGTAGGGGTAGCCCTGTTCATCGACCATCAACACATTGATTCCAAGCCCATTTTTATGGAAAGCAATCAATTGAATTTCATGTATTTTGTGCCCACTTGGAGCCACACCGAGCACGGGTAATTTTTGCCGTTCGAAAAACGACCTCCGGCGTGTCTTTGTTGGTTCAGCAACGGCTTCCTTCCCCACACGCCGACGCTGGCCTTCAACATCATCGAACCATGGCAGTGGGCCTTCTGGTGAAAACCGCAAACCAAGAATCATGTCAATGCCGAGCGTTTCTTGTGCAGCATCTGCGTCTGCTCCACTGGGGATTGCCGGGGCATTTGGATGGGTGTGGAGCCAATGGGTGAATCGTCCAGCGCGTGAACCACGTGAGGTCGAGAACATGTCGTCGGTCCAATCTTCGGGTAAATGGTGGACTGAGTACGAGTCACCACGGTTGACAATGTGTGCCTCTTTGATCCTGTAGCCTTGGCCCTGAAACAGGTTGGGTGTGCTTTCAGTGCCACTAAAACGGTCGTCAACTTCGGCCACATGCGGGGTTTCAGCATCGATGTCCAGTCCCACAAGGATTTCGTCAGGAAGCGATTGCAATGCCCACCAAACAAGGTTCTCAAAGACCTTTCCGGGGATGTGGACTTGCGCAGTGTAGGCTTCTCGACCGCTGTATGACTCCGCGTTGTAGGTGGTCATCAATTCAAGGAGCCAAGATTCAACCATCGTCCTCGGCCATGCCAGAACTCCCTGTTGAATGAAGTGTCCGGAGGCTCCCAAAGTGAAGAATCTTTGAAAAGGGCCGGTGCTTTGCTGTCACCATGGCGAAGAAGAAAGGCGGCTTTGGACGTTTTCTCGGAGCCATCACTGGCACCCCATATGAGCGCCTTCTCAAGCAAGTTGACAAACTGGTCAATGAATTCGATGACGACGATCGTAAGCTGGCGAAAAACCTCAACAAATTGGTCACCATGGTTGGGACCCAATACGAAGAGGAGAACCTCGACGAAGAGGAACACGACTTGATCATTGAAGCGATTGAGGAAGTGGACCCTGAAGGCCGATCTTTCGGGAAGTTATCGGATGAAGAAGATTCCTTTTATGCTGGTAGCGTTCCAGATGCACCGGATTTGAAGCGTGAAAAGCGAGCTAATTTGGACGACCTCATGCAATCGAAAGGGGATGAATTCCTTGGCAGTTATGGAAGGGATGAATTTGAAGAATTCAAAGCTCGAATGAGTGATGACTTCATCTCAGAATCTGATGACGCGATCCGTCAAGGCGACCATCAAGCCGAAATCATCACTGAAAACCGCGTCTTCGCTGATGCAGATGAGGAATTAGAACGGGTAAAACAACAAATCTCACAAGACTCAGGTTTGGTCGATCCAAACGCTGAGGAGGAAGTGGAAGAAAGTGAAGAAGGCGAAGAAGAAGTCGATGGCTACTCCATTGATGAAAACGGTGTCGAATGGTTCGAGGACGAGGATGGCTACTGGTGGTTCCGAGAGGAAGGCCAAGACGAATGGCAACCCTACGATGAAGACTGATCTGGGTCTTGGGTCGGACTGAACTGAACAATAAGTGACACCCAGGCCGTCAAAATCAACGCTGCAACCAACAGGTTCGTTGCTGCTATGAGGCTGACGAGGTACATGCAAACGTAAAACACTGCGATTGCAGCAGCCAATGCAATCATGACAAAGGGAGCATAACGGCGCCTCGGGTCGATGAAACTGTACACATAGAATCCACTTCCATGATAGGCATTAACATAGGCAAAGAAGACGTAGAAAAGCCCCATTCCGACGCAAATAAGAGCCAATTCTGGTTGTAGTTTTGGAACGACGAGCACCATTTCAACGGCCAAAAAGATTGCAGAATAATTATGCATCATTTGTTCATGGTACTTGAAAATGAAATCGGAACTCCGGTCAGATTGGAAGAGACCGGGGAGGATGACATGCCGGACCACGGCTGCTGTCAAAAATGCTGATCCGCAAGCGATCGCAAACATTGTCGTTTGAAAAGCCTCGAGCCACAGAGGCACCACGTTCCCAATGCTACCAAGAAATGATGCTGCTCCAGCACTTGAAAAGTACAGGATGTTACTGACCAAGGTCCAAGAACTGAATGTGACAAACTTTTCGCGTCCAACCGGAGCCAGTATTTTCATTGTTCGGTCTTCATGCATCAGCACTTGCATCGTACCAGCACCAATTCGAAACATGGAGACAACCGCTCCAATACCAACCCCTGCACATGTAATTCGCCATAGCAACACAACCGTTGGGGGAGCCCATGGATCATTGAATGATTCAGCACTGGTGTGTATGAGGTTGCCCCAATCCAAACTGAAAGAGAACCACACCAACAACCCTGTAACCACTGCCATGGCCAGAAAAGTTTGACGGTCTGTTTGCTGGCTTCCGTAAACCAGGACTTCTTCCATGGCTCGTTGCGTCAAAGAACAGGCTTTGAAGGTTCGTCCTGAACCTTAACGAAGATCTGGCAGGTCGAATTGGGATGGTTCACGGACCCGGCGTGGATCTGATTTGACTTCAGGCGGCCTCGGTTCACCGTTCTCATCCAAGTTTTCAGCTTCAGCTCGGCGTTTTATAGCCCGGATTTGGACCGTCACACTGATTGTGAAAAGCAACAAGACAATTGCAATGGTCGAACTGTTTTTGGGGTCGAGATTCGTCATTTGTTGACCGTTTAGAATAAGCATCCCCCCGAGCGTGGCAATGGTACCGAGAAATGCTGAAACCAACAGGGGAAGTTGCTTTCGAATCCAAATAACTGAGAAAAAGGCAATCACACCGACTGCGTTGGTGATGAGTTCACTGTCGCCGAAACTTCCCGCTGCGAACATTGACCTGACGACGAGGAAAAACACCACCGACCCCATCAATGCAATGCTGACTTGGATGGTGGCCATCAGAAGCCCTGCACTCAACAACATCAAGATGCCCATCACGTGAATTTGCTCCAACACTCCAACATAGGAGGAGACGAGCGGGTAGATCGCTGGTGTGAGCACATAGCCGAAACCGGCTCCTGTCGCTGCGGCAACGTAGGTCAAACTCTCGTGGCCTCGTATCATCAAAAATAAACCCAGGGCAATTAACACCAGGCCGAAAACCGGTCCGAGTGCTCCAAGTTCATCAATCAGCGAGAAGCCAACATCGGGTGCATCGAAGTCAACCATGTCACGCTGAAAGGTGGGCAGAATTTAGCCTCATCGCATAAAAAAGCCATCAAGTTACATTCCATATGTCCAATGTATGAAGGTCGAATTTGATGACTTGGTGATTTGCACCCTTTTGGAACATCACTGCATTCGCCCCGGCTTCACTCGACATCGCAACGATTGTTGGCGGGCGAACAGCCTTCCCTTTCGCAACGGCTTCATTCAGCAATTGAAGCACTTCTAAACCAGTGTGGGGGGGCATGTAATAATCGAGCAACAACACATCTGGTCGTACTTTTGCTATGTGCTCGAGTGGATTGCTTGAATCCCAGCGTTGAGTGATGTGGGATATTTGATGTTTGATTCCTGCGGAATCAAGCAAGGCTTCGATGTCATAGCTGTCTTCGAACGCTAACACGCGCACTGGACCACCTCAGGCAGGGATTGGCTGTTGATCCCACCAGTGAGGTGATTCAAACCACGCCTCATGGGCAGAGGGCCGATCGATGATTGGCAAACCAAAGGTGCCTCCATTGACCGTCAGGCCACCAGCTGGATTCGATGCGCAGGGTCCTGGCAGGTAATCTTCTCCAGTTTCACTCAACTCAAGCCGGAGCGAATGACCGGCAGGGAGCACAACATCAAGGGGGTTGAATTCCATGAGCATCGTGTATTGGCTGAATGGGAGTGCTGGCTGAGCGTCGTAGCCACCGTCTCGATAGCGGATATCCATCGTCGCATGTCCGAGGCGAAGGTTATCTGTGTCATCGTAGAGGGTGGCAAAGATTTGTCCTCCGTTACAGGCTTGTGTTGTCACATCAAGGTGCAAGGTTGGAAGGCCCGAAATGTGGGTTTTATTTTCGAAGGTTGGACTTGTTAGGGTCACGCCGGTGCCTAAACCGTTCACGGTTCCAAGGCTCCCCCAAGAAGAATCGATGGTGTGCATGTCCCACATCATATCGGCTGGTGGCCACGTGTCCTCGACGTGCCATCTTCCGTCATTGGTTTGTATTTGTACCATCGGTTCTGGTTCGTCGCCGATGCCCTTCAGATAATAATTAAACCAGCCATACAACTCAACAGCCCAGTCCATACGGCTCATGTTTGGGTAAGCCTCCTTGCCGTAACCGCTGTCTAATTCGCTGTGCCGGTCGGGCTGATCGGGATAATTGTGAGCCCATTGACCCGAGATTGCTCGTGCGTTGATGCCTGCATCGATGAGCAATTGATAGGTCGGGAAAGCATGGTATGGATCGACGTTCCAGTCTTGCAAGCCCCAGACGATGTAAACACTGCCACGGTAGTTTTCCAAGACGTCAGGAAGATGGCGTCGTTCGTCCCAGTAATCGCTCCAATCAGCACCGCCGAATTCAGCCCAACCCCATGTCGAAAACGGGTTGAGGGGTCCGATCGCATCGTCTGAACAGACGCGCATGTCATCGGTAGTTAAATCGGTGGTTGCGGCTTGGTAAGCGGCATCGTACCCCATGGCTCGTGCCTCAGAAGAACCGTTTCGATAGAACATTTCTTGAACGCCAATTGAGCCTGAAATTGGAACGATGGTTTTCAGGTGCGGTGATGGGTTTTGCGCGGCTTCCCAATTGGTTGTGCCTGCGTATGATTTCCCCATCAATCCAACATTGCCGTTTGACCAGTTCTGCTGACCAAGCCAATCCGTCACGGCTTGGATTCCAGTTTGTTCACCTAGCCCTTTGACATCTTGGCAGTGCGTTGATTGACCGGTTCCAAAGGTTGAGGCTTGAGCGAAAGCGTAGCCGTGAGGAAGGAATGTGTCGTAAATCCACTTGCCAACGCCACCGTCTGGCACCGTGTTAGGGGACGAATCATCTCCGAGGCCAGGCATGCCTTCACCTCCAAAGTCATAGTATGGGTGAATGGTCATGATCACTGGGACTTGAGTGCCTTCGGGAACGTTTGGAAGCCACAAAGACACGTGCATGAGCGCAGGACCGGGGAAACCAGCATCCTGTTCACTTGCAGGAAGTTCAACTTCGATGAAATGTTCGGTATAAGGCAACGCCTCGTAGGTACCGTTCACTGGCAGCTGTGCCCTCAATGTGTCCATCGGGAGATCCATCTGATGACGCAGATGAAGCGGCGTGTTCCACCACTCACCCTCGAACTCATCTTGAGCCGATGAGGACACCAATGATTCACCAAACGTCATCGCCAACAAAAGAAACACCACTGCGACTGCAATGGTGCCTGCAGCAGAGAAGTTCAATTGCCGGCGAGCGGCGCTGGCTGGTTCGAATACAGGGACCAACAGCGCCTCGATTGAAGCGGTGCCCTCGGAACCCTTGCTATCAGCCATGCTTCTGCGAAGTCCTTCCCCATCAAGAGCATGACGCTTTGAACTTGAACTGGTTTCAAGCCTCAGCGCTTGCAGCCTCTCGGGCTTTTCGCGCTGCAATGAAGGAACGGACACAGAAGGCAGTGTAGGCTGAACCGGTGATCAGCAACATCAACATTGATCCTGAAGCGTAGTCAATACCATCGCTCATGACCATGAAAAACCGAGTGCCTCCAAGCGCACAGAGCAAACCAAAAGTTGCAGCGATGTGCATCCAGAGTTTTCGCTTCTCAGGCATGCGCATGGTCATGATGCCTGAAACCATCAATGGAACACCAAGAAGGCTCGGGAAATAGGATGTGATGGACTCTGAACCCGAGAGAACAGAGACTGCTATGCCCCACAGCAAGAGAAAGGTGCCGTAGCCAAGCGTAACGTTGGGGATGAAGTTTGATTGTTGTTCCATGATTGTTTGACAGCGCCCCCCTTTTTTGGTCTATGGGTGCGGATGGACATTCTCCGCACGATTCATGGAGGAGGACCGACTCGCCCAACCATGAAAGGACGACTTGCCTGCCTGCTTGTCCTGAACCTTCTGTGCATGACTGCGACGGTGGTGCCCTTGGCCCATGCGGACACTGGCAACAGCGGATGGCGCAACGTCGGGGTCGATCCTGCAAAGTGGCTTGATGGCCCAGAACCAGAAGACACCCCAATGCAAGAAACCTATCAAGGCAATGCGATTGTTGAAATTGAAGTATCGTATGTTCCAGCGCACTTCACTTCGCGTGCTTATGGCGTGATCGTCATTGAGTTGTTTGAAGCATGGGTTCCAATCACCACAGAGAACATGATCACCAACGTCGAAGACGGTATTTATGACGGCATATTTTTCCATCGAGTGATCGATGATTTCGTAATTCAAGGTGGCGACCCTAGCTGCTCGACGGTCGGCCTTTATCCGCTGACAAGTCCTCAATGTGGCAACGGGGGAACGGGTGACACCATTCCGCTCGAGCGAAACCCGAACCTCTCCCACGTCGACGGTGCAATCGGTATGGCTCGCGGTCAAGATCCGGATTCTGCCGATGCTCAATGGTACATTGCTGAAACCGAAGCCCACAACCTCGACCCGGAAAACCGAGACGATGAAGGGTACGCAACCTTTGGAATCGTGCGCGATGGTATGAGCCATGTTCGGGGTATTGCCTTGACTCCGACATCAGATGATCCAACGGGTGAAGAAGACATTCAGAATCCAGCTTCTTCAGCCGGCAGGCCGAGTTATGAGGCAGAAATCATCTCCATACGCATGGTTGGGGTCTCTGACCCCGATGGCACCGTTCGATTCGGGGATGGGCTGGAAGACGATACAACCTCATGGCTCTCAACGCTCGGTGACGCTTTCGGCGTCATTGGTTTGAGCCTGGGTGCGGTCCTCCTCCTCGCTTTTGCTGGCTTCTTGGTGTTCTATGTTGGACGCATCGACGCCCCTCTTGGCCTTGATAGCGCTTCGTCTGCTCCAACCTACGACGCCGTGTTGATCGACGACCCACCGCCAAAATAACCGAGGCTAAATCCTCTCACACAGTTGAACATTTTACATCCAGAACGATGTGAAGAACCCTTGGGGCATAGGATTTGACACGCTCAAGGTGTTCGGCTTCAATGGTCCAAACACGGCCAAGTTCTTTCGATAACTGGCGCAGTTCGCTGATGGTTTGTTCGCACCACTCCTCGATGGATCCTTCTTCGACATTCATGTGAATATGCAACCGCCCACCCTCTGGTTTGAGGCAATTCAAGGCGTGGGACCAAACCGCTTCAGAAGAAGGAAGCAAACCGAGGTGACAACGGTCAGCAATGCCGATCAGCGAGGGAAGCGTCGTCTGGTTATCTCCTTGATGAACGGTGAGTTGATCAGCGACGTTGTTCGCTTCAGCCCCCCATTGCAATCCGTCGATTGAGGCGGGGTTCATTTCGCATGCATGAACATGCAGCGCCCCACTTCGCACCAGCATCGGAAGGGTGTAGTAGCCAGTTCCAGCATAGGCGTCAACGATGGTTTCTCCTTGCATGTTAAGCCCACCAATGCGGTGCCTTTCCGTGACGTTTCCCGCTGAGAACATCACATGCTGGGCATCAAATCCAAACTTTACTCCATGGTCTGAAAATTCAACCCACGTCTGCTCTCCGTACAACATCTCGAGTTGCGGGCTCCGGAGGGCATTGTCCATGATTTGGGCTTGACGAGCAAGACGGGTTCCACCCAGTGCTGTCGCTACATTCTGCCATAGTTCATGACGGTTGGAGGAGCTTGCAGCCTCGAGGCGCTCGCACCAAGCATCGTCTTGAAAAGCATCGATAGGGAGCACGATGAGGTCACCAAGCCTTTCCCACTTGTTCGGCAGAGTTTCCACTAATTTCCCAGGAAGTTCAGCACCCTGATGTCCAGCCCAACCCAAGGCACATTTTCGAAGCCGATCATGAGGGTTCACCGATGGCCCAACTTCGCGAACGGCGAGCACTTCGTGCTCAAATTGGTAGGGGAAGACAGCCCTGAGTTCATCCATTTGCTCAATGGTTAGAGCAGAACTTTGCAGGCATGGGAAGCCTATTTGTTCTCTTCTTTCATTTCTCGAACGCCCCCCTTTATCGAACCACTTGAGGGCCTTGAGGGCTGCATGGAGTTCAGAACCAAGGTGCTGCGATGTCCAGATGACCACGCCAATGCGAGGGGTACCATCTGTGCTATCCATGGTGGCATCAAGGGGGGAACGGCTATGAATGTGCGTGGTAACCCTCATGCATGACCGAACAGCACCGTTGGTCCAACATTCGTCAGCAGACGCTGGCTCACTTGTTGATTGGACTGATGTGTCTTTCGATTTTCGTACCAATGGCTGCTGCAGCAGGCATGACATCATGCAACACGCCTGTCGTGGATGGAATTTGCGATACCTATGTGGACTCCCATGACGGAACACCTGATTACAAAGATTGGATTGAAGGCACCTATGATTTCACCATGCTCGGAACGGAACAACTCCAATTGGAGTTGACATGGGCCATTCGTGAATTTGACCGAGCAGCGCTTGGTCTGGATTCCCCTCTCCTTGCAGGCATGCTAGCGAACGACGGCTTAGAAGCAAAGGACGGTGCTCCAGCGGATTTAATTCGAAATTATATGGACCAAGAGTCAGCCGGTGCGGGTTCCCCAACCATTGGCGAAAAACTCCAAAATGAGATTGCAGCAGCCATAGCCGAGTCGCTTCAATCAAGCTTTGGTGAGGTATCAGTCTCGACAGGTTATGTCAATCAATACGTTGAATCTGGTGTGACCACCACCTGTTCCACGGATCCAACAACGGACTCAGAAGAAGAGGGTGCTTCGGAAAACAATGCGTTCAACCCTCCAATTTGTCTTTCGACAAGCGCCTTGATTCAACTTGATCAATCGACGTTCAACTTGGCGGAAAACGACGACCTCAATCTTGAGCGTGCTTACCAAGGTTTGATGGTGATGGGCACCGAAATCACCTCCTCGTTCGATTTTGTTGCCCGACGTGGCCATCTGGCGACCTACACCGTTAATCCCCCAAGTTACTCGACCATTGCTTCGGTCGACAGCGCTGGTCAAATCGTCGAGAAATTTGACACAAGTGCCTTCAATTCTGGTTCCTGGGTGATTGACCACAGAACTGCAAATGAAGTTGATTCAGATCTGACCCAAGGCGTCGAACTGACCTTAGTTCATCGGAACCGCTCGGACACCAAGACGGTGAATGTTCCTGAAGGATCCAAGGCCATGGACATCCATATCACGCTCGATTTGAGGGATGAATCTGCAGCGACTCTTGGTTTCACTGCAGGAATGCATTACCTCGATGCCGCGACGCTTGATGATTGGGGGGTCTCCCTCATGGATGCCGCTGAAAAGGCCACAGTTCCTATCGTGACTGCTGATGGTATCCGTCTGGCCTATCACAACGGTCTTGTTGATTTATCAAATTTCACATCCCAATTCCCTGTTGATGTGATTGCGGAGGGTGTGTCATCAACCGTTGCAGGCATTGACACGATTGAAATGAGTGAGATGCGTTGGATTTCAACCACCCCTGCGATCGGCTCGAGGCCAGCAGGTGGACTGAATTATTCTCACTCAGCTGGCTGCTCTGAAGTGGTGGCAGGAGGCGTGGATCTGAATTATTGTATCAGGGGAGAAGCCGCAATGGGCATCACGAATCCAGTCTATCTGGAAACTTCAAGTCAACCCTTTTCGATGCGGTTGATCGACATTCTTTCCCAAAATAACAACATTGATGAAATCGGAAAAGTCATCGATGAACTCACCACCGCTGATTTCGAACGTGTGCTCAATTCAGGGCTCACTCTGGAGACTGTGCTCAACAGCAGTTACCTCTCTGCCATTGTCCCTGCAAACCTCCCACCCTCGGAGGTGACCCTTGAAATTGTTCTTCCAAACTGGGTGAGAACTGCAAATGGCAGCGACCGTTTGGTCCTCAAGGATACGCTCGGAGGGAACGATGTAAATTCAATTTCCTTTGCTGGAACCAACCCGTACGATTGGAGGCATGCAATTCGTGGGGACAATCAAAATGTCATTTGTCCGAGCACAAACAAAACCTGTGTCACCAGTGCCATCGAGATGGATGCATTATCCTTCGATATAAACGAATGGGATTTCTCCTTGGGCTTCGAATTCGCCCTCGATGCAGATGTGTCGGTCTACCGAATTGGAATCCCTTCTCAATTCCTAGACGACATCGACACGGGTGAACACAGCGTTACCATGCAGGCGTTGCCTTCGGACTTGATTCGCCTTGGGCTTGACATCGCAAGTCGTGTCGACCAACCACTTAACCGAACGATTGATCTTGGGGAGATCTTTGGAGCCTTTTGCCCAGGTTTCAGTATCTGCAACGAATCATTAACATTTGAATTCACTTCAGAAGGTCTCATGGCTTTTGTCAAACGGGTCGGTGAACTGTTCACGCAATTTATCCAGGACGCTGCGAAAGAACTGGTGAAAACAGATATTATCAATTTTAAGGAAATAGACATCAGTGACTTCGAAGTGAAGACTCGTTTGAAGGGTGTTGGAGCGCCCGATCTTATTGTCAGCGATGAAGAACCATTGAGTCTAACCTTGAAAATTCCAAAGGTTAAGTTTTCATTGAAAATTGATCCGGATTTTGAGAAAATTAGAGAAGGCAACACGTCCGGAGTCCAAATCAGCCTGGTCACCGATCTCATCCGTTCAACATTTATTGAACCGATGGGGCTGATGATGCAAGGCATCACTGGCATGCTCACGAACAGCATCATTGGACTGGGAGGCCTGACTCTGCCTAACGGCGAGGACAATCCGGACGATGTCCTCACGGTCCCATTTAAGTTCAGCAGCACCTTGAATGAAGATTTTGAATTAGCAGTCAATGGTCCAATAAAAATAATCTTACCTTCTGGAATTACGTTGGAAAACCTTGAATCATCCCAAGGGAACATCCAATCAGAGGTCATCGATGGCCGTCAAGAAATCACATACATCATGCCAGCAGGTGATGTGGATGACAAGATTACTTTCCAAATACATTTATCTTGGGTGTACTTCTTGGTTCAATTCTGGAAATACCCGGCCATCATTGTCATCTTACTGATGCTCTTCGTGCGTCGTCGAAGGAAGAAGCGAGCAAAGAGAAACCTCCGTAGGGCGAGGTTTGCTGCCTCAGCAAAACCAAAGATTGGCAACGATGAGTTTGCAGACTTATCTGGTTTCCACAGCGAAGCCATCCACGGTGAGTTCGATGAATTTAAAGAACTCAACAAACCAAGCGCCCCCCCACTTCCGGCAGGCATATCACCATTCAAGGCCCCTCCGACCATCTTTGAAGAATCAATGATCGAAGAGGTTCCACTTCCAACTGAACTCATCGAAGACATCATCCCAGACATCATGCCAGACATTGAGGAAGACATCATGCCAGACATTGAGGAAGACATCGTCGAAGAAGTCGGTGAAGAGCGCTTCGATTGATCAGTTGTGAAGCGAATCATAGATTCGCTTTGCAAGCGATTGGCCGATGCCAGGAACAGTCATCAGGTTCTCGGCAGAAGCGTGCTGGATGCCTTGCCTTCCTCCAAAATGGCGGAGTAGGTTTTGCATTTTCTTAGCCCCCAACCCTTCGACACTTTCCAGAGGGTCTGTCATTTTGCTGCGCCCCCGGCGTTTACGATGGTATGTGTTGACAAATCGGTGAGCTTCATCCCGTGCATGGACCATCACTCTTCCTTTTCGATCCAAGATGATTGGCTCATGTCCATTCCTGTAGATTGTTTCTTCACGCTTCGCTAAGGCTGCTAAAGCAAATTTGTCGAGCACATCATGTTCTTTGAGCAGCCGCGTGATCGTTGAGAGGTGTGTTTCACCGCCATCAATCAACAGCAAATCTGGCCAAGTATCCTGACGTTTCAACCATCGTTCCACCACTTCACTCATCATGCGGAGATCATCCATAGCCTCACTTTTCACAATGTAAGTCCGGTACTCTTTCTTCGCTGGCCGGCCGTTGCGAAACGTCACGCTTGCCCCGACCCGTTCATCACCAAGCAGTTGAGCCATATCGAAGCAGACGATGTGATTTAATTGATCCATTCCAAGAACGCCTGCCCCATCATTGGCCGCACGCTGTTCCAATGAACCGCTGGTGGCGTTGGCTAATCGGGTCATCTGGATGTCCGCGTTTTGTCGGGCTAAGGTCAACAAGGTCACTAAATCGCCTCGCAATGGAGTTCGAACCTCGACCTTTGCTTTCCGACGGGTGCACAACCATTCCTCGATCCCATCCAAAAGTGGAGTTGGAGTCAGCAGCAACCTTGGCGGACGTCGATTTGCATAATGCTCGGAAACAAAACTGGCGACGGTTTCCCCAAGGTCGCCTCGATGGACCATGGGCCAGACCTCCTGGCCTTTGACCACGCCTTTATCGGCATGCATGATGACAACAGCAGCCATCTCACCTTGAGCAACGATGCCAATAGCGTCACAATCTCGGTACACTTTGCTCGAGACAACATGCTGGCCAGTGGTTGCTCGAACGGCCCGAATCGTGTCTCGGTGAGCCGCGGCCTGTTCAAACTGCATGCCTTCAGCGGCTTGGTCCATTTCAGTGGCTAATTCCTCAAGCAAAGCGACAGCATCGCCGTTGAGTACCCTGCGTACGGTGTTGACGCTCTCAGCATAGCCCGCTGCATCAATGCACGGGCCAGAGCACAAACCAATGTGCATGGAGAGGCAACCTTGGGGGAGCAATTCCTTACAATCACGGATACCGAATTGTCTGCGTAGGAGTTGCATCACTTGCTTGGCAGCACCCGCATTTGGAAATGGACCCCATCTTAGGCTGCCCTTTGGTGGATGGCGGGTGTACATGATCCGAGGGATTTCTTCTTTTGTCAGCACCAAGAACGGGTAGGATTTGTCATCCTTAAGCATGGAGTTGTACCTTGGTTTGTGTTGCCTGATTAATTGACGTTCGAGGATCAGTGCTTCCTCGGGAGAATTTGTTACAATGCATTCGATGTCATCAGAACGCTTGACGAGTTCAGGAATCATTTGGCGGTCCGGACTTTGTGCGAAATAGGAACGAATGCGTTCGTTGAGTTTCGTAGCCTTTCCGACATAGAGCACCCGTCCTTGATTGGTTTTGAACAAGTAAACCCCTGGACGCTTCGGGAAATCCACCGAAGCGAGGGTGACAGGCATAGCCTCTGCTCATCGCCGCCCCCAAAAAAGGAAACCCCTCCACCCATCAAGGTTGATGCAGGAAAAGCGGTGGTTAGAAAGCAACATGGTCATTGGAAGGGACATGGTTGCTGCCATATCGACCCCACAAGAGCGTATTTTACGCTGGCTTGGTCGTTGCTCACCTGCGATGGAGAAGGCTTGGGATGTCAACCGAGACCTTTCCGTACCTGGCATCAGCGAAGCGCTTGGTGTCGTGCGCAGTGCCCTGAATATTCCCCTGAATGTGTTGGAAGAACAGGGTCTGATTTTCAAGCGAAAAGCCCACGTGATTGGCGGCGGTTCTCGGCGCAGGCATGTCTACCACCTCACCGAGGTTGGTCGTCAAAGCCTCGAAGCCCTTGGTGCAACGAAACAAAAGAAAAAATCATCACGTGGGACCTCGTTTGGAACATTGCCAACCCTTGGGAAAATACACGGTCGTCAGCACCTTGCAGCCGAAGTAAGTGAACAGGTTCGTGAACAGCACTGCTTGGCGCTCAGTGGTTTGCCTGGAATTGGGAAAACGACGATCGGTGGTCTTGTTAGCGAGCATTTGTTGGAATCTGGTGCCAATGTTCGATGGGCGCAGGTTGGTGAATTTACTGACCTTCATGCCTTATGTGAGCAATGGGGTTTCAAAGGACCACTGCCAAAAAACAACCAAGCCTTGGTCGAATATGCGGCCAAGAAATGCAAAGGAGAGATGTTGGTCATCGATGACGCTCACCTCATTTCTGGACGCCACATTGATTCAATTCGTTCCTTTTGTACCCAACTTGGCGAGGAACATGCGGCTCACATGCTGCTGATTGGAAGGGAACCCATGCCGTTCCCCGAAGCGTTTCCTCGAATTGCCATTCCATCGCTCGAGGTCCAAGACGCAGCCCTCTTGCTTGGTGACACGCTGCCGGAGGACGAACGCTTGCGCATCGCAGAACGATTGGGTGGCCACCCCTTGGCCATTTTACTTCATGAAGATGGAATACCTCTTCCTGAAGCAGGTGCTGATGTCCAATCCTATGTGGAGAATGTTGTGCTTTCAACCCTCGATGATTCCACCAGAACAGCTCTTGATCACATCGTGATGGTGCCGATGCCAATCGAAGCAAGCAAGGCGTTTGACAGCGAAGTTGTCGGTATTTTGGACGACTACGCCTTTTTGAGATGGACTTCAAACCTCGAGAAAATGGAAATCCAACATCTGGTTCGAAACGTTCGCCGTTCTGCGCTTGATGACGAGACGACGCACCGACTGCACCAAGCTGCCGTGACCCATTGGGAAAGCTTAGCAGAAACAGCAGATGATCACATCATTCTCCTTTACCATCGCATAGCTAGCCTTGAGGAAGGCGTTGATGCCCAACTCGATCTTGAGATGGAACGGTTCGTTGAAACTCATTCAGGGGCTTTCTCAGTCCTGTTGGAGCAGGCGATTAAAGTGTCTTCAGAGCCTTCGCATTTGCATTACCTCGCAGGAAAGGTGGCCATTGAGCGCTGTGAGCCCGAACATGCTCGGCGCCATCTGGAATCGATTGATGATTCGGCAGAATCGAGGCAGGTAGCCTTCGGTTTGGCTATGCTTGAGGGCAGGGTGGAAGAGGCTGAGGAACTCATCGAAGCAGGTTTGTCCTCCGAGGTACAAAGCGACACCAACCGAATGGCGCTTGCAGCAGCAGCACGTCGTCTTGATGACCGCATCCACAATCAAACCGATCCAACATTGTCAAACGATGTCAAACATTACCTCTCGAAAGTCAAACTTCCTCAAGACGCACCCGAGGAACGTTCTGTCACCCTTGTTGCCATGTCAATGATTCAACATGCTTTGGCCCTTCAAGAAGCGGACTTCGAAAAAGCACAACGCCTTCGAACCTCGCTGGCAGGAATTGGTGGTTTAGCCCAACCTCTTCTGCAAAGCATGGCGGCAAAAGCAACCCTGCTGAAGGCCAAAAGCGCTTCTGAAGTGGCACAAGGACTTGAGGAAATGCACCTGGCTATAGCGGCGCAAACCAATACAATTCGCGCAGATGCGCTTCGCCTCGCCCTCGTCGAGCACCTTCAGGAGCGGGATGCAGTGAAAGCCAAGGAAATCTTTGACACGATTGCGGCGCCAAAACGATCTGCCAACAACGCAACGCTTCATCGCATCAATGCCCGTTGGTGGACCTGTAAATCACACCTGCAGTCAAGCATGCGTCGAGTCGCTTTGAGGGAAGCCATCACCCAGCACCGTGCAGCAGGATGCCCACGAGCGGCTAAAATGCTTGAAACCCAGCTTCATTCACTTCTGTGATCAAAGTTCGGCACCGATGAGGGTCTTGGTATCAGCGATGCCCTCGATGATTCGAATGTCTTCGACGATGCACCGTGTGAGTGTGTATTCATCATCGGCTTGAACCCGAGCAATCAGGTCATATGCACCGAATAACATCCATCGGTCCGTGACGAATTCAATGCTATCCAAGGCCTTGCGAACTTCATGTTCACGTCCAGGTTGCGTCGTAATGAGTACAAATCCAATCGCCATCATCTCACCTCAATATTCGACCGCAATGAGGGTCTGTGTTTCTTTCACACCTGAAATCTGACGGAATTCACGCATCAACATCGATGTCAATTCACCAGCGTTTTCTGAACTCACCCTCACCAGAAGATCAAATTCGCCATAGAGGGCGTGAACTTCTGCAATCGATTTGTGGCCAGCAAGCGCTAAGTACACCTCTCGCTCGTGTGAGGGGAGGGTTTTGAACAGGACAAATGCCTCAGGCATGGTCACCCCAGAGAAAGTCCGGCCTTATTGGTTGCGAATTAGAATCTCCACCATGAGCCTTCGATGAGGACCCACGAAGGGGAACCATTGAAATGCATTTGCGCCGACCTGTCGCTATGCAACCCAAGCACCTTCGTCAATGGTCGGCCTTGATGTTGGTTGCTTTGCTTATTTGCACCCCATTCACAGGCGCTCTTTCATCGATTTCGGACCCTCTTGAAGATGAGGTTTTAGCACCGGAACATGCTTCTCCAAAAGCCCAAACGACATGGTCTGGAACCGTCACGGTGACCACCTCATACACCGTTGCCGTGTTCGATGAATTGATTGTAAGTGCATGCACTCAGATTGAACTTGGTGCTGGGGCTCGGATTTACATCGAAGGGCGCCTCACGGTGGAAGGGACGAGCAGTTGTCCTGTGGTGATGTTCTCTTTCGCCACCTTAGATCATGAAGGTCTTCAATTCAACAGCAGTTCAAACGGTCGGGGATCCGTGATTCATAATTTAACCATTGAAGACGCCATTTACGCTGTGACCATTTTCGGAAGCAATCCACTGTTCACCAACCTCACCATCATCAATCCTGACCGCGTTGGTCTTGATCTCTTCAGCAGTGCTTCCCCAGTGATTCATGACCTTTACATCGACCAAGCTGGCCGAATGGTTCCCGTTCAGAACGATTGGCGTTACGGGCTTGGTCTTTCGATTGGTGACGGTTCCACCCCCATCATCGATGGAGCCTACTTCACTGATATTTTGACGCGTGGAATCAACATTTGGGGCGGCTCAGGAGGGCTGCTCCGGAACATCGTCATGGACAACATCAGCGGTTCTTCGTGGGTCACTGCAGCAGGGGTTTGGGTGGAAGACAGCCAACCGTTGCTCACCAACCTTAGCATCGATAAGTCGGACAACGGCATTGTTGTTCAGCACATTGACGATGGTGGTTATACCCGAGCCGTCATCAAAGACGCAACGGTAAGCAATTCAATGTACAGGGGCGTTTATGTTGACAAATTCAACCATACGAATTACACCAATTATGAGACCGCAGATTTCACCAACCTAACGGTTCGTGGGACCGGCGGGCCCGGTGCAAAAACTGCGAACATCGGGTTTGCAGCGATTGATGTCAACGCAACAGGTGCTTGGTTTGAGAACACCTTGGTTGAGGACTCAACCACCGTGGGAGTTCGCCTTTACTTTGTTGACAGTTCGACCACATTCCGCAACTTGACGGTGCTCGATTCCGGTGATCCAGGACAAGGGCCTCATGAAGCAGGGGTGGCGGTCCGTTCATCCTTTTTCGCACCTCATTTTGACGGCCTGACCGTTTCAGGGTCCGTTGGTCCTGGCGTTTCGTCCACTTCTGGCGGTGCCATGCAGGGTTCGGATTGGAACCTGCATAACAATTCCAAAGATGGCCTCTTTATCGACAAAGCCACAGTGGTCGTCGATGGGCTAGACTTGGCCGACAACGCAGAGTCAGGAGCCCATGTCTTTGATGCAAGGTACGTGACCTTCGAGAACCTCACCGCTCTCAACAACGGTGGCGACCCTGCTACGGCTTCCCTCGGTGATCAAGCCGGATTATTCTATGAGAAATCAAACGACATTGAATCATCATCAGGCGATGTAACATGCCGTAGCTGCACGGTGGAAGGGTCGACAGGTTCAGGCGTTTATGCTTTGAATTCAGTGGACCTGTGGCTGCAAAACCTCACCTTGTCTGATAACAATCCAAACCGTCCGGCCTTTATGGCTGACAATCAAGGCTTGACGCTCGGTCAACAGGGAGGACGCATACACATTCAGGGCGCCAACATTGCCTCGGAAAGCCCTGGCGTTCCAGCGTTATCCCTCGTTAAAGCCGCAGCCAATTTGGACTCGCTCGTGCTCTCAGGAAACCACAGCGGAATTGAATGGGATGCCAATAACAATGGAAACTTCCCTTCCTCGATCAGTCGAACTGAGTTTACAGGAACGGCTTGTTTGACCCTCATTGATCACATATCCCTTTCTGGAACGGGCAACAGCGTGACCGCTGCATGCAGTGGTTCCATTGTCTTACAGAACAGCCAAGTCAATTGGTCTGGCTTCACCGATACAACGGGCGCACACCAAATCCAACTCGATAGCACCTCAGACTTGCACCTGCACCAACCAGTGAACGTGGATTTGACATTGGCAAGCATCGCTGGTTCAGCCACCATCGATGTGGCTTGGGACATCACAGTGTGGGTGGTGAACAACTTCACCAACGGTATTCCAAACGCCAATGTCAACACCTCTTTTGCACAATTCGAACCCTCGGTTGAGGAGTCGACAAACGACCTTGGTTACGTGCAACTGCCTGACTTCATCGGTCAACGATGGACCAACACAGGGGCTTCTTCTGACAACAGCATCAGCGTTTCATGTGGTTATGACAGTGTTTCAAACACGACATCATTGGTGCTCGACCAAGATCGCTTTGTCAACTGCCTTCTTCCGCTTGAAAACCAAGTCCCATTCCTGATCTGGACCTCGCCCGCAGACAGCATGGTGTATCCATCCCAAGGCGAAGTAGAGTTCAACGCGTCCGACTCATGGGACCTTGATGATGACATCTTGACCTTTACATGGACTTCGTCCATAGACGGTTGGTTGAGCGATGGTGGAGTCTCTGTGTTGACTGGGAATGGATTGACAGCCCCCTCTGTGGGATTGAGCGATGGTATCCATGTCATCACGTTGGAAGTGTGTGACGATGCAGGGCATTGTGTCTCAGAAACCAGAACCATTGAACTTGCAAACCAACCCCCAATCATTGTCTTCGATGTCACGCCATCGCTGACGCCCTGGTCAGAATTAATCATTCCAAGGACACAGAGTGTTCATTTCAACATCAGCGGAATCTCAGATCCCGAAGGCGATGCATTGACCTGCTGGATTGAGAGGTCCTACATCGAATCCGAAACCACAGCTGCATCCTGCCCAAGTGAAATTTGGATGAATTTAACGATGGAAGAGACCGTACCTTCAACCTTCGATTTGACCCTCTATGCCTCCGATGCCATCAATGCTCCTTCAACATACACCATTCCTGTGGAAATTTACAATGAAGTTCCAACACCAGTGTTCGAAGTTCAGCGCAACGGGAATGAAAGTCAAGAGACGGTCACCTTTGACGGATCCACCACGATCGATCCAGAGGGTGATGTGCTTGAAGTCGAATGGTGGTCAAGCCTTGATGGGCAACTGGGATGGTCCAATCAGGCAAACGCCACGGTCTGGACTGGTCATCTTTCACGCGGAGTTCATAGCATTGAAATGCGGGTTGTCGATGATCGCCCAGAACACATCAATGCTACCAAGACCACATCTGTTCTTGTACCAGTGGAGAATTCCCCGCCCCGTACTGAGATTTCAACCCCTGAATCAACCGTCACATACACTTCCTCAGAATTAATTTGGTTCTCTGCCAATGGATCAGGGGATTACGATGCAGCGTGTTCGACCTTCCCAGAAAACGGCAGTTGGCATTGTGCAGACAGTGACCCATTCGGTGGGTCAGAATACCTCATTGTAGTTTGGTCCAGCGATTTGGACGGGCGATTGACTCCAGAAGGTGAAGATTGGCTTCTCTTTGATACTCGACTTTCTGCTGGTACGCACCAGATTTCGTTGAGCCTTGACGATGGCATCCACCAACCCGTGACCGTCAATCACACCATTGAAGTCACAACCTCTGCACCGGTGTTGGATTTGGTTTCGCCTGTCGATGGCGAAATCTTCCGATCTTCTGATTCTGTGTTTTGGAACGCAGTCCAGTCCGTTGACTACGATGGGGATGAGTTCACCATGACCGTTCGAAGTGATTTGCTGAACGAACCGCTGTTGGACAGCGTTGCACCAAACGTGACCCACATCAGCAACCTCCCTGCTGGGACCCATACCATGGAAATCACCCTTGAAGATGTAAATGGAATGGTTTCCAATTCTTTCATCACCCTCACAGTGGGTCAATCAGACCCGATTGCCGTCATGATTTCACCTGAGAACAGGGATTCAATCACTGCGGGAGCGTATGTGGTTTTGAGTGAGGAATCAACTGACGCTGATGACGACATGGTCACCAGAGAATGGCGACATTGGGCTCTGAATGGCACGTACACCATCCTCTCGACCAAGAGCCTTGATGAGGTTCAATTCTTACCTGGCGATCATAAAATTTCACTTTACATCAAAGACAGTCGGGATGGCATGGATGAAGTCTTTGCTAACATCACGGTCCAATCAAGCCTGCCTCGACTTTCAGATTTGGTCTATACGCCATCGGAACTGATTGCCGGTGAAGTGAACACACTCACCGTTTCAGTGACAATGGATGACGCTGATGGAACAACAAACGATGTCCGTGTGACGGTCAAATACAACCTTCAACTTTGGGAAATGAACCTCTCGGACCCAGATGGAGATCATGTCTGGACTGGAAGCATGGAACTGAATCCAGAATCATCTGGACGACCAAACATGAAGGTCATCGCCACTGACGGGGATGGGGACGAAGCCAATGTGGAAGTCTTGAGCGTGACCCTTAATGTCAACGCCCCTCCAAACGACAACCGACCGATGCTCTTACTCGGGGCTGTTTTGACGTTCATTTCGGTTCTCACGGGAGGCGCAATGCTTGTCGCCCGTCGAAGATCACGTTTGGCAGAATTGGACCTCATCGAATCTTGGGACGCCTTCGGTTCAATCACACCGACCGACGCCACTGTGGAGGATTCTCCCGTGACGCTTGAAGGTGGTTTGATCGACGGCGCTTCGGAAGTCGAAGCCGAGGAAGAAGGCAATGAAGAGGAGCCTCAACCGTTGAAGGGCACTGACCTTGATTGGGACAATGTTTGATTCATTGTCGAGTCAATTTGTACACCGATGAAGTCAGGCTGCTGAGTCCACGCTGCTTTTCATCTTCCAGGTCGATTTTATCGAGCAGTTCCACATCGAACCTCGAACCAAACAGGCGCTGAACTTCATCATCCGGTAACGAAAATGGAGGCCCTTGCATCTGGTCCTGCGGGTAGGCGAAGGTGATCATCAAACCAACCGCGCCTGCAGCGCAAAGTGAGTGAATCTGGCCGACATAATCAGGACGCATGGAAGAGGGCAGTGCCACCAATGCAGCCCGGTCATACCATGCCTCGTATGGGTCCATGGAAGGACGGATTGCGAAGAGATCACCTTGGAGAATGGCATTCTTGGCGAAGGCATAACGAGCGATGCCTCCGTTGGTTTCGATGGTGGGTTTTACATTCATCTCTTGAAAAAAAGCTTGAACAGCCGTTTCGACCAATTCGACGCCGGTGACGCTGTGTCCTTGTTCGACCAACCAGTGCATATCGAGGCTTTTTCCGCACAGTGGAACGAGAACATGAGCGTCAGGTGCAGCACCGATTGCAGCCCAGTGCTTGGTCAGAAGATCGTTGGGAACCGCTCGGTGAAAGCCAATTTGGTTGGCGGACCAACGCTCATGCCAAATCGTCATTCGCCATCAGCTCAGGCTTGTTCAGGAAGATCGCCGTTTGTTGAATCAGGATTTGAGTCACGTGAACCCCACGGTGTGCGTGTTCGGTGCAGGTTGACTCGGCGGGCAAAGAGGAATTTGAAATTCTTCCATCCATCGCCCCAGGTGTGGATTTCCGCCTCACCAACACGAGGCCTGTAAGGCACAGAAATCTCGACGGCCTTCTTTTTGCCAAGCACACGTCGTGCCAAAATTTTCATTTCTTCGGACAAGGGCATACCATCGTTGGTCGGACGCATATCTTCGTTCTCGAAAATTGATTTTCTAAACACCCACATGCCTGATTGGGAGTCCTTGATGCCGTAACCAAACAGCATTCTGGCCGTGAATGAAAGCGCCCAGTTTCCAAAACCGTGGATGCCTGGCATGGATCCTTCTTCAGCCAGCGAAAGGCGGTCGCAAGTGATGAAATCGAGGTCATCATCAAGCAAGCGCTTGACAAGGGTCGGAACGAGTTCAGCAGGGTAGGTGCAATCAGCATCCATGGTCACGATGATGTCGTTCTTTGCCACATCGAAGCCCGTCCGGTAAGCCCGGCCGTATCCTTTTCGGTCCTCAAGGTGAACGCGAATTTTCTTTTCTAATGCGATCTCTCGAGTTCGGTCGCTCGAGTTTCCATCAACAATCATGATCTCGAGGTTTTTACACCATCCACGAGGTATTGCGTCAATTGTTGGACCCAAGGCTTCTTCTTCATTCCGAGTCGGAAGAATCACTGTCACGGTGACAGGGAGTTTTTCGCCCATGGGCCTTCCCACAAACGCAACCCCCTTGAAAGCATTGGAGCGGGAATTTGAATCGAGGCGGTCTTCGATTCGGTGACATTGAAACCCAAGCGCGCGTTGGCGTGTCCATGCACATCGCCATGGTGTCCGGTGAATACCCGCCCCGATGGGGTGGAATCGGTTCCGTTGTGTATCACCTCGCAGGTCATTTAGCAGCCCGTGGACACAGCATCACCATCATCACAAGAGCGCACAAAGGGCGAGCACCAGCCCAGCAAGGTGTCTCCGTCATCGAAGTTCCATGGCTCAAAGCACCGATGGCTTTCACCCGCTCTTACGGGAAACATTCCCTTCGTGCTCTCAAACAACTGCATGCGAGCGTACCCGTTGATGTGGTCCATACATTGTTGCCCCTGCTCAGTTGGAAACGAAAGGAGTTCGAATGGGTGAAGGCCAACATCGCTCCAGTGGTGTCTGCCCTGAACGGCAGTTGGATTGGCGAACGTGAAGGTATGAAATTAGCAGCCAAGCACCGTGAATCTGCAACTTGGAAAAACCCCAACGATTTGGCGATTTTAGTCACTGGTGGCTGGTATGCACGTTACGAACAAGCTGGAATCGAAGCCTCCTCGGTGAGCGTTGCGATCAGTGAATCGACCAAAGAGGAATTCAAACGTTGGTACAAACCGCCCACCGATTGGCGATGCGAAACGGTGCTCTACGGTGTCGACCACCTCGTGTTCCGACCGAGCAACACCGATGACGAAGAAGAGCAACTGGCCCATGAAGCACTGAGGAAGAAGTACGACGCTGATGATGAAGATGCGCTGTGTGGACGACCATCCAAAACCACCCCGCTGCTCCTCGCAGTAGGTCGCCTCGTCGCCCGAAAAGGTCATCGAACCTTGCTGAGAGCCATGCCTGAGATTCTTGAACATCATCCCGGGGCACGGTTGTGCATTGTTGGTCGTGGCCATATGGGCAAAACATTGCTCAAGCAGGCCCAGAAGTTAGGCGTTGGTCACGCAGTGTTCATTCAACCCGGCATGCCTTTCGAAGAACTTGCACAGCACTTCCGTTCAGCCGATTTGGTGGTGTATCCGTCGTATTACGAAGGTCAAGGGTTGATTCCTTTGGAAGCACTTGCCAGTGGCACACCTGTGGTCACCGTCAATCAAGCACCGCTCACTGAGATGATTGATGAGACGGTTGGCGAACTGTTCACAACCGGTGACTCAAGCGATTTAGCCCGAGCCGTTTGTCGCTCCTTGAACGACCCTGAAGGGCGTACTAAGCAAGCCGAGCGTGGTCGAGAACGGGTCTTATCGACGTACACCTACGAACACAATGCTGAAGCCTACGAAGCAATCTATTCATCCCTTCTCTCCAAAACGGCCTGACACCCTTGACGAAAGCGAACCTCCAAAGCGAAGCAGAGGAACCGCCTTCCATGGCAGAGGACGCAATCTTGGTTCAACCGGGGCCGTTCAGTGACGCTCCAGATGCGGCAAAAACTGCAAAAGAGCTCAACATGGCAGCAGGAGCAACCGTAGCAATTTCGATCATAGCGTTGCTGCTTGCAGCGCTTTGGGGCTCTTCCATTGCCAATGGAATCAATCCATCAGAAGCCCCTGAGAACCTGCCCGGTGATCAAGTCTACTTCGCTTGGGATGAGCCCGAATACATGCCTCGGCATGAGGAATGCATCGATCCCGAGAACGGGCAAGATCCAGGCTACGAAGGCTACGGTATTGGCTACGAACCAAGCCTGTCAATCGACAAGCAAGGCAACCTCTTCGTGACCGCTCACAAAGATTTGGCATGGGGCGGTGAAGGTGCTCCAGTTTACCCCGTTGCAGGAGGCGCACCAGGCTTGTGGTATGCTTGCAGTGATGGAGACAGCACCTCATGGGATTACTGGGCTTCTTGGTTCTGGATTTCAAACGATGGTGGCCAAACATGGGGCCATGGAGACAATTTCGAACCAACACCTGGCACAATGCTGAGTTCCCTTGTAGGAAGCGTCACAGGATCAGGCTCCGAATGCCTCGGCGATGAAGGTGACATTGCAGTGGATGCAAACGATGTCGTGTACTTCCTTGATACAACACTCGAAGACAACTGGTGGCACATGTTTGAAGATGGTGGCAACACCTACATTTCTCCAACCGTTTGCGAACGCATGCAAACAATGGCTGCTGATGACCGGCCTTGGGTCGCAGCACAAGGCGATGGTATCATCCATTACCTGGGCAATTCAGGAGCGACACCCCCTGAATGCACGGGTGATACTGGCCGATACTGGTACTACCATTCTGAAACTGGTCGAGCCCCCTATTCGCAATGCTATGCAATGCCTGGTGGTTGGTCAACCATCTCGAGCCAGAACGATGGTCCCTACGTGTTTGTGGCACAAGAAGACGCAGACACCAGCACCGGCGTTGTTCAAGTTCGAGTCAGTCCAGATTATGGTCGCGGCACAGGACCTGGGCCAAGCGATGGTACCTGGGAAGCACCTGTTGCCGTCGGTCCTCGCGAAGGTAACTGCCCTGAAGGTTATCCTGTTGTCAACAACAACGAAGGTGGCATGGTTGTCGTAGCATGGGCAGATTGTCCAAACGGAAACACAGGCGCTTGGGAGTTGCGGATTGCAGTTTCATACGACAATGGCACCGCTTGGTCGAGTTGGAATGCAACGGCGTTCGACCGTGGAATTCAGATGTATCCCTTTGTCTCAATCTCTGAAGATCAAGTGGTCAGTGTGGCTTTCTACGGATTGGACTACGATCAAAACAATTCCGAAGACGGCTACGTGGCTGGAAAGGATTGGTACCTCTATGCGGGTGCCTTGCATCACCCAATGGAAGGCGATGTTTGGGATTTCAGAGTCGTTGACCCCACGCCGCTGCACACGGTCACGGATTACGAAGAAAGCAGCGGTGACACACACGCACTGCACGACTTCTTTGAAACCGTCATGGCACCAGACGGCTCATGGGTTGGTATTGCTTACCAAGAAAATGTCGGATTGCATCCCTTCGAAGAGAACGAAGAGCAGCGGTATATCAAATTCATTCGAGGCGATATTTCATCGGGGCACAGCGTTGTAAACGCTGACACAGAAGCTGGCATGAGCATGCCATTCTTTTCTGCTGATGAACTGATCCTTGCGGCTCGGTATCTGAATTAACTCTTCATTTGAGGCCACCCGTAGGGTGTCCGAATGACGGGTAGTGTTCATTAGCACACCACCTGTTGGACAACCATGCTCCCAAAGCGTGTGCTTGCCCTCTGGCTCGCCGCGCTTTTGCTTTGCACCCTTCCTCCCGCACTCGCAGACAACGATATTCAAAGCGCTACGCCGCTTACCGATGGCGTTACTTCGAGCGGATATGTCTGCGATCCGGATTGTGATGCGGGCAACGATCAGACCGACTTTTGGAAGGTTGAAGCCCGCAAAGGCGACATCGTACAAATCTCATTCTCGGGAACCATGAATGGTCCTGCTTGGTGGTGCCCTGGTGATGGTTGGGAGGGTCGATTTTCGCTCCTCAACGCCCAAGGTGGAACCATTGTCGACGCTGCTGTTAACGATGGCGCTGCTTCGAAAATCCTCTCGACCACGGTTGCGACTCAAAGTTACGTCTATGCCAAAGTGAAGGCGGACGATTCTTGGTGCAACGATGGTTTTGACTACACGCTCACAACTTCAATCGACAAGACGAGCAGGGACACCGATGAGGATGGCTTTGTCGACAACGATGACGACTGCGATGAGACCATCGGCACCTCCACAAACGATCGGAAAGGTTGCATCGATTCAGATGGCGATGGCTGGTCCGATCCTGAACCTGGATGGCTAGCACAAAATGGAGCAGATGCCTTCTTGCTCGAACCAACCCAGTGGCTTGACAGCGACAACGACAACTTCGGCGACAACCTTGACGGGTACCAAGGCGACCATTGCCCGTACCGTCGTGGGTACTCAGTCATGGACCGCTATGGCTGCCTTGATTCGGACGGCGACGGTTACTCTGATGCAGACCCTGGTGGCCTTGATGGAGTGACAGCGTGGTACGCTCACCCCACTGGTTTGGGTGATTCATTCCCACTCGACGATACTCAATGGAGCGACACGGATGCTGATGGCTATGGTGATAACTGGGAAAACGAATCTTGGAACCTTACGAGGGAAGGGTGGGGCATTGGCTCCTACCTCCTCTCTGCTACAACCCCTGATGCGTGCCCCTTCATCACCGGCGCCTCGAGCAGCGACCGATACGGTTGCCCCGATTCAGACGGGGACACATACTCAGACGGCGATATGAATTGGACCATCGCCAACGGTTCGGACGCTTTCCCGTCTGAAGAATCTCAATGGCGAGACCGTGATTTCGATGGATGGGGTGACAACCAAAGCGAAGGTGCCAAACTGATCGATTCCTTCCCTGACAACCCGACGCAATGGATCGATACCGATGAGGATGGTTGGGGCGATAATCAAACCTATGGCGCCTCACAAATCGATGATTTCCCATTCGTCCCCTCTCAATACCGTGACACCGACGGTGACGGTTATGGAGATAATTTCGAAGGCTATGAAGGCGATGTATGTGTCTTTTCATCCCCTGAAGAAGTCGAATCCAGTTGGATTTCCTATGTCGACCGTTTGGGCTGCCGAGACACCGATAAAGATGGATTTTCCAATCCGACCAATGATTGGATTGCTCATCCTGCAGGTTTTGCCGATGCCTTCCCTGAAGATCAAAGTCAATGGTACGATACCGATGATGATGGCTACGGTGACAACGTGGAATATTTCGATGGCCAAACCCTCCGAGATGCGTACCGCGGCGATGGCTGTAAAACCACAGAGGGCGCTTCCACCTTCGACCGATGGGGTTGCCCCGACAGCGACCAAGATGGTTGGTCTGATCCAACCAATGCTTGGCTTGCAAGCCCTGGTGGTCGCGGCGATGCATGGCCAATGGACCCGACTCAATGGCACGACACCGATGGTGATGGTCGCGGAGACAACCCCCGTGGCACAACCGCTGACGTATGCCCAGATCAAGCCGGCACTTCCGTCGGCCCATCTTCAGGTGGTGACCGATGGGGTTGCGCTGACACAGACGGCGACGGCTGGTCCGATTTGGGTGATGCTTTCATTCACGAACCTACGCAATGGCGCGATTCTGACGGTGATGGTTACGGCGATAATGCGGATGGAAACCAAGGCGATGCTTGCCCAGAAGTCCGTGGCACCTCAATGCTCGATCGACTCGGCTGCCGGGATACAGACGGCGATGGCTGGTCGGATCCAACAGCTTCCTGGCTGGCGCATCCAGAGGGTATAGCTGACGCTTTCCCCACTGAGGCTTTGCAATGGCGTGACCTTGATGGGGACGGATTTGGCGATGTTCCTTTGGGTGCTTTCAGAGACGATTGCCCCGAACAGGCTGGGACCTCAAAGCGAGATGTTCAGGGCTGTGTTGACAGCAACAACGATGGCTGGTCCAACGATTATGGTGAGTTTGCCTCCGCCGTTGCAATTCTTGGAGAGAGCCCAGAGGCTTCGTGGCTAACCTATCTGGTCATCGGTTTCGGCTTCATCGCAGGCGCAGCAGCAGCCCTCATCGTTCGCTCTGGGCGGGACGATGATGGCCTCGAAGACGCCTTGTTCGAAGAGAAGCAATCCCGCACCCTTGAACAGATGGGTCAGACCTTACCACAAGGCAGCATGACCCCCTTGGCAGATTTACCGCCCCTCCCACTCCCACCTCCAGCAACTGAACTTCCAGAGGTGAACAACGATGTTTAAGCCTCAAGCAAGGAGCCTGTTCATGCTCATTGTACTCTCATTGAGCATAGCTGCTCCACTTGGGTTCACAGCCCCTGTTTCAGCGGAGCCCACCGCCGTCGACGAAGCCTTAGAAGCGGAAGGGCTCAACCTGATTGCGCTTCGCAATGACACACTTGACCTCAACCAAGACGGCGAACCAGACGCAATCCGAGTCGTTGCCATCATAAACACCACCGACGACTTCACCAACATCGAACTCAGGCTGTACGGCGTTCACAAAGACCGCGAGGTTCACGACAGCCAAACAATGTCGTTCTCGGGCCAATCAAATGCCAGCATCATCTACGATGCTTGGGCTCAAGGTGAGCACACACTTCGCCTTGAAATTGTCAACCAAGATGGCGAGACAATCACCACCATTCCATTGCCCACTTACGTGCTTCGACCAGCATTGAAAGTGCCACAAATCACCCTTGGCCTCGATGCCCCATCTTGGATCGAGACCGGCGATGCGTGCACCATTGAACGGGTGTTTGCAGATCAAACAGGTCCCCGTTATGCAGCAGAAGGTACCCGCACCTTTTCCGGCGCTCCGTTTACGGTGCTCGATAACCAGACTTCGCTGAATTGTTCACATTGGCCAGCCGGCGAATACATGCTGAAAGAGGCCTACAGAAATGACCTCGGCCAGACCGCAGAATCGTGGCTCAACCTTACCATTCACAATCGAGCAGCACCAGCGTTTTCATTCAATGTTCGAGGCAATGGCAACTCGACTGACACCCCTTGCCTGATCACCATGATCCCAAACATGGCCGGTGTCGATTTCAGTACCTTCGATAAATTTTGGTCGGTTCAGGGCACGCTTCTGCCAGGGAACTCAAGCAACAGTTACGATTGCTCAGTTTTACCAGCAGGTGTGCATTTGGTCGGCCTCGAAGTTGTCAATAATGAACAAATTCGAACCATTCACGGTTTGAACATGGTTCGTCAGCCTGGCGGGAATTTGAGCAAAGACGAGGCAGAAGCCCTTCCGAGCCGCTCGTTCGGTGATGAGACTGCAACCCAATCGGTGGGGTGGTATTCGATTGGAGCGCTTGGCCTGATCGTCGCCTTCATCGTCTTTTTCATGCTTGTTCGTGTCAAAGAGGAGAACGACCTCGAGCCACTTCGCTCGTTTGGCCCAACACCAACAATTCTTGCTGATGGTTCACCTGATGCCCAAGGCATGCCGACCACAACCGATGACGATGGAACGCTATGGCGTCAAAACCCAGATGGGGCCATGGATTGGTGGGACCGTGATTTGAGGATCTGGCATAAGTGGTGATTGATAATGGCTGGAGTGATCGATGTGTTGTGTGGCGTCGGGCTTTCTGTTGCCGGTCTCCTTCTCCTGAGTGTCCTTCTTTGGGTGATCCGAATCCGTCCAAGGGTTCCGAAATTGGATGACACTTGGAATTCTGACTGTGAACGAACAACCACAGCAGATATCACTGGGAGCACCATTCGTTTCAGCAACATTCGTGACTTCTTCTGGCGAACCACGAGGGATCGTGATGAAGACTGGGAAGACACGTTGGAAGTCGATGCGGATCAAATCAAAGACGTCTGGTTTGTCGTCGACCATTTCCACCACCTGCACGGTATGGCTCACACCTTCCTGACCTTCGAATTCAACAATGGAACTTGCCTTTCTTTCTCGTTTGAAGCTCGTCGAAGAAAGGGTCAACGCTACCACCCATGGCCAGGACTATGGCGGCATTACGAACTGTATTTGCTGGTTGGCCACGAGCGCGACCTGCTCGGTTTGCGAACGAATGGGCGGGGTAACAAGGATTACATGTTCCGCGGCATCACGCCACCTGGGAAAGAGAAAGCACTGCTGCTTGCGTTAACAAATAAAGCAAATTCTTTGGCTGAAAAGGGAGAGTGGTACCACTCATTCTTGACCACCTGCAACACATCGATTGTCGGTATGGTGAATCGCATCACACCTGGTCGTGTCCCGTTTACATGGCGGAACTTCTTGCCAGGCTACACCCCCCGAGCCGCTTACAAACTCGGTTTAATCGAAAAGTGGGGCGACTTTGAAACCACCATCGAACGCGCTCGGGTCGACGAACACGCCATGCAGTGGGATGGCGAAGGTACCTATTCTCAAATGATCCGAGATTACTTGCCCAAGGGGCCGCTGTGAGCAGGTTCAATGCACACGAGAACAGCGCCATCGTCAACCTTGATTTCGATTGTCGGTTCGGTGGTTCGATTGTTCAAACCCCTTGTTCCCGGTTCCAGTCGCTCTTGATTCAACGGCCATGCACACCCGGTGAGGGTGACTCCTGAAGCAGGTCCGATTGCGAACAGTGAAACCGTGCTGCCAATTTCAATCGAAGTGAAGGCTAGCGAGGCGTTCTTGACACACATCATGCGGGATTTGTTCATGTGAATCACGGTTGAAGCTGGTGCATCATAGAGGGCGAAAAAGGGTGCCATCTGGTGACCGAATGCGCCACCTTCGACGCCGATCACATCAAGGTTTTTTGGAGCATGGCGCGCTGCATGCTCAATTGCCTTTGACAGGTCGCTGTTTTCTTGCTCTTCGATGCGAATCCATTGAACAGCATCACTGCACTCATCAAACCGGGCCTCATCCACGCTGTCCATATCTCCAATCACAATGTTGGGTTGAACGGCGCGGTCAAGGCACTGCTGCAATGCTCCATCGCAAGCAATGATGACATCCGCTTGATCCACGAGGGGCTGCCAAATGGACTCAGAAGGCCATTCACCATCTGCGCAAATGAGCCAACTCCCCCCGTCCATGGTACGACCAAAACTTCCTCTTTTGTCAAGTGCTCCCCTGCGCTCCTTTGGCCCTTTTCGGCCCTTTCTCTTCTGACCCCCTACGGGGGTCATGATGGGCCTTTTTCGACAAGCGTTTTCAATGAGGTCGAGTGTCAAGGCTACATGGCCGTTGAGCGCAGCGTATCTTTCCCTACTCTCGCGCTTGCGCTCACCGTTCTCTTTTTGGTTCAATCCTTCGCACCGCTTGCCACGCATCCATTCCCCGTTGAGGATTTGCAAGAAGAGGTTCAAGTGATGCCAACAAGCGCTCACGTGCCCTTCTCGAGTGGGTACGGTCATGATTTTGCAGGTGAACTCATTTCCTTTGATGGACTTGAGCAAGCAGAAGTTCGTCAAGAATCAGGATTAAACATTTGGACGGAATCAACCCTCCATCTGTTTGAGAACAGCACCCCAGGTACACCGGATCTTGTTCTAAACGGACGTGAAAAGATGAACTTGTGTTGGAGCACCGTCGAAGGCGAAGTGCATTATGCAAGCCGAACGTTCACCGGTTCTTGGACCGATGCAATTGTCGACACTGTGGCGCCAAGCACAGAAGAAACACTTGTCGATTGTGCACTCGCCATCAATGAAAATGGTCGGCCGTACCTCATGTACGCCGACGGCGCTGATATCAAAGTGGCACGAATCGCTTACTCTGGCCAAGTCTACTTCGAAACAACATGGCTCACCCGAACCATCGTCGAAGATGTCAGCCCAACTGATTTCAGGCTCGGCTTGCGCCAAACTGAACTGGAATGGGGCGTGTTCAGGGATTCCAACGGTTCCTTGTGGCAATTGAACTTCAGCGGAACCCGATGGTCTCACGCCCTTCTTGATTTAGGGCCAGTCGGGCATGACATCGAACTTGCAATCGACGACAATGAGATCGCCCACGTTGCTTACGCAGTGCCTGCTGCAAAGGAAGTCCGTCTGATTCGTGTGGACGGATCCTCGTACGATCACCGGGTGTTGTCGCGCGACGACCAACTCGGATCACATCTCGGCATGGGCCTTGATGGAAATGCGCTTGAACAGGTTGTAACATCAACGACTGACCCTTTGGGCCAGGTTACGCTTTACTTGCTCCGTAGCCTTTCAGGCCAAGAAACCGGACGGATCAATCCTGCACCGAGCACCAACATCACCGGCGCTCAAAACTCAGATGAAGGGGCCATAGTGATGGCGGACATCAACGGTGATGGTTTTGATGACATTCTCATTGCTGAGCCGCAATACGACGGCAACGCCACGAACACGGGTCGCGTTCTCGTGCACTATGGTTCAACCACAGGCGTGAGCATTGAATCGCAGGACGGCCTTGTACCTCCACCCGATTTAATTCTCCAAGGTGAACTTGAAAACGAATTATTCGGCCATGGCCTTGGCGTTGGAGACTTCAACGGCGATGGATACTACGATGCTGCAATTGGAGCACCGGGCTGGAACGATACCAGCAGTGACTTCACAGGATCGCCGGGGCGCATTCAAGTCTACCTTGGCAACAGCAGCGGCTTAGAAACCAACGCCTGGTGGAACGCTACTGGTGAGGACGATGAACAACTTGGATGGGACCTCAGCGTTTCAGAATCCATGGACGGCGATGCAATGGCCGACCTCGTCGTTTCGGCTCGAGGGTTCTCTGAGCAAGTGACCGATGTAAACATCAACAAAGGCAAGCTTCTAATTTTCAACGGAAGCACGTCCGGCCTTGAACACCTTCGCAACATCACTCAAACCAAAAATGGTCCGATGTTTGGCCAAAATTTTGCTTCCAACGGAGACCTGAACGGTGACGGTATGAGCGATTTACTCGTCTCCAACACAGGAGATTTACAGAGTCCTTTGGGCCTTTCTTCAATTGAAATCTTCTTTGGTGGTCTAAACGGATACAATGGAACACTCGACCAGAGCATTGTCTCAAACCTTCAAGGGAAACTCTTCGGTTCTTCGATCAATTACATCGGCGATGTCAACTCAGACGGCTTTGACGATTTCATGTTCAGCGAACCATTCAACGGCTCGATTTACCGAAGTGGCAAAATTTGGGCTTACTACGGTTCAGCCACAGGCATCGCATCGGACGTCCCCAGTTACACCCTCCAATCGGTAGAGGCAAACGCCCTGCTTGGACGTACAATCATGCCTGCAGGTGACGTCAATGAAGACGGCTACGATGACGTCTTGATCATGCAAGCCAGCCCAGGCAACAGCGGTAAAGTGGAATTGATCCTTGGCTCCTCAATCGGGTTGCGTTCGGATTGGGAACTTTTGGCGACAGGTCAAGCAGGCGAAAACATAGGGATGCTCGCTGCAACTCATGGCGACATCGACGGCGATGGTCTCAGTGAAATTATTCTCAGTCGGCGGGACATATCCACTGACACATCCACTGACCCACCCACTGATTTAACCACATTGATGTACCAAATCCATTCCGAGCGGGATTGGGAATCAACCTCGTTCTCGTACAGTGGAAACTTAACTCAATTGGACCTCAGCACCTCAGCTCGCGGTGAAACAAGCATGTTCCTCACCTTCCAAAACAACGCCTCATACTACTCTGAACACGTCAACGATGCAACACCTGCTGGGGTTTGGAAGACCTCCCAGGTTGTCGAGAGCAGCAACCAATCTCAGCGCTACGCGTTCACGGTCACCGAATCCGGGCGCCCAATCATCCTCGAAGCAGACGCGCAAGACGGGTTAATCCACCGCTCCATCATTGGCCACACAGCGGTCGAACAGACGCTTGTAACCACAGGTCAGTTCGGTGAACACCTCGGTTCGAACCTCGACGTTTTGGGTCAGCAACGCCTCGCTTACGCATCGGCGGGTACCAATCAACTGTTCACCTCCATTGAAACTGAAAGTGGATGGGCGACTTCAATGGTTCGCTCTTCGATCAGCCTCGAGGGACCCGTTTCGGTCATGACTCAGGGGTTGGCTTCCAACAACAACGAAACGGTGCTCATCTACCGAGATGCACCGAACAATGTTTTGGAAATGGCACGACAAACAACGGGCTCAAGCACATGGACCTTCGACAACCTCTCTTCCATTGGTTCGGTCGTATCTCAGCAACAATCAGCGGCCTACCTTGCCGACGGCTCCCTCGCTGTCCTTTTGGTGATGAACGACGGTACCTCTTCCAACCTCTCTTTGTGGGTTATGAACGGGAGCAACGTCGATGTTCACACCATCACAAGTCTTTCCGATCTATCCTCTAATCTCCGTCTTGCGATTGGGCCAAATGGGTCCATCATGGCAGCGGTTTTGACGACCACAGGTGCTCTTTCAGTTCATGAATTGAGTCAAAATGCAACCACTTGGACAAGTTACTCGGCCCAAATCGCCGGGACAACCAGCCAGTTCAATCTTGATCTTGTTGGCGGCCAACACCCAATGCTGGCGGTCCACAGTGATGTTGATTCGACGCCTTTCCTTCACACCCGACTTAACGAAACCATGTGGTCTTCTCTTAGCGTCTCACGACCAGATTCGAACCTCGAAGGGGCTTGGGACCTTGTGGTCATGGATGACCACTATCTGCTTTTGACGAGCAGCGGGCTGGGCAATGAACTCACATGGAACAGCATTTCGAAGCAAGAAGCAACTCAGTCGAATGGCCTTTGGTCCAGCCTCTCGTTTGGATACCTTGCTGCAGGAAGCCAAACTGGCGCACAAACTGACGGAAACGGGACCGTTCACCTTGCATGGTGGGACAACATCCTCGATGATGTTGGCGTGTTGCGCTTGTATCTGGACACCGATCGCGACTTGATCTTCGATTTAGTCGATGACCTACCACTCCTCGGCAATCAATGGGCAGACAGCGATGGCGACAACTTTGGTGATAACGCAGCAGGTCCAATGGCGGATGCCTGCGTCAACGACGCCTCTTCCTCCTCCTTCTACGTTTACGGTTGTTCAGATTACGACGCTGACGGCTATGCAGATACCGTTGATGGTTGCCAAAGCGATGTTGGAAGTTCTTGGCTCGGTCGATTGGGCTGTCGAGATGACGATCAAGACGGTTGGTCCGACAACGACGCAACTTACTTTTCAGGCGATGCTTTCGTGCTTAATTGGAAGCAATCGAAAGACTCCGATGGCGACGGATACGGGGACAACTCCGGTCCAGACTGTTGTGCTACCCTCCTTGACCCAAACAATCCAAAAGGCGACCTCTTCCCGTTCAACCCCTCTCAGTACGCCGATTATGACGGCGATGGGTGGGGCGATAACGAAAGCGACACCGTCACCGGTGATGCTTGTCCGTGGAATTGGGGCGCTTCATGGCGAGACCGAAACGGTTGCCTTGATTCCGATACTGATGGCTCTTCAGACCCCTCCGGTGAGGGGACATTCTTGGAATGGAATGTGACCCTTGGTGCGGATATCTGGCCATTCGATTCAACGCAATGGACTGACTCTGACGGCGATGGCTACGGGGATAACAGTTCAGACAGTGCCACAAACCCTGATAAATTCCCAGACAACATTGCAGCTGCTGAAGACAACGACAGCGATGGCTACCCGGATGTCTGGACCTCTTTCTATAATCTTTCAGACGAAGATCTCACCAACAATGGTGCAGGTTTGGTCCTCGATGGTTGCCCCGGCACTTGGGGCAATTCAACAAATCCAGTCAGCGGATGCCCCGATACCGATGGCGATGGCTGGGATGATTCGGCCGATGCGTTCCCGCTTGAATCAACCCAATGGCTTGATTTCGACAGCGATGGTTTCGGTGACAATCCAGATGGCTACCAAGCAGATGAATGTCCTTCGGTTTCAGGCGTGCTCCAAGGAACCGTTCCAATCGACGGTGAAACAGGCATTGGATGCCGCTTTATCGATGACAGTGACGATGATGGTGACTACGTGTCAAATGAAGAAGACACGTGCCCGGATACGGATTCAGGCCTTTCAGTCAACGCTGCTGGATGTGCTGACAACCAATTGGATGACGACCAAGACGGTGTTACCAACGACTTGGATCAATGCGAACAGACAGAATACCAAGACACCGTTGATACCGCAGGCTGCAGCCAAGCCCAACGCCAAACAGACACCGATGGCGATGGCGTGTTTGACCCGGTCGACCTGTGCCCTTTCACCGCTGAAACCTTGGTCGACTCCGATGGTTGTTCTGCCAATCAAATTGATACCGATCAGGATGGCATCGTCGATGCCAATGACCTCTGCCCAGCCACTCCTGAGGGTTTCCCAGTTGATTCAGATGGCTGCACTGATGAAACAGCGTTGGAACAAGACCTTGACGGGGACGGTTACCAAGGCGTCTATGTGTACACCCTCAATTCTTCCAATGGACTGCGTGAGAACCAATCTGGTGACGCTTTCCCGACCGATGCATCGCAATGGTTCGATCAAGATGGCGATGGCTATGGCGACAACATTGAAGGTCTAAACGCCGATCAATGCCCACTCGAAAATGGAACATCATACATTGATTTCATCGGTTGCTATGACGATGGTGATGGCTACCGTGATCTGTTTGAACCGCAAAACCTTGCTGGCAACCCTACTCAGTGGGAAGACCGTGACCGTGATGGCTATGGTGACAACGCTTCTGGTACCGAAGCAGACCTTTGCCCAGACACTGAACCAGCGTACAAAACCTATGTTGATTCAACTGGATGCGATCCAACTCAAAGTGACGGCGACGGTGACGGAACGGCCGATTACTACGACAATTGCCCAGAACAACCTGCTGGCAATGATGGAGGGTATGGCGATGGCTGTCCGATTACAGCCACCAGCGATGAAGATACCACGGCAGGTCTCTTTGGCCTTTCAACCGGAATGTTGGTGGTCGTTGGACTTGGAGGTCTTGTTGGAACCGTACTGTTGATCGTGTTCATCCTACGGATGTTCCGCAGCGATGAATTCGATTACGATGATGATGAAGATGATGATGACGACTGGGATGACGATGAAGACAGCGTGGCTTCTTCCTTTGGCTCAACTAGTTCCACCCCTCAACGGAATGCACCTCGTTCGACACCTACGCCAGCGCCAACACCAACGCCAAGCGTTCGCTCACCCCCAACCAACACGGGTGGCCCTCCGAACAGTGGACCTCCTGGCCGAAGCCCTTCGGGAGGCCCCCCTCAATCCAAAGCGCCCTCAGGCCCACCACGCGGTGGCAAAACAACGGGGAAAAGCCCTGTTTCAAAAATACCAGTTGTTGAAGAAGAGGAAGAGGAAGGTACCGCTAAGGTTCGTAAAGCACGAATTAAGGTGGATTTGAGCATCTTCGATGACTGGCAAACCGAAGATCGAGAATCCGCAGCAGACTGGGTTCGTACAGCCATCGATGATGGCGAAAAAGAACGAACTGTTCTCATGCAATTGCAAGAAACTGGATGGTCTGCTCCACAGTCCAGAGCGATCTTTGACCTTGGAAGGAACCGATGATGGCAACCATAAGTTCGCAAACCAACGGTGGCATCATCCTCAAGAACAGAACACGGGTGGCCAAGGCATAGGGGATTGAATCATGGTTGATGAATTGCCTGGAGAATCAATGCCGGATGGCATTGATGTCGATGATGCCGCAGCCTACTTTGGCGTGACGGAATCTTCCGATATGGTCCACGTCTTGATGGAAATGGACCGTCCACTCGCCATGGAGAAATTCTTCGAAGTGCTTTCAGACATCGTTCTTCTTCCTGGAGAATTTGATTTTACAGCAGCAAGTGAACGTATTCAATGTGAAGGTGGCGAGATCTACTACCTCGTTGCAGGGCACCTCGGTATCATGACGATGCCTGACCCGTTGCTTCAGTTCCTTGGCCTTCCAGACTCCTCAGGAAGCAGTTCAGGAAACAATCCGGACCTCACCGCCAACGATGTCAGCAAGTTGACAGCCTTGGCCGACCCAATGAGAATTCTCAAATTATTAGCTGTGGCTTACGCTACAGGAGGCAACGGTGAAGTGACCCGCTACTTGGCAGGGCTCGAATCGTTCTTGGCTCATCCAGAATCAAACCATGCCTCGCTTGTTGCTGTCGCTGATGAACTCGAAGCCGCTCTCGATGTAGCAGGCCATGCCCTTCCTGTCCCAACCTTGGCCAGTGGGACTGCAGCCTCTGCAAGCGTTGCTTCGCTGCCGAAACCTTCCCTTCCTCAATCAACCCCAAAGGTTGCCGCACCTGCTGCGGAACCAAGTGTTCCACTGCCTGGCAGCAACCCTGTGCCCTTGCCGACAGCAGATGAGCCCGCTCTTCCTCAGGTTGAGTTGCCTTCATTTATTGCAGAGCCAGTGGCTGAAACCGCTCTTGATACTTCGAATGAGAAGCAGGTTGCTAAAGCAACCCAAGATGCATTTGCCGGGGCGTTTGACCTTGGCATGGGTGAAGAAAGTGAACCCACGGCAGTGGAGGTGCCAACCATTGTGGCTGAACCTGAACCAGCCCCCGTTGAAGTCCTCGAACCTGAACCACAACCAGTTGTGGAGCCGGAAGCCGAGCCTGAACCCGAACCGACACCTGTTTCAGTGCCGGAACCAGAAGTGGAACTCACCCCACTCGAGATGCCTGTTTCTGAAGAAGAGCTCTTTACAAGTGCGGCTGAACACTTCATCGCAGCAGACGTAGACGGCAGCGAACAACTCTCCATTGAAGAACTGGCAATCGCCACTGGGACCACCGTCGAGGAAGCAACAACGCTTCACGCAGAGGCGGACACCGATGGGGATGGAAGCGTTTCACTGTCAGAATTCATGTCTTCACCTGCTGCACAAAAAGCAGCAGCATTGCCGCGTCCCGTGGCGCCAATCCGTAAGCCTCTCGATCAACAGGCACCACCTCAACCTCAGCAACCTCAGCAACCAGATCAACCACAGCAAGGTCAACCTCAACAGCA
>JAPKCS010000055.1 GCA_028822845.1 Candidatus Poseidoniaceae archaeon | reverse complement strand
TGGACCGTTGGTTCCGGTTAGATCGGGGTCGCTGTAGGTGTCCCCATCAGTGTCCGGGCAGCCGCCACGATCAGCGCTTGAGGTTCCAACGACTGTGGGGCAACCATCAGCGCCCTCACTTGCCGTCCAGAGCACGTCAGCGTCGGAGTACCCGTCGCCGTCTCCATCTGAGCATCCAAATCGGTCAGCGGTCGATGTGCCAGCTACCGATATACAACTGTCTGGAGTGACGCCAGAGGGGTTGTCTCCATAGGTGTCAAGGTCCGTGTCTACCCATTGGGTTACTTCATTGATGAATGCATCCGCTCCGTTTGCAACCGTCCAAGTTGTGTTTGGATCTGAATAGCCATCGCCGTCTGTATCAGGGCATCCAGACCTGTCTTGGGTCGAGGTTCCGGGTACAGTGATACAATCATCTACATCGTCTTCGATTCCATCGAAATCCATATCTTCGGTCAAATTCACGAGGGCCGTGTCAATGTTCAAAGCAAGAGCAAAATGCTGCGGGCCTGTTGGGACGCTCGTTCCCAGAACATGCACTTCCCAGCTACCTTGCGCCGGGGATGCGAAATCCAAGCCGCGCAAGTTATCGAGGTTATTGGAAAGATTGAACCACGTTCCTGATGGGTCCTTGACAGCTAAATCCAGATCATTGACGAGGTTTGTTCCAGCAGCAGGTGTGCTTGCAGGGTCTGTCCAAGAAAGAGCGACGCGTAGGTCAGGGGATGCAACAGGAACGATGAAACTCCATCCACGTTCTTCGGAGGTTTGAACCGAATCACCATCAATCCATGTGGAATTGACCGCACTGCGAAGGTCAACCATACCCCAGCCTTCGTGAATGTTCGGGGCAGGCTCACCGGCCCCGTTTGTTGCAGATGAGTACTGGCCTTGCATGTCCCGAGCTGAGGCAGTAAAGATGGCCTTCACCAACGAGGAATTGGGATTAGAATGCCCTTCGTTGTCAATAAGGTGTTGAGTGAGCAAGGCTGCAGCGCCGGCTGTCAGTGGGCACGACATGCTTGTCCCGCCCATGAAGGTGTAATTGGAATTTCCAGAGTACGCTCCCCAACCAGTTTGGGATGTTGAACGGGATTTAGTCGAGAGAATAAAAGCGCCAGGCGCTGTGATGTCAGGTTTCATCCGTCCATCGTCGGTTGGGCCACGGCTCGAAAATGCTGCGAGCCCCTCCGAATTATCAGCCATCTTGTCGGTGAAGATTGGTGCGGCAGGGTAATCTAACGGCCACCATCCACCCCATTTTGATGTGATTGAAGGACGGTCATTCTCACCTGCTGCAACAGTCACGACGTTTTTGCCGGTGGCCGGAGATCCAATAGAATCATCGTCAATTTCGCCGTCAGAATTTGCATCTTTGCCGCTGTTTCCTGCGGAGAAAAGAATCGTCATGTTCTGGAACGTTCGTGCGCTGGAATCCGCTTGCATCGAACCAGAGTTGTACGCTCCAGCAGCACTTGATCCCCACGAGTTCGTATGCACCCTGCTGCCGTTATCGTACGCAGGTTCGAACAACTTGGTGTAATCCGAAGGGAGCCCAACCAAAATAAAGCCGTTCGTTTTTGGATCGTTTCTTTGATTGTAGCAGTATTGTTCAGTCGCTTGCATGTAGAGTCGTGCTTCTGGTGCTGCACCGCGAATTACACCGCCAGTATTGGTTCCATCTCCAAGAACCGACCCGGCAACGTGAGTGCCATGGCCACTGGCAGTGTCAGAGGGGCCATCGTCGTTCGAAGATGCGCCGCACGAGCTCTGTGTTCCCGATGACATTGGAAACGATACGATGTCTACGATATGATCTCGTAAGTCAGGGTGCATTGCGCTGTTATTCGCACCATTGTCGAGTCCAGTATCGGCAACGGTAACGATGATACCAGAACCATCTAAACCAGCCCAATTCGCATCGATACCAGACATGATGGTTGGGTCCCATACCTGGTCGGTGCGCATCACTGAGTCTGCGACATCGTTGTGGAGCATGTGCCATGGTCGTTCTTCAATCCACTCGATTTCGTCTTGAGCGGCAAGCCACGCAATTGCAGTTGGCTTGATGATTGCAGTTGCATATCGCTCGTTGTGGTATTCCAATACGATATCATCCCGGGCAAAGATGCCTTCAGGGAGTTCGACACCACTTAAAATCAAATTCGCAGATCCGACACCGTTGCGTAAAAAGAGGTTCTCAGCGTCCATTTCAAGTCCGGTAATTCCACGAACAAGATTTTCACGAACTTTGTCAACGCCATCCATTTGAACAAGCCCTTTGACTTCTAGAGTTTCGAGGTTTTCAACGCTGTGACCTTGGAGTTCACAATGGAATCCATTTGGAGGCAGGAACGAAAAGCAATCAATACCTGCATCTTCGAGTTCATTAAACCACTCAGAAGGGACCGGATATTCATGCGTGAGAACATACCAACCATTCAGTTTGGAACTTTGCCCAGTCCAGTCGGTCCAATCCTCGAGTGCTACAACACCCATGTCCCGGAACAGGAGGTTGATCTCACCAGCGCCATCCTCTGGATTAAACCAGCCATTTTCGAGTTCACCACTTGGTGAAAGCCCAACAGTGTTCAAAAGTTCCAAATCTACATCTGTTTCGATGCTGGTGCTTTGAGCTGGAACCGGACTGGCGAAGGTAACTGGTGCAAGAACCTGAATCAGCATAAGGGCTGAAAATAACAGGGCGTGACGGCTGTGGTTCTGCGACATACCTTGAGACAGTCGCGGCTCCCACATGAATGATTGGTTTGCCGGGATCAACACATCGGCTCTCAGCGAGGGTTCAAATGCCTCGCGGACCGCCGTTTGGTTATGGCG
>JAPKCS010000018.1 GCA_028822845.1 Candidatus Poseidoniaceae archaeon | reverse complement strand
TTGTACACAATTAATCTGTATTCGTGGGTTCGCAGTCCGTCCTATTCGTCGCTACCCTTTGAGACGTCAATTGTTGTCATCACGTGAGGACTTCGAGCAATCGATCTTGCTCAGCAGCCATGCGCAGTTCCATAGCGATGCGTCGGCCACTTGACATTGGTTTTCGCCAGGTGGCGTTACCGTATGGGTGTCCCACGCTGACGTGGACGTTTGTTCCACCACCCAAACGAGGGGCAACGTCGTAGATGTAGTAATTCATATCCTTGTCAATGCAGGTTTGAAGACAAAACGGTCCAATGATTCCAGGGTCGTAATGTTCTTTGCTGGCAGTGATGAATTTCTCACCGAGTTCAAACGCCTTTTCGAGCAATGATTCCCGGATGGTGGCCGTGTTGTGCCCTACCACTGTCATCTCAGGGATTTGCTGATGAGCTGGCATGGTCATTTGTTGAGGTGCAGGAAGACGAACGTGTCCGTCAAGTGAGGACTCGAATCGCCAGTCGACGCCGAGAAGTTCCAACTTTTCACCTTCTTCTGCGAGTGGGCTGTAGAAGAAGTTGAGATTGAACACCGGTCCGATGACGTAGCGTTCAATCCTTGCTCCTGAAAGCGATTCTTGATCGATGACGCCTTCTGCGAGAAGTGTTTTTGATTTTTCGAGGTATTCCTCGTATGAGGCACAGGTGAAGAAACCGCGTTCCAGTTTCTTTTGTGCGTGGTGCAACTTGACAATCACCAAGCAATCAATGTCTTGAGGGTCGGCGATTGCTTCTGGGTAGGGCAAGCCTGCTTTATCGAGGATCCAATAGTAATCCTGCTCTTCAGTCCGCTCTTCCATGCGAAGCATGTTTCTCGAACCAAACAATGGGACCTTGAAGGTCTCTTCAACGTCCTTGATTGATGAGTAGGAGGTGAAGGAGCGGTTTGGGATGTAAACGACGTTCCGCTTTCGCATCTCAGCCTGCATCTCGGGCTTCATGACATCGTCGAAGGAGGGCATGACAATAGCTTTGTCAACCATTCCTCGTGTCACTCGTCCAGAAGCACTTCGGTGTGCTTTGAAGTAATTGGCATAGGTCTTATGACGGCCTTCTTTACAGTAGGCAACCGTCGGAAATCCTTCCTCAATGGCTCCATCACAAATGTCCAATGCGGAGTGGGATGCGGTCATCCCAATGCGAAGTTTCATTCGATCGTACTCATCGACGATCCCTGCAATTTCATCTTTGGTAATCATATGAATGCCCTCGGTAATCTTCCTTGTGGTTGGGGGGGTCTTTCATATCATCGCTGAACAATGCTCAGTCAAATCTCTGGAGTTGCATCAGCTCGTCCGTTGAAAGAGTTTCACCAGACATCAATTTGCTCATGAGATCTTGTACCTCAACTCGCGCTGACGGTCGTTGACCAGCACCAGCGCTTGCGCCACGCATAGCACGGAGCATGTCTTGAATCGAGTGCAAGCATCGCAGTGATACGATGTAGAGATGGTGAGCCTTGTCAGCTTCCTTCTTTGATTTGCGGAGTTCTCGGTGAGAGGATTCGGCCTTGTCTCGCTGACGATCGACTTCTTTGTTCCATTGGAGCATTAGGTCGTGAGCTTCCTGAGCAGCTTGTGCAGCAGCGGTCACTTCTTCGTGAGCCGACTCTTGAGCTTCCATCGAAACACGGAGCAACTCTCGTGCTTCCTTGAGTTCAGTGTTGCCTTCTTCACTGGTCTTCATTTTCTTGACCTTGGCGCTGATTTCCTTCATGCGCTTCATGACCTTGGTTTCGTTGTTCCCAGTGTGGCGACCGCGTTCGAATTCGCTTTCGAGGCGGCTGAGTTCGCGCCGTAGGGTGTGAATTGTTTCTGGTGGCTTCTCACGGCGACCACGTCGTCCAGGTTCTGGTGGAGCAGGTGCTGCTTGTGGGCCCTTTGCTGTCTCAAGCATTTCCTTTGCTGCCCGAACGGAGGTGTTTGCTTCTTGTCGGGTGGATTTCTTATCGCGAACAATTTCATTCATTTGTTCACGGATTTCTCGTTGCTCACGTACTTGGACGATGAGTTCTCGAACTTCAGCATTCAACTCGTTGCGCGTACCGGTGAATGTCTTCGATTTATCGTTCCATTCGTCACGTGTTGTTCGGTACGTAGTCGCTTTTCCATCGACCAATTTACGTCGCTCTTCGAGTTGAGTTTTGAGTTCTGACATTCTCTATCGCACCTGTTCAGTGGAAGACTCCCATCTTCTCACCGGTTTGGCGACCTTCCACCCCCATTTAATTCCTTCATTGGGAAGCGTTGAGGACATTGGATGTATGTTGGTCCTTCGATGGGCCTAAATCGGAGCCTTTGGGGCCTAAATCTTCAGACGACCAAGGCATTGAGGGCAGTGATGGCTTGGTCAAATGATGCACGTACGGAGCCCAGATTCGATCCAATTTCGCACTTTAGAACAAGCACTCTGTTTGCTTTCAATCGCTGTGCCATAACGCATGCATGTTCACCTTGAACGGTGAGGCGTGAGGAGCCTGATGCATCGAGGGGCCCAACCGCTTGAGCGAGTTGATCCACGGTGTCGTCATGGCGTGGTGCGGTGTTGGCAACAAAGCCATCTTTGTCGAGCAGAGCGACTTGCAGAACAGCCTGGTTTGCCAGGAGTCCGTCCAACACACGTTGTTCCACAACCTGATGATGCTGGAGGGGCCGCTTAACCTTTGACCTCGCGGTGGAAGGTGCTTCAGGGAGATGCTGTAGGGACAGGTCCTTTCATCATGTAACCTAATCCGGATTGATAATAGTTTGCGAGGTGACTTTCCACCTTCAAGCCTCTTGTTATATAGAATTCTTGCGCTCTTTGGTTGGAGGCTTTCACTTCGAGTTGAATAAACGATTTCTTCTCTCCATGGCATGCTGCTACCAAATGGTTCCAAGCTTGCGAACCCCAACCGTAGCCTTGCATATCAGCCTGGACGGCAAAGGCAGCGATTCGCACACCCTCGTCCAAAAAGGGCAACGCCCAGAGCAACCCACGCAGGGAATTTGGATTCGGGTAGAGATCCATATCAACAAGAAGCATGTTGCCATCCCATGACGGGATTGGAAGTGAAGCAATCGAAGCATCAGCGTAGACCTCGCCTGTTTCCTTGAGAAAGAGGTCCTTGACCATCGCTCGCCAATCAGCAGGCATTTTGACTGGTTCAACACCCAAAATCCATTGGATGTTGGCCATCTGAACTCATTCCTTTCGACCCTTCGTCGATTGTGAACGCTCGCCGCGGTGAGCTGTGAGGTTGGTCGTGTTGACCTTCTTTTTACGCTCTTGTCGTCGTGATGCTTTGGCTGTTTGTTGTTTCTTGGTCACCGTGCTCAGACCGCCACTGTTCAACAGAACATCGAGATCTGAAAGAGAGAATGTACCACCTGCAGCGGCCCGGTTCTGGACCTCTTCGGCTTTGGCACCGTTGTTTCTTGGCTTCCAATCGGCGGAGCCTGACTTGGTTCGCTTTTGTCCGCCGCCCTTTTGGCCGTCGCCCCTTTGTCCGCCTTGATTGGTTCTTCGTGGAGGTGGATTGGAACTGATCCGGACCCAAGCATCGAGTCGGCCCTTTTCACGACGCAAACGTCGCATTTCGGTCCGACGCTTGTCCAGAACTTTCATCAATGCACTCGCTTTCTTGTCGAATTGCATTGCATCGCTGAAATTGATGTCCATGTCTTTGAGCATTGGTTCAGCTTCAAGCAATTCTGCTTTGTGCTCGTCCTGCTTCTTTTCGTTTTCCTTGAGCGAACGAACCGCCGCCTTTTGTTCCTTCAGTAACTCGACGAAGGCTTTGTGTGCATCTTGCGCTTTGAGTGCTTCTCGATGCATTGATTGGAGTTCAAAGAACCAAGAGAACTGTTCTTCTTCTCGGCGCAACGATGGCACCTGGAATAAATCCATTTCTCCAGTTAATTGCTGATATACGTCTTGTAATAACTCATTTATTCGGTAGAGTGGTAAGCCGATTCGCTTGTTTATTTCATCGCGCTGCTTTTGCAGTTCATCCATCTTCTGAGAGCGTGGGCGAAGGGTTCGAACAATGGTGCGTAGTTCATTTCGCAATTCGGTCGTGTCTTCGATTTTCCCTCGAAGAGCGCGTGACATCTTGACGTTGTGTTGGCGTTCCACGGTCAGAGCAGTCATCCGTTCATCCAGTGCTTCTGTTGCCGTTGTGTTCTCTTGAACCAACGCTGCAACTTCGTCTTTAGATTGCGTTCGGAGGTCGGCAAAGAGGTCAAATTCCTCGACCGGTAAGAAGCGTTCTGGCCGCTTTGCTTCAACGAGGTGTTCCCAACGTTTCCCTTCACTCAGTGCGACGCAGGTCCTCAAAAATTCTTCTTGGATGTCCAGTGCGCCCGAGGGTCGTAGCACACGACTGAGATCATGATCAAGGTCCAATGGATCTTCAATTGGAAGCGAGTGTTGACCTAGGCGGGTCTTTTTATCCATGAGAATCGCTTTCTCAGCACGAGGTGTTGCATGCTTCCAATCTTTCGATTTGCGAGTCAGGTAGGCCCCATTACGAACTGAAACCACATGGTCTTTGAATGGAGATTTTGTGGCGTGTTCGAATATGAATTCGACAAATAATTCACCGATGCTCTGGTCGTTTTTCGGTTCGAGGGTGATCGAGGCTGGATCGGCCATTGTGAGGTCGTATGTTTCCCCTTCGACTTCGACCATCGTTCGCTCTTCGCCAGATTGGAGGACTGGGGCAACAGGTGGGTTGGTTTGTTGCAGGGATTGGACCGCGAGAAGTGTCCACGCATAGGAAGAGAAGGTACCAGCAGCAGCGTCGCAGACATCCCTTCGCAATGCCCAATGTTTCACCGACAAAATGAGCCAGCGAATTCGTTCATCAGATGAAGCATACCGTTTCAAGAGTTCAGTGTTGTGAAGGGCGAGTGTGTTGTTGATGGAAATATCAACTGGGATTTTGGTCCGCTCATCTGTGAATTTGATGATCGGGACCTTGGCCCTCGGCAGCATGACGATGTCTTCCATGTCGTGTTGTTTGAGCAGTCGATTGACCTGACGCAGAACTTTTGCAGGAATCTCTCCTTTGAATTGGAGGCAAAGGTCGAGGTCACCGGCTTGAAGCGTGAGTCCGGACTGAGATGAACCAAATTGTTGTAATGTGGCTCTTTTGAATCTGCGTTCAAGCGTTCGCTTGAGGTGTTGGAACAAGCCAGCCCTCGCTTTGAGTTGCTTCCCAGTTGGCCCCTCGGATTTGAGCATCGCTTCAATTCCTTGATTGATGTTGATGATGACCTCTTCACTGATGGTCGAGGCTTCAGCAAGGGCGAGTTGGCCGCAAAGTTGCTTGTGGACATGGGGCCAACGAGCGATCTGTTCCGGCGAAAATCCAGTGGTTTCACAATCGTCACTCATTCCTCTTCACCTCCGCTTTCTGCCTTTGGATTTTGTATTGCTTTTGGCTTTGGCTTTTGCTTTGGTTTGGCTTTGGACGCTTGGCGACCTTTGGTCTTCTTTGGTGCATCCGTCTTGGTGGGTTTACGATTGCGAACGATGCTTGAAGGACCGCCTTCTTTGACGGTTGTAGCGTTTGCAAGCAAGCGCTCAATACCCTCATCAATGATTTTTTGCCAATGCTCCATGCCACGTTGGCTGCTATCGAGGGCCTCTGCAAGGCGCTTCGTGCGCCCATCGGCGCGACGTCGGTGAGCTTCGTGTTCAACGTAACTGGTGTGATGGTATTCGTTCTCATTGGCGAGTTCGATGATCGCATCGTGGGCTTTTTGTGCCGTCTCGAGCAAGATCTTGGCTTCCTTGAACGAGGCATCCATTTCTGTCAAGCCTTCTTGACTTGAACTTCGTTCTGCAACCCAGTCGTCATGTTGGCGGATGAGGTTTTTCATTTCTTGAATGTACTTCTGTTCGGTTTTATGGTTGCCAGCATTGGTTTCCAGTTCGGTTTCCAAACTCAGTAATTTTGCATCGAGCTTCTCTTTTGCCCACTTGGGGTTTGGATCTTTGATGCCACCAGAGGCCTGAAGTTGGTCCCGCAGTTCGCCCGCTCGCTTGAACAGACTTCGGGCTTTGGATTGGTTCTCAGATCGCTCTCGCTTGAGGTTGGCTACTTTGGCGTTGATGCCATCGCGCTTTTCCTTCGCAGCACGCGCCAAAGGTTCGGCAGCGACAAGTTCCTCCTGCCGAGCATCGAGTTGCTCTGGGATGACCTCAGCAAGCCGTTCGCGACGATGTAAAATGGACTTCGCCAACAAGGCGGGGGTCACACCAAGCAACTCCTCGGGGGTCATACAGTGTCCCCCCACCTTCCAACCTTGAATAAACACTGCGTAGCGTCTTCATTTGGCGTGAAGGTGAAGAACCCCCTCGCTAAGCCACACCTATGGGGGGGCCAAAACAGACCAGTTGGCTCACTGCCCTCGGGCTCTTCTCCGTGCTTATGTTGAGCCTATTCGTGCCACAGGTCGCTGCTTCTGGTGGTGAGGCTGCGATTGAAACCTCGAGTATTTCTTTGGGGCTCTCCGAACAAACAGACCTGGCTACATTGAGCTACACCTTCGACGTCGCCGAACAAAGCGGTCAGAGCGCCGATGTCTCCGCTCAATCAGTTTTGAAATCAATCGATGGCCTCATCTTAGAAACATTGAATGAAACAAAGACGGTTCCGCTCAGCGGTGTTGAAACATTCTCAGTCACGTTCACATCGCTTCCATTTGGTTATTCAATCATTGAATCAACCATCACAGGAGATGTGGGGTCGAATTCCAGCACCCATGTCACTTCATTCAATCGCACAGTTCAGCGACTTGTGCCGCTTGACATCAGCATCGCACCTGCCGGCGATGTCACCTTCACCAGCCTCGACGCATCAGCATCTCCAACGGGGAACTTATCGATCAGTGATGGTGATTTTTTGGGAATGCAAATTCCCGTTATCAACAACGGTGACTATGCTTGGAGTGGTTCGATGCAAATCGATTTGCTTTCTGGTGATTCTCAGGAATCGATGACCATCAACACCGTTGTTGTTGCAGGCATGTCAAGCACCCTTGTGGTTGCCAATTCCTCGATTGCAATGGTGGAGGGTCAAACCTCGATCAGTTTGACCTTGAACCAGACCGGTGATGCTGATTCCTCTGATGAGGCGCGGTCAATCACACTGGAGGTTACGCCACCCCCCTTGCCACTCATGGACCTCCATCCTGAACTTGTCACCTCTGAGTACGTCGCTGGCGATGTTCTCGAATGGAACCTTTCTGTCGCTAACAACGGTACACAAACCTTCCTCGGATTGGTTGTTTGTTCCTTTGGCGAGGTTTCGGTTTTGAATCAGAGTCTTGAATTGGCTTTGATGGCATCAACCGCCATCACATTCACCACCCAAGCACGTCCCGCCACCCTCGAGTGTGACACAACAGGAACGCGGATTTCAGTTCAATCCAACACGCCCGTTGTTCTCACGTTTGATGTCGTTTCTGCGGTCTTCGAAGCGGCTGGTTCAACCACACCGGGTGTGCTTGACGGCCCATGGCACGTTGGCGACAGTGCTCGTTTCTCGATGCTTGTTCGAAATCATGGTGATGTCCAAGGTACGGTCGCACTGGAATGCATAACATCACAATCGGTGTACACCAGTCAACCCCTTTCCCTCGATGTGGATGCAGCGGGCGAAGTATCAGTTGTTGTCCCAATGCTCAACGCAGGTGATGAAGTGATCGAATGGCGTCTAAGTTCCCAGGATGGCAGCATCGACCAAGGGTTGAACGGATCAGTCGTCGTACCAGTCGCTGCAAAACAGGTGCTTCAACCGAGCGTGGATCACGTCACTTGGGATGCAGAGGTTGGGGTGGGTATGAACTGGTCCATCACGCTGGGTGAAGGTGTGGATCGCTCGGTTCGAGTCCGTCTCGGCTACTTTGACTCTGGAGAAACCTACCTCTTGGATTACCTTGTAACGTTGGCACCAGGGGTGACGACCGGGTCGCTCGATTTGGGCTTCATCGATGCCGACCGAGCCACCCTGCGCGTGGATGCCAACAATTGGAGCGAAGCTTTCGGTCCATCCAGTGACAGCAAGTCCATCCCAAGCAATCGGCCTGTGCTTCGGCTCACCTTGGATCCAGTTGCCTCTCCATCACGTCCGCTCGCAGGTCAGAGCGCGACCATTCAAGTGTCCATTTCGAACGGTGGGACGGTCGCTGGTTCTGCGGGGGAACTTCTGTTGCTTGGCGAAGATGGAACGCTGTATGATACCCAAGCCACGCCGGTGCTTGACGCTGGTGAATCCACCCTGGTCTCCTTTTCCCTGGTTTGGCCCGAGGGTGCCCGGGTCAATTTAGACGCAGTTTGGTCTGTTGCAGGTCAGCAGATCATAGATTCCTCTTCATTCACCTCTGCTGAAGAAGAAATTGAAGATGCCGCATTCAGCGTCCCATGGTTTGGTCTTCTTGGCGGTGTAGCTCTGGCAGGGGGCGTTCTCGCAGCGATCAGAATCAAACAAGGTCAAAGCCTCACCCCATCTGCCAAATCAAAGAGCACACCCAAACCGAAATCGAAGTCTTCAATCAGCAGCATCGCATCAAGCGATGAAAAAATTCAGATCAGTTGCCCCGAATGTGCTCGGCAATTGCGAGTGCCAGCATCATACAACGGCTCAGTTCGTTGCCCTGATTGCTCCAATCGCTTTGAAGTTGAATCCAAAAACAACGCAGAAGAGGTTGAGCCGGATGAAGTCGAAGAAGAGCAAGAACCGGCTGAAGATGCCAAAGTCGAACGTTCATGCCCTGAATGCAGTCAATCGCTCAGGGTTCCAAACAGTTATGCCGGTTCGGTCAGATGCCCTGCTTGCGAACATGTGTTCAAAGCAAAAGATTGAATGCTAAGAATGACGAGGATTAACCATGAGTGGGCATTTCCAGGAATTTGAGGATGAATACCTCGAAACCATGTATGAGTTCTATGAACGGGACCCATTAGCGTTGGTTCGGACTGGGGATTTGTCCGAGGCACTCTCAGTGTCGCCCGCTTCTGCAACTGAAATGATTCAAAGGCTTGCTTCCAAAGGACTTCTTGAATACACGCCGTACAAAGGCGCTCGACTAAGTGAAACAGGTATGTATCACGGCAAGAAAATGAAAAGACGTCACCGTCTGGCAGAAGTTTTGCTGGACATCTTACCTTTTGATGGCAATGCACATGCCACAGCATGTCGGCTCGAGCATGCCATCGATGATGACCTTGAGGTTGCCCTCTCGCTGTTGCTTGGCCGTCCCGACCTCGATCCGAGTGGGCGAGAGATACCAGAACCATCAGCGGATATCCTTGCTCGTATCGAAGCCAACCACCGAGATATACGCCCCCTCTCTTGCATGTCCATCGGCGACAGTGGCTCATTTGAAGCGATGATGATGTCGCCCGCAAAGCGTGACCATCTGAGGGCCCTCGGTGTTGTTATTGGCGCATCGGTTTCACGGGATGCGGATGGCTTTTACTTGGACGATGGGTCACGGGTTGATGTGAGCAGCGAACTTACATCTCAACTCCTGTTTCGGCCCTTTGGGCTTGAGAACTGATGTAAGGCTTTAGAAGATAGCCACCATCCAACGACCATGGTGGATGAACCGACTTCGATCACATCCGATGAAGAATCAGTTCTGTCGTCAGAGCGGTTTTGGTTTGCCTTGGACCGTCAACTCATTGGTTCCGGCCTTCGGTTGCTTCTTCTCCTTCCTGCGTTTTCGTTCCTCACGGCCTTCGGTTCTCTGGCTTATGCCCAAAATTCTCCAAACTGGTGGTCGAAGATTGAGCCGACCATCAACCTCAGTTTTGCCATGACCCTTACGTCATTGACCTTCGTCATTCTTTTTGGCTACATCTTAGCACAAATTGTCCACAGGCACCGCACCCATTTGTCGATCGCAAGTTTCCAATCCGAAGTCGAGCGACTGAATCAAGAACACCGAGCAGTGCAATCTCTTCACGGTTACGAAGGCCTGGCCCATCACATGAACAGCGTTCGTACAAAGCACACTTTTTCGCTTCTCTACGCTGTTGTATCAACCATGCTTCTGATCGGTATCTTCGTTGTCAACATCGAGACCTTGAACGGTCGAATCCTTCTTCTGTTGTCCCTTTCGTTCACCCTCCTTTCACTTGGGCAGCATTTGCCCACCCGTTCCCGGCCGTTCAATATGGATGAGCGCACCGGTTTGCTAAGTGCATACAATCCTCCGATTCATCCATCTACGTTAGAAATGGTGTTCAGCGACTTGGTCAAAACACACATGGACCCTTTGCTTCGCTCCGAGTATGAAGTTTATTCGAGGGAGATTGAATCTTGCTTCCTACCTTCCATCGACCCACAGTTTGCCCGCGAAAAGATTCTGATGACACTTTACCGTCACTCGAAAGGTTTGGATTTTAAAACAATGGAGTCCGAACTTGGAGAGGTCCTGGATGATGGTGGAATGGAACTGGTGAAGAACCACCCTGTTTTCACCATGGAAGAATGGCTTTCCATCATCCATCACGTCGAGCGTTCATGCCCGGCCTTCTTCCGTATGATTGGCCGAATCGAGGAGGACTTAGGAGCAGGTCGAGACACGACCACAAACGACATCGTGTTCGAAGTGGATATGGAGAATGTTGTCCACGACCGAGCAAACCTGTTCACCTTGATGCACAACCTTTCAGATGAACCACGAACGATTGTACTGAGGGTTCAATCACCCGACTTCCGCCCTCATGATTTGGCTATGACGTACCGCTTGAATCCCGGGGAGAAGCGTTGGTGGTCCAACAAGAGTCTCCCGCTCGCAGCTGAAGGCAATGAGGATGTGCTCGGATTGATGTCAGGTTTGCTTCGGGACGGAACGATGGCTTGGCAATCCCTGCTTCCCGAACGCTTCGGTGAAGCCACTGTTTCAGTTCGCCTAGAAGAGCAAAGTGGCGATCTCCTCATCGGTCGACAAATCAATGTGCGCGTTCGCTCCAAGTACCGAGAACGTGTCCGCGCCTCCAGCACAATCACTGCCAATTTGCTCGGCGGGCTTGGGTTATTGCTCGGTGTATTCATCAAAATTCGCGATATATTTGGCGACATTTGAACTGATTTTTGCTTTATGTCTCATCCGTAGCCTTGAAATGGCCTACGCATTGGACAACCCATGCGCGGAATCAAAGAAGATGCCACACCCGGCCCTGATTCAGAGTTAAAGGATGAATTGCAAGCCATGGAAGCACGGGTTCGCAAGATGCGAGACGCCCGCAACGGCTACAGCGACCAAGCCCGCACTGCTGCCGACAAGCGCAATGCCATTCAAGGCCAGTACAAGGAGCACAAAGAAAAAGTCGATCTTGTTCTTGCTGAAGTCAAAGCGATTCGTGCAGAAGTGAAAATGCATAAGGAAAAGCGCAACGCCATTCAAGCCCAACTTCGCGACATCATTGGCCAAGCTAAAGGCCAGCGCAAGGAAAAGGGAGACAAAAAATCTGCAACTGCTGAGTACGCACAATTGAAGCGAGACGTGGCAGGCTTAGAGAAAACCTTTGAGACTTCATCCGTAGGTCAAAAGAAGGAAAAAGAAATGATCAAGACCATCAAGGAAATGAGTCGAAGAATTGAGGAACTGGCGCCAGATGTGGTCCAGTTCGAAATGATCGCTGTTGATTTGAGCGATCTGGACACCGCTATCAAGACCCTCAAGTCGGAAGCCGACGCCTCGCATCAGGCCATGCTTGAAGCAGTTGGCCGTGCAGACGCAATGTCGAAGGAAGTGGACGAAGCCTTTGCTCACCGAGACTTCCTCAAGGCAGAGGGCGATCGGTTCCATGAAGAATTCATTGAACTGCGCAAAAAATCTGATCAGATTCACGAGAAGATCACTGAGTTGATGGTGAACGTCAATGAGGTTCGAGATAAATTGAACATGGCTCGAGATGAACGAAAATCCTGGATGACCGATCACAATGCATCCGTCAAAGCCGAGATGAAAACCGGTGCTGAGTCCGAAGATGTGGCTGATTCGCTGCTTTCGAACCTTCAGAGTCAGGGAATGGTCACCTTTGGTGGTCTTTCACAAGGTGATGATCCAGTTACGGCCAATAAAGGTAGAAAATCTTCCAAGAAGAAGTCAATGCGACGCATTGACATGAACGCTTCTCGACGACGTTGAGGGATGTCTATTGCACGGCGTCATCATGGCAGGCGGTCAAGGTTCACGCCTACGTCCGTTGACACTGACTCGCCCTAAGCCGATGGTGGAAGTGCTCGGTCGCCCGGTGATTGATTTCGTGAAGGATGCCATGGTCGACGCTGGTGTCGACCATATCGTGGTCACGACCGGTTACCGAGGGGAGCAACTTTCAGCCCATGTCGAAGGTTGGGCTCACAGCGCCTCAATCAACGCCAGAATCAATCAAGAAGCGGTCCCAATGGGCACCGCTGGAAGCGTTCGCCTGCTCTTGGATGAACTGAACGAAACCTTTGTTGTCGGTTCAGGCGATGCCGTTGCTTCATTTGACATCCAAGCCTTACTCCAAGCCCACAGAGACAATGGGGCAAAGGTCACGATGGCTTTGTGGGAAGTTGAAGATCCAACCGAGTTTGGCATCGTTGGTCTCTCACAAAACCACAATGGCGAACTTGATGGTGACCTTCGACAAGGGTTTATTCGTCAATTTAAGGAAAAGCCCACTGCAGAAGAGGCGTTCAGCAATGTCATTAACGCAGGACTGTACATCATTGAACCCGAAGTCTTGGCGCTTGTTCCCGAAGGTGAGAAATTTGATTTCAGCAAACAGTTGTTTCCGCTTGTCCTCGAAATGGGTTGGCCAATGTACGCTCAAACCATCGATGGGGTTTGGTTTGATGTCGGCCACCCCTTTGAATTGATTCGAGCCCAACATGCTTTGATTGAAGGGCGAGGCACGCTTCCGTTCCCAGATCCTGCGGGGACCTTCACCGCTCAAGGTAGTTTTTTTGCCCAAGGTGTTGATCCTCACCAAAACAGCGTAGGTTCAGTCATTTCCGAGAATGTCCGCCTCCATTCCAGTGCAAAGGTGTCCAACAGCCTTCTGATGGCTGGCTGTCAGATCGAGGAAGATGTCATCATCACAGATTCGATCCTTGGCAGGAACGTACGCATTGGCCGAGGTTCAGTTCTTCGGCATGCTGTGATCGGTGATGGCATGGTTATCGAAAGCCACCGCAAGGTTATCGATTCACGAATCCCGCATAATGAGTGAACTTTGAAGGGGACGGAATAAAATACCTCCGATTGTGGCCGTGGACCGATAGACATGTCCAGTGACGCGCCTGAACCCTACCGATCGTACGAACGTACATGGGATGAAATCGAGGAAATGCTCGAACGCGCCGAGAGCACGCGTGTCAAGTGGAAGGACTGGTTCCGTGAATGCCGTAAAAATGGCGACCGGGAAGGCATGAAGGAAGCAGCTCGCAATCACAAAGCCCTTGATGGGGTCATTAAAACTCTAAAGTGGACCCTTGGCGAAGAAGGCGTGTCAGATCCGTTGGATTGAACCACATCAGGTTCTGCTTCTCACTTCTTTAAGTGAGAATTCGACCGTTCTCGACTTCGAGTTCACTGGTTTTTGAGGTAATCTTCCCCGTACCAAGCCCATTGTTCCATTGTCCAACCCTGTGGCAGGCCACCTGGTGGGAGTTGAGGTGCAACTTGTGGGGCGACTTGAGGGGTCATTTGAGGTTGAACTGGAGCGAAGGCCATCGGCGTTTCCTTGCTCGCTTCCATGCCCATAACGGGTTCATCTCTTCGCTTATTGAGGAATAAGAGTCCCACTGTGAGGCCTACAATGATCAATCCTGTGATGCTAAGAAGCAGACCCATGCTGAAACCATCCGACGCCAAATACCGCTGAGCATCGGTCGGGAAAGCATCTGCGGCGTCTGACCAACCATCGCCATCAGAATCCAAGCATCCAATTCGATCTTCAAAGGAATCGCCCCATTCTTCTGGGCAATCATCTGACATGTTGGTTCCGTTCTGATCAGGGTACAAATCTCCGTCAAGGTCGGACCAAAATTGGACTTGGTCAGGGAAGGCATCGAGTTCATCATCCCATCCATCGCCATCGGCATCGGGGCAACCATAGCGCTGTTCGGTTGAAAGGCCATACACGGTTAAGCAACTGTCAGGCGAATTGCCTGTCGCTGAATCGCCGAAGCCATCCTTGTCTTGATCTTCGTGCTGGGTCGGGTCGAGCGGCAACATATCGCCAGCATCAGACCATCCATCAGCGTCAGTGTCAACACAACCAAACCGGTCGAGTGTGGATGTTCCAAAGGTTTCAGGGCAGACATCAGCCTGGAATCCATTTGCAGCATCACCGTAGCCGTCTTCGTCTTGGTCTGTGTGTTGGGTTTTCTCAATTGAAAAGGCATCTGCGCCAGAAGCAGGGGTCCAAAGTGAATCAGGGTTCGACCATCCATCGCCATCGGTGTCTAAGCATCCCTTCCGGTCTTCTGTCGAATTGCCAGAGGATGTGCGGCAGTCATCGCCTTCAAAGCCATCCTTTTCATCGCCAAATCCATCTTCATCAACGTCAGACCATTGACTCGATTCATCAGGGAATTCATCAATGCTGTCTGCGTAGCCATCGCCGTCTGAGTCAGGGCATCCAAAGAGCCTTCCAGAATCGCTGAGTCCGGCCTCGATTGGACAATCGTCATGCTTGTCTAGGAATCCATCGTTGTCGTCATCTTCATCTTCATTGCGATCTTCACAACCATCTTGATCGATGTCGTTTGAAGGCATTGAATTGAACGAGGAAAGGCTTTGAGGGCATTCATCAGCGCTGGTGGAGGATTCGAGGCAATTCCAATCTTCATTCCAGCCAGAGTCGCAAATGTTGTCATTGTCATCGTCGAGGTCCTCGCCAATGTCTCTGCAACCGTCGCCATCATAATCAGAAAGATCCGAAGATGTCCAATCGAGTTCTCCAGTTGAGCAATCATCCCGGATATCGATGACGGCGTCATTGTCGTCGTCATAATCTTCCGTCGCATCCCGACAACCGTCCATGTCGTGGTCAGTGGCTTGTGAGGCAACCCAACCCATTTCACCGACAGGGCATTGATCCAGGGTGTCGACCGTACCGTCATTGTCGTCATCTTCATCGCAGACATCGCCCATCGAATCCGAATCGTGGTTCATTTGGTCAGCATTCGGTACAAGAGGACAATTATCATCCTTGTCAACGACGCCATCACCATCTTTATCGGTGAATGGATCGATTCGAATGACTTTGTCTTGGCCGTTATCGACGTAGTAAAGATGGCCATCGGGTCCAATTTCTAAGCCCATGATTGAAGACGCTGTGGTCTGAACAGATCCAGCTTCAACCGCACTCTTGCCGTTGGTGCTGAGGTCATAGGCGACAATACGGCCGTTGCCATTTTGCGATACGAACAGTTGATCGCCGTCCAATGCGATACCAGATGGTCTGTCCAATCCGGTGTCGAGAACGCCCCATTCGATCCCTGTGATGCGTGAGTATTCTTGAAGTGGTTCCATTCGAGTCGAGTCACTCATGATGTCCTGAGTGTTGTAGATTGGATCATTGGTGTTGACCCAAAGGACTCGGTTTGCACCTGCGTCTGCGATGTAGAGAATTCCTGAATCTTTGTCAAGAATCATATGCCCTGGTACGCCGTATGCGTGAGTGAGTTGAATCTCAGAATAGCGACGAACAATTCCGTCAGAATGGTCGTCTTGACCTGTGTCATGGTCCTCTTGGAAATCATAGTAGACCAGTTCGCCATAGTAACCATCGTTGTACCAATACGCATTATCAGAATCGTGAGCAATGCCAACGCCGTACGGTGATTCATGATTCATGTCGATGTGGCTGCCAAGAAGACCGTTGCCGTTGTTTTGGTTCTCTCTTGCAAAATGATTCAAGGATGATGGCCACAGTGTGGGCCCCATGAAGTTGTTTGGTGCACCTGCGCCACAGAATGTGTTCCTGGTTTCTTGTGCAGAACCCCATTGCCAATCAAACTCTGGGTGATATGCCCCGAACGCAATCGAACTTACTTCTTCGAGGAAGTGGTTTTTATTCGAATCTTGGCGGCTCTGAGACGTTTGATTTTCCATGCCCGTATTTTCAATGATTGTGATGCTGTCAGTGGCTCTGTTTGCGATCCATAGTTCGTTTGCACGCCCAGGGTGGAATTCCAAATCTCTCGGGTCTGAAAGAGCATCAGAGGAATCGGCAATGACGGTTTCTTCGAAGCTGTCTCCAAACTGGGACACTGCGGGTGGATTTTCATTTCCAACAGCATGAGATGGTAGATAGAAAAGAAGAACCATGAGGATCATCAAACACACGCGTCTGTTTGCCATGCTTGATGCAAGGTCTATTGGCCTTTGATACCTTGCCTATCATGTACCATCACATTGCGATGGGCTTGGTCTTCGAATCGACCAACACTACAGGTTGAACCGGTGCGGTTCATGTTTGATCTGAACGTTACCAACCACGTTGGTCCATTCGGACCTCAAGGGTTTCGAGTTCGTCACCTTTCATTGGCTTACCCAATGTCATGGCCATTGCTTCAGTGACCTTTGCAGCATCGTTGTAATGGGCCGTAGCCAGAACGATAGCGTCAGCCATTGTTTTTGGGTCGGATGACTTGAAAATACCAGATCCAACAAAGATTCCATCCATTCCAAGTCGCATCATGTGGGATGCGTCTGCTGGTGTTGCGATGCCACCGGCGGAGAAGGTCACGACTGGAAGACGCCCCATCTTTCTGACATCTTTTAGAATCGCTTGAATTTCGTTTTCCATCACATCATCGATGGCTCCGAACGGCGTCATTGGGTAAGAGCCTGGGAGTTCCGATGTGTTGCCGAGGACCTTGAAGCGGTCCATGATTAGGTGAGTTGTGGCCAAGAGGCCATCTTCATCAAGGTCCTGCACTTGTCGAATCTCTTGATCGATCAATCGGGCATGGGTGACTGCTGCAACCAAGTTCCCTGTCCCTGCTTCACCCTTGGTCCGGATCATTGAGGCACCTTCGTAGATACGTCGAACGGCTTCCCCAAGTCCTGTTGCGCCACAAACAAATGGAATTTCGTAGTCTTTTTTATTGATGTGGAAAAAGGGATCTGCGGGTGTAAGGACCTCAGATTCATCAACCATGTCGACGCCCATTGATTCGAGAATTCGTGCTTCACCTTCATGCCCAATTCGTGCTTTGGCCATGACGGGTATGGAGGTGCAATCGAGGATGCCTTGAATCATATCGGGGTGACTCATTCGAGCAACACCGCCGTCGCGACGGATGTCTGCAGGCACCCTTTCCAAAGCCATTACTGCAACAGCACCAGAATCTTCCGCAATCGCTGCTTGAGCTGGGTCGACAACGTCCATGATGACGCCACCTTGCTGCATACGAGCAAAGCCTCTCTTGAGTAAATCGCTTCCGTTTCGAAGTTGAGTGAAGTCGGTGTGAACCATGTGAATCAACCCGCCCTGTCATCTGTCCTTCATGAACATTGGTTCGCACCCATGGGTGCGAAGTGAACGGGAATTGTTGGTTCAGTCTGCAAGAACTGGTGTGTCGCCTTCAGCAATCTCAGCGTCCACAGACTCCTCAGCATTCCGATCGATCCATGATTCTTCTTCTTCAGGAACATCGGTGTCTGCAAAAATAGCGTCAACTGGGCATTCAGGGATACATGCGCCGCAGTCAATGCATTCATCAGGGTCAATGACGAGGTAAGTGTCTGCTTCCCTGAAGGCTTCAACAGGGCATACGACTACGCACTCCTGGTACTTGTGGTCGACGCAGCCTGAGGTAACAACGTGTGTCATGAGGTATTCTCCATGTAAGGGGATGCAACTGGCCTACATGAAGCCTTTGAACGATGCAGCGCCGCTTGATTGGATTTTTCATTGGTGCGCATCGATCCATTGCTGGCCATAATAGGTCCACTGCTCCATGGTCCATCCCTCTGGTAAGCCACTTGCTGGCAGAGGCGGGGTGGTCGGCGTCACAGGACTTGGCGGGGCAGCAAGAGGTGTTGGCTCCGGCAATTGAATCATGGGGGCGACGGTGTTGAACGAAGGGGTGAAATCTTTGGCTCCACCTTCCACGAAATGGTCTTCATGAGGTGCTTCCTGTTCTGGTTTTCTCAACATTTGAAACAGGAGATACAGGCCGATCCAAACGCCGGAAAAAATCATCAAAACACCAGCGTATCCAGTTGAATTCATTGCTGCTCCCTCAGGAGCTAATGTTTGCTCCTGCGTTTCATTCAAACCGTTTGTGTCTGATTGATTGTGGAGGTTAGTCGTGTTCTTGGAAGCCCAATGGGCGGCATTGACTTCGGTGCAACCGTCGGTAGCAGAATTGTTTTGACTTGACTGAATCCGATTTCCATCTTCCCCTTCCAAAACCATTAGCACGCAGTAAGTCCCAGGACCGTTGCTCAATTGCAGTTCAAAGGACTGATTGAAATCACGTTGACCTTGCACCATGTCAAGTTCACCTGCTGACACTTTTGTGAGGTTGTTGCCATTGTTTGGAATGACCTCGTAGAGAATTTCATACTGGATGGTGAATGCCTGTTCAAGGTTGATGGATTGAGCCTCAAGCGTGACATTGAGGTGGCCAGGTTGGCCAAGTTGAGTGTGGACGAAATAATCGGGTGTGAGAATGATTCCAACAAATGGGTCACAGCCATCAGGAATCCCATCGTTATCATCATCCACTCGGTCATCAAAACCTTCGCATGCATCCTGCGCATCACTGATTTGGTCGCCATCCGAGTCGATGAGGCCATCGCAACCATCAGGGGTTCCATCTTGGTCAACATCAACTGCATCGTCAAAGCCCTCGCAGGCATCCATGCTGTCTGCAATTCCATCAGTGTCGCTGTCCACCATTGAATCACAACCATCGGGGACACCGTCACCATCAACGTCGACGGTGTCGTCATGCCCAGGGCACACATCAGTCGGGTCGAGGACGCCATCTTGGTCGCTGTCATCGATGCATCCATCGCCATTGCGGTCCCACGGAAGTGCTTCAGTATCGGGGCATGCATCAGTCCAGGGTTCAATGTAGTCCCCAGGGGTGATGTCTCGGTTTTCAAATGCAGGATGATCTGCTGTGACTCTTCGTGCTCGGAACACTGGGTTTCCTTTGGTGTTGGCTTGATTGCCATCCGGAATCGTCTCGCCTTGCTCAACGGTTCCATCCTTCGATACGGGATTGACGTAGGTCCAAACAATCTCCCCGTCAAGGCTTACTTCGTAGATGGTGCCTTGATTTCCATGTGTGACAAGCGTGTTGTTGTTGGGCAGCCGCTCGACACCGGAGATTGCAGAAGAATACATTTCTGACCCTTGATCCCAAGACCATGCGGGTGCACTTGGAAAGAATCGGTTGTTCTCATCCATCTGATACGCTCCGTTTGTGATCATCGGGGTGATGACGTCCACAGACGAGAAGGTTCCTGCCCTGTTGACGCCGTTGTTGAAGAGGATCAAACTTCCAAATCCTTCACGGCCTTGCTCAATCCATTGAACATCATGTTGGCCAAACAGTTGCTGGTCTTGTCCAGAGCCAGCGTCATATGCTTCCGGGTTGCCCCAGCGGTACAAGAAATCACCACCCTTTCCGGAATTCCCTCCGGCATGGCCAGCAGCCTGTTGTGTGGTTGTGCTGTGGTCGATGATGTAAATCTCATTCATGTTCTTGCAAGAGATCGCTATTTGGTCAAGCGAGGGATTGTAATCGATGCCGTTGCAATGCATCCAATCTGCCTTGCCGGCCTGCGCTCCAGAAGCATCGATAAAATTGATGTCGAGTAACTCGGGGTGGTCTGCCACGACTCCAAAGTTGGCTTTGCTTGAATCGTAATCCTGAACCAAATGGTCCCATGCCTGCCAACTCCATACCTCATCGCCGCCGTTTGTCCCATTTGGACGAATTTCGACGATCTTGTCTGGCCATACGCCGTTGCTGCCGCCAGGGGCATCCGAGGCAATGGCTGGGTTTCGACCGGCTTGTTCCGCTTCTGCATCGGTTTTGGCTTCCCATGCAATCATCAGAATGTTGCCATTTGGAAGCGGTTCGATGTCGTGATGAGATATGTAGGTTGACGAGGAGTACTCATAGGACCACATCAGGCTGCCATCCCAGGCGATGCGTTCGACTTTGCCGCCGGTCCCACCGCCGCTGAAATCACCGGCCGCAGTCTGTACAATGTTGGCGGTTCGCAAAAGGGAACCATCATCCATGAGGTAGGCTGAGAGCGCCGGGCGATGATTGCCGGGTGATGTCCACGAGTGAATTTGACGTCCATCGGTATCGATGAGGTAGGCGGTGTCTGTCGGCATGGGGGAGAACAGTGTGTAGCCGAGGCTGATGTTGTTGTTGCACTGGATGAGCCCGACGGTCCAATTCAGACTCCGATCAGCGTTGCAGACAGGTTCACTTTGCTGGCGACCTGCGACTTCCAAGGCCTGTGCGTTGAGCAAAGAAAACAGCATCAAGAGGACCAATGCAGTTGCTTTCGAAGCATTGGTCATGAGCCATTCTGGAGAGCAATGGCATATCAATGCCACGGGGAGTTGCTGGTTTACTGTTCAGCAGCCAAAGCAATTTTCAGCGCCGCTTGCAACGTCGAATGCGTTTCAGTTCCGGCTTCCTGGCCCGGGAAGACCTGAACTTTAGCGTGACCTTTGATGGTTGGGCCATTGCCTGGTGCTGAAAGTTGAACAGTGCCGTTGATCAGAGCGTTGAAGTCCAGCCTCATGTGAAATGTATGGGATTCATCCAGCCGCTGTTCGACTTCGGAAAGAAGCGTTTCCAACGTGGCAGAACCTAAGCGGGCGAGGCTGCTAAGCGCCGGCCCTTTGCGCGTGGTCCGAGCCTCGACCATGTGGATTTCCGAGCCGTAATATGAACTTGTTCGCTCAATTTCGACCGTTTCGTCATCGTCCATCAACCATGCCAAAGCGTCTGCTGCCACGGTTTCATCTGCGAGTCCACTCACAGTGGCACGCCAAGTGATGTGATGCAGGCTCATAGCCCGACGAAGGAGCGTTGGCTCAAGAGGTTGCCGAATCAAGATCAACAAATCCACTGGCTCTTGGTCTTCCTGCTGGAGGGGGTGCTTGAAATAGGGGAGGTGAGTCGCAGGGAATGCAAGTGGGGTAGCCCCCGCAATACCCACACAACTCGAGTTGATTCCAATGGCAAAAAAAGTAAGTGTTAAGGCACGTTCAGCAGCAAGAAAGCAACGAGACAAGTGGAAGATGAAGCGTTGGTACACGATTCGTGCACCACGCAATCCTTGGGAATTCAAGAAAATTGGAGAAACACTCGGCGAGTCCGATGAGCACATCATGGACCGTGTCTACGAAATGACACAACAAGAATTCAATGGTGATTTCACCAAGATGCACGTGATCCTACGGTTCCGTGTCACTGAATGTGTTGGACAAGACGCATTGACCACATTCATCGGACACCACCACCAAACCGATCACATCCGCCGACAAATCCGCCGTTACCGTGGAAAGGTCGACGATGTTGTCGACGTTGTTTCAACCGACGGATACCTCATTCGATTGAAGCCACTCATCATCACTCAGAAGCGCGTTCAAACCTCAATCAAGCAAGCAATGCGTGCCAAGGCCCGCGAGCTCATTGTTGCGTTCGCAGCCAAGTCCACCTACGCTAAGATTCAAACACAAATCTTGGACGGTACAATGGAAGAAGAAATTCGCAAGGCTGTCAAGCCAATTTACCCAGTCAAGAGCGTGGCCATTCGTAAGAGCCAACTCTTGCAAGAGGGTGTTATCAACGAAAAGGGCAAGACCCTCGACGAAATCCACTCCGAAGAAGCTCGATCTGATGCTGAAGTCAAGGCAAAGAAAGCCGCAGCATTGGCCTCTGCTATGGAAGATGAAGAAGAAGAAGACGTCGTTGACGCTCCTTCCATTATCGCCGCAGCCGAAGCCATGGAGCCAGCGTCTGAAAAGGCAGCCGCTCCTGCAAAAGAAGCACCAGCTGAAGCCGCTGAACCTGTTGCAGAAAAAGCAGCACCAGCAGCAGATGTCGACCACAGCAGCATGACCGTTGCTGAGTTGAAGGCACTTCTCAAGGCCGCAGGAAAGCCTGTCTCTGGAAAGAAGGCAGACTTGATTGCTCGTCTTAACGAGTGAAACCAACGAACCTAGGTTCGCCAATAGCATCAGCGAAAGCAACGTCTCTTCGGTTGAACCGCCACAGGTTTGACATGCAAGGGTTGCGTGGAACAAACATGGAACGACTCGGCGTGATTGGCGGCACAGGCCTGATTGAGATGGCCCTCGACGATGAATTGAAGGTCCACGGACTCCAGTTGATTCAGCGCGATGAAGTGATTGTTGAGACGCCATACGGTGACGTCCCAATGACCTGCATGGAACTCCAGTTCGGCGACATGCGAAAAGAAGTGATCTTTCTTCAACGTCATCACAACGGTGATGCACCAAGCCGACCACCGCATCGCATCGATCACCGTGCGAATGTGAAAGCCTTGTTCGATGCTGGCTGTGAAGCCATCATGGCGGTGTGTTCTGTTGGCGCCATTGCCAGTGACTTCCCACCCGGCAAAGTTGGTTTGGCCAACCAATACATCGACTTTACCGGTCAAGCGAGCACGTTTCATGACGATGAAGCGGTTTTTACATCAGTCACCGACCCTTTTGATTCCACCATCAATTCCGAATTGGAAACGGTGCTTCGTGCAGCACAAGCCTTCGACGCCGATGAACGATTGATGTACACCTACTGGTTGGCCCAAGGGCCTCATTTTGAAACGAAAGCAGAAATTGATGCCATCGACATGCTCGGTGGGCACATGGTTGGCATGACGATGCCACGGGAAGTCAAATTGGCTCGGGAACTCAACCTCCCCTACTCGGCCGTCTGCATCTCTTCGAATTGGGCTGCAGGGCGAGAACCTGGCAATTCAAATCAGGACCTGGATCACCACAGTGTTTCAGCTGAAGCGAACAAGAGGCTTGCACCAGTTTGGGCCTGCATGGTCCACTTGCTCACCTCGTGAGCATCGAAGGCATTATTCTGCTTCGCTGGCACGCATCAGCATGGAAGGAAAGACCGTTGACCAGTGGATGGGCTTTGAAGCTGAAAGCGAATGGGATGCAATGATGAAGAAGGTTGCTGCTTTTCATCACAAGCATGATCTCGAAGCAAATAACGGGCATGATATGGGCTATAGAATAGCCCTCACCGTGGAAGAACTCGGAGAATTCGCAGCGGCTGTAACCAAGGGGAAACCGCTTGCTGACTGTGCCGAGGAAATGGCCGATATCCTGTTGCTTTTGATGGGTCACTCGATTGCCATGGAAGTGGATTTGAAGGCCGCTTTTGAGAAAAAGTATGCCACAATTATGCAACGACCATCTCGGCAAGGGCGGCTCGGATTACGGGTCACAGAGTACACGTCGGATGAATGATTCATCGAATCCAATGTTGGAAGGTCATGGCGTGTTCATCCCTTGGACCTGAGGGGATGTGCCGTTCTCCAATGAGGTGGAACCCCTCGCCTTCCATGTTTGGCGCAAAGGTATCGGCGCCTTCGACAACCGTGTGAATGATGGTTTTGTGAACTTCTTTTGTGTGTTCAAGGAATAAAGCATAGATTTCTCCTCCTCCGATGATCATGATTTCTTCATCCTCGCCGAGGGCTAAAATTGCTGACTGGTCGAGCACCTCAACATCGTCTCTTGGCGTTCTCGACATCACGATGTTTCTGCGTCCCGGTAAGGCCTTGGGCAAACTGTCCCATGTTTTGCGCCCCATGACGATGGTTTTCGACATTGTGACTTGCTTGAAGTGCACCAAGTCACTGGACTGACGCCAAGGTAAGTCACCATCCTTACCAATCGCACCAACGGTGTCGCATGCAAAGACCATCGTGAACATGTGCATCCCTCAAACGGCAATCGGTGCGGAGATGTGAGGGTGGTGCTCGTAGCCCTCAATCTCGATGTCTTCGAACGTAAAATTGTCAATGTTGGTGATCGCAGGGTTGAGGACCAACTGAGGAAGTTCCATTGGTTCACGGCTGATTTGCAGTGTTGCTTGTTCGAGGTGATTGTTGTAAAGGTGGGCATCACCGAGCGTGTGGACAAAGGTGCCAGCCTTCAAGCCGCAGACCTGTGCCATCATGTGGGTGAGCAAGGCGTAGGATGCAATGTTGAAGGGAACGCCAAGGAACACATCAGCGCTTCGTTGATACAACTGGCAGTTGAGCTTTCCATGAGCGACATGGAACTGGAAAAAGGCATGGCATGGCATCAGTGCCATCTCATCGAGTTCACCAACGTTCCAAGCGGATACGATGATTCGGCGGCTGTTAGGATTCGTTTTGATCATCTCAATCGCTTGTTCGATTTGGTCGATGATGCGTCCATCTTTTGCTTCCCAGCGGCGCCATTGTTTGCCATAGACAGGACCGAGGTCGCCGTTTTCATCAGCCCAATCGTTCCAGATTCGAACGCCGTTTTCTTGGAGGTAGGACACGTTTGTGTCACCCTTGAGGAACCAAAGAAGTTCGTGAACAATCGAACGCAAGTGAAGTTTTTTTGTTGTGACCATTGGGAAGCCTTTGGAAAGATCAAAACGCATCTGGTGGCCGAACACAGAAAGGGTGCCTGTGCCCGTTCTGTCGCCTTTTGTTTCGCCCTCATCGAGGATTCTTTGAATCAGTTCATGGTAGACATGCATGGACTCACCAAATCTCGGTTGGAGCGGAGGCTCTTGAGGGTTCTTGACGCCCTTGCTCATACGACCAGAAACAAATCATCCTGTGGGCATTGAGGTGCCTCGAGATAGAGCATGACATGTGAACGGTCGATTTCATTGAGAAAGGTCGCCAAAAGGGGTCGGATTTCGCCCATTTCCCAATTCCGGCACACATACCAACGCCGGCCCATTTCTGCCAGTATGGCGATGGCATTCATGTGTTGGCCTGCTTGATAGCATTCCATCGAATAGGCAATTGTACGGTGATCCAGTTCATCGAGTTTAATTCCTCTTTCTTGGCACAATGTCGGCAATTCTAGTTGTGCCAATGCCTTGTCACTCAAGGTGTCTGGTGTGTGCTGGAGTGGCCATCCCATCTCTCCGAGCAGGACCAAACTTACCATGGAGTCTGTTGAAGGCGTCAAGACTTCTGAGTGATTGCGCAAAACGCAAACCTCTTTCTGCCTCATCATCATTTTCAAATGTGGGTCGCCGCCAAGAATTCTCGCTTTCATCGAATCGAAAATGTTGACAAGAATGCCAGGCGATCCATCCGTTGAGGCAAGAAATGGAAGGTCTGAAGTTTGCTGTATTTCCCAAACATTTGACTTATTGACCAGGTTCAATAACAGATCGAGTCCACGCAACTCAGCAGCCACTTGTTGCTGACAAGCGCCTTCCAAAACCATGAACTTGCCAAGAGGGGTAACGATAGGTTTCACACACAAATCATCAGTGACATTGTATAAACAATGCACTCAAGGTGCACCGAGGACCGTCAAACTCTGCATCAGTTGGTCGGTAAATTTCCGGTAGAGTTTGGCAAGTTCAGCCCTAATTTCGTGGTCCTCGAGGTTAGCCAACTGGTCGAGGCTTTCAGGCGTCATAGCCCCGCCTTCGGAATGACCAAGCCATTCCAACCATGTTACACTCTTTCCGACATTCATGGTGATTCGGCGCCACAAGCGTGGCCATTTGTGAACCTGAGGTTCCATGACATCTCGTGTGCCCAGGAGTGCCATGGGGACGACGTTAGCGTTTGGAAAGGAGGCTGCTAGGCGGGCCACGCCGGTTTTACCTGGCAGCAGAAACGGTGCTTCAACCCGTTTCGAACGGGTGCCTTCGGGGAAGATGCCAAGCGTGGCACCGGCAGCGAGGACGTCTGCTGCATTGGAAAGAGCCTGTTCTCCACCTTCGTTGCGTTTTGTTTCAATTTGGCCAGTCGCTCGCATTAACGTACGCAATGCGGCGTTTCTGAAGTGGCCATCTTTGGCCAAGTAGCGCACAGGGCGTCGGGCAGAAGCGATCACCATGATTGGGTCGACGTGGGAAAGATGGTTTGCTGCAAGGATCACTGGTCCCTTGGTTGGCATGTAATGTATGCCTCGGATTTTGGTGTTGACAAGAGGCCTCATCAGAGGTGAGAACACCCAACGCAGGAAGGCGTAGCTGGGCGTTGGAGGCATGCGGATTCCGGTGGTTGGAATGCGCCAATGTTGATCGAGTTTCGACCAAGCAGAAGACAACGCTTGGGTATGCTCCATGAGCGTTCGGCCACCTTTTCCGATTTATGGCTTGCCGAACATGAAGGGCTTAGGCCCGCGTTTTCGGACCCCCATCTCAGGTGCGGGGTTTGGGCGAAGAATCAAAGCACTCACCATCGAGGGTTTCTCATGAGCGACGGGGTTGGCAGAGGCCTCCACCGAATCTTGACGGTGGCAGTGCTTGCGTGCTTGTTCAGCGTTTCTTGGAGCCCTGCAGCCCTTGCCGAGGCTGCTTGGCAGCAGGACGGATGGCTGACCACAACCTTGGCGCAAGATCGCCTGGATTTGGGTGACGAATTTGGGTGCTATGGTGTGCCAGGGCTGTCGTGGCAAAATGATCCAGGTGCAGTGGCGACTGAATGCCGTTCATACATCGAAGACAGGTTGCATGCCAGCAAATGGGGCACTTCGCCAATTTCGACCTATGTTCCTTCCGGGCTAACGATGTCACAGCACACCACGGTGGCCGAACAAGGCTTCGTCGTGCATGGTGACAACACCGGATTAACCGTCTCTGCTTGGCACAACGCCAGTGATGTACCGACCGATAAATGGGATTGGTACAACCTTGGGCGCCGCGGTGGCTCACTCGAACAATTGATTGGATCGGTTGAAGAGGTGCAAACCGCCGTTGAAGAAGGCGGTCTCGTCAATCTGTATTGGGTCGGTCGTGTCAACGATGCTACAATCCGCCACGATCGAGACATCAGTGCTTATTTGGCAGATGTGCCGAATGTTTGGTTGACCACATGGGGCCAAGCTTGGTCGTATTGGACGGTGGATGATTGCTACGAATTCACTCATGAACGCCGAACTGAAGGCGATCAAACCGTGCTGACGTTCGAATCGCTGGTCACTGCTGAATGCAGTGCGATGAACCCAGAGGCTTGGAACGTGCCAATCACTTGGGTCATCGACCTGAATGGAGCGGATGTCGTCCAAGTGGACGGTCCTGATGGTCCGTTGGAAAACATCAGCGGCGTTCGCAAGAGCCAACAGGGCTATTCACAGGTCAAGGGAGAGTTCTTGCACATATCAATCGTCAACGGTCATCAAGTGGACATCCGTTTCAACGGAACTGAGCCTCACGACATCATCGGCCGAACTTCATTCTTCAACAATCACTCCGCAGCAGTGACCATCGCCGCTCATGAAACCCATGATTTGTTCAAGTGGTCAAAGCGTTTTGTGGACGATGAACACCTTGTCTTTACTTGGCTTGTTGAACCTCGTGAGGGACTTGGAGAGTCTGGCTGGTTGCGCTATGTTGCAGCTGGTGTGGCCATTGCCACCATCGTGGGCATGTTGTTGGTGCTCAAAAAAGAGGGCCTCGGCCCGCTTGCTCCCAAGGTGGAGCGAACGGCGAGCGAACCTGAACAAAACGCCACCTCCGACTAACACGGGGCGAAGCCTTGATGCAAGGAGGGCGTGAGCCAGCATCATACGAAGTGGTAATGATGGCTGGTGAAGATGTTGTTATTGATCCCTGGGGCAGCGCTCAGTCAACGGATTACGATCGTATCGTCGAGCAATTTGGTCTTTCGTCTATGGACGGGGTGACACTGGAAAATCCCTCCCGTCTCCACCGCCGTGGAATTGTCTTTGCTCACCGTGATTTGGATCAAGTTCTCGATGCGAAGCGAAGAGGCGATGGTTTTGGCGTCCTCACCGGGTTGATGCCAAGTGGGCAAATGCACATGGGCCATTCCATGGTCATCGATCAGGTGAAGTGGTTCCAAGAACAAGGCGGCGATGTGACCATCGCAGTCGCTGATTTGGAAAGCCAGGCAACCCGTGGGATTTCACTTGAGAAAGGCCGCAAGATTGCATTGGAAGAATATGTGGCAAATTACGCTGCACTCGGCCTTGATGTCGAAAAAACAAACGTCTACTTCCAATCCTCTCGTCCAATCGTTCAACGGCTCGGTTTCCAGCTTGGTAAGCGAACAAACCTCAATGAATTTGAAGCGATTTACGGTTTTGGAGGCGAGACAAATCTTGCTCACGTTCAGGCTCCAATGGTCCAAGTAGGAGATATCTTACATCCGCAGACTGACGAATACGGTGGGCTTCGCCCGATCGTCGTTCCTGTGGGTGTTGACCAAGATCCCCACCTCCGCCTCACCCGTGGTCTTGCAGCGAAAACAAATTGGTTCAACGTGAACGATGGCAAACATGCTGGCGTAACCATCACCCTTTCTGTTCATGAAGAGAACGCTTCTGCCCTCGGGCAAATGCCAAACGGTCGCTTGGACAAGGAAAAGCTGAACCAGGTGTTCAACGGTATCGTTGCGAGTCTTGTCGACCTTGGATACTCGGATATTCAATCCAATCCAAAGCAAGGTACCGTCAATGTGCCGAGCGCTACCAAGCGGGATAAGACCATGATTCGCATGAAACTGTTGCAGTATGAACGTTCACTTGGTGGCATGGGGATGTTGGCTCCATCTTCAACCTACCATCACTTTGCCGTGGGTATGACCGGCGAGAAAATGAGCAGCAGTAAGCCCAAAACCACCCTGTTTTTGCGGGATGATTTACCAACGGTCGAGAAGAAGATTAAGCGTGCTTTCTCAGGTGGACAAACCACCATCGAAGAACATCGACGTTTGGGTGGAGATCCAGACATTGATGTTGCCTACCAGTACATGATGTACTTCTTCGAAGAGGATGATGGCTACCTAGCGGAATTGAATTCCGATTACCGAGCAGGAAAAATCTTAGCAGGTGAGATGAAACAATTGTGCATTGATCGGGCAGTGGATTGGCTCGGACACCTGCATGAGATGCGTGACCAAACCGCCCATCTTGTCGAGGACTTCTTGGCCCAAGATGCTCGTTGATCAAGGCTCATCATCAGGCGAAAAGACGGCTGGATCAGGCCCGACAGGTAAGGCCAGTAATTCTTCATCGCTGAGGTCACGATGCAGTGCATCGTCATGCATGATCATGGAATGGCCATGTGGGTCGAGCAATTCCAGTGTCAAAGGCGTTCCATGTTCGTGATGAGTTTCTTCGAAGCGTTCAAGCATCCCGATCAAAGTGGAAACTGAACCCAGAGCCTCGGTCAGTGCGGGCTGGTCGATTGGTTCGGTCGATTTGAGCAAAGTGACATCGGATTCAACGTCGCGGAGGACCATGTTGACGATGTCTATGAAGCGATTAAAGACGCCTTCAACGTTGCTCACATAGCCTGTAGCGCTGCTGCCTGGAGCCACTTCCAAGTCCAGTTCGTGAATCTTGACGGTGCACGAAGATGAGCGAATCACCCGTGCTGACAAAATGTCCGGTGAATTCACAACGATGCTCCAGCCGCCGGCTTTTTTCCCCTCGGCAGGAATGAAGTCGGTTTGCCGCCAACCGCATGCATGGCACATGACGGTGACTTGCGTGTGTTCCCCAAAGTAGGGGATCTCATCGACGTTGGCAATCATAAAGACTTGACCAGATTCTTGGCAAATCGGGCATGGGATGTTGACTGGTTGCTCTTCCATTACTGTCCGACCTCTGTAAAATCACCTGGTTCGACAGCAAAAGCTTCCATTTCGACACCGTTCACGCCACGGCAACCAGCAGGAAGGAGCATCAACCGCGTCGAGGTCATCTGAAGGATTTGACCACCTAAATCGCCGCCAATGAATTCATTGAGTTGGCCCAGTGCTGCGTTGAACTCAACGGGTCGTTTCATCAACCGCTTCATTTCAACAATGACAGCATGCCCGTCTGCAACCCAGTCAAGTAAGGTTGCACAGCCGGTGAGGTCGCTGAGGACGGCCCTGTGCAGGACAAGACCGCCATCCTCGTTTGGAATCGGTGGGTTTGGGTGCAATTTTCCAAGGTCGCGGAACATAGCGCCCGGTGTGACCGGGAGATCAGCCTTCTGTGCATTCATGCTTGGCATTTCAAACGAGCGAAGCGGCGCTTCATCTGCTCCTGTTGATGTGGTTTCTTCGCTTTCGCTTTGTCGAATGATTTCGTCCGCTTCGGTGAGCGCATCAAGGTCCGGCATCGACGGGACTGACGGATCTTGGGGCTTTTGCGAATCTTCATCCGGTTGGGTGAAGGCATCGAGTGAGGCTTGCGCCTCATCGCGGTCCCTCGCCTTGCGTCGCCGCATAACACGCTGTCAAGACGGTCACCCCAAGAACACTCGCATGCTCTGAAGGTCGAGCCTTCCTTTTGAGATGCTGCTCGTATCATCGGGAGTCTTCGGCGGGTTGATAAGGGGCCGTCAATAACACAGGCTTGCGCCTCAACCTTCAAAGGGTGTCGTCGTAGAGAAAGGATTGATGATGATGGATAACCAACCACCTGTAATGAAAACCGGAACGAGCACAATCGGGATCACCTTCAACGGAGGCGTTGTCGTTGGTGCAGATCATCGAGCAACTATGGGCCACTTTATCGCCAATAAGAGCGTGCAAAAGTTGTTCAAGATTGGTGACAACCTCGCACTGACCACAGCAGGACTTGTGGGTCATGCTCAATCCCTCTCCCGCACCCTTGCTGCTGAGGTTTCTTTGTTCCAACTCCGCCGTCAACAACAGATGACGGTCAAAGGCGCTGCTACACTCACCGCAAACATCCTCGCTGGTCGGCCCCATTGGGTTCAACTGCTCATCGTTGGTGTCGATGCTGAAGGTGGCCACGTGTACTCCATTGACTCCGCTGGTGGTTCAATTCCTGATTCGTACTGTGCCACTGGTTCAGGATCTCCTTACATGTACGGTGTCCTCGAAGACGGCTTCAGTGAAGGTATGTCACGGACCGATGCATTGAAATTGGCAGCGCGCTCCCTTTATGCATCGGGGCAGCGTGATGCAGCCTCCGGCAACGGCATGGATTTGGCTGTTATTACGGCCAAAGAAGGTTACGTCGCCCTTACCCAAAGCGAAGTCGACAAGCTCCTGGCTTGAGACTTCACCTCCCATTCCCGCAGCTCGACGCTGTAACCCCATCCCAGGGGACTGTGCACATTCTATTGTGCGAGCACGGGGAATCGGTGAACCATATGCGCCATACGTTTAAAGAATTGAAAGATCAAATATCTAAAATCGTCCCTAAGGACGTGCCCTACACAGTTGAACTCGAAGCAGGGAACATTGCGATAGTGACACCTGTCCCCAACAAGTTTGGTGGCGGCGACGGACTGATTGGAAAAATAGCAAAGCGCGTGAAGCGAAAGATCGTTCTTCGTCCTGATGTCTCGATCATGAAAAGTGAAGAAGACGCTAAGAAACTGATTGCTGAAATCGTACCTGCTGAAGCAGAAATCACCAACCTCTACTTTGACTCATGTTACCGAGAACTCATCATCCAATGCCAAAATCCTGGTGAAGCAGTGGGTCGCAGAGGAGCAAATTTGAACGCTCTTCGAGACCAGACTGGCTGGCTTGTCAAGGTCGAACGAACATCCCCCCTCATCTCGAAAACCGTGCACGACATCCGTGGTTACAGGCAAGCGCACGCCGTTGAGCGTCGCAAGTTGTTGAAGGATTTCGGCTTGAACATTCATCGCCCACTGCGTCCAGGCTCCGCTTGGGCACGGGTGACGGCTCTCGGATCTTACCGGGAAGTCGGACGAGCATGCCACTTTGTGACAACCAATGAATCTCGTGTGATGATCGACGTTGGCGTCAACATCGCTTCAGACACCGATCCTATGCCTTACTTCACCGCACCAGAGGCTCTGCCTTTGGAGAAATTGGATGCTGTTGTGCTCACGCACGCTCACCTTGACCACGCTGGCATGTTGCCGGTCCTGTTCAAGTACGGTTACAGAGGGCCTGTCTACTGCACACCTCCGACCCGTGATTTGATGCTCCTCTTGCAAACGGATTACCTCAAAGTCGGTGGTTCAGAAGGAAAGCGAGCACCATATGACATGGAAGACATCCGTACCTGTATGAAGCACGTTGTGGACGTTGATTGGAATGAAACAACAGACATCACTCCAGACATTAAACTCACCTTTTCGAACGCAGGCCACATCCTTGGTTCTTCTGCAGTTCACCTCCACATCGGTGAAGGGAAGCACAACATCGTGTTCAGCGGCGATCAGAAGTACGAGAAATCGTGGCTCTTTGATGCAGCAAACACTCGATTCCCACGGGTTGAAACCCTGGTCATCGAATCGACGTACGGTGCTTCTGGCGATTACCAGCCTTCGCGACAAGAAGCAAACCAAGAACTCCACGACATCATTTCTCGTACAATAGCGAGGGGCGGAAAAGTCATCTGCCCGGTGTTCGCAGTTGGTCGAAGTCAAGAAGTGATGATTGCGATCGATGAATTGTTCCGCTCAGGACAGGTCAAACCGGTCCCGGTCTGGCTTGATGGTATGATTCAGGAAGCGACCGCTATCCACGCCTCTCACCCAGATTACCTCACCAGCTCCTTGAGAAAGTCCTTGTTGAAGGATGATGGAGAAAACCCATTCACAAGTGAATGGTTCCGCCCGGTGAAGGGACGGGAACTTCGTGAAAGCATCATCATGGACAACTCACCTTGCATTGTTCTAGCAACTTCTGGAATGCTCAACGGTGGACCTGTGATGGAATACTTCCGTCATTGGGCTCACGAAGATCGCAATTCACTTTGTTTCGTCGGTTACCAGGCTGAAGGGACCCTCGGTCGCCGCCTTCAGAAAGGATTTGGCGAAGTGCCAATGATCATCGATGGAAAGACAGAGATTGTCAAAATTGGCTGTGAAATGGTCACCATCGACGGCTTTTCGGGCCACTCAGACCGAAGGCAACTTTTGGACTTCGTCGATCAGTTGAAGCCAACACCCAAGAACATCATTTGCCATCACGGTGATTATCACAAGTGCAATGAGTTAGGTCACACCTTGCGAGAACGCTACAAGTGCAGAACATACGCACCAAAGAACCTCGAAACCATACGGTTGCTCTGATCACATTAACGGTGCATCAAACCCTGCTTCAAGTGGGTCGGGAATGTGCTGCTCGTTGCTTGATTGTTCATTCTTATGAAGAGCAGGGGCTTTTCCTATAGAATCTGGAGCACGGATGAGAGTTGAGCCCGAAGAGGGCTTTTTTGCCTTGCCATTGAACATAGACCCGATCAAGAACACCAACGTCAATGTGCTTGCAACCAACAGGAGTGTGAGGGTCGTTCCTCCCTGCACCACATTGCTGATTGCAGCAATGAGCACCGCACCGATGGCGCTCGCAGCCAACAGCACCCGTGAATTCATCGCCATGTGTTTGGGATGACCATGGTGTTCATGAACCCGTTGCGTCTGTCTTGGTAACATGTACTCGAATGATGCTGGTCGAACAAGTTCCGTCGCATGCCCCGGATGGCTGATGACTGCCGTTGCCCCATGGGGCGAAAATGCAGAAGATGCTTATGACCAAGGTCTGGTTGAATTGGGCTTGGGTGACACACGCCTTATCGAGATGAAAGGAGCAATGCTTCCCCTAGGGTTTGGTGCTACAGCCCCTCAATCTCTTCCAATGGGTTCGCTTGTCGAATGCCATCTTGCCACAGCATACGCTTGGAACGGCTCGACTGCCTGTGCAGGCGTTGCTTGGGCTGCATGCGAAACGCCAGAAGGGGATGAATGCGCTATCGTGGCGACCATTTCGACCGACTTGGATTACGAAGAGACTTCTCTTTTGTTGCGAAGAAACTTACAACGCCGATTGGCAAGCCGAGATCTAGAGGTCAAGTCCTTCGACGTTGCTGTCGATGAAGTCACCGCCGCAAACGATCACCATGGGGTCGCAATGGCTGCTTTGATTTTACCGAATTCGCTTTCCTTGGGAGCAAGGACTGGAACAGGCAAGGTCCGTGGCGGTCTCACTCGTCGAGCTGTCGAACAACCACAAAAGCGCGTGGATGTAAAAGCCCCTGCAGCACCAGCACTCCGGCCAGGTTCGAAAAAGCAGAACACAGACTTCTCACTTTGAAAGGAGTCTTGAAAGACCCTCGGCCCAGACGCATCCCATGACCAATGCGGGCTACAACGTCATCCGTTGCCCCGCTTGCTCAACATGCCACGGCCGCAAGGGCCCTGCCCAATCTTGCCCGCATTGTGGTCAAGATCTCAAAGAACATGGTGCCCTCGTGATGAGCGTCACCTCGGCTGAGGACCTGCGCAGAGAGGTCACCCTTGCCAACACGCCCCCGGAACTTCGTGACATGCTGCGCTCACGTATGCTGCGAAAGGAACCGTTGTCTGATTACAATGACGAAACCCCCTCTCGAATCATCGGTCGTTGGGTGCAAGAGTCATGCGAGGATGACGGGTCGATAACGGTCGATTCAATTCAGCAGACACTCAACCGAAATCACTCAGATTTGGATGCGAGCGAAGTTATTGAGCAAGCTGAAGTTCAGGGAATGCTCTTGCGATTGGATGTGGGCCGGTGGATGCTCCTTGAGTGAACTTCATAGGTAGGACCTCGTGGGACGGAATGCAAGGGCGATTGGGTTAGCTTGGCCTATACTCGGGCGTTTGGGACGCTTGGACCCAGGTTCAAATCCTGGATCGCCCACCAGCATTGATGTGAATTTATTCTGGTAGAATAATTTCATGAACCCACAAAATGTGGTATCCAAACTGTGTCTTGATGTAGGACTGCGGAACGGTTTCAGGTTCCATTGCCCATACAGCGTCCTCAAAATCTTGTACCATTTGTCCCTCGACAAATTCACCCAAATCTCCTTTCTTGCTAGCACTTGAACAATTGGAGTGTTTCTTTGCCAGTTTCTTGAACATCTTGAGCGGATTCTTCGCCGATTGAATCTCATTCAACAAGTTCCGTGCGTCCGGTTTCGCAGCGATCAGAATGTGGCGCACATGCGCCTTTCTTGGCTTACGTCGTTTGTCGTGCCTTCGCATTCAACCTCAGCTCCTGTACCGTACTGGTGGCTGCCCTGTCAAAAAAGTGTGCCACCGCCCATGCCGCCATCATCAACACAACGGGAGGGCAACCCCTTGATGTCATCTCACGTTCGATGTCTGTGCTGATTCCAGGGAGCACAGCAATCCAACCAATCACGTATGCAATCAGTGCAAAAAGCGAATGCGGGGTGATGTTTTTGCTGAACAACCATGCAAGGTTTCGTCGATGGTGCTCAAACGCCATCATTGGACCAACAGAACAAAAAAACCTCAATGGGCGAATGCCTGATTTTTCTTGGCCATAGATGGACTGCACAGGAACCTCTTTGATTCTGTAGCCAAATTTGGACAACTGTATGAGCCAATAATTGGGATATCCATAGCCTTTCCATGATCGTTGCCAAGGCCATTGTTTGAGCACGTCTGATGAAGTTGCAGTGTAGCCACATTGAGGGTCACTGAGGCTTTGACCGCTGGCTAAGGTCGTGGCTATAGCTAAGATTTTACTAGCGATTCGCCTCACAAGCGGCATCGTTCCAGCACCTTGACTGTGGTTGAATCGATCCCCTTTGACGTGGTCGCTTTCTCCATTGAGGATCGGGGCAATCAGCCGTGGCAAGTCATCAGGGTTCATTTGACCATCTCCAGCCATTACAACACTGATGAACTGGTCCTCAAAGTGGTCCAAGAGGGCTTGATGTCCAGCATCAATGGCCGCTCCAACACCTTCACCGTCAAGATTTATTTCAATCAGGTTTGCAACGATGTCGGCTTTTTTTATTTCAGTTGATGTTGCATCCGTCGAACCATCATTGACCACAACGATGCAATCAACAGTTGCTGGTATTGTTTCGATGACATGCCGTATGAATTTGGCTTCATTGCGGGCTGGAACCACAACACCAATGCACCAGCCACCTTCCATGTGGACGCCAATCCACCTTGCCTCAAATACATGCGTGTTCGGATTGTGTGTCTGTCCCTCATCGGCAGGAATGGACCAAAATGGCATTCGATGTTTGAGAGGTTTGATAGGTGGATGGCACAGCATGATGCCTGTGGCACCTGTTCCATTGCGCATTGTTCTCATCGGTGGTGACATCGAGTTGCGCGTTGTCTCGTTGATCGTACGTGCCAGGGAGATTGCTGACGATGTTGTTCTCCTCGACCTCGGTTCGAATGATTCAACCGTTGAATTGGCAGAGGAGGTCGGGTGCACAGCGCTTCATTTCACACCTCATCTGAACGCTATCGAACTCGCTAAATTCCTACACGAAAGTAATCTCTCAGAAGCCAAAACTACGTTATTGATCCATGTGACTGCAGCATGGAAGTTGCAGGACATCTCGCTTTCGATCAATCGTGCTCGTGAACTCTGGGACATCCATGTTGCCTATGAACTCGAAAATGAGGAAGAGGCCCCCATCGTCAACCGCATTCTTTCAGAACTCACCCTCCGTCACATGGTGGTCACCAAGGCTGGCATGGCTGCAATGGCGAACCTTACTCCGACAGATTCTCAAGAGGCCCTCGACGAAGTCTTGCGTGTGCGCATCGTCCGTGCATCATTCAACGTCAATATTCAGCAACGTGAATCGCTTGCTACCGCTTCTAAGTTTGCTCAATTGTTTTACTGGATGTTGGAAACGAAGCATCCACTTTTGTTGTTTGGAATACCAGGTGTGGTCCTGTTTATTCTCGGCTACAGGCTTTCTGGAAACATTGTCGGGGCACTGGAAGAGATCAACTCCACTTCCATTGGCGTAACACTGGCAACAATTGCGATGACGCTGATCGGTCTTTTCAGCATCATGGTGGCCCTCATTCTGTACATCATGGGCAAACAGGTTGAACAAATTCAATCTCAATACGATTGGCCAACTCGAAATTGATGATCGATTCTTGATAAAGGTGATTCTATGACAGCAATGACATCTCCACATTTGGTTTGCCTCGATATGGACCGAGTGTTGGTCGACCATCTATCCACATGGCAATTTGTCTATGATCGACTTGGCATATCCAACGATGAATCGTTTGAATTGTACAACCAAGGCCTCCTCGATGAGTGGGACTGGATCAAACTTGATCTTGCACTGATTAAAGAAAGCCGTGCAGATGGACCGCTGGTGACCGATAGGGAACTTCGTGGCCTGATGGAGGGTATGCCAATGATGCCCTACTGGAAGGAATTAATCGGTCATTTACTGGATCGGGGATTTCATGTGGCCATCGTCAGTGGGGGACTTCAACAAACAGCCCGTGACATTGCTGCACAATTTCCGAGTGATCAAGCTTGGAAGCGCCGTTGGGGTGGTATTGACCGCTTTACTGCGCAGCGGTTCGCCGATGGTCTGGACACGAAACTTCACGTGTTCACCAATGGATGGTTGCAAGGAAAGCAACTTGAAAATGGCGACCATGAAATCGCTGATTTCGGCCGATATCAAGTGCAAATGGATGGAAAGGGATCTGTTGTGAAAATGCTCCAACGCCGTCTTGGCGTTAGCAAAGAAAACACCGCTTCGGTCGGCGACTCTGCAGGTGATATCAGTATGTTCCACGAATCAGGATTGCCAATTTGCTTCAACCCTTGGGACGATCGACCAAAGGCCCACGCTCTTCATATCGTTGAGGAAAAGCATCTCAAGCATGTCGAAAAAATCATTTTTGAGCATTTTAATCTCGCTCCAACACCTTGATGAAGTTCAAGATGTATGCAAAGGCATGCTCGGAGATGACATGCTGACCTCGATTTGCCTAAACTGTGGTTTTCTTCTTGGGTCTTTTATTCCTGGAATGCCTTGCCCACAATGTGGCGAGCCATTGCTTTAATCGAATTGAAATGCCACGCCTTCGCGTTGCATGTAATCCATGATGTGTTGCATTGCCTCAGCTGACAACCCTTCTGGTGGATGAACGCCAGGAGCGAGGCCACACCCTTGTTCAGGGCCTTGTTCGATGAACAACAGAGCGCAAGCTGCTGTGACAAGCCCAGTGGTCCTTGCCATTGAGCCATCTCCGTTCAATCCAGTGTCTTGGACAATTGTGGTGCGGGTGCCAGAATCATTGGATGCTCGAACCTCTAGCCAAGTGAATTCCTTCCGGTTTGAATCAAAAGTCCAAGCGGCAAGCAACTCTTCTTCATCCATGTGACGGCCTTCATCGACCCACCGCTGGATGTGGCCTGGCCAACGAACCGTGTATTCCTTCATCGTTCGGCAGGGGATGGTGTCAAGCACACTGCGCAACCCATCGGTCAGGAATGCCTCCATGGTACCAAACCCATCGACTTCGATGTCATGGCGTTCACTCAAGGCAGGGACTTCGACGGTTTCTCCATCGATTCGAACCCGCGCAGGTCGAGTGTACTCTTCAATGACATCAGATGGGGAGAACGGAGCCATGTAGGACCATTCATCGTCCATTTCGCAGGGGTTTCCACCAACTTTAATGGAAATGTCATCAAGTGGTCCAAGCGCATTGTAAGCCTGTTTGACGAGCATGTTCGAAATCCCAGGGGCAATGCCGACGTCCCAGAGAAGGACCGCATTGTTGGCCTCCGCAATGGCTTGGTGTCGGTGAGGATCTTCTGCTGTAAATGCGAGGTCGACCACGTTGTGCCCGTTCTGAAGCAGCAACGGTCGCACGAAATCGCCAATTCGTCCGGGGAGCATGTTGACCACGGTTTGGTTTGGAGGCAAATTCGCGATGTGTTCTGCCGCATCCCCCTCCCGAGCATCGATGCTCGGATGGTTGTGAAACGCTTCAGGGATGGTCAGGTCGATCACCGTCACATGATGTCCAGCTTGTGTCAAGCGTTCAATCACGAACCGACCAACGAGTCCGCAACCAAGGGCGATAACAGATCCCATTTCGTCACCTCAGGGGGTGACTCGCCTGGAGTCTCGGGGGAATGGAATGACTTCGCGAATGTGGTCTGCACCTGTTAACCAAGAGCAGACTCGATCGACACCCATCCCAAATCCACCGTGAGGTACACCACCGTATGAACGGGTATCGATGTAGAACTGGTATGCTTCGTGGGGGGTTCCCTCTTCATCCAAACGCTTGAGAATTTCTTCTTCGGACCACGTTCGTTCGCCTCCACCTATGATTTCACCGTAGCCTTCGGGGGCCAGCAAATCGTGGCATAAGACGTATTTTTCATCCTCTGGGTCCATGCGATGATAGAATGGTTTGGCAATCTTTGGGTAGTGGGTCAAAAAGTGAGGAACATCGAAGTCCTGAGTGAGGACCTTTTCTTTTGAGTAATCAAGGTCTTGACCCCATTCGACATCGACGCCCATGCCTTGCAATGTTTCGACGGCTTCGTCGTAGCGCATGCGTGGGTAAGGGCTGTCCGCGTAGCGAGCAACGAGGTCGAGGTCACGCCCGAGTGATTCCAATTCAGGTGTGCGCTCATCGAGGAGGGTTGAGGCAATCTTTCGGACAACACCTTCACCGTGCGTCATGATCTCTTGGTTGCTGGCCCATGCGACTTCCATTTCAGCGTGCCAGAATTCGGTCAAGTGCCGTCGAGTACGTGATTTTTCAGCACGGAATGAAGGAGCGATGGTGTACAACCGCTCAAGAGCGGGCATGGCTGCTTCTGCGTAGAGTTGCCAAGATTGAGTGAGGTAAGCCGTGCGTCCAAAGTATGGAACTTCAAACAAGGTGGAGCCGCCTTCAACTGCGCCAGCAACAAAGTTCGGGGCTTGGTATTCGATAAAATCGAGGTTACGGAAGTATCCGTGAATTGCGCCAAACACACTGCTTCGAAGTTTGAGCATGGTCGTCATCCTCGAGGTTCGCAGGTAGAGGTGGCGGTTGTCCAAGAGGAATTCTGTTTCGCCGCCATCAGCGGCTGCCATGGCTGATTCGGTGATTGGGAACGGGCGTTCTGGGTTGACCGATCCAACGATCTCGACGCTCGATACGACCAGTTCATGGCCGCCTTCAGATCGTTCGTCGACGTTGACCGTTCCTGTGATGATGATGCTTGATTCGATCAAAGCAGCTTTGACAGATTCAAACGCTTCATCGCCGAGGACATCGCGCTTAGCAACGCATTGAATGGTACCGGTTGAATCTCGGAGAACCACGAATCGGATTTTATTGGATCCTCGCGTTCGCTTGACCCATCCTTTCAATTCAACGACTTGACCGTCGTACATTCCAGATTGCACATCACCAATCCAAATCGTCTTCACCATCTTCGCACCTGTTCCCGGGTAGGCCATTGTCTAATTCAATGTCACCCTGCACCCGTGAGGTGGTTCAGGTAGAGAAACCGCTCCTTGAAGGGGTCAATCAAGGAGAAGCCTCAAACCACCTGCAAGGCTATACTCCAATGTGGCACGGGTCGCAGTCTATGCAATTGGCGGAAACGCCCTTGCTTCACCAACAGGGAAGACGGACGGAGAAAGTGAACGGGTTCTCGCCCATGTGATGTCCGATGTGGTCGATCTGTTGGAAGCGGGTTGGGGTGTTGTCCTCACGCACGGCAACGGGCCACAAGTCGGTCATCTGATGGCGCTTGACACTGAACTGACCCACTCAATGGATGCATGGGTTGCAGCAACTCAAGGGATGATTGGTCACGGTCTGGCCTTGAACCTCGATTCGATTCTCTCCCGTCGCCAACGTCCCGAGCGAACGGCAACCATCGTGACTCGTGTTTTGGTGGATGCCAATGATCCGGGTTTCCTGAACCCTACAAAGCCAGTTGGTCCCGTCCTTTCAGCCAAAGTCGTGATGGAAGCTGATTGGAACATTGCTGAAACAAGCATTGGCCCCCGTCGGGTTGTTGCGAGTCCCTTACCGATGGAAGTTATCGATTTACCAGTGATTCAGAAAATGGTCGACCTCCATGCCGTCGTCATTTGCGGCGGTGGTGGTGGCATACCAATTGTCCGGAAAGGCCAACATTTCACCGGTGTTCCGGCCGTCATCGACAAAGATCGATTGTCCGCCCTCCTTGCGATTAAATTAGAAGCCGAAGTCCTGATCATTTCGACCGCCATCGATGCTGTCCGAACAGGCTTTGGCACCGAGAAAGAACGCAGTCATACCAGACTCAGTTTGGATGAATGTGAGGCTTTTCTTGAAGCAGGGGAGTTTCCACCCGGCTCAATGGGTCCAAAAATTGGCAGCCTCATGGAAGCAGCCCTTCACCGGCCAGGCCTCCAAGCGATCCTCTGCCAGCCAGGGGATGCATTGGATGCCTTACGAGGAAATGCAGGAACGACAATTGTCGTGTGATGTGTGCCTGAGCGCATGTTCATGTACTAGGGCGGTATGGCAATTTTGATGACCAACGACAGCATCCTACCCGAGATTGAAGCCTCTGCACATTGTGACGGACCATGCGGTGTCTATGACCCCGCTAGCGCCCGTATCGCCGGTGAAGCAGTTCAATCGATGACCAAGAAAATGCTCGCTCTAGAATACCCTAAGGTGTTCAGTTCAGAGTCAATGGCAGCCTACCTCAACACCATGAGCCGCTATGCAGCAATCAAGGATGAAGAAGCCCAAAAGTGCAAGCATGAATTGCTCGTTCTCTGGACTGATTTCTTCAAGCCTCAGCACCTCGATGCACATCCTGAACTTCACACCACCTTCTGGCAAGCAGCCAAACTTTGCAGTGCCTGCAAGGTCGAGGTTTCCTCTATGCACGCTCAAGAACTGATGGACGCTATCGAAGCAATCCACACCATGTTCTGGGCAATCAAGGGCCGAGAAGTTCCTTGGATCCGAGCCAGTTGAGGGCCCCTCATGGCGCGCTTCATTGCTGTTGTTTCTGGCGACAGCATGTGGCCAAGTTACAACGACGGTGATCGACTCCTCTGTGATGATCAAACTGAATCCACTGTCATCATTGGTTCAGTCGTGGTGTTTAAACATCCATTCAAGACCCTTCATCTAGTGAAACGTGTCACTTCCATTGAAGGTTCTGAGGTTTTTGTTGAAGGTGACAATCCTGACCCGACCTCTTCAGAAGATTCTCATAATTTTGGGAAAATCCCAACGTCGAGTGTTCTCGGCATCGTGATTGAGAAATCAAATGATGTTTGAGTGGCGGGCCTGACGGGGTTCGAACCCGCGACCGATGGATTAAGAGTCCATCGCTCTACCTGACTAAGCTACA
>JAPKCS010000034.1 GCA_028822845.1 Candidatus Poseidoniaceae archaeon | reverse complement strand
CCGCTCTTCTTTGGACCAGGAGGACCTGATGACCGGGCGGGGGGACCTGAGCGTTGAGGCGCTTCTTCAACAACCTCTTCTTCATCTTCAAACATGGCACCACAATGAGGGCATTCATTGTCGCTTTCTTTGACCAGACCGTCGCAAATCTCGCATGCAAACATTTCTTCGTCATCGTCAGCTTCAGCGTCTTTCGTACCTTTATCCAAATTTTGCACTTCGCCGTCTTTGGAACGGAACAAGGTCAGAACTGGTATAAGATCCATGCCTTTGAGGGCGAGTTCTGTTTGAATTGCATGCTCAAAGGCTTGCTTGAGGTCGTCGGGTGTGTCAAGGACACGCCCATCATCCACATAGGTGATGTTGACTTTCAATTCACCGTCTTCAGATTTAGCTTGCGGCGTTTCCACTGCGACGCCTCGCTTGCGAGCAACGCGGCGAACAGCAACTTCACACATGCGTCGGAGAAGGGCTTCATCCGGTGCATTCGAGATCGTTTGACCAAGTGCTCCCGCCATGATTTCTTTGGCTGCATTGCCGTCTTCGACACGCAAATGTGATGGGAGTTCTGCACCAAGGGAGGCAAGTACATTGCTCGCTGGAGTTTGATTGATATTGAGCCATTGACTGCGTCGCTCATCCTTCATGGCCCGTTCAGCATCTGCAAGACGGTTCACCATAGCATCGGTCGGGGAAGAAGAAGGATTGCTTCCGACAACTGTACCACCAGGAGGGAAGGGTGTCACATTGGCTGGGTTTTTCTGAGGCACAGCTCCACTGGACAATGAGGGTCCACGGGATTGTTGAGGCAGATCAGATTGAGAACCACCAACGTTGGTCACAGGAGGTTGGCCTTGAGGAGGGTATTGACCCATTTGATTGGGAGGCATCCCCTGTTGAGGTGGATACTGGCCCATTTGGTTGGGAGGCATCCCCTGTTGAGGTGGATACTGGCCCATTTGATTTGGGGGCATCCCTTGTTGAGGAGGGTATTGACCTTGAGGGATATTTTGTTGCTGTTGAACGCCCATGGCGATCTGTTGAAGCACTTCAGGAGGGAGTCCACCTGCTGGTCCTTGACCCATTTCACGTTGCTGACGAACTGCTTCACCAGAGACCACGCCAAAGTTTCGACCACCGGTCACTTCTTGACCACCGAGGCCAACTGAACCGGTGTTGGCAAAACTACCAGCACGTGATATTTCCTGCCTTGCACCGCACTCTGGACAAAAGATACTGTCGTCTGGAATAAGGTCTGCGCACGAGCCACAATCCATAACATCAACCTCCGTCAGTTAGATGCTTAAGCAACCCTCCCTAAAGGGTTGCGTTGATTCTCCCATTCTTCACACCAAAATACGGGCACACCTCACCCACCGAATAACCAAGCAGGTGAGCGTTCATTCAATCCCAATCTTCATTTCACCAAGGCACTTCGCCAGAGCATGGGCGATGAGCACGTGGTCGTAATCGGCGGCGGCATCGCTGGCGTCACTGCGGCGTTGGCTTGTGCCGATGCAGGGCGAACCGTGACCCTCCTCGAAGCTCGAAAGGTGCTTGGAGGAAGGGTGTCAAGCGTCACTCACCCCCGCACAGGTTGGGAATTGGACAATTGCCAACATGCTTGTTTCCGAGTCTATGACAGGTTCATGCAACTTGTTGGCCGAACGAAGGGCCAAGACGCAATCAAACTTCAAGCCAGAACCGTTCTGCCCTTTGCCTCCCCCGCCACGGGAGTGTTTGCCAACCTGGCCTCAGGGAGATTGTCGCCACCAAACCATCTGATTGGAAGCATGCTTTCCTTCCCTTTCCTCTCGTTCAAGGACAAACTCGCAATGCGTAAGGCAGTGAAACGCCTTGCAAACATGAAGCATGCTGACGTATGGGCGCTGGACGAAGTGCCATTCAGAACATGGTTGTCCGAACAAGGACAAACCGATCAAGCCATCAATCGGTTTTGGTCCTTTTTTGTCCTTGCCGCCTTGAACATCGATTTGGATGAAGCAAGTGCGGCTCAAGCCTGCATGTTGTTCAACAAGGGTTTGTTTGGCGATGCTGACGCCTTTGATGTCGGAGCCTTCACCTCCCACCTTTCCGAATCATTCCACCCAGCATACCTTGAGGCCCTTGAGCAAGCGGGAGTTCAAGTTCGATTGAACACATCTGCCAAGAGCATCGAACACGAAAACGGCGCCCCCTCAAGCGTGAGGCTAGCGGGCGACAGCATTGCTTGTAACGACGTGATCTTCACCACACCACATCACATCACAGCACGACTGCTAAAAGCATCAAATCTTGAAGATAAATCGGCTTTAATCGAGCGCAACATCGCCGCAATGGACTACCGCCCACTTATCGGCATACATTCATTCTATAGAGGAAACCGGGTGCCCGAAGATTTTACCTTTGCCGTGATGATTGACGAGCCTTTGATTCAAATCATTTTCAACCGCAACGCTGAGTTGGATCAACCTGTTGAAGAAGGTGTGCAGTGGCTCTCCATCCCAGTCAGCAGTGCTCTTCCATTCATGGGCATGGACGATGAAGCAATTCTTGCTGAACTGGACCGGGTGCTCGACGCCCTGTGGCCAGAGCAAGCCAACCTGAAGAGGTTTGAACACCTGATCATCAAAACTCCGAAAGCAACCTTCGCTCCGACACCAGGAAGCGCAGAAGGACGCCCCCATGCAGGTGCCATCAGTGAGCGGATCGCTCTTGGAGGCTGCTGGACAAAAACCGAATGGCCTTCAACCATGGAGGGGGCCACACGCTCAGGACTGCAAGCAGCAGCCCACATACTCAAGCGAACATATTCTACCGACGATGCTTGGCCTGAATGGCCATCCCGTCCAGCCCGGAGAGAACCTGGTTGGCGAGTTTGGGAATAAGCGTGGATTGAAAAAGAAACACCAGCAGGAGAGACTGAGGGGATTTCATGGGTGAGAAATTTGATTGGGGCACCCACCGAATCGAAGGTGATGAGGTTCACCTTGCAGGATGGGCCACACACCCAACGCTTGAGGAAGCTGAAGCCTACTGCACGCTCATTGCCGGTTCTCATTATGAGAACTTCCTGATTGCCAATTACTTCACTCCAGCCGAGGTGCGCCAACACATCGAGAACATCTACGCATTTTGCAGGTATGGAGATGACCTCGGCGATGATTCACCGTTTGACACCGAGGGTCGGCTCACCTTGCTGAATGCTTGGCAGCATGATCTTGAAGCGGTTGCGGAGGGGAATTGGTCCGGAACCGCACAACACCCAATCCTCAATGCTGTCGCAGCGACTTCCCGAGCATGCAACATACCGCTCAAGCCCTATGTGGATTTGATCACAGCGTTCAAGCTGGATCAAAACAAAACTCAGTACGAATCATGGGACGAACTTCGGCATTATTGCGTTCATTCTGCCGATCCAGTTGGGCATCTGTTCTTGTATGTCTACGGCCATGATGACGAAAAACTGAGAGAAATCAGTAATTTCACATGCACAGCGCTTCAACTCGCAAACCATTGGCAAGACGTCGCTCGTGACCTCGAACAAAACCGTTCTTACTTCCCAACCGAAACGATGGCCCTGTATGGGTACACCCAAGAGGATTACAACAACCGTATCTACGATGAGCGTTGGATTGCGATGATGAAACATGAAGTCGATCGAGCCCAATCTTGGTTTGACCAAGGCAAAGAACTCTGGGACAAGGTCGACCCGCACTTGGCAGTTGACCTCCGTATGTTCACCCTTGGTGGGGAAGCAATCTTGCAATCAATTCGAAAACTCAAGTACAACACATGGAGGAAGCGACCGACGGTCAGTAAATTCAAACAACTCCGATTATTCCTTGGTGCACGACGTGCATGGAAGAAGGCTGAAAAAGCAAAAAAGTAATCCAGCAACTTAAGTGAGTTAAGAGTTACTTTCGGTTTCGAATGAGATTTTTCACAATCCAAACAAGTCCGAAATCCACAGCCTTGGCCAAGGGACATAGCACAAACTTCCGCAGGTCTCAAAAAGGGGAACTGTTGAGCAACAAGTGGTCAACATGCTTGAACGCCGCAAACCGCTCGATTTGTTGTTCCCTTTGAAAGGGAACGCCACAACTCGGTCGGAAGGCGAAGAACAGCAGTCGATGACCGCTCTTGACCACGTTCGAGCCGGTGTCATGCTGGCAAGAGATGCCGTCAAAGCAGTGAGCGTTACCGCTATGGAAGCCCTCAGAGAAGGAGCCACGTTCATTGGTATCGTCGGTGAGAAAAACGAACTCGTCGATCCCTTCGAACACCTTGATGCTCCAATCTGGTCTGATCGCCCGCCTCAAGAACTTATGAAATTAGCATTCCGATACTGTGAGGAACTCACAATGCGGGAAGCTGGTAACTTCTATCACTCGTTCAAGTACCTTCCAGATGAACAACGAAACGCCATGTGCGCAGTCTATGCTTTCTGCCGAAGAGCCGATGACATTGCAGACGGCGATTGGGCTGACCGATTCCCTGGAAGCATGGGAGAAATGGATCCTGAAGCAGTTGCTTACCGAGAACAACTCGAAAGCCTGCAAGAACAAGGCAGCATTTTGGATGAAGAAGCCTACCTCAACAAAATCACACAGTTGTTCTTCTTCCGTAAGAAACTCTCAACCTGTTATTCAGAAGTCTATTCCACCGATCCTGTGTTCCTGGCCCTCAAAGAGACCGTGGACAGGTATTCCATCGGCAGAGAAGTGTTTGACGACTTGATCTCTGGCATGGAAGATGACCTCTACAACAACCGTTACCGAAGTTTCGATGAACTGTACATCTATTGCTACCGTGTCGCCTCTGTGGTCGGTTTGATGTGCATCGAAATTTACGGATATGAAGACCCTCGGGCCAAGAAGTTCGCTGAATCATGGGGCATTTTCATGCAACTCACCAACGTTCTCCGGGATGTTGGGGAAGACATTCAACGGGACCGAGTCTACCTCCCGCTTGGAGAATTAGAGGCCAATGGCATCACTGAGGACGAACTCGGTGGACAAGTTGTGTTGAACAAGCAATGGGAACCCTACTGCAGAGACTATGCTCGACGAGCACGCACCTACTTGGCAGAAGCCCGCCAATTGTTACCACTGCTTCCTCGCCGAACCCGCTACTCACCCGCCGCTATGATTGCGTTCTACGACAAAATCTTGGCACAGATTGAGAAGCAACAGGGTGACGTGTTCACCCAGCGTGTCAAACTCAACAAAGTGCAGAAGATCAGCCTTGCTGCTGCTGTTTACATGCGCCACCGCTTGCTTCCAGCCTTCCTTGACCCGCTCTGGGGCGGTCTTGCACGAATTGGACTGCTTCCAGCGGTTTGATTGAACCTTCCTTCGCACCCCATCGGTGCCTGACTCATCCGAAGTGAGCGGTGAACATGTGTGGTCTGTACTCGCCCTACCGTGTTTGTAAATCCCTCAATGATTCGATTCACTGCGTCGTGACAAATCATTATTAGTGAAATGCCAAATTTCACATCGTGTCCACAAAGGGAGTCCTCATGATGAACGTGGGAACTCCGGATGAACCGACGGTTCGATCTGTAAAAAAATACCTCAAGCAATTTCTTCTCGATCCTGACGTCATCGATATACCAGCCCCTCTAAGGCACTTATTGGTCAGGGGAATCATCTTGAACACTCGGCCGAAAAAGGTAGCACCGCTCTATCAGAAAATATGGATGGAAGAAGGGTCGCCACTCCGAGTCTATTCAGACCGTGTGGCATCGTCCCTCGGCGAATCTCTGAACGGGACCAAAGTCGAATTTGCCATGAGGTATGGAAACCCCAGCATACGCTACGGTCTTGAAGCGTTGAAACAGCAGGGTGTGGAAGAATTGCTGCTTCTCCCGATGTTCCCTCATTATGCGCAGGCCACAACCGAGTCATCGCTCAAAGAGGCCCACAAACAACTCAAAGAGATGAACTGGTCTCCAAAGATATTGGAGATTCATCATTTTGAAACAGACAGCGAATACATCACTCCACTGGTCAATTCCATCAAACCCCACATCAATCAAGAGACGCACTTGCTGTTTTCATATCACGGCCTCCCAGTGTCTCATGTAAAGCGGATTGATCAATCAAAGTCTCACTGCCAAAAAGTCGAGGATTGCTGTTCAATCTCATGCGATGCGAATCAATTATGTTACGCTCATCATTGCATGAAGACGACGTTAGAAGTGGTGAAGTCACTCAACTTAGAGCCGGATCAATGGTCGTTAAGCTTCCAAAGCAGACTCGGTCCGGTGAAGTGGTTGGAACCATCCACTGTGGACAAGGTCGCCCAGCTTGTCGGAAGCGGCGTCAAGAAATTAGCCATTGTCGCCCCTGCGTTTTTGGTGGATGGTCTTGAAACACTCGAAGAACTTGAAATCGGCATACGGGCCAATTTTATGGAGTTAGGCGGTGAAGAATTAACCGTCATCAAGTGCTTGAATGATGAACAGGAATGGATTGATGGTTTGATGAAGATCATTGAGAATCGATTTCAACATTCCATCAGTTCAACCAACCTTTCCGCCTCATCGACGACGTGAGTGATTGAAACCCCACTCACCGACCAACCGAGGTAAGTGAAGTCATACCTTGATTTGGCCACACGCGCCATGTGACCAGGCTTGAACTGAGGTATTCCCCTGGTGCCAATGTTTTCAAAAATCACTGGTTTCGCATTGCCGAAATAGACAGAGAGCGCCTGTTGAATCGATTGGTCTTCCATGTCCCACCGCCCATGAGGTACCATGATGCGGAACAATCGATGATCATCTGGAGTTCTCTTTGAATGATGAACATCGCTTTCATGAAGAACGCCGCTGAATGGAATTGAATCATCGGGAATCAAAACGCCATAACCAAATGGCACATCCTTGACATCGTTTTGATGAAATCCTACGGCAAAGATCGAGATCCAGTTGGTGTTTTGATGTTCCAATAAACCAGGTGCGGTCCAGATGATTGAGGACAAGGGGACTTTGAATGTCTCAGCAACTGATGTTGGGCTGTCAGCGACCGTGTTCAACAAAATTTCGACGTTGCTCATGGATTCAAGCTGTTCCTGTAAAGCATCCACTAAGGCACCCATGCCCCCGTCAAGCGAGGTGATGGAACCTTTCTTGGGGAGGAAGATTGGATAGGTTGAATCAATCTTAGCGGAGAGTTTTCTCTTTTTCAAGGGGGCATCGCTTCCGAATTTCGTCAAGCCCGGAAAGAGGAAGTCGGCATCAACATTTTCTGAAGTATCATTGACGATGCCCAAGGTCATAGCATCAGCGATTGCGCGGTGGGGAATCACTTGGGAGACCGATGCACCACCTTTTCTCGAGTTCTTGATGGCTTTTCGCAAGGAAAAGGGCCCAATTTTCAGCAGTGAGAGCGGTGACAGTTTGTGTTTGACACCATTCATCAAGATCCATCTTGATTTGGCTTTGTCTGATGAGGCCTTCCAAGCCTCTTGAAGTCCTAAATCCTCAACCAAACGCCACATCGAAGGGTGCGGTCTCGAAGCATTCACTGCAAGGTCACAAATCCATTCGCCTTTGTGCCATGTTTCAATCACTCCGCCGAGACGGCTTGATTTTTCGATCAGAACAACCTGCCTCTCAGGGAACCTGTCGGCTATTCTATAGGCAGCACACAAACCAGAAAGTCCACCACCAACGATGGTGATGTGTTGGTGATTTTTTAGTTCAAAATGAGCCAAGAGTGGTCGGCGCATTTCAGCTCCGTGGCGAATCCAATCTTCCACTTCGTCCATAGATACCGCTCGCTGATTGATGTGTTACACCCAATCTCTTGGGTTCTTTAGGACATGCATGAGTTCAGATTCAGGGCTGTCAGGTTCAGGATCATGGCAGTACTCCCATCGCGATGTCAGCGGCAGCGACATCAGAATGCTCTCGATACGACCATTGGTTGTCAAGCCAAAGGTCGTGCCCCGGTCATAGACCAAATTGAATTCAACATACCTTCCACGACGAATCTGTTGCCATGTCTTTTGCTCCGGAGTGTAGTCCATACCGATTCTTTTCTCCAAAATTGGCAAGTATGAATCTAAAAAGGAGGCGGCACAATCCTTGACGAAATCAAAACATTCCTTTTGTTCTGCTTGGTTGATGTTATCGAAAAAGATACCACCGAGTCCCCGCCGTTCGCCACGGTGTGGGATGAAAAAGTAATCATCGCACCATTGTTTAAATTTTGAATGATCGGCAACGGGGTGGCGATCGCACACTTCTTTGTGGACCTGATGAAAATGAATGGCATCCTCTTCGAAGAGGTAACTTGGCGTCAAATCGGCTCCTCCACCAAACCACCAACTTCCGGGCTTGGTTCCGTCTCCACGCTCAAAATAGCGATAGTTGGCATGCACTGTTGGTGCCATTGGGTTTTTTGGATGCAGGACGAGGCTCAGACCCGTAGCGAAGAAGTCCAAATCGGCGTCACCCAATTCATGGCCCCCGCCCATGCTTTTTGCTGCTTGAGGACTGAGGGTCCCTTGGACAACGCTGACATTGACTCCGGCTTTTTCAAAAACAGTTCCATCGCTAAAGACTCGGCTTCTTCCGCCGCCGCCTTCTTCGCGAACCCATTCATCTTCTCGGTAGTCGACCTGTTCGATTTCACTCAAACGTTGGCAAATTTCATCTTGGATGGAATAGACCATTTCTGCCATGACACTGCGCATACTATTCACCCGTGATCGTGCGTAAAACAGCTTCAACACAGTCGATTCTTGCCGAAGGAGCAAAGCCATGGCCGAGGTTGAAAATGTGTCCTGGAGCGTCGCCTGCAGATTCGAGCACTTTTTTGGTTGCCTGTGTGGCCACTTCGGTTGAACCGTGCAGCCGAGAGGGATCGAGGTTGCCTTGGAACGCAAATTGATCGCCGAATTTCGTTCGGTTTGCTGCTAAATCATCCCTCCAGTCGAGGGAGATTGCCTGAACATCCAATTCCCGCATCGAGGAATGGAGGTGGCCTGAACCCTTGGCATAGTGAATCAATGGTACGTGGTGGTCGCATTTCTCACGGAACACTTGGATGGCTTTTTCAGTCGCAGGCATGGCAAATCTACGGTAGTTTTCTACATCGAGCAAGCCGGCCCATGTATCGAAGATTTGGACCGCATCTGCTCCGCCATGGTTGACTTGATCGGCCAACAAGTCACCTACGATTGCGCCCATTTTCGAAAAGAGGTTTTGGGCCATTTCAGGATTGGAAAACACCTTCGCTCTCGCATTGTGGAAATCCTTGTCCCCGGTGCCACCTGAAAGGAGGTACATGGCAATGGTCCATGGTGAACCTACGAACCCGAGGTGAGCGATTGAATGATCGGATTTCTCACCGAGGGCCTTCAGTCCGTCCGCAGCCCAAGGAGCGTGCTTTCGGGCAGAAAAGTCCGCCCAGTCATCGACGTCTTCGAGGTTGAAATCTCCAATCCGGATGCCGCCTCCGTATTCAACAGAATAACCGAGGCTTGGTAGCGGGGTGAGGATGTCGCTAAAGATGATAGCAGCATCGATTTTCTTGTACCTTTCAATCGGCTGGAGCGTGATTTCTGAACACATGTCGGCGTCTTGACAGCGGTCCCAAAAAGAGGTGTCTGCAGCGATTTTTCGATATTCCGGAAGGTGCCGACCTGCTTGCCGCATGAACCAAACTGGCGTTCGATCGACGGGTTTGAGATCAAGTGCTGATAGGATTCTCTCTTTGCCATTCATAGTCATCACATCAAATTCTTCAACACATCATCCAGAGCGGACACCATACCAAGGACATGCTCTTCCTTATGTGCCGTTGAGAGGAAACCGATTTCGTAAGCAGAAGGGGCCAACATGTAGCCCCTCTCAAGCAGACCTTGGTGAACATTTGCGAACATGACACCTGCATCGCTTGGAATTTGGTCAGCCCTGCTTGGGGGGGTGGCATCACCAGGTGAGAACCAGAAAAGGCTACCAATCCTCACAAACCTCATCGGATAATTATATTTTTCAAGAACCACATTGGCAGCGCTTTCAAGGATTGCTCCTAACGAATCAAGGTCGTGGTATGAACGGTCAGTTAGCATCTCCAATGTTTCCATTCCAGCGGCCATGGCTATTGGGTTGCCAGAGAGTGTTCCCGCCTGATAGACTGGACCGAGCGGTGAGAGTTTGTCCATTATTTCGCTTCGAGCACCGTAGGCGCCAACAGGTAATCCACCACCGATGACCTTGCCTAAGGCGGTGATGTCCGGTTCAATTTGGACGTGGCCACCATAACCGCCTTCGGGGAATCGGAAACCACTGATCACTTCATCAAAAATTAACAGCGCACCATGGTCGGTACAAAGTCGCCTTAACGTGTTCAAAAATTCAGTGCGCTGGATGAGCAGGCCGTTGTTGGCTGGCAAGGGTTCGATCACCACCGCCGCAATTTCATGACCGTGTTCTGAAAACAGGAACTCAATCAGCTCTTCGTCATCCAACGTTGCTACGAGGGTCGTGGAAATTGTGTCCTTTGGTATCCCAGGACTGCTTGCGATGCCAAACGTGGCTAGACCGCTGCCTGCCTTGACCATCAGTGAGTCGACATGGCCGTGATAACATCCATCAAATTTGACGATTAAATCCCTTCCAGTGAAGCCTCTTGCCAATCGAACTGTGCTCATCACGGCTTCAGTTCCTGAATTGACAAAGCGAACCTTGTCCATGAAAGGAAATCGCCCTTTTACTTTCTTTGCCAGTTCGAGTTCACCGGTATGCGGTGCACCAAATGAGGTCCCATTTTGCATTTTTTCTGTGATCGCACCGATGATTTGGGGGTGTGAGTGGCCGTGAATCAAAGGGCCCCAGGATTGAATAAAATCGACCAAATCGTTCCCATCAACATCGGTAACAATGGCACCAGAAGCCTTCTGAAAGTAAATGGGTGTTCCGTGAACGGACTTGAAAGCACGAACTGGAGAGTTGACTCCTCCAACCAAATGGTTTGATGCTTCATCGTGAAGGCGGTTCGAATTCGTTCTTTCCACATCAACACCTCCTAGAACCAATTTTTAGAAACAGCCTCACGCGTGTGGTAACTTACAATAACGTCAGCGCCGGCCCTTTTGAACGAATGGAAAATCTCTGTGACCATCTTTTGGCGTGAGTGTTCGTCTTTGGCCGCAGCCATGACCATGGAATATTCGCCACTGACGTTGTAAACAGCGACAGGTCGATCAACCGCATTGGAAACTTCGCGAACAACATCGAGGTAAGCCAATGCTGGCTTGATCATCACGATGTCAGCACCTTCAGTGACATCCAGTGATGCCTCTAAGATTGCTTCGGAATAGCCAGACCGGATGTCCATTTGATGGCTGGAGCGGTCACCATGGGTTGGCGTGCTTGCAGCTGCATCTCGGAATGGGCCGTAAAATGCTGAAGCATACTTGACAGAATATGACAAAATCCCCGTGGAGGTGAAGCCTTCACGCTCCAATGACTCACGAAGGCTCAACACCCGTCCATCCATCATGTCAGATGCACAGACATAATCGACACCGGCCCGAGCGTGGGATAAGGCGATTTCACAAAGAAGAGGGAGCGTTCTGTCATTGTCGATGACGCGCTCATGAACAACACCGCAATGGCCATCGATGGTTGCTGTGCACAGGCAAACATCGCTCAGGAGGACGATTGTATCACCAAATTGCTGCCGCAACAGTTTCACAACCCGTTGTAATGGCATTTCATCAGAGGAAGCAGCGGAAGCCATGGCGTCTTTTTCCGAAGCGTCAAGAACAGGGAAAAACATGTGATTGTGAATCCCTGATTTCATGTCGTTCGCAATGGTCTTCACCATGATGTCCACGGATTGTTGGAAAATACCAGGCATGCTTTCAATCTCAAGATTGATGCCTTCTCCTTCGACGATAAAATGAGGCTGAATCAAGGACGACCGAATGGAAGGGTCATGGATCAAGGTTCGCCTTGCTTCTGTCCATCGGTTGATTCGCATTCGAATGTTCATGGTTCATCACTTCTCCATTCATTCCACCATGTTGACAAGAATTCTGCAGTGGGTCCCTGAAGGACTTCCACCGTTGAGTCGTCGAAACAACTCAATGATTTTATCTCCTCCAATGATGTCTGACCCATGCACAATATATTTTTAGGTATGTTTAACGAATTTTCCACCCATGAACGGACCGAAGAAGGTGACGACAACAGGAGAACATCGTTCGATTCGATGGCAAAAGGTTCGACTGTTTTCGATTGATTGTGGTAGCCTACCCAGAATTGAACCTCAAAGCCGAAGTTTTTCAGCCGGTGCAAGAGAGAGTCAGGGGCAACATCCGAACGCGGAAGCATCAACTTGATTTTTGGATCGATGTTTGCTTCAATGTAATCAGCTAATGCGAGCGAATTTCTGGCCTTGGCACAAATGGACACCGTCACGCCTTGCTTGAAGCAAGCCCGTGCTGTACCCTCTCCGATCGCCAACCATTGTATCCTATTTATGTCACCATTTTGCTTTGCCACTTGAATGGCGCATTTTGCTGCAAACGGCGAAGTCAACACAAGGTATGGCCATTCTGAACGCGGAAGACGATCATCGATGAACCCTTGAGGCCAGTTTTCCATCTTTGGAAGCAGGTCAAGAACAGGTTTGTTGAGGACATTGATGCCTTTGTTGTTCAGAATATTTGACAACCGATCAGAATTGAGGGTTGAAATTAATTTCGGCCCGTTGAACGAAGCGGATGGAGCAGCGGATGGGGTTGAGGGAAGGGTCAGATTCAAACCGGACAGATTTCCTTGGTAGGTCATGGTTGCAAAGGGGCGCCCTTGGCAAAATATTTCTCGCCAATTGAGTGGTGATATCTGGATTGAAACCTGTTCTTCGTCCACTTTGATTCCAGCAGGATACAGGCATCCGCCACCGATTTGCTTCAGTAAGTCCCGTTCTTTGGTGACATCACGTTCTGTTTTCTTGTGGTTTAGAATCGAGCGCAATGCATTCAGATCGTGAGTTGTGTTTTCGGATAAGACGTGAACTGAAATCGAGCCTTGACCGGGTGCAGTGGGCCACTCATGGTCATCCATTCGCAGCGCACTGAACTGTAACATCCATGGTGTCAGCGCATGAACGCTGTTCAATCGACGCAAACCGACTTCTGCTAAGATAATCGCATCAACCCTCTTTTCATGAAGTCGCTTGAGACGAGTTTCAATCTGACCCCTTACTGCGATTGGTATCACATCGGGGCGTCTGCTCAACAAGAAAGATTGCCTGCGCCCAGAGACCGTACCGACCATAGCCGATTTGCTAAGGTGAGAAAGAGCGGTGTCCACATCAGTTGAATCTGATGATGCCAACACTTCAGAAAGAGAAGGCAAACCTGCAGTCTTGGGGAAAATAAGCACATCGTTTGTGCACCCTCGTTCAAGGAATGCTAAGCATTTGAAACGTTGATCGGTCTCAACTGGCACATCTTTTGTTGAATGGACTGAAATATCGACTGAACCATCGACAAGAGCCGCATCAATCGCCTGTATGAACTGCCCGACGGTGCTTGCGAGATCGCCACTCAAGGATTGATCACCTGTCGACGAAATACCAATCACTTCCGTGGTATAGCCACGCTCCATCAGCATCGTGCTGACCTTGGTGGCTTGCCACATGGCAAGGGCGGAAGTTCGGGTCCCTATTTTGACATGGGGCATCTCTGAACACCTCAAAGCGTTGTGATTTCATTCAGACGAAACACTGTTTCTGTAACATCTTTGGCCATCTGCTTCAGAAGCGATGGGGGGATCGGTCGGTTCGTTGTTTGCACCATTTGTTCCAAATCTCTGGTCCGAAAGGATTCTGATTGATTGCAAATCCAGGTTGCAATCTCTCTTGAAAATGGTCGTAATTGAGCGATTTCAGAGCTTTCCAGTTCATAGGAATCAGTCCACTGCGTCGATAATTCTTCCAATGTACCGTACATGAAGGAGCGAAACTTGGCGTTGCCTCGGTTTGAAAGAGCGGCAACAAAATTATCTTCGATCTCTTGGATCAGAACTTCACTTTTGTCAATGATTGATTTGTAATCCCACTCTTCTCCAACATTTCTTGCTGTTTTTATCCAGTGCATCATTCCGAGGAGGGTTTGGTTTGCTGAGAGGGATGGTTCTTCGATTGACGGGGGCCATGAAAAATCCATGACGGTCGATTCACCAGAAATTGGCAACTTCTGTTTTTGATGGTAAATCGGTTCAACACTTCGGACTGTTGAAATCACCATCGAAGCTTCATTTTTGGACCCATTCCATTCTTCGAAAGAAAGAAATCGCATCTCAACGCCCTCATCAACCTCCATTGTGTCATATTTGCTGGGTGTTCTGGTCACGATGGTGATTTTTTGTTCACCAAGAGAAAGTAAGACTTCCACCGCTTTCATCCCCATGTCCCCATAGCCAAGGACGACGGTGTGTGAATGGTCGATGGAAGCCAATTTTTCTTCGACGACAGCTGTGGCCAAACTCAACATTGATTCGGTTGTATGATTGAAGTCAAATTCTTTCCTTACACTTCGATTCGCTGAGACGACATGCTCAAAGAACGACGCTGTGAAGGTGCTAACCAGGCCATGTTTCCGATGCCATGCGACTGAGTTTCTGAACTGAGACATCACCTGCAATTCGCCCATGATGAACGAATCAAGACCACTGCAGACCTTTACCAAATGCCTCCACACGTCAAGTCCCTGATACTTTTCAAACGGAACTGATGTGAGCGAAGTCGAATCAAGAACACATTGTTCAAGTTGATCGGTCGTTATGGAAAAGCCGACATAGAGGACTCGGTTACATGTTGAGAATTCAAATATTTCTGATCCAGAACTGGATGACAACTCTTTGATGAACTTTAGTCGATCTTGCTTGGATAATCCTTCAGTGGTAAGGTAGCGCACGTGCTCTACATTTGAGGAATCAATTTTCATGGTCACCATGCTGACATTTTTCATCAGGTCCAAGGGGTTCAAATCATGCCCTTCAATTTGATCCATTGAATGGGCACGAAGGATTCGAGAAAGGTCAATGACTGACTGTTCGAAATGTTCCATTGGCCTCACCCAACCTTTTGTCCGAACTTCTAGTTTATCAAGGTCAGTTTAACCCCACTCAACAGTCATTGTGAAACAGATGTTTTCTCAGAGATTGAAGAAGCGAACATTCTATGGCCACACTGCGCCTGAAATGCATATGCAGCCTGACACTCAAGAGCAACAATTTTGGGGCCAAGTCGAGCAGTCCCCCGGTCCAATGGCTCTTCAACATCAATCACAAGCAGGCACAATGGGTCAACCCATTCAAACGGAGCAACACGTTGTCCCTCTCTCTGTGCCGAAATTCAAGCACATGAGTCGTGTTGCAAGCACTGTCCTCTTTCTAACTGGATTCCTGATCTATTTTGTCGCATATTATCTTGAAGTTCTAAAGGGGAATGGGGAAATTATGGCAGGAGGAGAATTGATATGTTGTTTGTTCTTTAACACCGCACTGGTTTTTGAAATCATTTTTTACCTGAAAATGTTTGAACACAACAACACCTATCAGAAGGGAAATACCTGGAGCATTGTCTACATCATACTTATCGGAGCCTTGACAATGGCAGGAATGTTCTATTTGGTTCTCTTGTCATCAGGTGCTTCATTCTAAGCACGGTCCACGAATCAGATCGAACAATCATGTTGCCTTTTCAACGCGCCCGTAGCGTTTGAAATCCATTCGCGTGAAAACTTCATTCACAAGACGAACTCGAATCCAATTGAATGAAATGGAATGAACGCTGATTCATTTCAAATTGTGACATATCGAATGTGGTTCCAGTAAAGTCACCTTCTGCGATTAATTGCCATGGTTCTGAATCGTTGTTGACCATACCCCAATGTTTCCAAGTGTAGGTACAGGAGGCATCCAACCCATCGACTGAGAGATTGACAGTATCGTTAAATTCACTAAATTCATTGGGCAGACTTACATTTTCATCGACGTATCGAGAAAGTAATATGTTTACTTGCGAACCGTTTTCAGATTTTCCAGCGAGAATATTAAACTCGTTTGAATCAAGAGTC
>JAPKCS010000017.1 GCA_028822845.1 Candidatus Poseidoniaceae archaeon | reverse complement strand
TGTTTGTCGGCGTATTTGCTGGCATTACCTTTGGAGGCTATGCGCACAATCTTGGTGGCATGTACGATACCATGCAAGCCGATGAAGAAGGTGGTGCTAATCTTGCAGATCTTTGGATTGACAACCGCAGTGCAACCTGGAGTCCCGAACAAGTCAATGCCTTCTGCGATTCGTTAGCATCGGAATGGGCATCAAACTCAATCACATCTTTTTCTCTTGAATCATGTGAAGGACGCACCGTTACTCAAGGGGCGATGTTTCACACCAACGACACGGGAGAACACATCATCAACTCTCTTTGGCATGGAATTCCTGCAGATGCAAATGCTGATCGTGTATGGATGCCAGAAGGGCATTTCGAAGGTCGCACAGCGGTTGCTGCCGATGAAATTGTGATCGATGCACACGTCACTGAAGCACTTGAAATCGAACTTGGAGATACCGTGAATATCAGTGCTGGAAATACGAGCGCATCTTTCACAGTTGTTGGAACTGGCTACCATCCACTGCACGTGCTCATGGCTCCCGAAGGCACACTGTTCCCGCAAGAATCTGGTCAATATGTTGTAGGCTACCTTTCTGATTCTGGAATGGCCCGACTCACCGGTAATACGGTTGGCACAAGCAACACAATTGTTTTGGATGTTGAAGGCACCCCATCGTATGATTTGCCCAATACTCAAGCGTATGAAGGTGAAGAAATCGATGCAGTCAAACACCTGGTTGACACTTCTCTTGAATCGACTGAATTGGACGCACGTGTTCGAGACCGAGGGCAGAATGAACCGGTCGAAGTCATGCGACAAGATTTGGAAGGAACCAAGCGAACAACCGTTCCCTTTACCGTGATGATTGCCTCAATCGCATCCATCACGATCGTCTTGAGCTTGCAGCGTTTGGTGCAAAGTCAAGCGAAGGAAATTGCTGTATTACGGACGCTGGGTGTCAAGCGCTCATCGCTCATGACCGGCTATCTTGCTGCGCCTCTTGTCATTGGGGGAATCGGTTGTGCGCTCGGTGCTTTCGCAGGACCATGGGGTATGAATGGAATGCTGGATTTCTATCAGGACCTTATTGGCATGCCAATCATTGTACGCACGATTCCGTCTTCGGTCTATCTTGCTGTCATTGGTTCAACCATGTGTGTCGTGTTCCTTTCGGGGGCGTTTCCTGCATGGAAAGCGAGTCGTCTGGACCCGCTTGAAGTCTTGAGTGGGCAAAATGAAATGCGCGTTGGTTCAAACATACTTCGTAATCTCACTTCTTGGATGCCAACGACACTCGGTCTTTCGATTCGTTCAAGCGTTCGCAAACCCATTCGACTCACCATGACCTTTGTTGCTGTCGGTATTTCTCTAATGCTGTTTGGTTCGATCCAAATGATGTCAGCAGGATTGGAAGAGACGATGGTCGGCGGTCTGGAGAACGACCAATCTTGGGACGCACAAGTCTACATCATGCCAGATGGGGAACAACATGTCATTGATTGGGCGGAGAACAATTCTGCCAATCACGAAATGATTATTGAAACCCCCCTTGGTTCGGTTGCAGATGTTGATGGAATTGAACGAACATTCACTCTTGTAGGCCTTGACTCATTCCAGAGTGGAATGCGGGCAGTGCCTCTTCTGGAGGGGAATGCCCCTTCCAGTGCCATGGCTGTCACTCAAGTGGTGATGGAGGAAGGGAGCATGAGGTTCCTCGGATGGAATGTTGGAGAACAACAAACCATTCACATTAATGGCGCACCACACGATGTCAAAGTTGTTGGAACCGCAACTGCTGAACTCGCCCGAACCATGTATTTCCTCCGCGGGGATTTGAGCGAGATTCTTGGTGTCAATGCAACTTCGATTTATTTGGAATTCCCAGAAGGTGTTGAGGTGGATTCAGCTTTAGGTGAAGTTTCAACAGGGGTTGTCAATCGGCAAACCTTGCTCGACGGCATCAACAGTTTACTTGACCAGCAGACTCAGATTTTCCAAGCCATGATGTATCTTGGACTCTTGTTCACCATTGTTGTGATGTTTAACACGATGATCATGAACGTAGCAGAGCGGGATTTCGAATTGGCGACTTTACGAGTGCTTGGAGCCTCGACTCGCAGCCTAGGTCTGATGCTTCTGTTTGAGAGCCTGTTGATCGGTATAATCGGCGGTATTGTCGGTGTTTTGTTTGCTTACGGCGGAGCAGTGGGGTTGGCAGCTTCATTCTCTTCTTGGCAGTTCTTCGTGCCGGTCACGATTGTCCCAAGCGTTGCTTGGCAACTGATGACAGGCGTGATCTTCATCGCTGTGGCAATGACGCCATTCGGAATTTGGCGACTTCGTCGAATGGATCTGGTCGAAAAAATCAAGGATTTATCTTCCTGATTCAAGCCTAAACAACCGATGCTACAATAGACAGGTTCCACCTAGGGTGAATCAATGGATGCGCAGTCGATGGGTATGTTAGCCGTCCTCGGTGGCGGTTTTGGTATCGGTTTGTGGTACATTGTTGCCCGTGGCGATACGAAACTAAACATGCGCCAGGGCATCGGTCCGGAAGGCTTGCGCTACAACACAGGTGGGCCAGGATTCGGCAGCGCCAAACAACAGATCAACGCTAAACTAGCTATCGTCGAGGAACGCCGCCGTGCACGTGATTTAGCACGTGGGCGCGTCGCTCAACTCGATGCAGAACGCAACGTTCGGAACCAGGCTGCAGAGCGGACGGCCAAGGACGCAGCAGATCTAGTGCGGGATGCGGAACGACTCCGCTTGGCGGCCATCGCAGAAGCCCAAGCCGAAGCGAATGCAGCGTCTCAACAGGCCGAAGATGAAGCAGAGCAGCGACGACGCGACAGGGAAGAAGCCCGACTTGCTGAAGCCCGCTCAGCTCAATTGGCTGAACTTGAAACGGTGCGTCAAAACGAACTGGATGATGCAGAAACATCTCGAATCGCAGAAATCGAATCAGCTCGTGAAGCCGACGCTATTCAATCAAAGCAAGCGGCACAGGCCGCTATGAAAGATCTCCAAGAGCGTCTAAGCCGTGAAGGGGCTCGGTCTTCTGACGTTCAGGTGTCCTTGATGTGGAACAACTTCAACGACTTGGATTTGCACATTGTGTGCCCTTCAGGCGAACGGATTCACGGAGGGAATAAAATCTCAAAGTGCGGTGGAGAACTCGACGTAGATGCCAACGTCCGTCCAGAAAGCAAGAAGCCTGTGGAAAACGTCTACTGGCCAGAAGGGACTGCACCTGCAGGCAAGTATCAAGTCTATGTGCACCACTACAAGAAGCACAAGAAGCGACGTTCACGGGACCCTACGAAGTTCCAAGTGATCATCAATTCACTTCACGATGAAGACAACGATGGCGTTGTTGATGTGATGGAGTACAAGGCAGCACTCACTCACGGCGATCCAATCATGCTCGTGGCGACCTTTGATGTTCCAAGCATGGCAGAGCGCCGCCGTCGCAAGAAGGCCCTCGAAGACCGCCTTTCTGCTCTTGAGCGTGGTGAAATTCCAGATGATTCAGCGGCAACCAGTGCCCCTTCGGAAACCTCTGAAGCTTCGAATGAACTGATCAATGAACTCAATGAGCGTCTTGAAAGAGAAGGTTCCCAATCCGCAACCGGGACAGAATTACCGAGCGCACCTGATTTAGATGAACTCACTGACTCTGCTTCGGATTCGAATTGAAAGCCACCTGCTTTCCTTTGAAGGGCAGTTCATCTTGCAAAGAAGAGAGTTGAAATCCCCCCCTTGCTTGGACACAGTATGAGCAGACCGCTGAAGGCCTATTTCTTGGTTTTTCTGATGGTTGTTCTGAGTTGCTCTGCTGGCATCAACACGTTTGCCTCTCCCCTCCAAGAAGCAACGAAGCAAAGCCCCGTTTTGATTTCTCAATCCTCAGCACAAGCGGCAGGATTCCAAGAAGGATCGATTTTCACTCAAGCCACAATTGCCATCGGCGCTGAGCACATGTGCACCATCCTCGATAACGCATCGGTGGCTTGTTGGGGCAAAGGAGCGGATGGACAACTTGGCAACAACGACACTTCCGATCAATCAACTCCAGTCTTTGTCTCAAGTTTTGGACCCGGCCGTACTGCTAAAGCAATCAGTGCAGGGGCTCGTCATACCTGCGCTCTGCTCGACAACGGCTCAGTTTCATGTTGGGGGAAAGGCGAAAACGGACAACTTGGCAACGGTGTATTGCAGAGCACCAGCAGCGTCCCCTCTCCTGTCCTTCCCTTCCCATCAGGGCAAAAAGCGATGGCGCTTTCATCAGGCAATTCCCATACCTGTGCGATCCTTGACGATGGAGCCATCGCATGCTGGGGCTTGGGTTCCAATGGCCAACTTGGCAACGGTGGAGCTTCAAATTCAGCTTCACCCCAACTCACTGATTCTTTAGGGGAGAATCGCAGTGCGAAATCGATTTCGGCCGGTTTGCATCACACCTGCGCTCTTCTTGACAACGGTTCCACACTGTGCTGGGGCAACGGGGCAAAGGGCCAACTTGGCAACGGGGGCGTCGCCTCATCGTCTTCACCCGCACCCATCGCAGCAATACCTTCAGCATTCAAACCGGTTGCGCTCGCTTCAGGTGATGATCACACTTGCGCAATGCTGAGCAAGGGCTCTGTTGTCTGTTGGGGCAGTGGGCTTGAAGGGTTTTTGGGAAGCGGTTCCACTTCTGACCAACTCACTCCAGAAGCCGTTGAGCCCTTTGGAGAAGGGCGAACGGCGGTTGCTATCTCTGCAAAGCATAAGCATACTTGCGCTGTACTGAACGATGGTAATGTCTCATGCTGGGGCGTGAGTGCGAACGGAAGAGGCGGTAATGACGGCGTTGAAAATTCGCAATTGGTTCCCACCTTGACATCCAGCCTTGGCGTGAATCGAACAGCCCTTTCGATCACCTCCGGTCACACGTATTCATGCGCTCTTCTCGATGATTTCTCAGTTTCATGTTGGGGTGATTCTCCACCTGGCGATCAAAGCACTCCTCAATCTTCACCTACTTCCTTATCGGTTTTGCCTGCGCTGAGAACAGTCGCTGTTTCTGAACGAGATTTCAACGGAAATGGCGTGTTCAATATCTTTGAAACTCCGATTCGCTTTGACTTCAAGGCCAGCGGGCTTTCTGCTGGATACAAGCACACCTGCGCCATTCTTGATGATGATTCGATCACGTGCTGGGGTGATAACGCAAATGGGCAACTTGGTACCGGCGATAAAACAAACCAACTTACACCGGTGACAACCCTCTCCTTGGGTGCAGGAAGAACCGCACAGGCCGTTGATGCGGGCTGGACGCATACGTGCGCCCTGCTGGATAATGGATCGGTTTCTTGCTGGGGTGAGCAATACCTTACAAACGACACTAAGGTGGATTTGACAAGCCCTACGCTGGTGGGCGACTTTGGAAATAACAGAACGGCGATTCAGATTTCAACAGGAAACTCGGTGACGTGTGCGGTGTTGAGCGATGGAACAGTGTCGTGCTGGGGCAAGGGCTTTTCCGGCCAACTTGGCAACGGAGCCACGACTTCCTCAACCGACCCTACCCCAACGACAAGTTTTGGAGCGGGTAAGAAAGCCCTCTCGGTGTCCCTCTATTCCGATCATGCCTGTGCTTTAATCGACGATGGAACCGTGATGTGTTGGGGTAAAAATGATTACGGGAAATTAGGCGACGGGACGACAAGCCAAAGGAATGCTCCGGTTCAAGTCAACTCTTTTCCAGTCAACACCACTCCAATTGCCGTTTCAGTCGGCAGCCACCATTCGTGCGCTCTTCTGGACATAGGGGATGTTTCATGCTGGGGCGAAGGTGCATACGGCCAGAATGGAGATGGAACAAGTGCAAACCGTCTATCTCCAGGGTTGACCAGTGGATTTGGTGCAGGGAAACTTGCAGTTTCAGTCTCATCGGGCGACCACCACATCTGCGCTCTGCTTGACAGTGGCGAGGTTGTCTGTTGGGGTGATGGTGGGTACGGGCGCCTTGGAACTGGGAGTTCATCTCGAGTGTACGTGCCTACGCCAACGGTCTCCTTTGGTGATGGAAAGCTTGCTACATCCCTCGCAGTTGGCTCCTTCCACGGGTGTGTCGTTCTTGATTCCGGAGAAGTATCATGCTGGGGCGGCGGCCTCAATGGGCAACTTGGAAACGGGGAAACCGCAAACCAAGCCTCGCCAGTTTTGACAAAGACGCTTGGGCCCTCAGTTTCCTCAATTTCAGTCGGTGGACCCCACTCATGCGCTTTACTTGGCAACGGTTCAGTTGCATGTTGGGGGGGTGGATACGTTGGGGATGGAGGTAATGGTGACTCGGTACCCTCTCCTTCGATTGTGTCTTCTTTTGGAACAGGTCGAACCGCAGTCCAGGTGAGTTCTGGTGGAACAAGTTGTGCTATTCTTGACAACGGCTCAATCGCTTGCTGGGGTAATTACCCCTCCAACTTGCAGTCAGGACCATCGCTGGTCGGAGATCTCGGAGTTGGACGAACTGCAGTTGATATTTCAGTCTCCGATCGGCATTCATGCGCCGTTCTGGATAATGGTTCAGTCGTTTGCTGGGGTCGTAATGATGGTGGGCAACTCGGGGATTCTACGACAACAGATCGGACCATTCCCACCCTCACTTCCAGCTTTGGGACAGGCCGTACCGCTGTTGCCGTCACAACAGGCATTGTTCATTCATGTGCTCTCCTGGACAATGGTTCAGTTTCCTGTTGGGGGAGCAATGAACGTGGCCAATTAGGCAATGGCGACTATGTGGGTCAGACATCACCAACTTTAACCGCAGCATTTGATTCTGGAAGAACGGTTGTGGATATTTCTGGAGGTCGGGAGCACACGTGTGCTCTCTTGGACAATGGACAGGTTTCTTGTTGGGGTTACAACGCACTTGGCCAACTGGGGCATGGTCCGGGTGTGGGGTCAATCACTCCACTCACCATCACACATTCAGGTGGAATCTCAAATGCGGTCTCAATTTCAGCTGGCTACGAACATTCCTGTGCTGTATTGAGCAACGGCTCTGCAATGTGTTGGGGGTCAAATAACAACGGTGGCATGGGTATTGGGGATGCCACCCCAAATGCACACGTATACGCAGTCACGGTCCCGAATTCGCTTGACCCCGACCGAAAAGTCATTGCTGTTGATGCAGGTAGTGATCGAACCTGTGTGCTGTATGACAATCAATCTGTTGCCTGTACTGGGAGGGGTGACGCCGGTCAAATTGGAAACAACGACACTTCAAACCAAGTCAATTTCACCTACACAATTCCTCTTGTGGTACCGCGTTCCATTGCCATTGACAATGGGGACCAAGACGGCGACGGGGTTGCTGATCCACTCGATGCCTATCCCGAAGACATCATGCGCACGGTAAAATGCGTTGCACCAACCTATGGCCGTTACGCATGCACCACAGTGGGGCTTGGCAAATATGTACCAGCAAACGACGCAATCTACCCCACTGATGCATCCATCGGGCATTATGTTGACCAAGTTGGACAAATCGGAGAACGACCGTGCCCTGTTGGGCGCTACAATCCTACAACAAGTGGTGAAAGCATCAACGCCTGTTTTGATTCCACAGCGGGCCACTACGTCGGATTGATTGGCCAAGGCGAACAGTTACCTTGCGATGTGGGGACCTTCCAACCTGGCACCCGTTCGCAAGCATGCCTCCCCTCCGATCTTGGTCACTTCGTCAACATGACCGCCCAAACTTCTCAAATTCCATGCCCCATTGGCACTTTCCAGAATGAGACGGAACAGGTGTCTTGTCGGCCCGCTGAATGGGGCCACTACGCCAATGAAACGGGTCAAGTGAACCAAACTGCTTGCCTCGAAGGCTTCTATAATCCTGACAACGGTTCCATCATGCCGACAGATTGCAGACCAGCAGACATCGGCCACTTTGTCAACGAGACGGGCAGGTACAACCAAACTGAATGTGAACTTGGTACGTTGCAAAACCAAACGGGCCAATCCTCTTGCCTCAACGCTTCACGTGGTCACTATGTCTCCCTTGTGGGCCAATCCACCGAAACACCTTGCTCAATAGGCACCTACAATCCGCTTCGCGGAGCAAACAACTCCACGTGGTGCCTTCCAGCAACTCGCGGTCATTTCGTGAATGAAACCGGCCAAGGCGATCAAACCCCATGTGATCCAGGAACCTACAATCCATTGAACGGCTCTTCTGATCCAAATGATTGCCTAGCAACAGACATTGGTCACCATGCTGAAGCCTTTGGACAGTGGAATCAAACTGAATGCAGCCTTGGAACATTCGTAAACCAAACCGGGCAAGTCTTGTGCACCGATGCCGATCCTGGCCATTTCGTTAACGAGACCGCCCAATCGGTTCAGCTTGAATGCAGCCCGGGTACATTCCAACCCGCCAGTGGCCAATCGGAATGCACACCTGCTTGGGGCGGCCATTTTGTACCCCTCAAAGGTCAATTCAATCAAAGTGAATGTGGGCTTGGTACGTTCAACCCGAACATGGGTTCAATCAATGCCTCTGATTGCGTCGATGCCACCCCCGGTCATTTTGTCAATATGACGGGTCAAGAACTGCAAATACCCTGTCAAAAAGGAACATACAACTCAAATGCCGCCTCCAATAATTCCCAGGACTGTCTCAACGCCTCGCTGGGGCACTATGTGGATGAAGAAGGGCGCTCAGAAGAAACACCGTGCCCTATGGGAAGCTACAACCCAACAACAGGGGGAAATGCCTCCACTTCGTGCGAATTGGCTTCGGTGGGGCACTACGTTGACCTTCCGGCCCAATCCCTCGAAATTGCATGCCCTATTGGGACTTACAATCCAATGCCGGGGAGGGGTTCCATCGATGATTGCCTCGACGCTGAACCCGGCTCTTATGTTTTGGAAACCGGCCAGAATCAAACAATACTTTGCCGCGTTGGTACCTACAACCCAAATGCAGGCTCGACATTGGAGAGCGATTGTTTGTGGGCTGATTACGATCATTATGTCAAACTTGAAGGTCAGTCAGAACAGACAGAGTGTCCACTCGGGATGCATCAAGATCAGATCGGTCAATCATCGTGCATTCTTGGAGAATCCTCTTCACAGTCCATCGTAATCACACCGGAGGATACGTTCAAAATACTCTTCCTCGTGCTCTTCAGTTTCATGATACTCATGGTGCTCATCTTGGATCGTCGAATGAAAAGACGCAGGGATCGAGACCGCCCACCAGGAGAAGATCGACCTGTGACTAAAATGGCCAGCAAGTATGGGTATTGAACCGATCATCGACGAACGCAGGCGATTGTTTTGTTCCCTTTTGCGGTCATACCCTCATTGATCACGTCTTCATTATACGCTTAAGCAGACTTGGTTATGCGAGGTCATACTGTGGACAGTTCATGTCCAATGCCTCGCAAGGGCTTTGTGTGGGCTGACGAACTGCTGTAATCAAGACAGAATGTCATGCAGACGGTTGTCATCTGCTGCCTTACGGATTGAGCGAGCGATTCGGCGTCCAGTGGACATACGTGTCTCGTTGATATCAGAATAAGGGGAGCCGCCAACAAACGGATTTGATCCAGCCACAATGCGTGCACTGATTTCGAACACTTTGAATTCAAGTTGGTCTGTGACAATGGTTTCCAAGCAGAATGGTCCGAGCATACCACGGCTGTTTTCTTCCAGTTCAAACGATGCAGCAACGGTTCCTTCAGCCATCTCAAAGGCACGAGGGAGCAGGGATTCTCGGATCACAACTGGTTGGTTGCCTGTGACGACAAACGATGGCTCAAGAGCCATTTCACGAAGGTCTCGCAACGATCCAAGTTTGTAGAATTCATCGACGTTCGATTCGTCCCTTCGGTCCATGGACATGAGTTCCAATCGTCCGAGGTTCTTACCAGCATGCTTGCCACGGCCTTGAACTTGGAAGCCGTCATCAGCGGTTGGATCGAAGAAAAAGTGGAGGTAGTAGCGGCATCCAAGGACGTATTCTTGGATGGTAAATTCTTCTTCAATGTCGACGTTGCGTCGGAAATCCCGGTAATCGCGTGCAATGAAGTAGCCACGGCCGCCTTTTGCTCCAGCGTACTTGACAATCACAGGCCCATCGATGTCGTGTGGGTCTTCAAGCACCCGTGGCATGGTGCAGCCACCGCTTTCGAGCCATTGGCGTTGCCGAGCTCTGCTGCTTTCCCAGTGAAGGATGCCTCGGTTGCCAAAGGTTGGCACCTCGAGAGCTCCGAATTTTTCCGGACCAAGGTATTCAACCAGCGATCCGTGTGGGATGATGACCACGTTGCGTTCTCGGAACCATTCGGCATGATCCAACATCTCGTGGTAATGATCGAGCATCAACCATTCATCAGGTTCTGCTCCAGGGAAGGCTTTGTAAAAGCGGCGTCGGTTTTCACCGACAGCAATCCCGAGTGTTTTGAAGCCCTCCATTCGGGCTCCATGAAGTATCTGAAGAGAGGAGTGCGAGGCGACGACACCGATGACGATGTTGTCTGCGTCATAGTCTGCGAGCCAATTCTTCAAACTATCAGAGTGTACGACCATGTCGAGGGGTTCCGTATTTGCTCTATGAGGGTTATGTTTGCAGAAGTTGTTTTGGAACTGAAAAAACCATCCCTCCAACGAGCGAAACCGGCGCAAGAACGACAAACCCCCACCTTCAGGGTTTGATGATGGTTTGGCAGAATCTGTTGCTCCGAGTCCTGCTTTCAGGAAGCATCGTGGTTGCAGCAAGTGAGGTTGCGAAGCGAAACAGCATTCTTGGCGCTTTGCTCATTTCTTTGCCTCTGGCCTCAATCATGACCCTCGTATGGCTGCATCATGACACAGGAGACTCCGAACGCATTGCCGTTTTTTCGAACGAAGTGTTGTTGCTGGTTTTACCTTCACTCGTGTTGTTCATCGCTCTCCCATTGTTGCTCGCACGTGGAATGGATTTCTGGCCAGCGCTTTGGATTTCGATGTCGATGACTGCGGGGTGTTATGCCGTTGGGATTTTCATCGCCAGCAAGGTCTTCGCCAGCGCTTGACCGTGCTCAATCAATCCTCAACCTTCGCCATTCGGGTGAAGAGTTCAAGGGCTCGTTGAAGATGTCGCCTCATGGCCGAAGGTTCTCCAACACATCGAATGACTTACGGAGGCTACCTGCGTCTGAACGAACTTCTGGAATTACAAGAGGGCCCAGAAGGCTACGGTCCCGCCCTTTGCAACGATGAGCAACATTTCATTATCACCCACCAAACCTTCGAATTGTGGTTCAAGATGGTCTTACGAGAGTTGAAGGAATCACATTCCATCCTCAACAGGGATCATGTCGAAGAGAAGTCTTTGCCACAGTTGGTGCACCATCTTGAACGGGTGACTGAAATCTTCCGATTGCTTGCCAATCAGTGGAAGGTCATGGAAACCTTAGCCCCTCAAGATTTCCTTGCTTTCAGGGATAAGTTAGGGACCTCTTCAGGCTTCGAGTCCTGGCAAATGAGGGAAATGGAAGTCCTCCTCGGCCTTGAAAACGAACAGCGAATGGGTGGAATGGACCCGTTGCTCCACATGAAGAAACTCGCTTCCGAAGGGAAAGTGAGTGCTAAAGTGTTGTCAGATTTCGAAGCCACTTCGAACGCCCCTTCCCTCAACGATGCACTCTGTGCGTGGCTTGCACGAACCCCAATCAATGGATCCCTACCAGATGCAGCGGGTGATGCAGACATCATCGCTGCATTCGTCGATGGCCACCTTGAGGTCATGGAACGGCATGGCGAAGATGTCATCGCCCACATCGTAGCGATCGGCCACGGCGAAGAGGCCCAGGTACGTCCACGCATCGAGGCAGCCCGCGTGCAAGCTGAATCATTCCTCAAACCAGAAGGCGTGATTTCCCGCTCCCGAGCAGGTTTGCTGTTCATTGAATCCTATCCAGAACTTCCCTTGCTTTCGTGGCCAAGAAAACTCATCGATGCTTTTGTCGGACTCGAACAAGGCATGCTGTTGTTCCGCTCCGCTCACGCTCGGATGGTTGAACGGATGATTGGACGACGCATGGGCACAGGTGGATCAAGCGGTGTTGATTACTTGGATGCAACAACAAAATACAGAGTGTTCGTCGATTTATGGGCCGTACGTACCATGCTCGTCAAGCGAGAATCACTGGTTGATGTTAGCCAACCCGAATTCTACGGGTTTGCAATAAACGAGTAAACTCAATCGAGGTGAGGGTCGATGTCGATTGGGATCAACTCGTGTTCGTATTCATAGAGCGCAATCTTGAGCGGGTCCAATACAAATCGGACCGACGCTTCTTCAAGGCCGTAGAGTGAAACAAGTTCTTCTAGGAATGCCTCACGAAGAACCTCTTCGTTTGCATAAAGTGGTGCACCCATTCCAATCTGAAGTGCGCGTGCACCAATGATTCGGGCTCGTTCGAAGCGGGTATGGAGTCGTGCTGGCTTGACCATGAGAGATGCACCTGCGAACAGTGTCGCAAGTTGCCGACTTACCTACTCTTCTTGAACCTAACCCAAGGGCTTGACCGGCAGGAGAACCCTATTCCTGTTCAGATGAAGCCATTGGAGCGGATTTGAGGGCGTTCTTCCACATGACCAGCGCCGGTGCCAACAGCACCAGTAAACCAACCATTGTCGCCATGGCTAGGCGAGCACCAGAAGTTTGTTTGATGGTGGACGTAATTCCACCATCCTCGTTGTCGATGAGATCTAAACCCGCCGCAGGGTTTGCAGACTTCACAGTAAGGTTCCGTTCCCCATCGGTTTCGAGCATCACCACGAGGCCAGTACCGTTCATTTCTAAGATCTGGCTGATGTTCCCTTGCAAGGAGCTGGCGTTGAAATGGGCTGCTCCAATGACCATGTTCCGATGGATGTAGTCTTCAGTCTCGTGCTGTACGTCGCCTAAGCGCCATACAGAAACAGTTCCGTTGACTGAAGAATTCCACGAAATCAAACTGTTGTTGAGGGCAACTTCGTTCAGACCGGCAAAAGTCGTCGTGCTGTTGCTCATGACATTGCCGAGGTCTTGCGCTTGACTGGTGCCGGTGAGCAAGCCTTCACCGTTGTGAATCAGGCTTGGTAAAAACAGCAACCTGTACATCCAATTGAACCTAAGATTCGAATCGGTGTTGTAGGATATATCCAACGGGGAAGGGTGATGGCGCATGACAAATACATCGGTCGTATTGATGACGTCAATGTCGTTATCGAGCACTTTGCAAGGTTCGCACCAATCAGCGCCAAAGTATTCAATGAAATGATCAGGTCGAGTCTGTTCACATTCCTCTTCGAGACCGAGGCATGCTTCAGATAAATAGAGCACATCAAGTGTAGCGCCCTCTTCAACAGAACTTGTTTCTTGAGCCGCAGCCTTCTCTAAAACCGAACCACTGGAAGCAAGCACAACAACGAGCACTACAAGTGAACACCAGAAATTCCTACCCTCCATGATGTGTGGGTATAGGAATGTGTTCAAAAGGGGTCCCCTCTCACCTTTGCACATGGAGGGTGTATGGTGGCGTCGCCCCTCAACCCTCCCTCTTGTGTTGCTGGGAATGGCGCTCGTCATCATCGTCGCCGGCGGAACAATTCGCATCAATGATGCTGGCGAATCTTGCCCAGATTGGCCTCAGTGTTTCGGAACCTGGGGCTTTGACATCTCGGTCGAGGAACAGGCTGCTTACTGGGAGGCGAATCCTGAAGAAGTGGATTCGAGGGGTGAAGATCATCGTTACACAACGTTCGAAATTTTCACTGAATGGATTCATCGAGCCATGGTTGGTGTCATCGCTCTACCAGTCTTAGCCAACGCCTTATTGATGCGTTCAAAGCGAGCAATGTACGGTACGAAGGCCTACCAGTTGGCCGTTTTCGCAGGTATCATGCTGATTCTTCAAGCGACTGCAGGAGCGCTTACGGTGTTCTTCGATAACGCCGATTGGTCCGTTGCGCTTCACTTATCGATGGCGTGTATCTTTTCAGCCACCTTTATTTTCCAGCACATGGAAATGAGATCAAAAGAAGGATCCTTCCATCCCTTGTTCTACCTCCCAGAAGCCTTTGTCGTAGCAAACAAGCGTCGCATCGACGCCATGGTTGGAGCGGTGTTTACCTTGCTCATCCTTGGTGCCTGGGTCTCCTCAACAGCAGGTGGCCAATACAATCAGGGTTGTTCAGTCGGATTCCCAACAGGCTGGCCAAAGTGCAATGGCAGTGTTCTTCCTTCGTTTGATGGCCCAGGTGTGCTTGTGCAAATGGTGCATCGCTTCGGGGCATTGATCGTTGGTCTGGTCTTGGTGGCAGGATCGGCTCGAATCCGTTCTGAGGCCCGGGAGCACAATGCAGGTACGAGCATTGGGCGGATCACCGACATTACCGCTGGGTTCTGGATGCTCAACGTCATGATTGGAGGCACCTACATCATTGCAGCCAAAATGGACAATTTCCCTGAGTGGGTCTCACTCCTGCATCTCGTCGTAGGCATAACAGGTTTGCTCATCGCCAGCAGTGCCTTGTTTTCAATGAATATCTCAGCCTCTAATTTTAACGATCGGACAGAGGAGGCATAACCTTGGATCTTGGTGCTGGTGAGGTGGTTCAGACCCCGCACCCAGGTTGGTTCAATGTGTTTCGTCAATTGATGAAGTTGCGAGTGATTGTTCTGTTGCAGGTGACTGCCATTTGTGCGATCCTCGTTCATGATTTGGTGACACCACTCGAACGAACATGGACCGACACCATGTTCACTATCCTCATCACTGTGGTCGGAGGCACCCTTTCTGCTGGTGGATCAAACGCCATCAACATGTGGTATGATGCAGATATTGATCCGCTGATGAGGCGGACCAAGAACCGACCTGTGCCGCAAGGGCACATCTCAGCCCGTGGGGCTTTGGTGTTTGGAGCGACCATTGCAGTTCTTGGATCTTCACTCTTTTTCATCGTCAGTTGGAAAGCAGCCTTTTGGTCGTTTTTCTCCGTGTTCTTCTACGTCCTCATCTATTCGATGTGGTTGAAGCGGCGCACACCTCAGAACATTGTCATCGGTGGCATTGCAGGTGCGACACCGCCCCTGATTGGCTGGGCCGCAGCAGCAGGCGATTCTATTTTGGAAGGATTGAACCCTCTTGCGCTTGGCTCTCCGGTACCATGGTTGTTTTTCGCCTTGATTTTCTTTTGGACACCACCTCACTTTTGGGCATTGGCGTTGTACCGCTCGGGTGAATATGCAAAAGCTGAAGTGCCTATGATGAACGAGGTTCGAGGCCCTGAACATACGATTTTCCTCTCCAAAGCTTACTGCCTCTGCTTGCTTATGCTCGGTAGCGTCCCATGCTTCTGGCCGAGTTCAGGTTTGCCTCTGCTTTGGGCCTTCATTGCCGGTGGCTTGACCGTCTGGTATGCAAAATCAGTATGGGACATCGATCCACTTGAAGAGCTTGATGAAAATGGGCGCATGCCAAAGGCTGCGAAATCATTCTTCCGCTCGTTGTATTACCTCGGATGGATGCACCTCGCCCTTGTGTTGGTGTGCGTGCCTCCTTCCTCTTGGCTTGGTCCATTCGGACCTCTTTGATGCCTCAGTGGCCTCTTTACCGACGGCAAGGCTCAGCCAGTCCCAACCGTCATGTTCATGACTGCTTCATTGGTCGCCGGCTTTGTCTGCGGCAGTCGCATAGCCTGGCCATTGCGCTGGATTGCTAATCCAGTGGTGTCTCACCTCGGGAGTTCAAATCTCCCCTGCCGCGCCATAGTTGACTTCAATCGAAGAAGTCATCAAATTCGTCATCCGCTGTCGTACCGCCTGCTCGGCGTTTCCGAGCAGAGATGATCCGCTTCAATCGCTTTCGCTTTTGCAACAGAAGGGGGAGGGAGATGATTGACAACACCAATACGATCAGTGAAGCTAGACCAGTTGTCTTAAATTCATCTTCTTGCATGTAATCGGTTAACGTACCCAGCCAAGGAACACCCAACGGTGGCTCTGGTTCTGGTTCTGGCTCCGGGATGAGGTGTTGGTAGAAGTCCCACCACTCGTCTTGGATGTAGACTCGTTCGATGTTTGGTGAAGGGTAATCTGCGATGGTTTGTTCATTGCCAACAGCATCAACAGGTGCGAGAATGAAGTAATATGTCCGGAGTGGCCTTAGGCTCGAATCCTCGACACCGGTTTGATTGTAATGGCCTTGTTCACCAGGCGTTGAAGCCATGTTGCTCGCAATGGGTGTCAAGAACCGAACATCAATGCCGTTTGGTTCCTGCTCGATCATGTACAGGTTCCAAAACAGTTCCCCGTTCGCTTCATTCTCTGGCCAGGTCCATGTGAGGTTGAGTTCGTAGCACATGTTCCAGTCATTGACAATTTTGTAACACTCTGTGTCGTTGGTAAAGGTTGAGGTGTATTGGAAATTCGTGATGCTTGAGACTGGTGGAATGGCGTCACCACAAAAGGCGCTTGCTTGGCCGTCTTCATCCAAACTGACATTGATGTGCTCGAAGTCGGGGGTTCCTTCACGGTTCGCTGGCATGATGGCGTACGATGCGCAATCTCCGGTTGCCAATGGTTCGGGGTCGGTCCAGTTGTTCGATGAGGCGTCGATTGAGGCGACAAGCGAATCCCCCGTCAATTCTTTCCAAATGAATGTGTTCACTCCATTGCTTGGATTGGGGAAAATGGTGCCTGCTTCTTGAACAATGAGCAATTTGTAGATGTTCCATCCTCCGACGTAGGGGTTGGATGCGTCACCTGATGCGGTCCAGTTGAGGTTCAATTGCCCGCCTTCCATTTGCGTGCTGGTGAGGGGCCCTGTGCTCAAATTTGCCGCGGGTGATTCTCCGATGATGAGGATCACGCCATTGGATGAGAGCGTGACATCGATCGTTGCACCTTCATTGCTTGTGGAGCTGCCAAGGTAGGTCCAGATGTAATCTTCCATGGTTGGTAGGTAGCGCACATCCACAGACTCGAGGGGGATGCTCTCTGGTAAGAGTGCACTCAAATTCAATTGAATGTCCATCCAATCCATGCCGACTTCGGGAGAATCATCGATGGTTGAGAGGATTTCAAAGGACAGCAAAAGCAGTGGTTCCTTTCCTTCACCGATTCCGTAAGATGTACCAAGCACGGGGAGGGATGATTCGTACCGTAGGTATGCAGAAGTCCGTGCGACTGCTTGTCCGCTAAACAAATCGCCATTGTCGAGGGAGATGTATTCGTAGACCGTGATTTCTTTGTGAACCGATTCCAATTCACCAAACACATCGGTGACACGGAGGGTCACGGTGTGATCACCAAGTCCAAGGTTCCCGCCTGATACATTCAAGCTAGGACCATAGCCGAGGTTGATGATACCAGAGACCCACCACGAATAATTGAGTGGTCCAGCCGCAGTGGCGCTGTTTCGAGCGCTCATCTGAATGTTTTCACCGGTTGTGTAAACTCCGGTTGCGCTGGCTTGATCGATGTTCGCATTGATGTCTCCTGCGACGAGGTCAGTGACCTCGGAGAGGGCGTTATTGCTGTACTTCGTTTCATCGCCTTCGTCGTGATTCGCAGGGACTTGAATGGTGAGCGTACGATCTGCACCAACGGTTGTGACATTGAAAAAGCATGTTCGGATTTCACCTGGGTGGAAGGCATACAGGGCACACGATGCTTCATATTCGACCTCTCCAATTGAGTCATAGACTTGGAAAGCCACTGAAACCATGTCCACGGATTTGTTACCGATGTTGGAGACGGTGGATGTGACCATGGTGTCTCCGTAAAAATAGATCATCGAGGTGGCATCGTGCGATGGGGTCATCGAGGTTGCTTGGAGGTCGATGGTGTCATCGAAAACCACGCCTGTGGATGTCAAATCGTTGCTTTCATCAAGGTCGCCGTACGGTGTGCCCGTGCTGTTAAATAAGCCCCATTTGAGTGTAAATTCACCCTCTGCGCTGTTGTTCATTGGAGGGAGTTCCCGGGTGAACGGGGATTGGCCGCCCCATGAAGGAAGGTTGGTAACGTTGGTGTAGGCCTCATCGACCATCGTGGGGAAGGCATCAACGGTCCAGAGTTGCCAACCAAGGTTTGCCTCGAAATTACAGGTGCCACACGCATTCACTTGCCCCTTTGCCTTGAGGACATAATCCACGTCAGTGTTGAGGACTATGGCGCCATTGTATGTTGCCGTGGCGTCAAGATCCTCAAGTGGGTTGTAGGTCGTGTCCACTCCCAGATCGACGTACGAGCGTGTCAAGTTGATGGTAAAGGTCAACATGTCATCAGAGGCATCTTGGTCGTTGAGTTGAAAGGCATAAACGACAGTGAAGAGCCCTTGGTCTCCTGATGGATTCCAATCCGTATCGGCTGTAACATCGATTGTAACCCCTGGGAATATGTTCGATAGGGAGAAGGAACCGGTTGCTTCAGGGTTCGACTTGCAGGAAGGGCCGTCCATCTCACCATCGCAGATGAACCACTTCATTACGCGGTTGGAGCTTGTGCCAAGACCTTCATTTGAAATTGTGGCCTCGAAACTAAGCGGGTCCCATGAAGACCCCCACGATCCATCAAGGGGTGATAAAGAGGCTATGATGCCTAGATCTCCACTTTCTTCAGCAGCAGTTGCTGGCAGTGAAACAAGGCCTGTTAACGATGCCAACAGGAGGAGAAACACCATCGAGAAACTACCCGTTTTTGGGCCGCTTGATTGTTGCGTCCGGTTCGACATTAAACGATGGCTCGCATGGGGGATTCAAAGACTCATCGCCCCCGAAGGGGGGGTTGACCCCCGTATTTCACCTTCTTTCCTCGCACCATGCGGCAACCTCTTCAAGCGCCGAACCTCACCGATGAACATGCGCAGCAGGGAGGTTCGTTCGCTTGAAAGAGACGAGACAGCCCTCACTGCAGTTATTGAATTCCTGTCAGCCTTTGTCTTATTCTTGATGATCTTGACAGCCTTCCTCTCCTTGGCACAATTACAAATGGGTTCCAATGATCCAGCAGTGGACCGACTCGACCGAGCAGCAGTGCAGGGTTTGGACCGCCTCACCTCCGACGGTGGATGGTTTGTTCCGGCCAATGAAAGCGGCATGGATTACAACAACGCCACCACCGACTGGCATGAACAAACAGCAGAGGCCTTGGACGATGGGCGTATTCAGGCCGGTTTGGTCACCAACGGGACCCTCGACATGGTCAAAATCAACGCCATTCAAAACCTGACTGAAGGGGACATGATCGATGGTTTGGGATTGGATGAAGGGTTTTCGCTCCACCTCTCCATTGAAGTTGTTTCCAGCACCAACTCAAGTCGAATTGGCACCATGCTGTTCGATGGTGGTACAAACCGAAAAACTGCATCTGCATCTTCGACGGCAAACCGTCAGTTCATTCAAGATGGTGAGGTCTGGCAAGTTGTCCTTGAAGTTCATCGTGGCGGGCGACTCAACAATAACCTCCACATCACCGAACTTATGACGCGCCCAGCAAGCGGTGGACCGGAGTGGATTGAAATCTATAATCCGAATGACTTCGCCATTGCCCTTCGCGGTTGGTCGTTAAATCACACCTCCTCGAGCATCACCTCAGACTTCCTGTTTAAGTCGGGTGTTGTGGCTGGGAAAGCCACCATGGTTTTGACCGGCGATCCGAGTTCACAAGCGATTGGAAACGCTTCACAAGTCATCGATCTAGGTCTTGACGGATTCCTCGGTGTCGGGATGTTCAATGGCATGAGCGACGGCACCGGAGTTCTCACATTACGCTACACTCAGGTGGATGAGGCGCGCCCCTACGACATGTTCCGTGCTGAATGGGGTGGCGACACAGGCCTGTTCATGATCACAGCCCAATCGCTGGCATGGGACGGGAATTCGACTGCCTTGACGTCGTGGTTTGTCCAGCAGGTGCCTTCACCTGGTGACGTTTGACGAGTCTGACTGTTTGCATCTCCAATGCAATCATCCTATGTCGAGCGGGCGATTGCTTGATGAACCCGGGCCGGTTCGTTGGTCATGTTTCCCATGCAACCAGCCGCCGTTTACACCCGGGACCGATGCGTCACTGGGATTCATGGATTGGATGAGATTCTCCGTGGCGGTATCCCATACGGGTCCACCGTGTTGGCTGCAGGTACCTGTGGTTCCGGAAAAACCACACTTGGAATGGAGTTCCTCGTACGTGGAGCCCTCGCAGGTGAAGCATGCGCCCATTTCACGGCAACCGAACCATCGGTCAAACTGCTCGAGAACATTCGTCAATACGCTTTCTTCGACATGAACATGGTCGACTCAGGGCTCATCAACGTCTTTGATATGGACGTGCTTTACTCTTGGCTCGGCTTGGAAAAAGCATCGTTCGAATTGGATGACGTTCACGCTTTGATCAAAGCAATCGTCGACATCGTCAACACCATTGGTGTGACGCGACTTGTGATCGATTCGGTAACAACCCTCTGTTACAAGATCAAATCAGAACAACTGATTCGTGACTTCTTGTTCACTCTTGGAAAGAAATTGGCGACCCTCGGTTGCACAACCATCCTCATCTCCGAGATTACTTCAGCGACCGAGAACGCCCACTGGTCTTCATTCGGTGTGGAAGAGGCAATCGCTGATGGTATCATTGTGATGGGTGACGTGGAACGAATGGGCCACTTGCTTCGATTCCTACAGGTGGTCAAGATGCGAGGCACGGCGCACAGCCGTGCAAAACACGCCATCGAACTTACGCCGCTTGGCGTCATGCTTACACCAATGCTCAAATGGGGCGCACAAAGCGATAAAACCTCGCGATGGGGGTCATGATTATGTTTGAACTGGATCAGCGAATAGCAGAACAACTCACCGAAGTAGCGCTCAACAGTGCAGTGCAAGTGCGCTGCGGCAACTCCAACGCCTTCATGGTCACGGCGAGCACAATCATTCCTCTCATGCAAATGTTCGAAATGGGTGGCGTTTACATCAGCGCAAACCGTGGAGCTGTTGAAATCATTGAGGCTTTCGAATCCATCGGCATCGATGTATCGAAAATCCAGTTCATCGACCTGGTCTCATCAGGTATCCTCGGTGGGACGGATGTGCCTTATTCCAACATTCACTTCGTCGACAGTCCAATCATGCTCGAATCAGTGCTCCTTCGCACCCTCTACATCTTGCGAACCACCACCTCAGAGCGCAACTTTGTCTTCCTCGACAGCGTCAATGCCCTTGCCATCTACAACGAAGACCGCATTCTTGCGGAGTACCTTCACACCTTCATCAACACCTTCCGCCAGCGAGAAATCCTTTCCGTTGTTCTGAATGTACCCGATCAAACACCGCCGTTGGTGTTGTCGAATCTTGATCTTTATTGCACCGATTTAATCGATCGAGGCCAGGTCGTTATCCATTGAGGTGAACAGATATGGCACGCAAGTTTGATTTTGATCCCGAAGATGAAGAGTTCTTCAGCATGGTGGGTTCCTTCGGTGTGCCTAAGTTCGACAATGAAATGCACGGTGGTATCCCTCGCGGTTTCACTTTGATTGCGTTCACAGATACAGGGTCTGGAAGCGAATTGTTCGCTAAGCAATTCACATCGCCTGCAGAAGAATCAGAAAACACACTCTATGTCTCTACAAACGAAGGCCAAGCAGAGATTGTTCGGATTTTCCAAAAATACAGTTGGCCAATGGACATCAACGTACGCACCATTGGTGAAGAATACAATTCAACGGTTCTAGAACGGGAGTTGCTTGCCAGCCGCTACCGCTTGGAAGGATTCCAACTCGCCGACATCCAACGGCTTGCCCAAACTCGATTTGTTGATGAAACCAACCAAGATTACCTCACGGAAGTAACCAATGAAATCATGGCCCTAGGTCCTTACTTCCGGGCGGTCGTGGACAGCCTCGACTTTTTCCTTCAACGTGAAGATCCAGCTCGAGTTGTGGCAATGGTACGTATGCTCCAAGCCCACGCTCAACTCCACCGTGGACTGTTGCTCATCTCGGTCTCGACCAACGGTCTTGATCCAGTGATCAAGCAAGAACTTTCATCGATTGCGGACATGGTTCTCTCATTCAAAGTACGTACCATTGGAACCGACTTCGAAACCTCAATGATTGTTTCTAAATTTAGAAACGCGCCTGAGAACTTGAAGATCCTCGTGTTCCGAGTCACGCCTGAAGAAGGAATCACCCCAGAAACAGTCGAGCGCATCGCTTGACGGCGGGGGGTCCTGCGCCCATTTTTGGGCTTGGCGACTCTGCGACATGTCCAAAGAGGTTGGCAGATGCGCACAAGCCATGGGAAGCAGAGAAGCGACCGGGGGTTACGACCCCTCTGGTATCGATTTGGACGCATGGACCATTCTTGAGGCACAATTGGAAGCGACCATTCCAAATTACGACCGTGTCAACAAACTCATGACCTTCGGGCAGGACAAGCGCTGGCGACGAAACGTTCGCAATCATGCTGAACCAGGGATGAAAGTCCTCGAGGTTGGCTGTGGCCCCGGTTCGTTTGCCGAAGACTTAGTTGGTCTCGAAGTGACCTGCCTCGACCCATCGCCAGAGATGTTGAAAGTCGCCAAAAAGCGCGTCGATTCCGCTCGCGCTGCACGTGGCGAGTCACCTGCAGATTATGTTGAGGCCATCGCAGAAGCAATCCCGCTCCCCGATGACACCTATGATGTGGTGTTTTGCTTGTTTTCTTTCAGAGACTTTCAGGATAAGCGAAAGGGGCTTGAGGAAATCTACCGTGTGCTCAAACCTGGTGGCCGTTTGGTCATCTGTGATGCTGGGAAAGCAAATTGGTTGCATGGTTTTGCAGGTCGTATCTGGATGGCTACTGTTGTCCAATGGATTGCTCGCTACGTCACAAAAGACAAAAATCACCCGTGGAAAGGTCTCGCAAACACCTACTCACATTATGGCACAAACGGGTACTATCGGGCCATGATCAAGGATGTTGGATATGAAGGCGTCCAAGGCCGTTTGCTGCTGCCGTTTGCCATGGCCAGCAGGTTCCGTGCAACCAAGCCGGAGCAGTAATTCACCGCCGTAGGTGTCCTTCACGCATGTGAAGTCCTCCCCATTAGCCTCATAAACCCCCTCCTGTTCAGCGAATTTGCTGGTGATTATCTTGGGTATGGCCGATGTCCTTCGCAAAATCAAGCAAGCAGAACAAGATGCCGAAAAGCAACTTGCTGATGCCCAAGCAGAAGTTGGTAAAATCGCAGCAGAGGCTCGGCGTCAATCCGTGCACCTGGTCACCGAAGCAACCGATAGCTCGGTTGCAGACACACAATCCACTTTAGATGCTGCTCGTGCAGGAGCGAACAAAGAGGCTGAAGGTGTTGCTAAGGACGGCCAAAAAGTGGTTGAAGCAATCGAATCCTCAGCTGGTGGCCGGAAAGACAAGGCCGTAGCACATCTACTCGATACCGTAAATTCACAGTGAGCTGGTTCCATGTTCGCCACCGCAGAAATGTCCCGCCTCACCGTGGCGGCTCCCGTCGCTAGGATGGAAGAGGTGCTCAGGATGTGTGCCTCGCTTTCATGCGTTCACATTGAAGAATACGGACAATTCCAAGATGGCATCGGCGTTGGACGTGCTCTCTCCAATGAAGGAGCCAACCAAGTCAGTGCATTGCTCACCAAGGTACGAGCTGTGACTTCCTCAGTGCGGGCGAACAACACAGAAGGTCCACTTTCCATCGCAGATGCAAAATCACTGATGAACAGCTTCGGTCCAAAGATCGATGACGCCCTTGCCTACATTGACACCGTACGGGACAGCGAATCCTCAATCAGCACCCTCTCCGACCAACTTCAAGTTCTTGCCCGCCTCGCACCCCTCGACATCCCTCTGGAATTGATGGGTGGTTTCGACGGCTTGGAAGTATATGTTGGCGAAACGGCGCGTGCAAGCAAAGCCAAGACGGTTTTTGCAGCCCTTGGTACAGAAATCCTCCTCCACAGCGCTCCTGGCGTCGTGGCGGTTGCGTGCCAAACGCAACACGCTGCTGAAGTTCAGATTTGTTTGGCTGAACTTGGCGCTAAAGCCGTTCAAATCCCTGCTGGCGAGGGATCGCCTGCTAAGAAAGTCAAAGACCTGACTTCAGAAATCCTAAACCTAGAGAACACCATTGCTTCCACACAAGACGCCCTCGATGCATGGGTTCAACGAAACGCACGCAACGTCGTCGCTTTGGAAGAATTCCTGACCCGGGAAGATGCAATCTACACCGCACCAACGTTGGTCGCAGTGAGCGCTCAAGCCTTCGCTCTTGATGGATGGGTGCCAACCGCACAAGGCGATATGGTCAAGGAAAAACTCGGGAGCATCGCCTCTCACGTCAGCGTCGAAGCCTATGTTGACCCGCACCACGGCCACCACAACGACGATTCCCACGACGAAGAACACGCTGAAGTCGCTAAAGAGTTGACCATGCTCTCCGATTATCTCTTCAAGAACAAACTCTCCGTTTTCCAATTCTTCAAGACCATCGATCTCGATGACTCAGGAATGGTCGACAGTTACGAATTCCAACAGGCCCTCAAGTCTGCAAGCATCGCTAACCTTCCTCCTTGGGAAGTTGGTAAGCTGGTTCAGGCCATGGATTTGGACGGCGATGGTAAAATCAACTTGCCAGAACTGGACATCACCCTCACCATGATTCGCTCCATGTCTGCACCGGAAGAGCACCACGATGAGCCAACACCGCCTATCGAATTCCAAAACGGCAAGGCTACACAGCCCTTTGAGTTGCTCGTCGACCTCGTCGGCCGTCCAAAGTATGGTTCCTTCGAACCTTCGATGCTGATCATGATGACCTTCCCGTTCATCTATGGAATGATTCTTGGAGATTGGGGCTATGGCGCTATTCTTGTCGGTCTTTCGTATTGGCTTGGTTCGAAACCTTTCGCCGTCGATCCATTGGCTCAAAAAGGCATGACCGTACTTCGCTGGATGGGCGTTTGGTGCATCATTTGGGGCGTCATCTTCGCAGAAGGCTTCGGCTTTGTTTGGGACGGCAGCCATGCAGGTCACCCACACATCGCACCACTTGTCTCCTTCTATGAGTGGACCCACCACTTCACCTTGCCAGAATCGATTGCGGTCTTGACTGGACTTGGGGATGCAAGCCATCCATTCGTCCTCATGCCGTTCCACCGGGCAAGCGCAGGTCACGGCCTCGAACAATATGTTGCGCTCGCAGTCTACCTCGGCGTCTTCCACATCCTGCTTGGCCTCATCATCGGCTTCATGAACGTCAACAAGGCTCACGGCTTCTCCGCTGCTTTCTTCGAAAAGGGCTCTTGGTTGATGATCCTCGCTGGCGGCTTCATGGTCTGCCGAAACTACGTGATGGGTCACAATGAACTGTTTGAATTCCAGCCTTTGTGGAACCTTCTTCTCATCGGCGGCATTGTTTGCCTCATCATCGGTCTCGCAGTGTACGAAGGCTTTGGATGGGCTGGCGGCATCATCATGGGTCCAATCGAAACTTTCGGTCTTCTCGCCAACACCCTCTCATACCTCCGCATCATGGCGGTTGGCGTGGCTGGTGTCAAAATCGCTGAAGTCTCCATTGTCCTTGGCTGGGAAAACATGGTTGCTGGCATTGAAGCCGGTGGCGCTGCAGGTTACTTGACTGCACTTCTCTGCATGGTAATCTTCCTCTTCGTCCAAGTCTTTGCTCTAGCGCTTGGCATCCTTTCACCTACGATTCACGCAGCCCGTCTCCACTTTGTGGAATGGATGGGCAAATTCTACGACGGATCCGGCCGTGCTTTTGCACCGCTCGGTGGCCGCGCCCTTCACCTGGAGGGGCAATAAGAGTCCAATGGACATACCAAAACACGGAGGCAGCAAATATGAACACAAACACCCTAAAAATGAGCCTAAGAACGTTGATCCTACTGGCAGCCATTACCATGGTCGCTCAAGGAGCAGCAGCAGCAGACCCAGCCGGTGCCAGCGATGGTGACGGATACACAGCAATTGGCGCTGGAATCGCCCTTGGCCTCGCCGCAATTGGCGCTGGCCTCTCCCAGGCCGCCATTGGCAGCGCAGCTGTCGGTATGCTCGCAGAAGACGGAAGCAAGTTCGGCCCAGCATTGATTTTCACTGCTTTGCCTGAATCTATCGTTATTCTCGGTGCCCTACCACTCTTCCTATGAAGACGCCCAACGATGGAAGGACCAAGTTCGCTTGGTCAATTGAAATCACCATTATGGAGGAAACACAATGACGCTTGAAACACTCGCAAAAGATATCTCAAAATCAGCTAAGGCGGAAGCCGATGCTATGATCGCAGAGGCTCAGAAAGAAGCCGATGTAATTGTGGCTGAAGCAACAGCCAAGGCAGTAATAATCCGCTCCGAAGCGGCCAGTCGCACCGAACGTGAAGCAACTCAACTTGCTCGCGAAATTGTGGCCAGTGCCCGACAAGCCAACCAAAAGGAAATTCTTGTCGCTCGACGCAAGGTGCTCGATGCAACCTTGGCCATGACTCATTCAGAACTCAGCAGCCCGAAAATGAAAGGACGAGCAAGTTTGCTCAAGTCCCTCATGGCCAAGGCTGATGAGATTGGTAAGGACTTCAACGTCCGCCCTGTGGAGATGGATCGAAAGGCACTCTCGGAACTCGCTGGAAAGCGAGGAATGGGTGACGCTGTTCCCGGTCTTGGAGGATTTGTCCTCGAAGCAACCGACGGCTCGGTATCGTACGACATGCGTTTCGACACACTTCTCGAAGCGTCGTGGAAAGACCAATTGAGCTCCACCAACAAAATTCTATTTGACTGAGGGATACTTATGGTAATGACAGGAAACACACCATACGTTGCTGCCCGAGCGAAAGCTCGACGGCAGAAACTTGCGGACCGTGCCCGTTTGCGCCAATTGATCAGCCAATCACCCGATCAGCTTACCGTTGCCATCAGTGATATTGGCTACCGAGCTGAAATGGACCTGTACGCCGGTCGTCTGACCGGTGGCGATTTGGTTGAAGCAGCCCTTACTCACAACCTCGAACACGAACTCGACAAAATGGTCGGTATCTGTAACGGAAAAATCCGTTCGATGGTTGAAATCTACACCTCTCGTTACCAATACCACAACGCAAAGGTTGTTCTTCGCTCCGTGGCTAACGATGTGGAAATGGAAAAAATCATTCACGCAATCCTGCCTGAACTCAACGACATTAACACGCCTTGGATCAAAATCATTGAGAGCGCTGACGATTTGCGCTCCGCTGCAGTCCAGATGCGTCGCAAGTCGTTTGGTTCAGCACTCGCTGCGGTCCCAGACGAGGCACGTCTCTCTGATTACGAAGACGCTCTCGACCGACACTACTTCGCCCACGCCCTCCAAGCCCTCACTGGAAAAGGACCAGTTGTCCGCTTCCTCCGAGGCTTGGTCGCTGCTGAAATCGATCATCGTAACATCCTCAACATCCTCGAAGCAGAGGCTGTTGGTTTGTCAAACGAACAAACCGTCGGGCTGCTCATCTCCGGTGGTCGGGTTTTGCCTAAGCGTTCCTTCTCTGCCATTGCTGCCGGTGGAAAAGACGCTTTGCTCGACCTGCTCCGAAACGCACCTCGTTTCGACGGATCTTCGTTCGAAGAAACACTTGCGGCCTCAAAGGAAAACAGAAGCCTCGATGTGGTCGTCACCTGGTTGAAGGAACGCGAACACAAGATGATGGCTCGTATGAGTTTCCTGCACCCTGTTTCCGCTCTACCAGTCATTCACTACATCGCCATGAAGGTGCAAGAAGTAAACGACTTGCGACTGATTGTGCGAGGCCGTCTAGCGGGTTTGCCAACCGATGTGCTGGAAGCACACATATTGAACTGAGGTGAATGGAATGGATATCGCAGTTGTAGGTACGCCAGAATTCACCCTTGGTTTCCAACTTGCAGGTGTCAGTCACCTGCTCAACCCTGAAGGTGAAGACGCAATGGTCTCCACATTCAAATCACTTCTCAACAACAAAAGCGTCGGGATTGTCGTAGTCGACTCCGCAATCCTCGCTGCCTTGCCAGAGCGTCTTCGTGACCAACTCTCGGCATCCGTCTCTCCGACCGTGCTTGGCATTGGAACGGAAGAAGACACCACTTTGCGGGACACCATCCGCAAGGCAATAGGGGTCGACCTTTGGAAGTAATGTTCCAACAAAAATGGAGGAAATAAAAATGAGCAATGAAGGCGTAATTTACCGAATCTCTGGTCCTGTTGTTACAGCGACTGGTATGCGAGCAGCTATGTACGACGTCGTCCGTGTTGGCGATGAAGGTCTCATGGGCGAAGTGATTGAACTGCACGGCGATAAAGCCGTCATTCAAGTGTACGAAGACACCTCAGGTATTCGACCCGGTGAACCGGTGTTGAACACTCAAGAAACCCTCTCGGTTTCATTGGGACCTGGACTCTTGACCCAAATTTATGATGGAATCCAACGACCACTCCCGACCCTCGAGAAGGAAATGGGCGTTTTCATCACCCGTGGTGTTGACGCTGATGCTTTCGATCTCGAAAAGATCTGGACCTTCGACCCACAAGTCACTGTTGGTGACGAATTGGTCGGTGGCCAAGTGATCGGACACGTTCAAGAAACTGAAACAATCATTCACAAGATCATGGTCCCTCCGACCGTTAGCGGTACCGTGAAGTCGATTGAATCTGGAGACTTCAATGTTACACAAACCGTTTGTGTGCTTGAAGACGGCACTGAAATGCAGATGATGCAGAAGTGGCCCGTCCGTACACCACGTCCATTCCAGCAGAAGTACGCCCCTGACACACCTCTTGTCACCGGTATGCGCATTCTGGATTTCCTGTTCCCACTCGCTAAGGGTGGAGCAGCTGGTATCCCTGGTCCGTTCGGATCTGGTAAGACGGTCACTCAACAATCCCTCGCAAAGTACTCCGATGCACAACTTGTGGTTTACATCGGATGTGGCGAGCGTGGAAACGAGATGACTGAAGTGTTGGACGAATTCCCTCACTTGATCGATCCAAACACCGGAAAGCCGCTCATGGAGCGAACCGTCATGATCGCAAACACCTCGAACATGCCAGTGGCTGCACGAGAAGCATCAGTGTACACAGGAATCACCATTGCGGAATACTTCCGTGACATGGGCTACGACGTCGCTCTCATGGCTGACTCAACTTCCCGTTGGGCTGAAGCAATGCGTGAGATTTCCTCCCGACTTGAAGAAATGCCTGGTGAAGAAGGATACCCTGCTTACCTCTCGTCCCGAATTGCAGAATTCTACGAACGAGCAGGCCGTGTTGAGACGCTCAACGGCGATGATGGTTCAGTGACCGTTATCGGTGCTGTTTCACCACCTGGTGGAGACATCTCCGAACCTGTTTCTCAAGGTACCTTGCGAATTGTCAAGGTGTTCTGGGGACTCGACGCTGGTCTTGCACGACAACGCCACTTCCCTGCTATCAACTGGTTGAATTCCTACTCGTTGTACCCACAAAGCCTCGACCAATGGTTCCGTGATAACATTTCACAAGACTTCCCAGAAGTCCGAACTCAAATCAGCGGTCTGTTGCAGATTGAGGCAGAATTGCAAGAAATCGTCCAACTGGTCGGTTCCGATGCACTGCCAACCGATCAACAACTGACGCTTGAAGTTGCACGGATGATTCGTGAATTCTTCTTGCAACAGAATGGTTTCCACGAAGTCGATGCTTACTGTGACATCCACTTGCAGTACAAAATGGCTAAGGCAATCTTGTCTTTCCAAGACGCTGCAAAATCAGCTATGGCAAACGGCGCACAGCTCGACGATGTTGTCAACGTCCCATCCCGCTCCGACCTCATGCGAGGTCGATTCGAGAAGGGTTACGTCGACGTTATTGAGTCGATGGTCGACACCATGACCGCTGAAATCGCCGATACGGTGGAGGAAAACTGAGGAGTGATTATCATGACTGGAAAAGAATACCGAACCATTACTGACGTGAAAGGACCACTGGTCTTTTTGAACAAAACTGAACCTGTTGCTTTCGGTGAAATCGTTACACTACGGCTCACCAATGGAACCATCAAGAACGGGCAAGTGCTCGACACCTCCGATGACATGGTCATCGTGCAAGTGTTCGAAGGCACAGCAAAGATCGACCGAGATGCAGGTGTCACCTTCATGGGTGATGTTTTCAAACTCCCAGTGAGCACCGACCTCATCGGTCGAATTCTCGATGGAGCAGGTCGTCCTCGTGACGGCGGTCCAGAAATCGTTGCAGATCAAAAAGCCGACATTATCGGTGCTGCAATCAACCCATACAGCCGTCAGAGCCCGCACGATTTCATTCAAACTGGAATCTCTGCCATCGATCTTTGTACGACACTCGTCCGTGGACAGAAGTTGCCAATTTTCTCGGCATCTGGTCTTCCACACAATGACATTGCTCTGCAAATTGCTCGTCAAGCCAAGCTCAAGGGCTCCGATGAAGATTTCATCGTTGTGTTCTGTGCCATGGGTATCACCGCTGAAGAGTACAACTTCTTCCGTTCCGATTTGGAGCGAACCGGTGCACTCGAAAGCGCTGTGTTGTTCGTCAACCTTGCCGACGACCCGGCCGTCGAGCGAATCATCACACCACGTCTTGCTTTGACCGCTGCTGAATACCTGGCGTTTGAGAAGGACAAGCACGTTCTGGTAATCTACACGGACATGACCAACTACTGTGACGCTCTTCGTCAAATTGGTGCTGCTCGAGAAGAAGTTCCTGGACGACGTGGTTACCCCGGTTACATGTACACCGATTTGGCTATGCTCTACGAACGTGCAGGAATTGTCAAGGGCAAGAAGGGTTCGATTACCCAATTCCCAATTCTGACCATGCCTGGTGACGATATTACTCACCCGATCCCAGATTTGTCTGGTTACATTACAGAAGGTCAAATTGTTATCTCTCGTGAACTCCACCAACAGGGAATCTATCCGCCGATCAACGTGCTTCCATCACTCTCTCGTTTGATGGGGTCATGCATCGGAGAAAAGACAACCCGTGAAGATCACAAGTCTGTCTCTGACCAGATGTATGCAGGATATGCACAGGGTCGTGAACTCCGTGGATTGGTTGCCATCGTCGGTGAAGATGCATTGAATGAGCGTGACAAGCAATTGCTCACCTTCTCCGGTGTGTTCGAAGACAAGTTCCTTCGCCAAACCCGTGACGAAGACCGTACAATCGAAGAAACACTCGATTTGTGCTGGGAACTCATGTCCTCAATCGACACCAAGTACCTCGTTCGTCTTGACCAGAAGTGGATTGACAAGTACCACCCAGACAACAAAGCGTGATTCGCTTAACCAAAAAAACTGGAGGGAAAGAACATGGCACTCGACATTAAGCCTACTCGAAGCGAGCTAATCAAGCTCAAGGGGCGCATTAAGCAAACCAAAAACGGGTACAAGTTGTTGAAGATGAAGCGGGACGGTTTGTTCCATGAATTCCGTCAACTGCTTGCTGAGATGATCGAAGCCAAGCGAGACTTAACCGCTACCTACCGACTTGCAAAGCAACGCATCGACCTTGCCAATGCCATCGAAGGTGGTTTGGCGGTCCGTGCAGCTGCCATCGCCAACACGGGCCACCCTGAAGTCGAAGTTGAACGCCGAAACATCATGGGTGTCGTAGTACCTAGCGTCAGTGGAACCAATTTGAAATCAACGTTCCAAGAACGGGGCGTTGGTTACATCGGTTCTTCTCCTTACATCGATGAAGCCAGTGAATCGTTTGGCAACTTGATTGAAAAAATCGTTCGTGCTTCAGAAATGGAAGCGACCCTCAAACGCTTGCTCCAAGAAATCGAGGCCACCAAGCGACGTGTCAATGCTTTGGAATTCAAAGTGATTCCAGAACTTGAAGAAGCACGAGTCTTTATTCAACTGCGTCTTGAAGAAATGGAACGGGAAGAAACGTTCCGTCTCAAGCGATTCAAGAACAAGTGAGTCTTTCACGGCCTGCTTTGCGCCCTTAGGTTTGAAAACTATGGGGGATTCATTCATTTGGGAGGCTAGCCCCCATCGAGATGAGGCGAGGTAATGAACAACGACGAGCAGCCCTCTTCTTCTTTGGTACCAATGGAGGTTCACAAGACGCTCTGGTCCCAGCAAGATCTCCTTCAAACCATCCTTTCACGGCATTTTAATGTTCATGGTTCTCTAGGTGGCACCGTTTTGCCTGCTTGGAACGTTTCAACCAAAGGTGAAGATGATGCCCACGAACAACTTTCACACCTCAACCAACACCTCGTAAAATTAGGATGGATGGGTAAACTTCTCCTCGATCAGCCATGGGTTGTCCAAATTCTTCCAATCCCTGAGCGTCAATTCCCCATGCGTGGTTTCTACTGGTCCCTCTGGGCCTTCAGCGCCCTTACCCTCACCCTTGCCGGGGCATACTGGCTCGAGGGAGCGACTCCCGCCGGTGGTTGGTTTGTCGAGTCTGCGTTTCTTGATGCGGTCATTGGTTACACCCTGCCGGTCCTCGGCGCCCTGTTCATCGCTTCCCACCTTCAGCGTTACATCGCCGCACGCTTCGGCTTGAGGGTTGGCCACATCGTTCCTGTTCCAGAGCCTTCCATCGCCTTGTGGAGCCTCGGTGCATTTCCAAAATCAATGCTGATTTGGCCATTTGGACTCTTCCTCATACCATCGTTACCGAGAATGGATGCAAGGCTGTGGCCTGATCGCAAAGCCCTTGGTTGGTCTGCTTTGAGTGTTCCAGCAACCCTTGTGAGCCTTGGTATGCTGTTCTGGACCGTTGGTCTTTGGCTGACGCCCGACTTCATCGCTGTGGCGACACAACAAAACGTCGCTTACCCTCCTCTGGCTGTTGAGTTATTGAGCAATTGGACGCTTGAAGCAGGCTATCAACAACGCCTTGTCTGGGCTCATCCGTTTGTCCATGTTGGTGCTTTGTTGACCTTCTTTGGGTGCCTCTCGATGCTTCCAATCCCTACCTTCCCTGGTGGCCGCTTGATGGTTGCCCGCTCAGGCCACGGGGAAGCTCGCAGCAGTTCCAATCAAATCTTCATCTTCCTGCTCCTTCTCGCCTTTGCTTGGATGTTTGATGCCTTCAACGGCCTTAACATCTGGATCTTTGTTCTTTCAATGGCCATACCACTGCTTCTCTTCATGGGGTCGGACCGTCGAACCCCAATTATTCTTGATGAACCAAAGGGGCTTGAACTCTCTTCAATGAAAAACATGGGTCTTGTGGCCTTGGCCATCATTCTGTTTGCCCTCCCTCAGCAGGTTCCTTTTGCTGTTGATGAGGATTGGGACGATGAAATCGTCTATACCATTGATGATTTTTCACAAGCCACGCTTGAAAATGAAACATGGAGTGCAGAATTGAGCATGAAGGTATGGAATCCGTCTTCACTCAAGCGAACTTGGGCTGTGCTCGAAGATCGTTATGATGCTGATCTGAACGCTTGGACGTTGTCCTGGGCTTGCGAGGGTGAAGACAGCAATTCCATTGACCAAGGTGGATGCGGAAGCATCCTGCCTCCAAGCAGCGAGAGCACCGTGACCCTCTCAATGGTTTGGAACGGCGTTGGTGATGCGCCGATATCAACCACATTCGGCATCTTAACCTCTTCACTCGGCATCCTCAGTGTCGAAGAGGTCAGCGTTCAACCAGACGCAGAGGTCTTTGTAGCCTCACCGTGGTCGTTCGTGGATGAGGAAGGGGAATTGAAACGATGCCTCGAACTTGGTGGACTTGGCACTGAACAAGTGAACGTGTCGATCCCTAATGCCGAAGAAGCATTTGATTTGGAAGCTCGCCTTCATTGGATTGAAGGCCATGCTGGCCTTTCTGCGACCTATGATGAACGACCAGACCGTATTTGCTTGCGGGGCCTTGACCCAATTGTGTTGCGTACATCCACGCTTGATATGATTCACATTGACGGCCTGATGTACAATGCAGGCACACCGACACTGCCTCTCAAAGCCGTTGTTCCAAGCACGGGATGGATGATCACAGATCAATCGACCACAGGCTGGGGCTTCGAACTTGGAGCAGGTACCATTCTTAGCGCCACAGGTGAGGCTTGCCCATTCAATGCAAGCCTTGCTACGCCCTTGCCTCCCGCTGCTGGCGATTGGGTATGGGACCTTGAGGTCCGCGACATTTCAAGCATTCCAGCCGTCACCAATGGAACTCAGAACCTGACGGTCCTGATGCCCGATGAAGCAACTGTCTTGGTTTGTTCAGAACCACTCTCTTCTCTCCCCCGCCTCAACTTCTCAGTCGAAGAAGGTCCTGAAGTGATCCTGATTCGTACCGATGTTGTTCACCGCATGTGGTCAAACGTTTGGATGGCTGCGACAAACGGCACGCTTCTTCATCCAGATGGAGGAGCATTTAATCTCTATAATCCAGGCAACTCAACGGTACCAGTTCAATTAAACTTCGAAGGCAACGGCGCACAATGGGCATCGCTTTCGTCGACTGCAAACCTCGAACCGGGTGACAACCAATTTGAATTCGAACCGAGCAACTCGACGCTTTCGACGCTGTGGTTTGAGCACGTTGAAGGACGAGTTGTCATACATTTGGGCAGTTATATTTGAGGCGATGGTATGAGGATTGCAGTGCTCGGGGCCGGTTCGCTTGGTTCCCTGTTTGCAGGTCTTCTTGCTCAACACCCGGATGTCAAACTCCTTGTTCATGGAAAGGGTGACCACGGCGCAATGATGGTCGCGAACGGATTGGAGATTCAAGGCGAAGCAAACATGGTCATTTCGCCTGATCAAGCCATGTTTACTTTGGATGAAGTTGGTCTTCCAGCCTCGCTCTTTGGCACAATGGATGTCATTGTGTTGACGGGGAAGGCAAATTCAACTGATCAATTGGCTCGAATCGCCCATGATCTGCTTCATCCACAAGGGGTTGCCGTTTCTCTCAGCAATGGTCTTGGCCATGCTGAAATTTGTGCTTCGATTCTCGGTCCGCACCGTGTCTTCACAGGGACCACAACATACGCTGCATGGCGGCCAAGCCCCGGTGTGGTGCATTATGCAGGACGTGGGAACGTTGTTCTTGGTCACCTTCAAGGTGGCCCAATGTTGAACCAGGCTCAACCTTTCTTGGACATGCTCAACAGCGTAGGAATCGAAAGCAACTGGACCGAAAACGGCCCCGCGTCTGTTTGGATGAAGGTCTTGCTCAACATTGCAATCAACCCCATAGCTGCTCTTTCAGGGGTTGAAAATGGATCTCTTCTTTCTCCCGCCCTCTTTTCTGCAGCCCTTGAAACAATGCTCGAAGGTGCTCGTATTGCACGCCAAGAGAGGGTTGAACTCCCAGACGATCTCGAACTTGAACAGCGCCTACAGCACGTGCTTGAGGCGACAGCAAGGAATCAGTGCAGCATGCTTCAAGACATCCGCGCAGGGCGGGTCACCGAAATTGGATACCTCAACCATGCTGTTGTTGAGCGGGGGGAGCGAGTTGGGCTTCCCGCTCCTATGAATCACATGCTTTGTGCAATGATTGAAGCACTTACTCCTCAAGCAAATCAGCATTGAAGTGCAGACCACGGTTCTCTTTTCGAGTCAGTGAATCTTCAATGACCAACTGCCCTACCAGCGTCATGTTTCGTAATTCGACAATTTCACGAGAAGGCAACGCTTGTTTCCAAATCATATCCACCTCTTCTGAAAGCAGCGCTAGCCTGCGTTGAGCACGGTGAAGGCGGTCATATCGCTTGACAATGCCAACTTCCTGTGACATCGTCGATCGCAGCGATGCCCGATCATTGATGGCGGGGGCGTGTTCAACCAGGTCGGTCAATCCGTCAGCGCGCCATTTCGGGAGGGTCTTTGTCGAATGTTCAGGATGGTTCATGATGATGTGATCGGCAGCACGCGCCGCATAAACCACTGCTTCAAGGAGACTGTTCGAGGCTAATCGATTGGCACCATGCATGCCCGTGCATGCGACTTCACCTATGGCGTAGAGTGCAGGAATCACCACGCCAGAATCACGAACATGAGGGCGGCCGATGCCGTCCACTGCCAATCCTCCAACAACGTAATGTGCAGCTGGAGCAACAGGCAAAGCGTCTCTTCCAAGTTTCAAGCCATGCCGGTCCAATCGGTTCTGTATGGTTGGGAAGTGTTTCAACAAATGAACTTCATCAAGATGGTCTGTCACGAGGTAGACGTGTGAAGATCCAGTTTTCTTCATGTTCTGATCAATGGCTCTTGCCACAATGTCCCTTGTCGCCATTGAACCAAGCGGTGAATGTTCGAGGGTGAAGGAGAACGTCCCCGGCAAAGGAATCGTTTCCCCCTTGTCTTGGGCGTTGGCCTTTGCTTTCCTCCAAGCTTTGAGGCCGATTTCATCGAGGATGACACCGCCTTCCCCTCTCATTGCTTCAGTGATAAGGAACGGTCGGTCGTCTTTACGTGCCAGTGCAGTTGGATGAAATTGTATGAAAGCCATGTCCTTGACCGCAGCGCCAGCCCGATAGGCCATGGCCAAACCATCACCCGTTGCCACCGATGGATTTGTCGTGTTCGCCCACAGCTGTCCGACGCCTCCAGTTGCGAGGAATACAACATCAGCAGGCAGAGTAAGTATTTCTCCACTTACTTGGTCAAGGCACCAAACCCCGTCGACCCCTTGTTCGGGATGGCCGTGCTTTGCCTGAATCAAATCAATGGCGAGGGTGTTTGGTTTGATGGTGAGGTTTGGGTGCTGGGCGGCGGCTTCGGTGAGGGCGCGTTCAATTTCTTTGCCGGTTGCATCCTTGGCGTGCAGAATCCTTCGCTTTGAGTGCCCTCCCTCTTGAACGAGGTTGAATGCACCGTTCTGATCCGTTTCAAAGCGGACACCGATGTGCAAAAGATCTTGGATCCGTTCAGAGGCTTCAGTGATGATGCTCCTTACAACTTCTTCATCGCATAAACCATCGCCGCTTTCCAGCGTGTCCTTGATGTGTGCTTCAAGTCCAATGCCATCGGTTTTGTCGAGAATTGCAGCAATACCGCCCTGAGCCCAATTTGTGGAAGAGTCGCTTGGGCGTTGTTTGGTAACAACGGTGACTGAATGGCCACCGTCACCTAATCGAAGGGCGGCAAATAAGCCTGCGATTCCACTTCCGATGATTGCGATATGCGCCAAAAACCCGTCCCCGTTGTCCAAAGCGTGTTCGCCCGCACATTTCACCCCATCGCTGAGCGATATCACTATGGCTGGCACTCACCTAAGCGTGGCATGGCGAGCCTTCGTATCCTTATTGGAAGGCTGCTTGCTGTAGCGATTGTTGCCATTGTGGCGGCCAATGCGCAATTCGGAGTGGTCGCCCCGAAAATCATTGACGGGGCGCCAGAGGAAAAATACGATGTTTCCCGAATGACAGATCCGGATTGTGCTCCCCTTTTCGAACGTTTAGAACAATTGGTTGCCGATGGCAGTGAAATCAATTGCTTCGTTCCTGCGGGCGAGTGGAAGGGTATGGATTTCTTTCTGATCTTCCCTTCCTTGTTCATCTTAATTTCTGGGCAAATCAAATTGGCTCGGGTTGGAGCGAAAGATGACCGTTTGTACAAAGCCACCTTTGTGATCGGCGTGATGATCTTCTGTCTTGCCATCATGGACCGCTTTGGACTGGTCCCTGTCGAAGTTGGGTCTCCCGGATTGGCGGCCTTTGTGCCTCTGGACGTGCCTCCCTGGGTGGTCCAGATTGCCATTGCTTTCATCGGCTGTACTCTGATGATGGGGCCGAAGTTTTGGGAGGCAGAAGCCGTCACCAACGCCAGTGAAACCATCACAAAGCGAAGGGATGCAGCACGACAGTTCCGAACGAAGTTCGGGTCGGTTTCTACGCCATTGCATGCTCGCTCTGGTTCCAATACTCGGATCACTCGTTCGAAGATTTTACAGAAAGATTCACGCCTTCACATGCGTCGTAAACCTGGCAGAGGCATCAAAGTTTACGCAACGTGTCCTTTCTGCTCTGGTGGCGGATGTTCAAAATGCGGACTGAAAGGGACGCTATGAGCCATTTCTTGATGTCCGCCTAGCGTGATTTTTTACGATAAACAGCATCGCTCGGCTTCGTTGTTAGAGGTCTCAAAACCGTTGCACTGTGCCCACATCTCTCGCATTCTTTAAGACCCGTCGCGAACGGGTGTCGCGGATAAGGTCGAGGATTTAATTCTCGATTACGAGGGAATGGGATGTATCTCAAAGCACTGGAAGTTTCAAATTTCAAATCGTTCAAGGGAGAACTGACCATTCCCATGGACCGTGGTTTCACTGCGATTACCGGGCCGAATGGTTCAGGTAAATCGAATTGTGGTGACGCCATTCAGTTTGTTTTGGGGCCGCGGTCAAACAAGGTGATCCGTGCTCAAAATGCGAAAGACCTGATTTTCAACGGCGGTAAAAACCACAAACCAGCGCGTGCGTGTGAAGTGACGCTCGTTTTTGCCAACCCATTGCTTTCCAGTGGCCGTCGCCGTCTCCCCTTGGATCAAGATGAAGTCCGAATGACTCGCGCCGTCCGCCTCACCAAAAGCAACAACATTGTGACGGACTATGCCCTGGATGGCCAAGAAAGCACACAGAAGACCTTTCACCGCTTGCTGAGTTCTGCAAACGCCCGACCTGATGGGTACAACATCGTGCTCCAAGGCGACGTAACAAGGCTTGCTAAGATGACTGCAAAGGAACGACGAAAGGTCCTCGATGGTGTCGCTGGCGTCACTTCATACGATGATGAAATCCGCAAGGCCGAAAAGCAACGGTCCATGGTTGAGGGTTACATCGAACGTATTGGTCTCTTGGAAGAGGAGCAAAAAGCGCGACTCAAGGACTTAACAAAGGAGAAAAACCTTGCATTGAAGGTGACGGATCTTGTTGAGGAATTGAAGATTGCACGTCGACTTTCCGCCCAAGCGAAGTACGCCAGTCAACAAGCAGAGCGTCATTACCAAATCAACGAACGTGTCAGAATCGAAGGCGAGGCGGAAACCCTTGATGAAAACGTCAAGCAAGGCGCTAAGCTGATGATTTCCCTCGATGACCGAATCGGTACCTTGCAAAAGCAGATTGAAGATTTGCTCGGCGGCGACAACAGTGGATTGATGGGTTCCATCAATGAATTACAAATTCGAATAGCGACCAGCCAAGATCGTCTGGATGAATCAGAGGAAAAGGATGCTGAAGATGTTGTGGAATTGGAACAACTGACCACGGCACAAACCTCCGCAGTTGACGACCTCGATGCCTTCGATACTGGGCTAAAGGCCGCCAAAGTAGATCTCAAAGAAGCGTTGGCAGCCCTCATCGAAGCAAAGGAAGAAGAAGAAGAAGTCCGGAAGGCTTTGGAATCTTCAGGCTCCGCAAGCGCCGAGTTGACCCGCGCCCTCTCTCAGGCCACAGGGGCTTCTGAGGCTGCACAAACTGCTCTTGATGCCGCCCAGGGCGAAGTGAATCGAGTCGCAACGCAGGCTGAAATGCTTGGGGAACAATTGAGCGAGGTCCAAGAGGCTGCAGAATCTGCGCGTCTTGCACTTGGCGAATCCGAACACGAAGGCGAGGAATTGAAAGAAAACGCTCCTGAACAGGACCGCTCCAAACTCGCTGAACAACTCCACGCCTCCCAGCGGGCCGAATCACGGCTCGTCGAAGAATCTCAAGCGGTCGAAACTCGCCTGCGAGAAACAGAACGAAAACTGTCTGCTGCAAAAGCGGAGATGGAAAACCGAGCGGGTGCAAAAGGCATGGCCGGCGGAGCGGCCGCGGTCATCGCAGCACGCGATCGTGGAGAATTGACAGGCATCATTGGAACGGTTGCGGAACTCTGTGAGCCTCGCGATCCAAGTCATACTGATGCGCTTGCAACTGCAATCGGCGGTGGTATGACCTCAGTGGTCGTCGACAACGATGAAGTCGCAGCAAAAGCGATTCAATGGCTTTCCGTTAACCGTGCAGGCCGTGCAACCTTCCTCCCCCTCAACAAACTCACCAACAACCGTCCAGCAGGGCGTGCAACAATTATTTCCAAGAAACCAGGAGTCATTGGCTTTGCCAACGAACTCTTGGACTACGATCCTCGTATTGACATCGCAATCCGCTTTGTTCTTCGAAACACCTTGATTGTGGACAGCCTCGCAACAGCCCGTGCCAACATGGGCGGTGTCCGTCTGGTCACCCTCCGAGGCGACGTTACCGAAGCAGGTGGCGCTATGGTTGGTGGTGCAAAGCGCAAGATGACCACATCCTTTGGAGGCAACATCCAGGGTGCCAACGAAGTGCAGACTCTGGTCAGCGATGTCGAACGCTTCCGCATGATGTCCGAAACCGTCAATGGAGCATTGATTGAGGCAAGAAATCAACAATCAGAGATTCGTTCCAGCATCAACGATCTTTCAAACAACAATCACTCTCTTCTCCACTCTGAGTGGAAAGCAACTCACAAGCAAGCAAAGACCAACCACACCACTGCCCTAGGGGCTGTGGGTGCGGCTGAAAAGCGATTGAGCAGCCTTGAGACTGAAGGTGTGCATCATCTCAAGACCCTTGATGCAGCGCAGGCTGGCTTGGCAAGCGCAAACCAACTTCGCAGCACAGCTCAAACGGCCCTCGAAGACGCGAGCCCGCTCCACCTCAAAGATCGCCTGCATGCAACCGAAGTGAAGCGTGTTGAGGCTGAAGGGCTCAAAGCGAAGGCCGATGCATCCCTCTCAAATGATGCAGGCCACCGCGCCCTCCTCCAAACCAGAATCGATGAATGCACCACTCGAATCCTTGGCATCAACAAAGCATCGGTTCTTCGCAGCGAACGGATGGATGATTTACAGGGCCAAGTGGCATCTGACACCATTGCACTGAACGAAAAGGAAAGCGAGCGCCGAGAGTTCCTTGAAGAAAATCAAGGCCTTGAGGACGAGCGTGTCGAATTGATTGAAGAACGCAGTGCTTTGAAAGCAGATCTTCAACAAAAAGTCCAGGAAGCACAATCTCGCCGTGCAATGAGCATTGAAATTGGTCGGGCATTGACGCAAAAAGAGATCACCATCGCACAAACCCTCCACGAGATGACAGAACGCGGGTACGAGCCAGCAGAGGAAGGAACCGCTTTGCCAAGCCTTGGTGATGCAGAACGTCGTGAGCGCACGCTCCAACGTCGCCTCGATGACTACGGGCCTGTCAACATGCTTGCTATCGAGCAGTTCGATGCCTGTCAAGCCCGTCTTGACGGCATGAAAGATGACTTCAAGACCCTTCAAAGCCGTCGAAAGCATCTGCTCGATGTGACTGAAAAACTTGAAGAACAACGAAAAGAGCGGTTGTTGAACGTTCTGGAGAAGGTCAATGAGAATTTCAAAGTCGCCTACAAATCCCTCAGCGATGGGGGCCGTGGTGAATTGTTCCTTGAGAACAAGGATGAACCCTTCAAGGGTGGACTCGAACTTTGGGCTCAACCACGTGGTAAATCTGCTAAGGTGACCCGCCACCAACTTTCCGGTGGTGAGCAATCCATGGCAGCGCTTGCCCTGATTTTCGCAATACAGGATTATGATCCAAGCCCATTCTATTACTTCGATGAAGTCGACCAAAACCTCGATGGTTACAATGCCGAACGCATTGCTATGATGTGCAGAGAGCGCAGCAAGCGTGCTCAATTCATCATGGTGACCCTCAGAAAGGTATCCTTGCGACTTGCGGACCACCACATTGGAATCACGCACGGTGGCGACGGTTGTAGCCGTCGGATCGTCGACTTCGATCGTGAACGAGCCATTGCTCTGGGGGAGAAAGCTCTCGCAGAAGCCGTCAAGGACAATGAAAAGAACACTTCACGCATTGAAGAGGCACGAGCTGCTGAGCATGAGATGCCAGAAGTGCCTGAGCCTATGGCTGCACCAATGAGTTTGGGTGGCCTTCTTCCTCACCTGGCAGAAGCACGCGAGTCGGAAGCGACGCCAGAGGTCCCAGAAGCACCATCGTTGGCAGCACTATCTGAGCGAACCGCCGACATGACCGAAGACATTGAAGAATACCAAGAAGTCGCAGACGCCATCCGTGAGGCCGAACAGGAACCCTCTATAGATGAAGTACAAGAGGAAACAGAAGAACTCCAGTGAGGTGATGCAATGGTCGAACAGCAGGCAGTTTTGGACAAGTGGTTCCTCCGTCAAGATGTGATGGATCAACTGCTTGCTTCAGGCGAGGCATCATCAGATGCTTCCCATTTCGCCGATCGTATTTTGGCGATTGCTGAGACTGAAGAGGCGGAGCATCAAACCCTTGTCGATCCTTTTGATCGTTCAGTTGCTCTGGTGTTGTCGCTTGTACGTGAAGAAGGACTTGATCCATGGAATGTGGACTTGTCGAGTTTCTTGAAAGTCTTTACACTCCGGGTCAAAAAGGGTGCATCAGCCCTTGACTTGCCAGCATGTGGCCGTCTTATTCGACTCTCATGGGAAGTTCTCCATCAACAAGCAGCGGTGCTGTTTGACCGGGTTCAATACATCGAAGAGGAAGAAATCTGGGATGACGGATCTGACTTTGGATGGGAAGCTGACTACGATGATGAGGCCTTCCATTTCACCAATTCCATCCTCAAAGGCGAAGCCGATGACATCCTACCAACACTCTTTGATGAGCGTGTTCGAAGGGAAGAAGGCCGTCCTGTGACATTGGGCGAATTGCTTTCAGCCTTCAAAGACGCAGCAGACGATGCAGAAGCGCTCCGTTTGCGGGAAGAGAACAGGATTGCTCATGAATTGGAGTTGCAAGAATACCTTTCCGATGTCGGTGGTCGCATGCACAATGAAGATCTTGAAGGCGACATTCAGCGCTGTTGGACGGCAATGCGTCGAACCTGCTTGGCAGCAGGAACGAACAAAGTCCCAGTTGTCGACGTGATGGCTGCTTTGTCCGAAGTGCTTGAGTCTACGTTTGGGGCTGTTCCCGAAGGCTATGATGATGAAGCAAAAGTGGCATCATTCATCGCAGGCTTATTCCTTACGCACCGAGGTTTTGGTTCCATCACCCAAGACCATGTTCCAGATGGTGTGATCTACCTCGAAGATGCTTGGCCAGAAATCAACACCTTTGAAGAAGTAAAAATTATTGTTGATGGCCAACAGGAAGATGAATCCGATCGAATTCAAGAGCAAGACTCCGGCTCAGTTCGTCACGCGCAACTTCGGGCAGAGAAAGCCCAACGTGCAGAAGCAACAGCAGCAAAGAAAGCCGAAAAGTCCGAAAAATCCGAAAA
>JAPKCS010000016.1 GCA_028822845.1 Candidatus Poseidoniaceae archaeon | reverse complement strand
CAGATGAAGAAGAATCAGCAGATGAAGAAACTTCATCTGATGCCGAGGATGAAGATGATGTTGAATTCGGCGAAGTCATTCATGAAGAATCCGATGAACCAGAAGAGGTTGGCGAAACAATCTCTCTCACTCGACGGATTGCTGATGCAATGGATGAGCAAGGATCAACTCCACACCGCTTCTTTAGCACCCTTGACAAGGACGCCGACGGAGGCGTCGATGTCTCTGAATTGACCAATGCCCTCTCTGAGCTTTTGGACAGTGAGGTCTCCTACGACGATGTTGAAGACTTCCTCTCTGAAGTTGATGGAGATGGTGACCGTACCATCGACATGATCGAATTCATCACGGCGCTCGAAACCCTTGATGATGCAGATGAATCAACTGATGTTGACGCTATGGTGGCCAAGCCGTTCCCTACGAACTTCCAAAAGCAGATGATGGGGAAGCGATGGAATGACATTGTCTGGCCATTGATTCACATGGGATTCGCGCTTTTCATAGCCATATGGGTCCTCAATGCCTTCGGTGGCATCGGGCCGCTCGCAGTTGATGGGACCGGCGGTCCAGTCGAACTCGAAATGAAGGGTCAATTATTGCATCCAGATGGATATGTGGACGGAGACAGTTACTCCTGCGACCCAGACTACCAAGTTGGCGATTGTAAAAACTCGCTCACACCACTCGCTGGCGAGTCCAGTTCCATGCCAGCTGGGTTCTATTGGGATGGTATTCTGTTCATGGTCTTGGGTGCAATCGGCCTTGCCGGTTCACTGTTCGCCCACCTCGCTGTGATGAGTTCCTGGAGATCTCGTGCCAAGGCAATGAAGGAAGTTGAAGATGATACTTTTGATGCTTCCTCCGAGGAAGACGTGGATGATGCCTCATCCGACTCAGAAGAAGATGTCGACCTTGAAGATGAAATGGATGAAGCACTCGGTGAAGACATCGATGAAGATAACATGGATTCCGCAACCGAGGATGATGCCAAAGAAGGGGAAGCCGATGAATCAATCGATGTAGGTTCACACGTCGGTCTATCCTTGGATGATGAAGAAGTCTACGGGACCATCATCGAATTTGATGATGACGATGAAACAGTCACCATCGAAGAAGATGAATCCGGCGATATTATCACCGGCTACCAAGCAGATATGTTCCTGGAGTGATCCAATGAGCAATGATCCGCTGCTCGCGTACGCGGGCTTAGCTGCGTGTCCGACCTGCGGTTGTTTAGAACGGCGTGGTTCCGTTCGGTGTGGCGAGTGTGGTACGTTTCACGCTGGTGTCGTGATGGAGGAACGTCAAGCTCCAGACGCTTCGATGGTTGTCGACCGAGCTCCGATTGACCCAGCAGCCTATTCCCTCTCAGGCTCCCAAGCTGTACCGGATGAATCATTCGAAGAGAGTGAGGAAATTGTAAACTGGGATGGTGGATCTTCTGACTTCACCATGGAAGACGTGGATGAGCCACCTCTTGCAAGGATCGACCCCGATGATTTAGAATTACCAAAACCAGAAGATCTGTCTTCTGTTGAATAATGGCTGTGTCCTTATTCGAAGGTTCAAATATTAATTGCCTTTCAGAAAGATATTACTCATCAATCATAAGATTCGATAGGAAGAGAGTGGTGGGCTCGGAGAGAATTGAACTCTCGATCTTCGCCATGTCAAGGCGACGTCATAACCCCTAGACCACGAGCCCCTAGGTAATTTGGCCACCGAACCGGTGTATTAAACCGCATCGGTCGAATTGGTCTGGTTCAACTGACGATCTTGGAAATTTTACCCGTGCAACCTGGTTGGGAGCAAAAGCCACCCATACGCGTACGGCCATTCTTCATCTTGATGAGCTGACCATCTTTGATTGGCCCGTAAGTTTTGCATTTCAAACAAAATCCTTCCACCGTCGTCATGTCGCTCAACCTTTCCTGAGTTGCACATTTCTTAGTTGCTTCGTTCAAACTTGACCGGATAACAGGTGATGTTCAGAAAAAAGCAAAATCCACCCACCAACCCCCTGCTCGAAGGGGCGATTTTTGGTTTTCTTTATCTGGGCGGTGATCGGCGGAGTGTTAAAAGGGCCACATAGAGCCTATTGGTGATTTTTGAGTTCATCGGATGAAGGCCCTTTCAGGCCCATTGTCGTATAACATACATTATGCGACACCAAGGGGTGCGCAGATTGCCGTTCTTCAGTCAAGATCCAATGTGAAGGTCCGCCAAATTGATTTCGAACATCCCAATCAGCGGTGGACCTGCAACTACAGATTCTAATCCGCCATCTTTCGCGTCGAGCACTTTGATCACTTCATCGGAAATTCTCTTCCATGCTTGGCGATCCACAAAGACACTCTGAACGAGGATCATACCTTGGCCTTCGATGGATTCACCGATCCAAGCGGCGAGGCATCCATCTTGTCGACGTTTGTATGCTTGGCGAGTTTCCACCATTCTCAGGAATCGAGCAGCTTTGCCTGAAGCCCCAGCACACACCACGGTTTCGACCAAGACTTTACTGATTTCTGAATTCATACTATCACAACAGTAATTTATTTTGGAGTTGATACATTGGTAATTAACAAGAAGTCAGTGATGCGTGAGGTTCCCATTCAACATGGTGGATTTGAACGGTGAGGTCCCAGGTCGATTGCACCACGACTGCCAATGTTCACCATCGACGATGTTGAGGTTCGCAGCAGCACCAACTTGAATCCGCCCATGGACGAGACCATCAGGATGAATGGTGGTTTCAGATGGGTTGCGGCTTGCGGCCACAAGCGCGGCCAAGGGATCGACTTTGTTTCGGTGGACAAGCAAAGAGCCGATAAATGGCAAGCTCAGTATGTTGCAGTTTGGATTGAAGTCTGTTGCTACAGACCACCGATAATTTTCTTCAATCGCGTTGTTGAACGATGGCCATGGTTCTCCCATCGTGTAGGGTGTCCCCGGGAGAAATCCGGTATTGACGCCAGCCTCTTCCATTCGCTGTCTGCTCTCAATCGGGGTATGGTGTGCATGGTCGGCCGTAACCACGCCTAATTCCGCAGCCAATTCTCCACCACCGCCGTCTGAGAATTCGTCAATGTGAATTCTTTGGCGCAATCCTCCTTGTTTCGATTGCCTAAGAATTTCTTCACTCTCTTCGACAGTGAACCAACCGGGTTCACAAAAGACATCTGCACCCTGTGCATAGCCTTGGTTCAAAATCTGAGGCAATTGATCTGACAAAATTTCTTCGACGTAACTGGTTCGGTCGCTTCCTTTTGGCGTGTCATGTGCACCGAGCCACGTGAGTTCCATGGTCGGTAGGTGTGATATTCCCTTGAGATCGTTGGCGACATCCAACAGCAATAATTCAGATTCAGTGGTTAAGCCGTATCCGCTTTTTGCTTCAAGATGGGTTGTTCCGTTGCGCAATGCAGTCCGCATGCGTTGGTAGCCGAGTTTGATGAGTTCGTCCTTGGAGGTTTTTCGTGTTGATTGGACGGTGTGCTGAATGCCTCCGCCTGATGCTGCGATTTCCTGATAGGTCATGCCTTGGAGTTTCATCGATGTTTCATTCGAACGGTCGCCGGACCAAATGAGATGGTTATGTCCGTCAACAAGGCCCGGGACGATTGCATTTCCATTCGCAGAAATGATGATCGATTCATGGTCCGATTGGTCGGGTCCACCGTATTCTTCGCGAAGGTCAGATGAATCTTCAATAGATGTAATTACACCAGCCTGCACGACAATCCCTTTCCCGGCAGGAGATGTCAGTAAATCATAATTGGACATTGACTTTCCACTCAAGGCCCCTTGTCCACCGAGGTGGGCAAGTGGTCCAAGGTCGAGCAAGACGGTCCGCATGATTCGGTGGTGAGGCTGATAGTTGAAGAACAATGGCTCTCACCGTCAACCATGCCAGAAGCATGGACACTAGGGATAGAGTCCACAGCACATACCCTTTCGTTTGGATTGGTTGATTCGAACGGCACACCTTATCCAGCCATGTCATCAACCGTGCGACCAGATGAAGGTGGAATCCATCCTCGCGAGGCAGCTGATCATCACAAAGATGCAGCTCAACATTTGTTCGAGAACTTGTTGAAAGAATCATCTCTCCTCCCTTCAGACATCGGAGCTGTGGCCTTTTCACAAGGCCCAGGACTGGGTCCATGTTTGCGAGTCGGGGCGGCTTTGGCACGTGGTATATCGAGCCGATTGGGCGTCCCATTAATCGGCGTCAACCACTGTGTCGCTCACATCGAAATTGGCCGCCAACAATGCGGTTGCCGGGACCCGATTTTGCTCTATGTCTCAGGGGGCAACACTCAGGTGATCGCCCATTTGGATGGTCGTTACCGCGTGCTAGGAGAAACATTGGACATCGGCATTGGCAACATGTTGGACAAATTTGCACGTGGCCAAGGCATTCCATTTCCTGGCGGTCCAGTGATTGAGAAGCTCGCCGCTGAATGGTTGCAATCAAATCCCAATCCAAGCCTCGTTGGCCTTGAACTCCCCTTCGCCGTCCGAGGCATGGATCTTGCTTTCTCTGGCGTCATGACCGCCTCTCAACGTCTGTTGGATAATGGAGTCGACCTTGGTGCAGTGTGCTGGTCCTTGCAAGAACATGCCTTTGCGGCATGTGTGGAAATTGCAGAACGTGCATTGGCTCACACGGGTAAATCAGAACTCCTTCTCGGCGGCGGTGTTGCTTGCAACACTCGTCTACGTGAAATGTGCACCATTATGGCGGCCGAGAGAGAAGCTACATCTCACGCTCCGCCTCGCATGTATTGCATCGATAATGGGTCAATGATTGCCCTTCTCGGCCATATTGAATTGAAGCATGGCAGAACGACAAGCCTCGATAAGAGCGGCGTTGAACAGTACCTTCGGACAGACCAAACCCCTGTCACTTGGGCGGTATAAGGGCGGCGAGTCACACTCATTGTTTTTATACGGTCACAATCGGGGACAAAGTGGGGGCCTTAAGCATCAGCGAGCGCGGAGGAAAGAAAAGAGACGAGCCATTCAACCCGTTCGCTCCAAATGCCTCTGCTCAACGAAACAAGCGCCAAAGTGAAAGGAAGGTCGTCGAACGACGTCCAACCACCGCTCGACCGGCGCCTGTCCAACCCGAAGTCACAACAGGAATGACAGACCTGGCCAAGAAACAAAAGGACGCCATGGACCGTATGAAACGCCAACCCGGTGGTTCAAAGAGTTCCTTGTCCAACCGTACCAGACCTCCTGCTTCTAAGATCACCAGTTCGGTTGCAAAATCGGCCGCTGCTGCACCTCAGGTCTCTCATGAAGATCGTATTGCAGAACTGCGAAGGAAGTCTGAACTTTCTCGACAGAACGCCAAGGCCAATGCAAAACCTTCCGCTGAAGCCGTTGTCGATGTCGTCGAGGCCGAAACTCCATCGACTCAAGCATCCGCCAGTCCTTCTGCTCAAGCAGCAGCACCTGCCACTTCCGAAGCAATGGTTGCAAAACCTGCTACCGAAGTAATCCAAACCTCAAATGTCTTCAAAACAATCGAGACAACCGTTGCCAAACCCAGTGCTGACCGTCGTAGAAAACGACGTCGCCACGATAAAAAAGGTGGCGGGCGACAGAAGCAAGAGAAAAAACTCAACCGCCAGAAGTACTTGGAATACAAGTACGCTGCCCGGGACATCTTGGATAATCCGGATATTCCCGAAGAACATCGGTCCAACGTGTTGGGCCAGGTGTGGGCGAAGGGTGAACGAATGGGTGTCACAGATTCCCTTGAGTTCATCGATCAGAAAGTGGTGGAAGAAATTCTATCCGAAGGAGTGGCACAGAAACTCCGAGAACTCGTCAATAAAATGACAACAAGAAGGTGAACACATGACAAAACATACACTCAGCGAAAACATGGTTGCAAGCGTACATTATACCGGAACTCTCCCTGAAGACGGTGAAGTCTTTGACAGCAGTGAAGGTCAAGATCCTTTGACTTTCCTCGTCGGACACAAGCAAATGATCCCCGGATTCGAAGATGAAATGATGGGCGCCACCGTTGGCGAACGTCGAGAATTCATATTGTCCTCTGAGCGCGCCTATGGCGATCGTGACACAGAAGCCGTCATGGAAATCCCACGGGAACAATTCAAGCAACTTGAAGAAGAGGCAAGCTTGGAAACAGGTATGCAACTCGTTGCACAAATGCCACACGGTCCATCCCCATTTACAATCACAAGCCTAACCGAAGACACTGTGACCGCTGATTTCAATCACGCACTCGCAGGACAATCTCTGAAGTTCTCTGTTGAAGTTGTCGAACTTCGACCTGCCTCAGAAGAAGAGTTGGCACACGGTCACGCTCACGGTCCAGATGGACACCACGACCACTGATTCTAAGCGAGTGTTGATGAAGCCCATCCACTTGGGCAAGACATGGTCACTGAGCGAAAGGAAGACTGGAACACCTTGAGTGGACTGGAATTGCCTTTGCAAAGCAACCCCGACACTTTGGTTGACCACAATGTCCGACTCGAGGAATTGGGTGATGCTGGTGCCCCACCGTACACACGGGGTATTCACACAACCATGTACAGGTCCCGTTTGTGGACAATGAGGCAATACGCAGGTTTCTCCAGTGCACAAGAGACGAATAAGCGATTCAAATTGCTGTTAGAACGTGGTCAAAAGGGACTTTCAGTGGCGTTCGATCTCCCGACTCAACTTGGGTTGGATGCTGACGACGACATGTCCTTTGGTGAAGTTGGCAAAGTCGGCGTGTCGATCTCACAACTCGATGATATGCGAGAATTATTGGCGGGGATCCCCCTCGACAAAGTAAGCACATCCATGACAATTAATGCGCCCGCAATGATTCTTTTGGCCATGTACATTGCTGTGGCTGAAGAGCAAGGTGTATCGGCTGACCAGGTTATTGGTACGATACAAAATGATATTTTGAAGGAGTATATTGCCAGGGGGACCTATGTGTTCCCACCTCAACCCAGCATGAGACTGATCACAGACATCTTCGAATATTGTGCTGCAGAAGTACCACGCTGGAATACGATTTCAATCTCAGGTTATCACATTCGTGAAGCAGGTTCAACAGCCGTCCAAGAGGTTGCTTTTACCCTCGCTAACGCCCTAGAGTATGTTGAGGCAGCGATTGCTTGTGGCATGGACATCGATACGTTTGGTCCGCGCCTCTCCTTCTTTTTCAACTGCCATAACGATTTCTTTGAAGAAGCATCAAAGTTCAGAGCTGCACGAACATTGTGGTATGAACTGATCCAAGAACGATATAAGCCAAAGAATCCAAAGTCCGCTATGCTGAGGTTCCATACACAAGTGGCTGGCGTCAGTTTAACCGCTCAACAGCCCCTCAACAACGTGGCACGTGTCACGATACAGGCACTGGCCGCAGTCTGTGGTGGCACCCAAAGTTTGCATACAAATTCCTACGATGAAGCATTGGGTTTGCCGACCGAAAAATCTGCCACGGTTGCATTGCGAACACAACAGATCATTGCAGAAGAAAGCGGGGCGGCAGATGTGGTCGATCCACTCGGTGGTTCATACCATGTTGAACAACTCACCAAGCGGATTCACGATGAAGCCCTTGCCCAAATTGAGACCATCGAGTCGCTTGGTGGAGCAATGAAAGCGATTGAACAGGGATGGCAACAACGTGAAATTCACAATGCTGCCTATGCCCATCTCAATGACGTCGAAGCCGGAACCAGAAAAATCGTGGGCGTCAACCACGGTGTTATGGAAGAACATTCCACCACTGAAGTTCTCAAGTTAGACCCGAGTGTGGGTGAAGCACAATGCAAGAAATTAGTTGTGTTGCGGAGTGACCGGGATACCGAGGCATGTCAACACATCCTCGACACCATCCGCACATGTGCCGCAAGCGAAGAGAACCTCTTCCCGCATGTCATTACAGCAGTCAAATCCGGGTGCACACTCGGAGAAATTATGCAAGCCATGAAGGACGTGTTTGGCACGTGGATGGCACCAAGTGGATTTTGAGGTGATTTAATGAGTTTTGGACCCATTTACATAGATCATATTGGCATTGCCACCGAGAACTTAGATGATGCATCCACCTTTTGGACGCTCCTCGGTTTGGAACAAGGTGCAGAAGATGAAACCGTAGCCGATCAAGGTGTCACAACCCGTTTCTTTTCCACATCAACACCACTCGATGCACCTGTTCCTCACCCCCCTATGGTGGAGTTGCTTGAACCAACAGGCGTTGACACACCGATTGGAAAATTTTTGGCAAAACGCGGACCGGGGGTTCAGCAAATTTGTTTCTCGGTGGGCGACCTTGATGGATTAATTCTGCATCTCATCGAGCATGGAATTCATATGATCAATGTGGAACCACAGATCGGTGCAGGTGGAAAACGTATCGCCTTTGTCCACCCAAAGTCCACTGGTGGCGTTCTTGTTGAACTGACAGAAAAGGCCCACTGAACCATTTTTCAACAAAATCAAGGGCAACCATGATATTTGTCGGCATCGAAGTGATACCCATGCGAACCTGCATTGACACACTGATTGCCTTAGCGCACATCGATGAGGCGAGGGTCCGGCATGAGGCAAAGTACATCGCAGATCGGTTGGATATCTTGCGACAAACTGGCTCCATTTCCAACGATGCCTACCTCGATGCGGGTGCCATCCAAGGGGCATTCAACATGATTGGCAACCTCGTCGAAATGGGTGTTTCTCAAGAAGAAATATTCGGTCTCTTGAAACAACAACTCGCACGTGCATGCACGCTTGAAGAAAAGCACCCCGGTCTTGATTCAGCAGTTGAATCCGGTCGCACTTCGTAAGGGGATGACAGAATGCAACCTCTCCTCAACCTTACCAAAGTCACCAAGTCGTTTGGTGATTTGGATGTCCTCCATGAAATAGATCTTGAAATTCGGTCTGGTGAAGTGGTGGGTCTGGTTGGCAGCAATGGTGCTGGGAAAACAACACTCCTGCGGTTAATGGCTGGCGTATACCAGCCAACGGCGGGGACGGTTCTCCTTTCTGACGGGAAACCTGTAAGTCAAATGCGACAAGCTCTCGGCGTCGTGCCCGAGTCAACCGGTCTGTACTCACGGCTCACTGCTTGGGAAAACATCCGATACCATTCAAGGATGCACGGGGTTTCCGACAAAGATGCATGGGCGAGAACTGCCAAGTTCGCTGAACACCTTGGCATGGTTGAAAGCCTCGGACGCCACACAAAAGGGTTCAGCCGAGGTATGCGCCAGAAAACCGCTTTGCTACGTGCCTTGGCTCACGGTCCATCCATTCTCCTTCTTGATGAGCCCACTGCTGGACTTGACATCACCAGTGCGCGAACCGTCAGGAAACTTGTCAACCAATTGAAACACGAAGGTGGAACGGTTGTGTATTCGACCCATCAACTCTCAGAAGCCCAACAGGTCTGCGATCGAATCGTGATCGTTCACAATGGCGAAATCAGGGCAGATGGTCCACCAGATGAACTGCTTGAGAGCACAGGAACACAAACCTTGGAAGAAGCCTATGTGGCTTTGACCAAAGACACGGCGCGGCCAAGGCAAGAAGACGATTCAAAAGAGGGACGATTTACTGGTTTGTGGCGTTCCTTTTTCACACCTAAACCACCTAAGATGCCAGAACGAGGTGAGAGCGATGAGTGAAGTGACGCTGTATCGGATCAAGGCCATTGCCAAGAAAGAAGTGGTCGAATTTGTCCGTGATTGGCGCACCATTATGGCCATTATTGTGATTCCTTTGTTGATGTTCCCCTTGCTGTTTATCCTTTTTCCTGTGCTCCTCGAATCTGAAGCAGCAGAATTGGATGCACTTGAATTGTCAATCGTCATTCAGTCGGAGGAAATTGATCCATCGCTCGAACAATCCATCATTGAGGCAGGCATTGCCTTTGTTATCGAGCCCCTGCCGAACCTGACGGTTCTTTCTGACCCAGGTGAAGATTTAGATCGGGTAAGGAATTCCTCAGTCGATGCCATCCTACGCATCGAACAAGTCAACACGACATGGAAGTATGCCATCTTACATCTCTCCACTTCGGAACGGTCGAATGAAGCATGGAACCGATTAATCGATGCCCTCTTGCTCTGGGAAAGTGAGGAAGTCGAGCGAAGAATTGTCGATTCAGGCCTCGACGTGAACGCCACCTTAGATCCATTGAGATGGGATGGTGATGTTGCCCAAAGCGATGTGGCTACAAGCGGTGAGCAGGCTGGTATGGTTCTCTCTTTGTTCATCCCGCTCGTGCTGGCTATCTGGACCTATTCCAGTGCGTTGCAACCCTCGATTGACATGACGGCTGGGGAACGAGAGCGCGGTACACTTGAGGCCTTGTTATGCCTCCCATGCACCCGTCTGGAACTTCTGTTAGGGAAATGGGTGGCTGTAGCTACAATCACTGGTGTAGGGGTGATTTTACAAATATTTGGTTTGCTCTTTGCCATTGGTTACCTGGCATCATCAAGCGTGATTGGTTTACCCGAATTGTCAGTCGTGACCGTGTTGTTATTGATTGCAGCAATATTGTTGTTTGCAGTCATGGTGGTGGCGGTTGAATTGGCTTTGGCGATGCGTTCTCATAGCGTCAAAGAAGCAGGATCGATCCTCGCTCCAATGTTGTTGTTAATCGTTTTCCCTGCCCTGTTTACACAGGTAATTAATTTGGACGGAATTGAATCCTTTTGGTTTGCAATTCCTGTCGTCAATATTCTGCTGGCCTTGCGCGAACTCTTACTCAACCGTGTGATCACCGAACACATTGTGATTTGGGCCGGTACGAGCATCTTGTATGCTGCTTTGGCAGCGTATTACGCCAGCCGGCAATTCAACCGTGAAGACATTGTTACGAGTTTGTCGTGATCAAGCGGAGAAGACGACGAAGGCTTCTCGGACAACATCGATGATGAGGTCGATCTCTTCCGAAGTGATCCCGAAATGTGGGGTGAACCTGAGGGCATTCTCGCCACCGTGAATCACACCGAGGCCGTGACGTCGGCACCATGGTTCCACAGCATCAAAGCCAACGACTTGGTATCGAGTCGGATCTAATTCCGCGCTCAATAGGAGCCCAGTCCCTTGGACTTTGGTAATGATTCCTGGCATCTCTTCTCCGAGGAGAATCAATTTCTCAACAAATTCTTCACCACGGTGCTTGATGTTTGCACGCAGTTCGGGTGTCATTGTGTCCAACACAGCACATGCTGTTTCAAGGGCACGAGGGTTGGTGGTCATGGTGTTGCCATAAATGCCCACAACGTAATTATCAGCTGCTCTTTTATTCATTCCCAGCACGGAGAGTGGGTATTGGCCAGCATTGAGGGCTTTTGACCAGGTTTCGAGGTCGGGAACTTCAGCGTCTTGGAAGCCCTCATAGTCGATGATGGAGAGGCAGCCTTGACCGCGAATTCCTGCTTGGATCGAGTCGACGAGGAGCATGGCACCGTGTTCAAGTGTTAACCTGCGTGCAGCATCGTAAAAGTCACGCTCCACACATGCACCAGGGTTTCCTTCACCTTGTACGGGTTCAATGGCCATCAGTTCAATGAACCAGTTTTCATCTTCAGCACGCTGGAACATTGCTTCGAGGGATGCGATGTCATTTGCAGGCACGAGCAAGAGGTTGTCGCGGTCCCGGAAGGTTGCGAGGTTTTTGTCATAGGAAGATTTGCATGAATGTGAAATTTGAGCAGGACGATCTGTTCGTCCATGGAATGCCTTCTCAATGGCCAGGAGCTTGATTTCCTTGCCTTCATGCTTCCCACCAGGTCCTGTGTGCGTTCGAGCGTTGACGTCTGCGATTCGTAGACTGACGGTTACAGATTCCGAGCCACTGTTCATGCAGATGAATTTGGTGAATGGACAGGAACCCCTCGTGTGGCCGAGTTCCTTTTCCAGTCGCTCAGCAAGGCGCTTGTGGCTGAACGAAGGCGTCATGACGTTCGCCATAACCCAATTGCCGGACATAGCGTCAATGACACCTTGTGGACCGTGACCTGCACCGAGCATCCCGTAGCCCCCGTTATCGTGGAGAACTGCACCGTATGCGGTGACGATCCAAGGTCCGCGTCCGGACAGCGCGATGTAAGGGTTGACCGTAGCAGGGGCATAGAAATTTACGAAATCAGCCTGCAAGACTTTGATGAGGTGTGCCTCATCGTGGAGGAGCATGTCGGCGCCAAACTCATTGGTGACTTCTGTGAACCGAACGGTTGCTTCAGAAATGGCTTGTGAGAGTTTCGAATCATGGGCACAGAATTGGAGAATGACATCATCGGGGAGGCCGACGGTGTCCATTGCCCCCGTGTGGGAACGGAGAGTGTGCAGGTGCTCGAGGGCCTCATGCGGTTGCATCATCGCTGTCATCAATTTTGCGTCCCATCCGGAATGCCTTGAACATTCGCTTAGATTCGTATGGATTGGATGCACTTCCGAGTCTTTCGCCTCAATCCAAAAATAATACTCTGGTATGACTGGGCGAATACTTATAGGTGAGTGGTTAGAGCCGGAATCATGCCCAAAATTTCTCTTGATATGCCGGCAGAATTGGTCGAAGACCTGCGCAAGCATGTCGGAGATGATCATAAATTTGTCAGTTTGGCAGATGCTGTACGGACTGCATGTCGGAAATTATTAGACCAGCTCGATGAAATCGATGCTCGGCATGGAAGGCAGGTGTAAACAATGGTCACACGAACAGAAGCGGAAGAAGCAGTCTCAACCCTCCTTGGGTACCTTGAAAACGATCCGAAACGGGAAGGGCTTTTGAACACACCAAAACGTGTTATCGATTCCTGGTCTGAGATTTTTGGAGGGTATGACATGGATGCAGGTGAATTGCTAGATTCAACATTTAACGGTGAAGGGTACGATGGTATCGTTTTGCTTAGGGACATTGAATTTCATTCGACCTGCGAACATCATCTGCAACCTTTCACTGGTCGCGCCCACATCGGGTACATTCCGGTTGAGCGCATTGTTGGCATCAGTAAATTAGCTCGAATTGTCGATCTCCATGCACGCCGTTTACAAAACCAAGAACGGATCACGAAAGGGATTGCAGACGATCTGGAAAAGCACTTATCGCCTCTTGGTGCAGCAGTTATCATTGAAGCATCCCATGGATGCATGCGATGCCGTGGTGTCAAGAAACAAAATTCAATCATGACCACCTCGGCAATGCGCGGGGTGTTCTTTGAACGTCCAGAAGCACGGCAAGAATTGATGCAGTTGATTCAAGCACGCCCCCTCTGAGGTGATGCAATGCAAGCAATAGAGCCGTGTTCATTGTCCGGTGACCTACCGGTTGACAACCCTACAGATCTGGCAACAGAGTATGAAATTGTAGAAATCTTCCATTCTGTTCAGGGCGAAGGTATGCATGCCGGTGTCCCGCATGTGTTCATCCGCTTCGGAAAATGCAACCTCCGGTGCGAGTGGTGCGATACTGACTTCTTGACCCATGAAACAAAGACTGCTTTGGATATCCTTGGTGATGTTATGGCCTTTCCGTGCAAGAGAATTATTTTTACCGGGGGCGAACCAATGCTCAATGATTTGTGGCCCTTGCACCGATTGCTCAAAGCGAGAGGGTATTCGCTGTCCATCGAGACCAACGGCACCATCGAGGTGCCGGAAGGAATGTTGGATTGGATCTGTGTTTCACCGAAAGACCAAATCTACCCAAACGCTGTGATTCGACAGCGGACCGGGGATGAACTAAAGTGCGTTTATCTTGGTCAAGACTTAGCAATGTACAACGAATTGCAACAAGGCTTCAAACACCTCTTCCTTCAACCATGTTACATGGACCAAGAATCTGTTGAATGGAACGGAAGAAATTTTTCACACACCGAAACGGTCGTCAAGATGTCTCCCCCGTGGCGACTCAGCCTTCAGACTCACAAGTGGATGGGTGTGGACTGATGTCCAAACGTGCCGTTATGGCTCTCTCGGGTGGTATGGACTCAACATCGGTGTTGCTCCGACTCTTAGCTGATGGTTGCAAGGTCAGTTGCGTCTCATACCTCTATGGTCAAAAGCACAGCATAGAACTTGACAGAGCAACAAAAAACATTGCTTATCTCCAATCAAAAGGGCACGATGTCGACCATGAAATTGTGGATCTTTCGAGTGCCATGAACCTCTTTGAATCGGCATTGTTAGAGGGCGGTTCAGAAGTACCGGAAGGGCACTATGAGGAAGAACAAATGAAAGCCACAGTGGTTCCGAATCGAAACGCTATATTTGCATCCATTCTCTATGGATATGCGTTGTCTGTATCGATCAGAGAGGGAACAAAGGTCTCTATCGCACTTGGCGTCCATTCAGGCGACCATGAGATTTATCCAGATTGCCGACCAGAATTCTACACCGCACTTGAACACGCATTCATGATTGGAAACTGGGACAGCGACAAGGTTGGGTTCACGCTGCCGTACCTCGATGGCGACAAAACCTCAATTTTGAAAGATGCTTTGAATGCAGCCGATTCTTTAGGACTCAATTTTGATCGGATTTTTGAAAACACGATCACCTCATACAATCCAGACAGCGACGGCCGGAGTTCTGGACGAAGTGGTTCAGATGTCGAACGCATTCTCGCCTTCCATGCCCTTGATTTGGTTGATCCAATCGAGTATGTCGAACCATGGACGGTTGTGCTTGAAGCAGCATTGGCGACAGAGCGTGCTCACAAGGACGCGTATTACAAAGAGAAGCTCTCCGAACTGCAATACCAAGTCAGTCGCTTAAGCGGTACAGAACAGGCCTTTACCGGCATGTATTGGGATGAGAAGCGAAAGGGTCGCTACACCTGTGTTTGCTGTGATCATCTTCTCTTTAGTTCAAAAATGAAGTTTGATTCCGGTTGCGGCTGGCCTTCGTTCCATTCTGAAGATCGGAGGGCTGCGATTGACCACATTGAAGACCGTACATATGGCATGGTTCGAACCGAAGTCAGATGTTCCAAATGTGACGCTCACCTTGGCCATGTTTTCGAAGATGGCCCGAGGGAACACGGCGGTCAACGGTATTGCATCAATTCAGCATCGATCAACTTTGAGGAGATGGAAGAATGACAACCAAAATAAAGCGCTATGTAGAAACCGATACCGGGCACAGGGTCCCTAATCACAAAAGCAAATGCCGTCATATGCACGGTCATCGATATAGGTTCGAAGCCGAGATCGAAGGCGATGTAGTTGAAGAAAGCGGTGTGTCTGAAGAAGGAATGTTGATGGATTTTTCAGATGTCAGTCACATTCTCACCGTCCACATACACGATATTGTCGACCATGCATTCGTGGTTTACGAAGGCGACACTGAGGCATTGCGTGCTTTAGAATGCATGCCGGAGGGCCATCGTACCGTTGTGGTTCCGTTCATCCCGACTGCTGAGAATTTAGCGAAGTGGGCGTTTGACCAAGTCGAGCCTCACATCGTGTCGGCGTACGGAAATAAACTGAAGTTGGTGGCCATGCACGTACGCGAAACACCCAAGAGCGTTGCTTCATGGCATGCCTGAACCGCTTTATTCTTCTTCTCGGCTCATCTTTCGACGACGTTGACTGCGCCAGGCTTCATTCCCTTGCACATATTGTATGGCCGTTGTGGCATCTAAAAGACCACCAATCATCCTTGTCGCTTCACCTTGAGTCGGCATCGAACGCATGATCGAACGGGTAAGGGATTGACCGAAGCTTTGCCTCCGTTCATCATTGCCAGGCAAAGCATCTGCAAGTTCTCGAACGGTTTTTTTCAAAACGTGCTTGAGTTCTGGTCGGATTGAGCGCTCCAATGGAACAACATCAGGGATTCCGGGCTCGGCTCCCTGGTTCGAACGAACGCGGGAGCGATGCAACTCATACACACAGGTGTTGACTGCATGCGATAAATTGGCGATTGGATAACCTTCCCAGGTAGGAAGGGTGACCAGATAATCGCACTTTCCAAGGTCTTCTGTTGACATGCCTTTGCCTTCTTCGCCAAAGACGAGGCACACATCCCCGTCGAAGGTTGAAAGGCGTTCTGCCATTTCCCAAGGATAGACAAAATGACGGAAATTTGTTTTTGCACCGATTTCTCTTTTACCAGAACTTCCAATGACCACAGAAGCACCTGCTGTTGCATCCTCGAGTGTTTCGTGGATGGTGCAACCATCGAGGACCCGTCCAGCATGTTTGGCCCTGTTTCGAGCTTCGATGTCATCTGGGAGGCATTGAGGGTTGACGAGTTTTAGGCCAACAAAGCCATAGTTCAGCATCGAACGACACACTGCGCCAAGATTCCCAGGATGGGAGACGCCAATCAAAACAATTGACAGCCTATAGGGTGAAGTTGGGAGCGGGATATTGCTGCGATCACCCATGGGCTCACGCTCCTTCAGGAACTTGATTCACATCAAATTCGGTGATCCAGGCCGGGTCGCATGGTTGGTACAGAAAGAACAGAAAACCCGGTCCTTCTTCACGGTCTTCCATGACAATTGATCGGCGACGCAACCCATGCTTATTGCGAAGATGAAGGATGAGACCCTCGAGAACAAGCTTGTTGTCGTGATGTACGGACACCGGCGTGCGGTCCCATTTGACCCGCAGTGCCATGTGGAAGCCCCTCTGCTCAGTCAACTCGGCGCTGTCGGTATGTGGTTACGTAGCCAGCAATCCAGTTGCGCAGTTTCTTGGAAGTAACGTCGGTCAAAAGAACAACCATTTTCTTGTTGTGATCAAAGTCGTCAGTGAATTTCTCACCGTGATCTTCAACTAGATGGATGGCTCGGATTTTGATAAAACTTGGTCGAATATTTCCCATAAATAATCACTCCGTGTATAATTTGACTTCGATTGGAATGTCCGGTTCGTCGTGACGTGTCACTTGGAGTCGAATCTTTCGAGGTGGATTTTCGATTCCTCGAGCCCAGATGTGTTCGTTGACGGATGGATCGATCCATACTTCTTCGTCTTCGCGCACCTTGAGATGCTGGATGACGTGTTCACGAATGATTTGCATTGCACGAGGTGCACGCTTGTATCGGGTGATGGCCCATGCCATACGGAGTGGGACTGTAAGTTCTGATTGATTTGCTCTTACCATATCTCTTCACCTCATCGTTGGAGCTTACTACGGCGCCAGTGGTGTCTCTTAGGATGGGACACAGTGTTTCGGTCGGTCTTTAGCATGACCCAAACTGGGACACGCCTATTCTGCTTGCCCACCTTCATCAGGCGGATTTTTTTTGCGGCTGGTTTATTTCTTGACATATTCGAGCACCCTTTCAGATTCTTCGGATGGACGCACTACGGCGGCTCTTGGATTGTGTGCTGAGCAACTGCTTGAGTTGATCATCGGACATTGGGGCGGTGAATTTGCCCTGTTGGTGGAGTTGGACGATTGAGTTCTTGATTGTGGCAGCCCGTGCTGGTGTAGCAAGGCTGAGGGTTGCCAAGCGGGAGCGGGCATCGTTGCTCAGGAGGTTTCGCATGGCACCGTCAAGTTGTGCTGCTTCCATCTGTGCTTGTTGTTGTTGAACTTCAGCATCTGCCTGTTGAGAGGCTTGGGCTTCGAGTTGTTGTTGAAGTGCAGCGCGACGTTGTTCGCGAAGCATGTTGAGTTCGTCATCTTGAGATGTCGACATGCTAACCACCCTCTTCACGTCCTCTTCAGTACTTGGAAAGTCCTGGGTAGTTCTCTTCTGCAGCTGGGCGGCATTCATGAGCGACTGCGTCGATCATCTTGTGTCCAGCGGCTGTAATGCGTCGTCCAGCGTAAAGTTGGACCGGTCCTTCTTCAGTCTCAACTGTGCGTGTTGGTACTTTCTCAACAAGGCCTGAGGCTTCGAGTTGTTGAAGGGCAGTGCGGATGATGTGGCGGGATGCAACGCCAGGAGTGTTTGGTGCAGCACCGTTGTCCTTTCGTCCGCCGTAGGCTTGAGAGAGGTGAGTAACGCCCATTGGTCCTTCACGGGCGAGCTTGCGCATGATTGCAGCGGATCGTAGGAACCACCAGTTATCTTGGCTTGGAGGGCGTTCTCGAGAGACACCAGTTTTCACAAATTCTGCCCAATCAGGAGTTTCAACAGCCTTTTCTGTAGCCAAGCGGGCAGCAAGAGCAGGGTTCAACATTTCTGCGGGGATATCATAGAGAGTCGTCATGACAAAACACCAAGCAATTTGCCGACCTTACGCCCCTATATGAAGAGAGCGGGTGAAATTCAACCAGCGGACTCCGGCCCTGTGCCCTGTTCATCAGGGTTCAATCAATAGACAAGGGTTGATGAAGGGCACTGCCCTCGACAAAGTGATGAGAAAGGCATTGGCTCAAAATCCCAACTTGTTGCGGACCTTGTTGGGGCTTTCCTTTACGTTGATTTTCATGCTCTCGTACGCCGTTTACGGTGCAACAGTATCCCCGTCTTATTACCTCTATGAGACCGACGCAACAACGACCGTGCATGCTCAAGATGAACCTGTGCGGATCTATCAAGAGGAACTTAATCAAACGACTTGGACATGGTCAATACCAGCGGATGGAACCAACCTCACCTGGGTCAACCTCACCGCCACGGAGTTGTCCAACGGCGCCGAAGTAAAATTATCAAACGGAGCGGGTTTGTACAGTCACCGTTCCCTTGGCGTCGTAGGTGCCGACGGGTTCAGTTGCCGAGAGTCGTGTCAGAAAAACACCACGCACGCGGTGTTGGCTGAAGACGGTGGCGAAATCAGTGTCCTCGCATTGACCAGCACCGACCCAGCACGAAGATCAAACGGCACAGTCTACGCGAAAAACCCTGGTGCTGCGCTTGACAAAGCTCAAGACGCGATCGAGTATGAACACTCACCTTCCCTCATCCGAATCGAAATCGTCGAAAATGGCAACAGATCGACCGCCCCTGCAATGACGATCACCACCGTTAACGAGGCGTTTGATTCCATTAAGCCGTTTACAATTGATGCGGCTACTGAATTCCTCTGGGCCCTCGCTGCTGTCGTTGGTTGCTTTTCCATGGTGCTTGTCCCATCGTTCACGGTGTACTTCGCTGCGAACGCAAAAGAAAAGCGAGATGCGATCAAAATTGCTGATGCAGAACGAGAAGTCAACGAAGCCATCGATGGCGAAAAGACTTCATAAATCTGAAATGCCAGTTTCCTCATATACCTTGAAGCGGTGTACGAACACGAGCCCCATGTTTCGTAGCCCGGCAATTGTTTTGGTCGTCCTCTTTCTTTTGGGTTCGGTCACACCAATGATCCCAGCCGCAGATGATGCCCCCTCGGTCCACCATGCAGGAGCCAGAGCGACAGGCGTGGACATATCGGTGACCAATGTTTCTTTTTCCTACACAACTGGGGTTGACGAGGGTCGCTACCGAATGTTCTCATCCAACCACCCAATTCCGGGTTTTAATCGTCCAGCCAACCTCTACGTCATCGATGCCGTCGTCGAAGTGCCCATCTATGCCGAGGTCACCTTGAGCAACGGGGGTACGGCCGCTTCGGGTACCATCGATGTCACATTGAAGGTGTTGCATAATGAATACCAACAATTCGAGATGATCAACATCACACAGCAAATGACATCGTTGGGTGGCGGGAATTCAAACACCATTGGGTTTACATTTACCCCGATGTATTCAGGAAACCATACCCTTGAGGTCATCGGGACCTCTTCAATCATCGATGACAATCCGAACAATGACCAAAAGAACCGACATTTCACAGTGGCATCGCACTACTTCAATTGTGATGATCTATCACAATGGACGACAACAAATGAATGGGGTACAAACACCGACACATACCTCTCACAAGGGAGTGCATGCCACGTTGGTAATGGGGAGACCTCGACCTATTCAGCCTCGACCACGAGTGTTTTAGAAACACCGGCCTTCGATATGTCGGATGCTGTACAGAATCCTTTGAGAACCAATGGAATGAGTTTCTGGTACACAGGGAGTACACCTGCGGGGGACTCACTCAAGGTGTATGTTCAGAATGCAGCGGGCGCCAACACGGAAATGGCAACCCTTTCGGGGACGGTCGACCAAGCGTTCATTGATGGTGCAAACTGGCAAACTTTTTCTGTCAACCACCAAGGGGCAACTTCTCCATTGATTCCGACACCACAATCAGGACTTTCCCCCTCGACAAAGTTTCGATTTGTCATGTCCACCGATGCGGTAGGAAATGACATCGGGTTCTGGTTGGATGACATCGTAATCATGTATGACCAAAAGGTAAAAGCAACAGAATATGCCTTCACATCGACCGGTGTATCCACAACGGGTTCCCTCCCAGATGAATGGGGTGCTGTGAGTGTTAGCCTGACGAATTCTGGCAACATTTCAGATTATGTATTGCCATCTTTGATTGGATTACCGACGGATTGGGATGTGTACTTTTCACACCCATCAGGGGTGTCGATCAACGACCAAACAGGGATTTTGCTGGCCCCTGGTGAATCAAAGAACATTCAGGTCAAAATAAAACCGGACGCCAACGCATCAACGGGTTTCGAACAAATGACATTCCTCGGCACATCCAGCCAGCACGCAACCGTGAACACGACACTCGCTGTCCAATACCAGGTTCTCCCCGATCGAGAACCGCTGATCATCCAACCGGACAACCGTCCGACATGCCCACCGGGCTACACCTGTTCGTTCGACGTCGAAGTGCAAAACATAGGTGATGCCACCGATGTGTTTGATTTAACCATCGATGAATCGGGCCTCCCCACGGGTTGGAATGTTCAATTGGCTTGGACACAGTCGTCTTCAATTTTGGTACGCCCCGATGCACCAGTGATGGTCGCCATTACGATGAGCGTCGCACCCTCTGCAATCCCCGATACAATCGGGAGTTTTACACTCCACGCTCAATCTCAAAATAATTCAGCAAAAAGCCACCACCTGCCAATCAGTGTATCGGCTTCGATGATCAGTGAAGCCTATGTTGGAATGACCATCATGCAAGCAAACCAAGAGTGGTTGGTCAACGCAGGGGAGACCATCATTGTCGACTTCACCATCTGGAACAATGCGACTCGACAAGATATCTTCACCATGGAAGTGGCTCATGGATCTTTAGGAATGTGGACCGTTGAACAACCAACGCGACCAGATGCAGTCATCAATCCGGGTGCAAGCACCACCTTTAGCGTGAAAATCACGGCTCCAACCACAGGACAAGCAGGCGACAAGGCTCCCGAAGTCACACCAAGCATCACTTCAAAGAGAAGCGGTATGACCATCACTGGTGATTCCTTTTCAGGCATTGAGGTGAGAACAATCAGTGATTTATCCATCACAATCGTGGACGCACCAACAAAATTACGTCCTGGGACGGCAACAATGATTCTCCTGGAAATTGTCAACAATGGAAATGGGCCAGTCGAGGCTGATGTCGTGCCGTTGAACTTGCCAAGTGGCTGGAGTTCTTGGATGAAGGTCAATGGGGACAATGCGACCAATCCAGTTGAGTTAAGTGCCCCATATGACCTACAGAATAACGCTACAATCGCCATTTACATTCATGTCCCAAGCAAAGAGGCAGCAGGTGAAATTCACAGCATTACAATGTCAGTCACCAATGCGGATGGACACGAAGACGCCAATTCTGAAGACAACATTGTGATCATTGATACCATCACTGCATCCGTACGAATCCCCTCCCTTTCGGGCTCCCTCGGTTCGAAATCAGCCATGGTTGGGGGCACGGTCAACGTCAATGCGACACTGACAAACATCGGAAACGCCATCGATGATTCGATCCTTGTCCGTGTTTCATATTCCGCATCCCCACCGAACTCAGGGATTCTGGCTTTCTTCACAACTGGGATGGGTGGGGGGGCGAAATCCCTCGATGAACATCTAAGTTTGATGCTAGGGCCCAATCAATCGACAACGTTGAACGTCGACCTGATCCTTCCAGAGACATTGATCATCAACACGCGTATCGTGGTTACATTTGAAGTCATAGCTGGCTTTGATTCCGAAATGAACCCCTATGAACTCCAATACGAATCTCTGATCATCGTGGACCAACAACGGTCGGTAGGCGCGGTCCTAAGTGCGTCAACAAACCAAACTCAAACAACAGGGGTCGGAGTCCCATTCTTTGTCAACATCACAAGCCTGTCAAGCCAACACGAGGATGTTCTGTTGTATGCAACAACACCCGAAGATTGGCAAATGGTATGCAATGGTGTTTTGATTGAGGGCGATGGTCAGAACTTGTCGTTTTCACCGGGTCACCTCACGCCCCAACTCACCGATGTCCCTTGCACCCTCCATCGACTTGGAGGCCCGCTCGAGGGGCGGATATCATTCCTGATTGCAACAACGGATGGTACCATCACATGGCAAGACAGTCAGGTGATTGGATTCTCTGAACGACCACAAGATTCAGCATCGTTGAGTGTGGAAACGATGGCGGGTGGCTTGGCGGCCTTCCTCGGTTTCCTCCTGCTCATGGTGTTGATGCTGCGGAACCGTTCACCAGAAGAGGAAATGGAAACAGCGATGGAAAAGGAATTCCCTTTGCTGCTTGCCTCGGCTGGTCCACCCGTGAGCACGGGGCCACCTGTGTCCGCAGGACAGAACACACATCACGTTCAGGAACCCCATTCAGAAAACATGGTATCAATTGAACCACCACTGCCTCCAACAGGTCTTCCAGTAGGTTGGTCCATGGAGCAATGGACCCATTACGGCCAACAATACCTCGACCAAAATGAAGGACAACCATGATACATAACCAACGAGAGGGTTTGGTATGGCCTCTTACCCTGCGACATGGTATGGGCTCTGGGTCATGGTGATGTTTTTTGGCGTCACAACATGGTTTCTTCGTAACTTCAGTGAACGCATTGAAGCCACCCGACTTTCAGCCCTTTTGGGTGTGGTTTCGATGGTCACGCTTTTGATGTGGACATTGATTGAATTCTGAGGTGATTTGATGGACATAGCAGATCTTGAGCGGCATGAATATTATGGCACATACCCCTGCCGAGTACCGGTATGGTGGGGTCGATTTGGCGAACCCAAAAGCCATCCTGGTTTACCGGGCGTGACCGGTCGAAAAGTCATCTTACGAATTGAAAAAAGATTCAATCGCTTTGAACGGATCCTAGCCCGTCTTTTCAGGGCCCCAAGGGAAGTCAGGCGGCCCTTTGATGAAATGAACAGCATGCTGTGGGAACTTTCCAATGGACAACGGTCTTTTGAAGAAATTTGTGTTCAAATGAATGCAGTTTTCCAAGAAAACATCGCTCCAGTTGTCGACAGAACTGCAGCAGGAATCGATGCCTTCAAACGAAGAAATCTAATGACTGTCCTTTCCAGTGAATTTACCCAAAAATGGACCACGAGCCCTGGGGTCACGCCAGAGCATCAAACATTGGGTCCGATGAATAAAGATTGGAACATCGATTTTTCGCACTGCGAAGGCGATGGTGAATTCACAGCAGTCGTTGAAGATCTTCCAACGGACGACCAACACAACTAATTGCGCCATTGTCTAAAATTGGACGTTCCATAAGATGGCCGTTCAAAGCCAAAAAATCCACAACCGATGGTAACGAACCCACGTCCAGGGACGCTGTATCAGCGAGTTTGAATTTTGGATCTTTGGTCCGAATCGATGCGTGAACGGGTCCTTCGAGTCGAGAGAGTAAGTCGGTTAATTCCTCAATCGAGAGGGGATTGGAAAGGTAGAGACGTACCTCAACCTCCACGTCTGAACCCTCACACAATTCAAGGGCCTGCCTCGACTTTGAACAACGAGGGTTATGATACAGGATCGCCATGTTCAAGCGGTGTTTCAACAGGTACATTGGCATTGTGGGGGGCCCACACAAGCCGGAGACCAACACCGTCACCTCGGTGAGTCGGTAGAGCGGATGCTCTCGCTCGACTTCGTGTTGAATCGGATTCGGTAAACCATGAGCCACCCCTGTGGACTTTGCGTTGTGATGTGTCGGAGATAAAGGCATTTTGCGTGCCCTTATGCGTGCTGTAATCAGCTACGTAATCGTCTTCACACCATTCGCCGCACAGTCCATACAAGTCGAGGTAACCCCACAAGTTCGCCTTCTTTTGGCCGACTTCTCTGGTTGTCGCACCGGAATTTCCAGCATGCCAACCATAGTCGTTCAATTCAGCGTCTCGGTCGCCAAAACTCCATCTTGAATCTGTGCCTGCGCGTGCTGCAAATTCCCATTCTGCTTCAGTGGGTAAGCGCCAGGCACCTGTGAATCCAAGGCGGACAGTGCCGTGTTCCAGTTCATTCAGGTGCGCTATGAAAAGGTGCGCGTCGTGCCAAGAAACCGATTCAATTGGACGGAGTCCTGCGGCCCATCCTTCTTGGAATTTTGAAGGGTTGTTATTCATGATGGCCGTCCAGTGTGCTTGTGTGACTGGGCGTTCTCCAAAAAAGATGGGTTCTGAAATGGTCACCTCGTGCGCCGGCCGTTCAGTTTTTGGACCACGTTTTAGAGCATCACCCATGATGAATTCACCAGGTTCGACCAAAATGTAACGACCACCATAGGTGTCGTCGAAGGAGGGGCGTGTGGAGGACATATCCCTCACGATGATTGGAGAAGTTGAGCAGTGGTTAGCACTGATTGTACCAACGCGTTGAGGCGTTCTTTGGTTGCTTCATTGACGAGCGTACCATCCTCGCCAAAGGCTTCCTTAACATGGCCAACAGCAAGTTGTTCAGGGACGGGCCAGGCATGGAGCCATCGGAGCATGATCCTCATGTGGTTCAATGTGTTTGCATTTTCAATGCCACCCAAGGTCGACATCAAACCAAATGCTTTGCCACCAACATGTTTGTCATAGAGCCAATCAAAGGTGTTTTTCATTACCCCCGACATGGTGCCGTGGTATTCTGGCGAGCACACGAGGAATCCGTCACATGAACTTGCTGTTTCCTGTAATTCTTTCACGTTTGCATTGTCCCAGCAACCATCTTCCCCAACAAAGGGAAGGGGTTTTTCATTGCAATCCCAAAAGATGATTTCTGCTCCAGATGCTTCGGCAATGGCCAATGCATGCTCGACCATCATCCCGCTTTTCGATGTAGGTCGGTATTCACCGGACAGGCCCATAATGCGCAGTGGACGTTCGCTCATGCCACCCGGTCGCCTCGGTGGCATTTCAATTTAAGGTCAAAAAACAAACGCAGAGAGAAGCAATCCTTATCCCCCTCGCTGAGTCCCTTTTGGACTGGGGACACGATAATGGACACCGATACCGATCCGAATCGAACCTCTCCTGAAGATCAGACAGACGACTCCGTCTCCGATTCCGTCATGGATTCCATGGCAGCCGCTTTGGAATCTGCAGGTATTTCTCTTCGTCCTGATGAAGCGGTTTCCGAACCGGAAAAGCGCTATTCCGATGAGGTCATGCGCCAAGTGGTCAGCGATCTCAACATTGACGATGAAGACGGTTTCATTGTGTTCGCCAAAACCATGGATGGTGATGAAAATGGTTACCTCAATAAACAGGAACTCATCGATGCTGCAGAAGCTTGGAAACACATGCAAAACCTACCCGATGTTTCTGAGGAACAGTCGATCGAGGAGGAAGTCAATACCTTGCTCCAAGAAGGTGAAGAAAGTTCCCGAAGAAATGACGCTAAAGCGGCTCTTGCTTCCTTTAACAAAGCCATATCACTCGATCCATCGTGTGACATGGCCTGGTTCAATCGGGGTGTCTTGTTGGAGGCTCAACAAGATGCACGAGGTGCACGACAAGCGTTTCAGATCTGCTTGGATTTGAACGATGAGCACGCTCCGGCTACCGCTAACCTAGCAATTTTATTGGAACGCATTGGGGACGAAGCTGGAGCGTTTGTCATGGCAAAGAAAGCCTTGGTCTTTTTCCCTGGACATCCAACACTCATGGAACTCCAATCCCGTTGCCAAGGCAGTTCTGAAACTGTGGAAATTGAAGCAATGCCAGTCATTGAACCGACCCAAAGCTACAGTGAAGCACAAGTCAAGAAGGTCATGGAAGAAACAGGAGCGACAAGTCGCGAAGCTGTTCTTGCTGAAGCCGTCCATCACGATGATGGAAATGACAATTTAGAATTTAGTGAACTGATGGCAGCCGCTGAAGTTGTTGCCGCAACCGAAGTGGTCGAAGTCACCCTTCAAGGCCAACCTACCCTCCTTCACGACTCCGAACCCACACCTCCGGCTCCGATTCAAGACGAAGTTCCAACAGCGGTCGCCGAGATTCCGCCTCACACAGAACCCCAAGTGGACTTGGACGCTCTTGTTGAACAAGCAACTCAATTCATCCGATCTGGTGCACCAACCGAGGCTCTGAATCTTCTCAAGCCCCACCTGAAAACCATCGGGGCTCAGCATGCAGCAGCATGGAGAATTGCCGGTGGCGCTATGGCCCGTTTGGACTTGGATGATCACGCTATTGCTGCGCTCACACATGCTCAAGCACTCGACCCGAACCAATCGAGTGGTTGGTTCAACCTTGGCTCGATTCATCAACGCAAAGGAAGCACAACGGAAGCCATCCATGCCTACATCAAGGCCATCACAGCGCAACCTGACTACCTCAAAGCAGCCCTCAAATGCAGTATGTTATGTTACGAAGTAGGTGACATCGAAAACTACCTCGTCGCTTCGCGGGTGGTCTTACAGAATGAACCAACCAATTCAGTTCGTACCCAATTGGTCGAGGTATTGATTGGTTTGGCCGAGGGAGAAGCCAACGTCATCGAAGGATCGCAAGGTCTTCCACCAACACTCCCGGAAGGACCACATCTCGCTCAAGAAGCACTCTCCTTGCTCGGCCAAGGAGCAAGTGCATTGCACGCACGGGCATTCTCGGCTGCAAATGACCATGTTCAGGCCGTTACGCTTTGGCGTGGCCTGATCCAAGGCGATGGACAAAATGCATCCAATTGGCATGGTTTGGCTCGAGCACTTGAGAACGCAGGCGATTTAGAAACCGCTCAAAAGTGCCATGCAAAAGCCAATTCGTTTGATTCCAATCAAGAAATGGCAACCGTAGCGCCAGCTCAACCAGAAGCAGTTCCGGAACCCGTCTCAGTCCCAATACAAGAGCCAACGCAGCCACCAAATGCAGAAGATGCCGCCGCAGATTATTACATGGGTGCACTCGGATTAAACAACGAACCTCAAGCACCAGAGTTTGCTGCTCCACCGGTCGCTGTTGAGACCCAACCTGCCTACAACCTTGCCAATGATCCACTGATGCAACCGCTGCCAGCACGAACACAGGAACTGGCACCGGCACCGCAACCGGAAGTGGATTTGGCAAAAGCCGCACTCGATGCAGCTGCTCGGGTTGCTGTGGTGACCACTGGTGAAGTCAACTCCATGTCCATTGCCAACCAAGACATTGCGTGGTATAACCAGGGAATTCAATTGATTGAAGATGGTAAATACGACAAAGCCCTCTCCTCATTCGACCGTGCGCTTCCCTCATTTGTTGGTGATGATGACATGCTGATTCGAATCTTAAATGGCAAAGGAAATGCCTATTATTATCTCGAACAGTACCCCAAATGTGTTGAGGCCTACCATCAAGCAATGTTGATTCGGCCTGCAGAAGTTCGTGGTAAAACCCTCTACAACATGGGCAGCGCCTATGCGGAAATGGAACGTTACCCAGACGCAATCAAATGCTTTGAACAATCCGTTCCACGAGGGCTGCTCCAAGAAGAAGCTGCCAGAGCACGTGATCAAATTCGAAGATGTTCTATCTTGCAAAAAGAGCGCGATAGAAAGCAACGTAGACAATGAAGCAGAGTTGATTCCATGAGTGACGAACGAACGATGGACATCGTAGCACGTTTGGTCGAATCTGGCCTTGAAGAGAAGCATGCTCTCATCGTTATGGATTTAGCCACTTACCCACCATCAAAAGCAAGTGAAGTTGGCAAAAGAATCGGTATTTCTCGTATGGATGCTTACAATTCCCTCCGCAAAATGCAAGACATGGGCTTGGCCAAGGCCACACTTGACAAGCCAATGCGATTTTTAGGGATAAAAATTGAGGAAGTTTTTGACCTTCTAATCCAACGTTCAGAAATGGATTTGCGTCGCATGCAAGAACATCTTGAAGCAATGAAAAGTGGGACCAATTACGCCTTATTATCGCATGATAAGTTGGTGGATGAACCCACCTTCACAGTCCTAAACGATCGCCATTCCATCATGGCAAACCTTCAATCTATTTTGAGTGAAGCAGAACATACGGTATGGATGCTGCTCGGTAATTGGGGTATTTTCCACTTGAGGAGATCGGGTGCCTTTGAAGCTTTAATCGATGCCCTCAACAGAGGTGTTACGGTCAAGGTATCAACGTCCTTGAACGCCAAAACAATTCGGTTTTTCGATGATTTGGATGACCGTATTGAAGTGCGACACCACGAAGATTTCCGAATGCAAGGTGTGTATGTGGACGATGAAGTTGGACTCCAATTCATCAACGTCGAGGCAAACCCCACCGGTCGTGGCAAAAATGATACAGCTTTACTCATTGAATCAAAGGAATTCATGATTGCTCAAATTGAACTGATGGCCATTCAGTGGGGTGCTGGCACATCCTACCGTGCTGCAAAAGCGCGCCTCACGGAAGGAAAAATCATCGAACCACTCAAACTCTCCCTAGGTGAAGGGTCCTATTACGAGCGATTGCGCCAATCAATCGAACAAAGCCTACCAATGGGCGATTCGGAGAACACACCAAATGCCTTCCTTCGAAAGGCAGGTGAACCTGCACCTGTGTATGACAGAAGTCCTGCTACAGCGTTTTCATTGCTTGGGATCGACCTCAACGAAGTCCTGGCCGGTGTAGGCGTACGGATTGGCCAAGAACTTGCCAGCAAATGGAATGATGTTGAAGATGATGCCGACTTTTGGAAGCATTTGAGCAATGAATGGAACCAATTGGGCATGGGCGAGATTGTGACAAAGGGCATGCCACCAGAATCTGTGTTTGTACACAACGGTGGTGCATGTGGCGGAAAACCGGACACTGGGGGCATGTTTTGCCACATGGATGAAGGGATCCTCCAAGGCATCGTCATGGAACGACACAACGTCGATGTCCTATCAAAAGAACGCGTTTGTACAAGCGATGGGAAAGAAACGTGCCACTTCGAAATACGATGTCAAAACGAACCTCCTGAATCAACGCTCTGAGCACAGGTTCTTAGGCGAGTTCCCCCTCGGTCAAGCATGGACTGTGGAACCTGTGAAACAGCTGGACCGATTCAGGTCATGAAACCAGACGTTGTCGATGTTGCATTGACCATCTCTGATAAGGCTCAAACAATGCTCACTGATGCCTTTGGTGAAGACCGCTCAATGGCTTTGCTGGTCGGTGTTTTATCCGGTGGATGCTCGGGTTACATGTACGATTTACAAATCGTCGAAGAAACCGATCAATCCTGCCAAGAAATTACAATCAATGGGTTCCGTGTTTTGGTACCAAACGCTTCGAGCCACTTGCTCGATGGCATTGAAATCGATTATGTTGATCGATTGATGGGTGGCGGTTTCAAAATTAACAACCCGAACGCCGAATCTTCTTGTGGTTGCGGTGAGTCCTTCAACTGAGGACTGACAATGCCCACAACTTCCTACCCACAGGGGCATCTAAGCATCTGGCGCGGGAACGATGTCTTGTCATTTATTGATGGACTCTCGACCAATCATGTTCTGGACCTCCAAAAAGGAGAATTTCGCCAGACAACCTTCACAAACGCCCAAGCAAAAGTCATCGATCGTGTTGGCCTCTTTCACATGGGTGGGTTCATTGCTGTTTTGAGTCATGGGCCATTCTGGGAACGCCTAACGCAACACATTACACCACGCATTTTGAATCAAGATGTGAGCATTACAAATGCGACAGAAAACAATGATTTTTTCGTTCAATACGATGAACATGGTCCCGAAACAGGCCACTTTGTCAGTGAAGCAGGTACCACCACAGCCCGTACACCTCAAGGGTTTAATTTCCTCGTCGTTTCAAAGGGAACAGCAACACCCATCGATTCGAAGATTGAAGCATTCCACACATGGCGGATCGAAAACCTTGTCCCCTGGCCGGAGTTTGAAATCACCCTCAGGCACCATGCGTTTACATGCGGGTTAGAAGAGGATGTACATCCAAACAAAGGGTGTTACATCGGCCAAGAAGTTCTGACAAGGATGCGGACACGGGGCCGGATGGGGCGCGTTATGAGCAAGGTGTCGAATGTTGACGTCGACGAGGCATCCATCACAACTGCAGGTGAAGTTCATTCACTTGCAATCATAAGGGTTTGAATCAATACCCAAGCAAATCTTTGAGTTGAGATTTGTAGAAGTTGCCTGATCCTTGTAGCGAAGCAAGTTCTCCTTCAGAGAGTTCCAATTCAAGAATGCGCTCAATACCACCTGCGCCGAGAATAACTGGCACGCCGATGTAGACATCGTCCAATCCATACTGTCCAGTGAGGTGAGCTGATGCGGGAATCAATCGCTTTCGATCGTTCAAAATTGCTTCAGCCATGATTGCTGCTGCAGAACCAGGGGCATAGAACGCAGATCCTCGTTCGAGCAGCTTGACGATTTCTCCGCCACCGGAGGCCGTACGCTGGCAAATTGCTTCGATGGTTGCTTCGTCAAGAAGATGGGTGATGGCGATTCCACCAACGGTTGTGAAACGTGGGAGCGGGACCATGGTGTCGCCATGACCGCCGAGCACCATTGCTTGAACATCCTCTTCTGCACAGCCAACTGCTTTTGCGACAAAGTGGGTCATGCGGGCACTGTCCAAGACACCTGCTTGTCCACACACACGGTGAGCAGGAAATCCTGTGACTTTTTGCATATGGTAGGTCATCAAATCGAGTGGATTGGTCACCATGACGATGGTTGATTCTGGTGCGTGGTCACGGATACCTTCACCAACTTGCTTAACGATTCCTGCATTCTTGGCAATGAGATCTTCTCGGGTCATGCCAGGTTGACGTGGGAAACCAGAGGTTACGACCACAACATCTGCTCCTTCGATGTCTTCGTAATTGGCTGTGCCAGTGATGGCGCCATCGTAATTCAAAACTTGACCGTTCTGGGACATATCGAGGGCTTTCCCTTTGGCAAATCCTTCATAGATATCGAGTAAAACAATGTCGGCAATTTTCATTTGTGCAAGAACAAAAGCGCAAGTAGCGCCGACGTTTCCTGCTCCAATCACTGCAATTTTTCTTCGGTTGTTCCCCATGATAGCCACTTCGGTAATCACTTCCATACAACGGACCTCCATAAGGAACATGGTGTTCATTTGTCCTTCATTCGAGCAAATATATTTGCTTTCAATTGAAACTTACGATTTAGAAAAAGTGAATGCATGAGCGAGTTGTCTAAAAACCCCCTTCCGTTGGTCTGAATCAACCCCAGCCCACGCGTTCGTGGAGAGGGGGCCTGAGGCAGCAAGATGAAACTCGGCGTACCCATGGAACCAGAAGGCGAAACTCGTGTTGGTATCACCCCCATGAGCCTGAAGAAACTCCACAAAGCAGGTTTTGAAGTGATCATTGAGTCGGGTGCTGGAAAAGCAGCCAACTACCATGATGCTGATTACCAAGAAGCTGGAGCAACCGTCGGAACTCGAGAAGAAGTTCTTGCCTGTGAAAACATCGTCTGCATTCGCTTCCCAGGGACTGAAGGGATCAGCGAGGGGGCAAACATTGCCTGTGTTGCTGATCCATTCCGCAATCCTCACTACGTTAAAGCCTGCATGACTTCTGGCATCACCCTACTCTCAATGGACATGATTCCTCGACGTTTGTCCCGTGCACAATCGATGGACGTCAATTCATCGCAAGACAACTTGGCCGGTTACAAAGCCGTTTTGTTGGGAGCAGCACATGTACCAAAGGGCATCCCCATGATGACCACATCTGCTGGAACCATTCGACCTGCAAAGGTCGTTATTATGGGCAGTGGCGTTGCAGGTCTGCAAGCGATTGCAACCGCTAAGCGTCTCGGCGCAGTGGTCTATGCATCAGATGTTCGAAAGTCTGCTGCAGAACAAATCGAATCCGTCGGCGGTCGTTTTATCGAAGTCGATGGAATGGATGATTTCGAAGATGAATCTGGCTATGCAAAACCATTGACTCCAGAATTTATTCAGAAGGTCAATGACACTGTTTGCGGCGTTGCCGCAGATGCAGACATCATCGTCACGACAGCACGAATTTTCGGGCGACCCGCTCCCATCACCGTTCCATCAACCGCAGTCCAGAATTTCAAAGCTGGATCTGTGGTCGTTGACATGAACGCTGATGTTGGAGGAAATTGTGAAGACACCGTTGCAGGTGAAATCATAACCACAGAAAATGGTGTCATCATTGTTGGAACCTCAAACCTTCCAGGCACGTTGGCAACAACATCCAGCATGCTGTACTCGAACAACCTCACGACCTTCATCACCTCGCTGGTCAAGGAAGGGGCTGTTGTGATCTCAGACGATGATGACATCCTCGTCGGCGCACCTGAAGACAGTGATTTCTATGTCAAGGGAATGGGTGGCGTTCTCATCTGCAAAGATGGCGCCATGCATCCAAAGCAAACCCGCCTTGGAGGTGTACTCGAATGACGCCAGAATTTTTAATCGGAAACATGACGCTCTTTATTCTTGCAATCTTCCTTGGATTTGAACTGATCACCAAGGTCCCTGCAACACTTCACACACCCCTCATGAGCGGCGCAAATGCCATTTCAGGGATCTCAATCATCGGTGCCTTGATTGGTTCCAATGTGGTTTATGACAACGGCAACACGGAACTTTCCGGCCTCTTGGCCTTTGTTGCAGTGGTCCTTGCTATGATCAATGTCGTTGGCGGTTTTGCCGTTACCAATCGTATGTTGAATATGATTGCAGGAAAGAAACGCAGAGGTGCTTGAGATGGAAGAATGGATTTCAATCGGATACTTGCTCTCAGCTGCTTTGTTTATTTTTGGTCTGAAAAAACTCGGCCATCCAAAGACAGCACCGTTTGGTAACCAACTCGGTGCCCTTGGTATGCTCGTCGCTGTTGTCACGACCGTGATCAGCATGCAAGTTCAAGGCAATGCAAATTGGGAATTGATCATCGCAGGATTGGTCGTGGGTTCGCTCATTGGCTATTGGTTGGCGGTCAGAGTCGAAATGACCGGTATGCCCGAACTCGTTGCTATGTTCAACGGGTTTGGTGGTGCTGCATCTGCACTCGTTGCACTTTCAGAAGTTCAGAAGTACATGGATGGAGGAGATATTCCAACGGGCTTGCAACTCACCGTGACCATGGTGGCCGCGGGACTTTCCGCCCTTGTTGGGTGGATGACATTGACAGGGTCATTGCTGGCCATGTACAAGTTGAAGGGTGGCGTTGAAATCTTTGGCAAGTGGATTCGAACCCCTACATGGGGACCAACATGGCTCAACCCAGTCAAGGTCCTCTTGTTCCTGAGTGTCCTCGTTATGATCTACCTCAGCATAGAAGAACCAACAAACGAAACCTACCTTTGGGGAATCATCGGCGTCTCGTGCCTTCTTGGCCTTGTCCTCGTGTTGCCAATCGGTGGTGCTGACATGCCAGTCGTCGTCTCGTTGCTCAACTCGCTCTCCGGTATCGCAGCAGCCTTCACTGGATTCATTATCGGGAACTCGGTGTTAATCATCGCAGGTTCTTTGGTCGGGGCTTCAGGCTTGATCTTGACCTTCATCATGTGCAAAGCGATGAACCGTACCCTGCTTGACGTTCTGTTCAAGTCCTTTGGCGGCAATGGGGAAAAGCAAACATTAACTCGAACCAAGGTCGGTTCCGATGCAGATGAAGTTGCTATGATGCTCGATGGAGCTCAAAAAGTCATCATTGTTCCAGGATACGGCATGGCCGTGTCTCAATGCCAACATCAAGTAAAGGAGTTCGCTGACCTGATGAGGGAGAAATTCGGTACTGAAATCAAGTACGCAATTCACCCAGTGGCTGGACGAATGCCTGGCCACATGAATGTCCTTTTGGCAGAAGCGAACGTGCCCTATGAGCAACTGATTGAAATGGATGAAATCAACAGTGAATTCCCAGATTGTGATGTTGCGCTTGTTATTGGTGCCAACGACACAACCAACCCTGCTGCTCGAACTGATGAAGGTCCGTTGGCTGGTATGCCGATCATCAATGCTGATGCTGCACGCACCGTCGTCATCATCAAGCGTTCGCTTTCAGTCGGATATGCTGGCGTTGACAACGACCTCTTTTACATGGACAAAACCATGATGTTGTTCGGTGACGGCAAGGTCATGATGTCCGGTTTAAACACCGCAGTGAAGGAAATCTGAACACAGCCAAAACTCATTTGACTCGTCCTTTGGCTCGTTGTTGAAAAGCAACGTTCAAAGGGCTGGGTGATTTGGCAACAGCAAGGTGAGTCTATGCTATCTCGCAACACACGTCTCCTGATGGTCGGTCTCATCGCCCTCCTGTTCGCAGCACCCGCTTTGGGTATGCCGGGCGGCCCACCTTGGAAGAACGGTGATTCACTCGTTGTTGAATCCGGATGTTCATGCCACGGCGATGGAGTCCCCTCGACCGAAGTGGTCGTTTCCATTTCAGGAGTGCCACGCTCCTACACCCTCGATGAAACCTACACATTGACCGTTTCTTTGCAGCATGCATCCAATGCGGAAGGCGGCTTCATGATTTGGGATTACAACATGGGTGCTCTCACCCCTGGTGAAGGATCTGCAGTTGTACCCGATGAACCAGGAGCAATCTCCCAAAGTGCAGTTGGCAACAATTGGGTCTTTACCTGGACTGCACCGAGCGAAGATATCGGAGTGATTCCATTCCAACTCGTCGGCAACGCTGTCAACGGCAACGGAAACTTTGACGCAGGCGATGCTTGGAACATTCTCTCGTTCTCCATCTCCGCCCCGGGCACGACCACCAACGATGGAGAAGACCAGTTAGGCGTTCGTACAATCAGCGTTGGCGATTATGACAGCCTCTTTGTCGCTGATGTAAATCCAGAAGTTGCTGAAGCAGAACGTCAAGAACAACTCGCTGAGAAGTTTTTCGATGATGGGAACATTTACTATTTTGCCACCTTCTCAATCCTTCTTGTTGCCGCAGTGATCCAAGGTGAATTCTACCAGCGTAAGTTCGGAGGCGGTGCGGAACACTTGGACAAGAGCCTAGCCATTCCACAAGGTGTCCGTCGAGGTGCCCTCAGCTCCGGTCTCTTGCTCCTCTTTGCCTACCTCATGGACAATGACTTCGGTTGGCAGATGCGTTTGACAGTCGGAATGGCGACGCTCTGGGCAATGTACGGTGTCTACCGCACAATTGACCAAGCACGAGCAGACCCACGCCCAGAAGACCTCGTTTGATTCCCATCACATTCTCCCGTGACAGGGTTGAGGGTTCCCTATGTCGCTGCTACTCGAACGAGACAATGAGGCTGAACTTCAGTCCCATCTCGACGAATTAACAGGTCGCGTAACACTTCTCTTCGCTGTCATCATTGGACTCACTCTCCTCTGCGTGACCCAAATTGATGGATGGCTCGATCAACTGCTCATGTTGATTGACCCATGCTCGAATGCGTGTCTGAATCTGTATGATCCAGCCCGTTGGAGCGCTGTTCGTTGGCTCAGTTCGATCTTGGTGGCGATTGCGATAAGTTCGCCTTTGATTCTTCAGCAGGCTTGGGCGTTCAGCCACAAGGGTTTGTTACCCAATGAACGTAAATGGGTGTTCAGATGGATGGTGGGTGGAACGATTCTCTCGTTCGTAATCGCCGCGTGGACACTCGGATGGTTTTTGCCGTTCACGTTTGGCTCTGGCCATACCCTCCAGTCTGACATGGGTTTAGTGGCTCGATATGATGCAGTCTTGATGTTGGAAATCGCACTTGCGGTCATCTGGACACAAACTGTGGTCTGTCTGGCTGTCTTAGGAATGGCGATCGCTGGTCAAATCGGTACGCTCAATCAACACACAGCAGATTGGTGGAGGATGCGATGCTATGCCCTCGTGGTGCTGCTGCTGTATGCATCCTTGCCTGAATTTGGCGGATTAGCGTTCATGTTGATCACCTTGTCCATCTTGGTGATCGAATTTGTATGCAAGCCTTGGCTCATTCAATCTGCGCGCCAAATGCCTGCATCGGTAACCATCATGGATGAAGAAGGGGGTCCACGTCGACCCGTTGTGTTTGAATGCACATGCGATGGAGCAGCCTTACCTTTACCTGCCCCGCTCAACCTTACTGTTCCTCATTTGAAATACACCGGGTTGTGTTCTTCTGTTTCAGAACGCGAACACCTCTATGAAACCATACAGTCGGCCAAGATATCGGATGTGTTCATCACCGGGTGTGATGCTAAGCCACTGGGTGAACACTTTCATAAAAATTGTCAATCGCTCGGGGCAAGGGTACGCGGCATGAACTTAATCGAACGTCAATCATACCGAACCCAACCAGCTTCAAATGCCTCATTGGAGTTCCAACTGATGACAGCTCAACTGGTCTCTCCCTGGCCGCAGTCAGGTCAACTCGACCGAGTGTTTTCCCTGCTCAAGCAGAACCCTGAAACAAAGTATGTCTACTCCATGAAAAGCGCAGCAAAGTCGTGGGGCCAACAACTCAAGCCAGAGGATGTGCTCGTCCACATCGAAAAAGAACATCAACACAAATTAGTGATGTTTGCCAAGGTAAACGGCATTCAGATGCGACCAATTTAATCAGGTACACGTCGCTTATTCTTTCGCTTTTAGCGGCCACAAATCAAGCAAGGATTGAAACCAAATGGTGCGGAGGTCAACCTATGCGACCAAGGTTCGGTGTCCCAATTATTGTGGCCCTGCTCTTGGCGAGCAGTTGGGCGTTTTCGAACGAAGATGTCATCGAAGATTGGGTTCGAGAAAACCAATTGAAAATTGAAACAACAGAGAAACCGCTTCTTGGAATTCAGGACCAAGAGCGTTGGTTGGTGCTGATTGCTGATTTCCCATCACAACGATCAAGCGAGGCTTGGGGGCCAGATCAAGCACAAAATATGCTCGATGATATTGCACAATCTTACGTCTCCCAATTAACTGACAACGCCACTCAACTCACGGTCATTGTCAGTGCCGATGTGACGACTGCCAATCAGGACGTGGAAGCGTATGGTTCGGACACCAACAGCAACCGGGACACCGCCAAAGATGGTACTTTTCTTCCAATGAACCTCGCAGAGGAGGTCATTTCTGATCATGCCTCGAACGTGAATTGGTCGAATTTCGACCTCAATGAAGATGGGCAAGTCGATCGATTGCTGATCTTACATACAACAAAAGGGCAAGAAGAGTCACCCGGTCAAACCAATAAAATTTGGAGCCACTTCACACGCCTTGAAACACCAATCAAAGTCGATTCTGATTTGACTGTAGGCCACTACACCATGGCTAGTTTGAGAACCGGATCCAGTGGCATGGGGACCGTTCTCCACGAAATGCTTCATCAGATGGGTGCCCTCGACCTTTATCCAGTTCACGATTCAAGCCAACAGACCAATTGGCACGGAGTTGGTAATTGGGACATCATGGCCAGTGGTAATTGGAACGGTGGAGGTACATGGCCTGCTCTGGCCACCGCTGCTACGCTCGATCTCATCGGTGTTCAGCGTTCGACCACGATGGACCTCACCTGGCCTGCAAGCAGCGTTGCTCCTTGCATTGGGCCAACCGTAGCAATGGTTGGTATGAGTGAAGGTGGTACGGCGTTAAAGATTCCAATGAATGAAGAGCAGGTTGTTTGGATTGAACGGCATACAAATTCTGGGTTTGACAAAAATCTTCCAGGTCATGGAATCCTTGTTACGATTCAGGACCGAAGTGTTGGCGATGAGTCACGAAATGAATTAAACCGAGATCCTGAACAACCTTGGCTTAGCGTTGTAGAAGCTGATGGCCGCAACGATATGCGCAACGGTATCAATGATGGTGAAGCAAGCGATGTCTTCACCAATGGGACCATGTTTGGAGCAGATGGGATCCTTATCCGAAATCACGATGGTTTCAAAGTTCCATGGACCGCTACAGTTCAGGGCGACGAGAACATGACACTGCAATTTACCGCAGCAAACTGCACCCCCGATTTTGAAGCGAATGGGCCCGACTTTGGTGCGGTGCTGTTGCCTGAGGAATCCCTTAGCCTCTCCCTCACCACCACACAGCCATGTGTTTTGGATCAGAACCTGACCTTGACCGACGGACGTCCAATCACCCTCCATCCCTCCAGCCTTGAAGCAGGTACCACCGAAGTTGAACTCCGTTTTGGGTGGAACGGGACCCCAAACTCAGAGGTTGTCTTGGAAGGAATACTCACATGTGGCACTGGTTCATTGGACCTTTCCACAAGGTTGCTCACCTTGGCACGAATCCCGCAAGTCACCACCACCGTTGGTACCATGCCATGGACGGAGACTGGAATGATTTCGATTCCAATTGAATCGGTTGGAAATGGCACCCAGACCTTCACGCTTGATTTAGACGGACCAATGTCCCGTGTGGGTGTCATCGAAGATCGTATCATTCTCAATGGCGACGATGACATTCGAATCACCATTGAACCGAATGGGTTGCTCGAGGAAGGGATGAAGGTACGAGGGGAACTGATTCTGATCGATGGAAACGGTCACCGTTGGGCCTACGACTTGGACTACACCGCCCAAGCTGGTGATGCATCAACCTTCGATGAATGGCGGACTCCAGGGCGGCTTCTAAGCGCCGTATGCCTCCTAGGTGCGGTATGGATACTTCTCGGCTTTATAGAACGAAAACCGAAACCCACGACCAGCGCTCAAACGACTGAAGATCAGATTCAACCTACGCCATTCAGCGAAGAGGCGACCATCGAAAACGACCCATGGGGCCGCCCTGTGGATGCATATCCATGATCAACGCCCAGGTAACCAGCGTTGCACCTGAAGGTAAGACCAGGATTGATCCATTGCGAATGCACAGACCCAAATTTTGTTGACGCCCTCAGCGAGACGAACAGAAAGGCAAGCAGCGTTCCAAGTCATCGGTGCTCGTTCCACAGGCAACAGCAACCAAGGAGCATGAGCATCGCCGACTGCAGCATCGTAAATCCTCCATTGACTGCCATATTTGAAACCTGGACGTAGGACGACACCTCGGTTAATGAGATCATCATACAGACGAAGATCATCACTTATTGATTCATTCTTCAACATTTGAGCAAGCCATCGGCCTTCTTCAGAACGCAAATGTCGGCCTGAAATGTGCTCCACACCAAGGGAGGGCCAAGGCCAAGGAGCATTGAGGGGAATGTACCATCCGTCGCCTCGTTCAATACGGGTTTCCCAATAGGAGGCAAGAACATCAACATCGGCTTCATTCAATTGATTCCAGGTCTTTTGATCGCCTTCAATTGTGGAAAAGCTCAGCCGGTACATGGTGACATCGAGTTCTTCATCGACCACAAACAGTTCTGCTAAGAGACCATTTTTTGTCACATCCCTGGTCCATTGTTCCATTTCGACCCAATCCACATCATCGGTGGTCCAAGCCCATCGAACATGAGCAACAGGTGGTTCTTTGGTGAAATTTTGTTCTCTGTTCCAACGCAGTGCCCAAGTGGTTTCGGATGTGGTTAAGTCCCGCTTTTTGGCAATGTTGCTGACAGGTACAACGAGTTCCCCACCGCTCCGGGCAACATCAAAAGCAACAGAGCGCGCAACCAGCTCTGGATCTTGGCGCACTGTTGAGGAAAACCAATCGTCATCAGGGAGTGGGAGGTGTCGGTGCCAATGACAGAATAAAATTTCTTCATGGGTCAGAAAAATGCCGCCATCGGAATCGGTTCGTCCCAGGGCGCTTTTCTGATGCAAACGTGATGCTAATGGAGGTTCAATGTACCATCCATCTCCTTTTTTGACAGGTGGTGCCAAAGGTATGCTTGGTGCTTGATTTGGTGAAAGTGAGGTCCCAAGAGGCCGCGTTGTTCGAGCGCGAGGGGTGAAGGTTCGCTTTTGTCGCCCCATGCTGTGGCGTCGAGACCGCTTCATTTGAGTTCGTTGGTCAACCGATTGCCCTATGTGCTACCGGTGCTGACAAGGAAACGGGGAGAACTTTGGTCGACGGATATCTTGGTTCCCTCACAACTGAAGAGCGGACCCTTCTCCATCTGCTGGACCACCGTTTGCCCGAGGGTGAGTGGGAGGCCCCAGCAGCGGTCACACAAGCAGGTATATCCGCTGCTGTTCACGTCCAACGCAAGCACGTTCCACGGACCTTGAAGCGGTTGGAAGCCCGAGGGGATCTTGTGGTATCCAAACGGCACGTACCAGGCGGAAAGCAACGTCGTCAAGTGTATGGGTTGTCGATCACCGGGCGAACCACGGCTGAAACTCTGCGAACTAAAATCCTAAGTCAAACCGTTCGAATCGATGGGGAAAGCATTGTCTTACTCGATATGAGGAAGGGTGGCCAAGCAACATTAGAACTCCTCTCGCACGTTGATGAAGGCATGACCTATCATCCAAACCCCATCGTGTCACCAGTCTCCAATCCTGAAGGTGTGGCCTCCCTTGATGCACAAGCCGGCGAACACCTTGTTCGTCGATTGTTTGCCAGAGCCTGGGAGGATGGGAAAATCACCCGAGATGAACAATACCTGCTCCAGGAAGTGGTTGACTTTCTGGGTATGCATCCAGAACGTGTTCGTAGGCTTTCTGATGAAGCAAGGCGTGAACAAAAAGCCCCGCCGCCTGAAGAAATCTACCTCGATATGCTTCGCCAAGCCCTCATCGATGGGGAACTGGTTGACGACGAAATCGCTTTGTTGGAAACAGTCAGAACCGCCTTCGGCTTTGATCGGCTCATGCATGACAAGTTACTGGCTGAAGCGAAAACTACGCCAATGCGTGCAGAAAATGTCAACACATACAGCAAGTCGTTGGAAACTGCCATGCTCGATGGTGTCATCACTGGTGATGAGGATGCCATGTTAGAAACATTACGCCTTTCCCTCAACGTGACCGATGCACAACATGCAACACTGTTAGCCGAACTAAGAGACGCTATTGACGACTGAAGGAGGAATACATATGGGCATGTCAGATGAAGAAGTTGAAGTTCACGACCAATTGAACAACCTCAAGCACGAACTGAAGGGTGTGGATAATGCCAAGGTGGTGTTGATTGGCGACGTTATGATGGATTGCTATATCCACGGGTATGCCAACAACCTCAACTCACGTGCCCCAGTTCCAGTTCTACGCGAAACAATGCGCGAAGAGGATGTCGGGGCTGCTGCTCACGTGGCGCGTGGCCTCAATTCAATGGGCCTCAAAAGCCACTTGTTTGGGGTTGTGGGTGACGATCGAGCGGGCCTCAGTATCCTTGATGCCCTCGACCAAGAGGGTGTCAAAACCAACGGTATTGCAGTGATTGAGGGACGAACAACCACTGTGAAAACCCGCCTTTTAGCCACACGTGAGAGCCTTGTCCAGGAAGAACAACTCTTGCTCCGATGGGACATCGAAGAAGATGACCCCGTTCCGGAAGTTGCTGCTTCAGCGTTGTATGATCAAGCCATCCATGAACTCGATGACGCCAAGGTGGTCATCCTTTCAGATTATGGTCAAGGCGTCGTCAACGATGTTGGTGCCGACCGTTTAATTCGTATAGCATTAGAAAAGAAAGTACCCATCATCGCTGACCCAAAACTCACCGGACTGCACAGAACACATGGCGTTGACTGGATTCTTTTCCAAGCGCAGGGTTTGGAATTAATGCGCAGAAGACTGGGCAGTGCAACCGGTTCTGAGGCGGCACAGCGTCTGATTGAAACACACAACTGGAAGCACCTCGTCGTGCTCTCTGGTGAAGCTGGCGTCACCATTTATTCTGCAGAAGAAGAAACCGTACATGCACCATGCACATTGGATGACCTCCGACAAATGATCGGTCTCATCGATGCGGCCGCTGTTGCTATTGCTGTGGCCATCTCCAAATCGTTCTCGGTTCAAAACACAGCCCTTCTTGCGAATGCAGCGTGTGAATGCATCCTTGGGGCAGAACGGACTGAAGCCTTTTCATTGAGCAGGGAAGACCTCGTCGATCGCATTGGTGAAATGACTTGGAACTTGCAAATTTCAAAGCGCTGAGGTGATTTCATGAGTGCGTGGCCACGGCCGACAACAGCAGATATTGGTCTTCGGGCTTTTGCCAAGAACAGATCACGGTTGTTTGATGAATTGACCATTGGAATGCAAGAAATCTTGCACTCTGGTGATGCTTCGACGCATTCAGAGGAATTAATTCGTCACTCAGCACAATGGAATGTCAGCATTGAATCTTCAACTGAAGATTGGGAATTGCTTCTTGTTCACTGGCTGGAAGAAGTCCTCTACCGTGCTGAAGTACATCGCCAGTGGTGTGTGACATGCAGCATCATGCTCCGTCAAGAAAATGGCACCATGCACGCCAATGGTTCGGTTTCTTGGGTCGATGCAGACCATGTTGAACAGGAAGTCGAGATCAAGGCGGTCACGACTCATGAATTGCAAATATTTGAAATCCAGGCCGGAAAAACGGCAGCATCGCCTTGGGAAGAAGTTCCAGACTTCGAAGGTCCTGGCTGGATCGGCGATGTCGTCTTCGACATATGAAAATAAAAAAAGTGGGAGGGCCAATGGTGGACGTGCGCTCCTCTTGGCCAAGCCCATACACTTCCTCCATCCCGTAACCCCACAGCACTCATGGCCCCGGGTAGGGCTGCTCCGTTCCCGGCCTGACCTGTTCCCCCGGTTATTCGATCCCTGTTCCCTTCCGGGTACAGTTCTCGACACCCGAGTCATGTGGGGGCGAGACATCAACGTCCGCATATGGAAACCAAAAGGCCGCTTTCGCCGCCCAAAGGCATTCGGTCCACCGTAAAGACGATTTGTGGTACAGGGTACGCCTGGCTCCCCACCTATCCCGTTGGCCCCTGTGACCGGCCGTATTTGAACGCAACCCTTCCAAAAGTCGGTCTAGGTCTTACCAAATAGAAGGCAAAAAATGTGATATTTGATTGAGGCGTTACCAGAAGAAACGAAAGATTGTCACGGAACAATCGGTTCTAACAAATCAACCTTGAGCGAGACCAACTTGACACCTATTGTATGTAAACCAGGATTCAAAGATGAAAACACAGTGCTCATAAAACGACTTCGATCCTGATTGATTTCATGATAGGTCAAACTACCAATCATTTTGGGGAATTGAGTTTCAAAATATTCGTGAATCAGTTCATTTTGCCGTGCTGAGTCGAGGTCCCAAAACCCTGTATCACCCTGACCCTTTTCGTCGTCAAGGCAGGTATCAAAAATTACCTTCAGTGAGAGTGCAACCCCATCATCAGTCGCCATTTTGTGAAAATCGATTTCAGTGTTCCTCACTTCTCCATCCTTCCACATGTCCCTCCCTTGTGAGCCGTTCACTTGAGGATTGGGTGTCGGATGAATGCATGAGCAAGACAAGAAATGAATTGCTGCACACAAGGGGTTCCCTCGTAGCCGTATACGTGTACAACCGTACCCCTGTGGCTACGGGCGTACACAAGGGGTCGCCTCGTATTCAGCCGGACTAAGTTCGGACGACATGGGGTCCGAACCTCATTCACTCGGTCGGTTCTTCTTCATACTTTGATGGGCACGACGTTTTGATGATGTCCGCTTCAAGCACGTACTCACCGTCGATCAATCGCAGAATGC
>JAPKCS010000033.1 GCA_028822845.1 Candidatus Poseidoniaceae archaeon | reverse complement strand
CTTGAACTTCCAATTGACGAATTAACTTGGAATGAAGAATTCCAAGCTGGTGAAGACGCAATGATGGATGAGGAAGACGCTCCAGGATTCACCTTGGTCGTCGCTTCAGCCGCAATCGGTATGGCGATGTTCATCAACGCTTCAAAGGACGAAGAGTCCGACGAGTGATTCACGAGCGCATGGCTGCGATAGCGGCATGCAACGCTTCTGCATTGAGCGCAACAGCTTGTTGCTCACCACTAACAAGAGACTTCAGCATGGCTTGACCGCTTTCTAAATCGTTTGGACCAACAACGATGGTGAAGGCTGCGCCGGTTGAGTTGGCCCACTTCATGGCCTTGCCAATTTTTCTGCCACGCAGTTCGAGATCAACTCGCTCGCCTGCGTTTCGCAAAGCGGCGACGATGGGCAACACGTGGCTGGAATCGATGCCGAACGGAATCACGGCGATGGTACCGAGTGGATCCCGTTCACCGGGCACCACTTCGTCTCGACCTGCTGCTTCTGCTTGAGCCTCAAGAGCCAACAGCACGCGGTCGAACCCAAGGCCAAAGCCACAGCACGGATCGAGGTCGGGGAGACCAAACAAGTGCAGGAGTTTGTAGGAACCGCCGCCAAGGACTTGGCCCTCGCCGCCCATTTCTGGCACCTTGACTTCGAACACCATGCCGGTGTAGTAATCCAAGCCTCGGGCAACCGTCAGGTCAACCGCTAACGATGGCGGTGCAGGAGCAAGGTGTGCCACAGCATCGAGCGTTGTTTGCAGGTCGTCCAGTGCTTCGAGTGAAACACCAGCAAGCGATTCAAGGATCGCTCGTGCAGGTCCAAGCGTTTCTGCTCCACCCTTGAGGTCAGCAAGAGCGCGGAGTGGGGCTGCGTTGGTAGGGTCAATGCCGTTGGACTCGAACAGGTTCGCTAATCCAGCATCATCACCCTTGTCCAAGAAGCGCATAGCGCTGGCGACCGGTGGTTCAGTAGCCCCTTCAGGTGCTTCAGCAGACAAACCAAGTCCAGTCAATGCACCCTTCAGGATACCAACGTGACCGATTCGGATTTCCCAGTTCTCTAAGCCACAAGCATCGAGCATGTCGATGGCTAAGGCGATGACTTCTGCTTCTGCAAGTGGACCTGTTGCGCCAATGAGTTCGACGCCGTATTGGAAGAATTCTCGGTAGCGCCCTTTCTTGAACTCCTCATACCGGTAGCATTGACCGTAATAGGAAAGGCGCAGGGGTTTGGTGTCGTTGCGCATTTCTTCAGCGATCATGCGCATGACAGGAGCGGTGAGTTCGGGACGCAGCGTCAATGGTCGTCCGCCTTTGTCCTCAAAGGCATAGAGTTGACTCACCACGCCTGGACCTGATTTGGCGGTGAACAAATCCAGCGATTCGAACACGGGTGTTTGAACCCGCTTGAAACCGTGGCGGCGAGCACGCTCTTCCAAGAGTTGCTCGAACGCAAGACGACGCGCCATCACCGGTGGGGTGAAGTCACGAGTACCACGTGGGCGTTGCACCATGCTTCACGCCACTCGCTAACCGTTCATCACCCCTTCGCCTTGAAAGAGGGCGAAACAGCGGGTTCATTCCTCTTCATCAGGAACGGTTGTCCACTGGACATCCCATGCATCCTCAGCAAGGCTGTCATCGCTTGGGTCCCATTGAACCACGTCGTCTGGGTCGGCGTTCATCAGCGGCTGTGCGATGGTGAGCACTTCGAGATCAGGTGCTTCAGGTAGGTCAGGATGTGGTACTTCTTCGATGGCTTCTGCATTGGCGAGTTGCTCAAGTTTCTCAACCAGCGCCCAATCGGGTTCAGGAGCGTTCGACTCTGATGGTGCTGCAACGCCGATGTCTTGACGGACCTGAATCGGTGAGGCCGCAAGCAAGAGATCGAGGTCGTCTTCGGTCACAAGGTCTGATTCATCAAGGCCCGTGCCTTCAGTTGGTGCCGCATGGGTGTCATCGAAGGTTTGAGCTTGCAGAGCACCTTCGAGAACTGGCGTTGTGACAGCATCAAATGCTTCCAACGCATTGCTCAAGGCGCCTGCCGCAGGTGGTTGAACGCGTTCGTGCTGGTCTGCTTTCTTTCTCAAATACAGGGCCTGCTCGTCCATTTTTTCTTTTTCATCAGCCATTTGAGCCTCGACAGCACGCCACATTTGTTGCTCTTCGATTTTCTTGCCAAGTTCTTCTTCTCGTGCCAATTGAGTCTCGCTGGGCTGGTCGTAGCGATGCCAAAACCACCACACGATCACGATGAACAAACCCGAGACAAGGAATCCTGTCACGAGCGTTTGAACAAGGTCTTCCAACCGCTCACTTCCTGTTCGTCAAGCGCCCTTTCCAACGGTCAGATGTTCAAACCCTGGTGCATGCTCGCCACGGGCGACGACCAAATCATCGGAGCCGCCTGGAAGGGTTGAGATGTCGACGTCGGCCCCTTGTGGAATGTTTCTGTACAAGGGTCGTTGAACGATGAACTTGTTGAAACTGATGAAGAGAGCTGCAATAACACCCCAGAACAACAGAATGATCGAGAGACCTTTCGGGTTGGTTGGGTCCCACACATCGGGCGTGTTGGCAATCATGTCGGCGAAGTATGAAATCATCAGAACCGAGAAGAGAATTGGGAAGGCGAGGTACATCAAAAGATCCCACCAGCGTCCGACTTCAATGTCGTTGTCGCCGGTGTTGATGAAGTCGTCACGGAAGGCTGAGACACCAAAGCCGAGGTAGCCTCTGAATCCAGCAGGAGCTACGCCAGCTTCCACACCAGACTTCCAGCGGTAATAGCCGTACTTCCAGATGGAGAAAGCGATGAACAGACCTGAAAACATCAGGCCGTAACCCCAAATGTGGTCTTGGACTTCCAAGAATTCAGGGAAAGCAACCCCTTCAGCATCAAGTTTGACCCACATAACTGCAGAGGGGATTCCAAACAAAAACAGGGCTAAACCAGTCAAAGCGACCGACTTCCCACGGTTGTAACCGTGATCAACGAAGTTTCGTACGCACAATTCCACCGTGGAAATCATTGACGTCATCGCTGCAAAGGAAAGGGCAAGGAAGAACCCTGCCATCATGAACAGCGGCCCAATCGGCGCGAACGGCGCCTTCGCAAACACTTCTGGTAACGCCAGGAAGGTAATGGCGGACGAACCGCCAGTCACGGTTGCAAGCGGGTCTGGGCTGACTGCGAAGATTGCTGAAAGCACTGCAAGACCAGCGATAATGGAGATGCTGTTGTTGGCAAGTCCCATGGTGAAAGCGTTGAGAACTGTGTCCTCATCCTTGCTCATGTAAACCGCATAGGTGATGCACATACCCATACCAGCAGAGCACGACCAAGCTGATTGAGACAACCCATTGATCCATATTTCGGGATCTTTCAACATTTCAAAGTCCACTGTGAACATGAACATAGCGCCGTCGAGGCTGCCGTCTTCCATGTCCATCCAAAGGGAGAGGAACAGGGTGAGGAAGAGCAAAGCGAACAAGGAAATCATCAGGTAGAAGTTGACCTTCTCGATGGCTTTTGCTCCCTTCCAAATGGCGGCAAGGGTCAAACAGATGACGAGGAATTGGAAGAAGATGACTTGACCAGGCGATTGCAGGAAAGCGTTCCAGACCTCGGTTGTATCAACACCTTCACCGGTCAATGCACCACTGATTCCAAGTTGGAAATACTTGATTGTCCAACCAGCAACCACCGCATAGTAGAATCCAATTGCTGTTGAAATCCATGCGGTCCAAAGACCCATCCAAGCGAATTTCTTTCCAGCGAAAATACGGAAGGTTCCGATTGTCCCCGTACGGCTGCGCTTGCCCATAGCGTATTCTGCAATGACAAGCGGGATCGACCAAGCAAAGAGGAAAATAAGCCACGGCACAAGGAATGTACCACCGCCATTTGCCCCGACCATGCGAGGGAAACGCCAAATGTTACCGGTACCGATTGCGGCACCGATGGAGGCGAAGATGAGACCCATACGGCCGTTGAATTGGTCTGATTCCTCTTCATCACTCATCTTGAATCCCCCTCAAGCCTTCGCTTCTGCTTCCAGAAGGGCGTCTGCTAAATCCAATGCTTCTTCATCATCCGTGAGCATCATTCGCAGGCAGATGGCAAGGCCACCCCATACGAATGCTGCAGTAATGCCGAACATCAAGAAGGAGCCAAACACGCTCCCATACGCCGCTCGATACGAGAGATCGAGTTCGTAATATTCCCCGTTCGCAGGGTATTGAATGAAGTCAGAGCCGCCGAGCGTCGATACCGCTGCTTTGTAGTGCAACTTGCCTGTGGCGGTTTCCGAAATTGGCACCATGCCTCTCAGAATCGTACCATTGCCGTCTGACACCGTACAGGTCTCGTCGTCCATGACCATCACGGGTACGCTTTCCCATGCCGTTGTAGCCCACTCCCGTGGACCGTAATCGCTTTGCAAGCGGCTTGGCTTTACCGTGCGCCATTGAATCATTGTGTTTGCTTCACTGTATGGGAATTGGTTGGAAACACAAAGATCGATTGGGATGTCACCTTCTGCTGGAATCACGACGTTCTTTGAGTCCGAGAGGTAATTTTGTTGAGAGATGTTGGCGATGGCCAAGTCTGCACGCTCACGTGGGTTGTCAGCAATTTCAGCCATGTAGAACGCAACACCAAGGTTTCGAACAGCGATGTGATCAATATCGTCTTCATGCTGATGGAAGGCTGTTCCGATTTCCATGGTGTAGCAGTAGGAGCCGTGAAGCCCGTAATGCCAGTCGCAGAAATCGCCGGAAGTTGGGTACAAGTCTGAGGATTGCATGTTGGTGTATTGCGTCATTTCAGCCATCTCATCACCGTGGTAGATGAGTTGGTCGTGGTCTGGAGATTGGCAGCCAGTGCAGTGACCCCACGGGTAAAGCACCAGTTCAGAGTAGGAGTGGAAGGTCAAGGTGGACTTGAATTCTGAAGCCCCGTTGCCGTCGTCATCGTTCATTTCAGTGATGTCTTGGATGAACTTGGTTTCCGGTTCGGAGTTGCCGCCCCACCAATCTTCATCGGTGAGTCCATCTGCATCGTCGTCCTTTCCATCAACGTGATCTTCGTTGATTTGGCCGTCGCCGTCGTTGTCTTTATCATCGACTGGGCCGTTGTAAACATCGTTGTTTGAACCGTCTAATTCACCTTCTGCAGGTGTGCATGTTCCAGGGATCAGCGGTCCTGTGGCACCCAGAGGAGCGCCCCATTCAAACTGATAATTGCGGTTGAGGTCCACACCGTCGCAGTCCTCGTCGACTCGTTCTTGCAAATCAGGAATTGGCGTGACACCGGTGTAGGTGTTGTCACGGAGGTTCTTTCTCCAGCCACCCGAAGGGCATGTTTCCCAAGCCGGTGCTGGGCAGAACACTTCACGGTCGTAGATGTTGCCATCCACGTTGAGCATAGGAATCAGGTAGATTTCTCGGCTGTTGACCAAGTCAGTGATCCATTGTTCGCTGTAATCTTCATCAACACCCAAGTCGCCAGCACCACAAGGTGTGCCGTCACCGTTTGAATCTTGGAAAGACGGGTCCAGGCCAAGGCAATCCCCGTCGTCATCGAGGATACCGTCACCGTTTGCATCGCCCCATGGATCTTCGTCAACTTCGCCGTCGCCATCGTTGTCATAGCCGATGTTGTCGTAGGAGAAGGCAATGACTTCCATCACCATGATCGGGGTCTGATAGGACATCCATTCACGGGCGTGGTGGTTTCCGACAATCATGACATCGGGTCGATCTTCGTAGTTTCCGTTGTCGCCAACAAATGGATTGTAATCGCCGTTGTAAACTTCATGGGTGATTTTGAGCCAAGGTGAGGCGTGGTCGTAATACCAGCCTTCGTAGCTGTCTTGGGTGGTTGCTTCCCCACGTGCGTTGGTTCCACCGTTCATGCCTTCGTGGAATTCAAAAATATCTGAATTCTCTTCTGCGAGGCGCTGCATGCGTTGTTTCATGGTCTCATAGGTGTGGTATTCTTTGAATTGGAGAATCGGATCATTTGCAGGTGCCCATGGGAAGATCATGTTGTTGTAATCATCAGACCAGATGTCCTCTGGGGCGTAGCCCATTGGCTCATCCTGTGCGATGCCTGCATTGGCAACAGGTGCCACGAGGGACAACAAAAGTGGGAGCACAATAAGGGCTCCAAAGGATGGGCGAGTGCGGATGACCTTGCCATTTTGCATCATGGTATCGATTCACCCAAACCGCTCGACTTCTTGAAGCGTTCGCGTTGCTGGTGAGTCCCCGTAGGGGACGAGAACATGCAAAACAACCAAAACGAGCACGGCTTAGCAAGACCATGAGTGGTATCCTCCAACCCGCAGAAGGTTCGTTCTGGACCGAAGAGATTTTGCTGATCAACAACGCGACTGTTGTGTTGTTGCTCGGGATATTAGTGGCTGCTTTTTTGGCCAGAGTTGTGACCATGATTATGGCGCCTCGATTGATGAGCAAAGTCATTCATTCTGACAAGGTTCGATCCAAGACCGTAAAGGATTCTGACAAGGCATTGGGCACAGCCGCAGGTGCCGGTTTATCCATGTATTTATTCGGCCTTTTAACCGATATGAGAGCGGATGAAAACACCAGCATTGACCTGCCAGATTTTGCTGTTGAATTGCTGCCGAATCTCCTCCAATTTATCTTCGCTATTTCCCTCGTTATGTGGGCGTTCCGTTTGGTTTCTCTCGTCCAAGATGTTGTCGCCTTGCTCGACGATGATGAAGAACTTGATGGCACCGAAAAGACCTTGATTTCAGCCGTTGAAAGCATACTTCGCTTTGCGATTGTGTTCATTGGTTCAATTTTCGTCGCCGATGCCCTTGGTTTCGACTTTACGTCCCTAATCGCAGGTCTCGGAATCTCTGGTTTGGCGCTCGCACTCGCAGCCAAAGACACCATCTCCAACCTCTTCGGTGCAACCACCGTCTTGCTCGATCGTCCATTCAAAATTGGCGATTGGGTCATCGTCGACTCAGTCGAAGGTGAAGTCACCGAAATCAGCCTCCGCACAACCCTCATCCGTACGGCAGCTGACACCATTATCACGGTTCCAAACGCCAACCTGGTCAACACCCCTGTCGAGAACTTCGGCAAGCGCCGCTGGCGACGCTGGCAAACCACCCTTCACTTGGACCTCAATTCCGACCCTGCAAAGGTGGCTGAGTTCTGTGCACAAGTGCTCGGAACCATTCACGAAAGCCCTGTCACCGTCAAGCCAGAATCCTCATGGTGCCAAGTCAGCGCACTAACTGCAACCTCGCTCGATATCTCCGTCAACCTCTACTGGGATGTTGCTGGTGGAGCACCTGAACGCAAGGCAAAGGAAGACTTGGTGCTCGGCATCATGCATTTAGCCAAGGACAACTCCCTTGTCTTCTACGATCCACGAATGGTTCAAGCGTCCTAACCGCGTTAATACGGCGGCGGATCTTTCGCCCAGTAGACTCGATTGGTGATGATGCCAAAGGCGAGGCTGGCACCAGCCAGAATCATTGATTGAAGCGATGAAAAGGTCTCCAGTTCGTGACCGAAAAAGGCAACGACGAGTCCCGTGATGGCAACCCAAAGTCCAGACTTCCACATCCGCAGGGTGCCTAACCGCGCTTGGAGCCGAGAGACTTCACCTAGCCATGCAAGGCTGATTGCTTCAAGTTCCTCGTCGCCAAAGCATCGTGCCGATGACAACTGTTCAATCACGGCGTTGTAGCGCCACACCCACGCACCACCCATAGCCGTCGAGAGGGCCTTCCCCTTCGACCAAGATGGCGGTGTGTTGGCGCTCCAAGTGGTGAGCAAAGCCTCGCGATGGTCTGCATCCAACTCCACGTGCATGGCCCATTGACGTTCAAGGCGCATCAAACCAGACAGCGAAGGTAGGCGTTCAGGCTGACAGACCAAATGATCTGCCAATTGGCGAGGTAAAGCAATCCAAAGCACTCCTTGGTCGGTGCTGGCAAGGTGGTGGAGATCAAGGTTGAGACGTGGCAGCCCGACCGTTGCGGCTGTGTGCGGTGCGCGCCACATTGTGTGAGGCTTGAGTCGATCTTCCATTGCTTTGAGCCGCTCATTCCAGAGGCGTTCGGTGTTGGGGGTCTCGAATGGAACAAGCGCTGAGTGCAAGCCACTCATCGTTTCAACAAGCGAGATCACTTGCTCTTGTTCCATGGTCGAAGCAAGCGGTTTGAAAGCGGGGTAAATCAGCACCCGATCGTGTTCACCAGCCGTCCAGCCTCCGGTTGGCAGCAAGAGAGAAAGGGGCTCGAGGCTCGCACTCCATGGCTCAAAGCGTGCCATACGGGAAACATCTTCGCCAACAAAAAAAGGACAGACTCGCGCCATGAAGGTGCCATCGATTCGAACAAACAGTCCATAGGCGTCCTCTGAAACAAGATCGACCTGTTTAACGCCAGTGGGCCATTCACCCCATTGAACGCCGTTTCCTGGCGGACTGTTCCACCAAGATGGCTCGAGCACCTCGGTTGTATCCCAGAGTTGAACCCGGCCAAAGGAGGTACGAAGTTCGCCCTCCTTCTGCGCTTCATCCCGAGGTTGCTGAGCAATCCCTGACGGCCACCACGCAGGTTCCTCCATGAACTTGCCAAACACTCCCGGTTCTCAAGCGTGCCGTTTGTGAAATTGCTGTTGAAAACGGAAGAACTTACAGGCGATGAAATGAAACACCATGCCTGCTTGGAAGGGCTGAGGGTGAGTGGATGGGAATCTCAGAACGCATGGGTGATGTCCTCGGTTTAGCCGTGGAATCCAAACTCATGCGCCAAGTCGCTGAGCACCCAGTGCGCGTTCAACACCTCGCCATCATCATGGACGGGAACCGTCGCTTTGCTTGGAAGAGCAACATAGCCACGGGGATCGGTCACCGTATTGGCAAAGAAAAACTTGAGAAGGTTTTGGATTGGGTGTTGGACATCAACATTCCTTGGTTGACGGTGTATGCCTTGTCGACGGAGAACCTCAACCGCCCTCAAGAGGAACTTGATGTGCTGTTCAAGCTCTATGTGGAAGGCCTTCATGACATCGCTGATGACCCGCGTATCCACGAGAATAAAGTCCGTGTGCAGATCATTGGACGTCGGGAACTCCTTCCTAAATCAGTCAACGACGCCATCGATTACGCTGAAGCAAAAACCAGTGAATACGACACTTTTGTCTTCACCGTCTGCCTCGCCTATGGCTCCCGTGAAGAGATGATTGACGCCATCCGTTCAATTGCTGAAGAACACGCAGAAGGTAACCTATCCCTCGATGCCATCGACGAGCAAGCCGTCTCCGAACGCCTCTACACCGGCAACATGCCAGATCCGGATTTGGTGATTCGAACAAGTGGAGAAGAGCGCATTTCCAATTTCTTATTGTGGCAAATGGCATACTCTGAACTCTACTTCACCGATGTGTTTTGGCCATCGTTCCAGAAGAAAGATTTGTTGAAAGCAGTTCGAACCTTCCAAGACCGACGTCGCCGCTTTGGAGAGTGACCAACGTGGTCGTTTGCGATGAATGCAACGGTTGGTTGAACCCAGCATTGGCTGCAGATTCCGCCGTTCGCCGCGGTGATGACGTGTTGCTTATCCAGCGGAAGTTCCCCCCCATGCAAGGCGCATGGGCTTTCCCTGGAGGATTTGTTGAACGGGGCGAAGACCCACTCAAAGGTGCGCTTCGGGAACTTGAAGAAGAAACGGGTTTGGTTGGAAGCAAAGCAACTCTGCTCATGGTTATGGGCGACCCAGACCGAGATCCTCGCAAGCACATTGTCTCGATCGTCTATGAGGTGGAAGTCTCTGAAGATCAAATGCCAACGGCTGGAGACGATGCCCAAGACGCACGTTTTTGGCCAATTGACACATTGCTTTCAGGCGAAGTTGAATTCGCTGGGGATCACTTGACGATCCTCAAGAAGTGGCTCAATCGATGACTTCGATCCCAAGCCAGCGTGCGAATTGAGACCGAGCGTTCGGCCACGGTGCAGGTTCGAGTGCATCGGTCAGGTGCAAACCCGACAAGAATTGTGCGTGCATCGAATGCCAAGCCTCGCCTTCGCAAGCCTCTTTCCATCTGAAGAGTGGATAGCCATCGTTCTCCAAACGATCAAGGAAGCCACGCTGAGCTGCACTGATCAAGAGCGTCGGCACACCCAGCAGAGCCGCTTCACTCGCCATTGTCACCGACTGAGTGATCACGCCATCATGGGCTGAAAGTTCCTGAACGAGCGACCAAGGATTGCCTTCAAATGCTTCTTCATCTGCTTGTGTGGTTTGTAAACCATCAAACAGGTCGTCAGAGAATTCAATCAGTTCCTCCGCATCATGGACGCCGTTTCCAAGCAAGCGACGGACAACAATCCTTGGCGGGTTGCTCACCGTCGGTGGCCGGATGCTTGGGCGCAGGTGAATGTGACCGTGAAGGCCATCGAGACGGTGAACCGTTGCTTTCCCGGTGGCTGCCAAAAGCCCGCCATCGATCGTTGAATCCCAATGCGTAGGGAGCACAAAATGCGTGGCGCTTCGTAATGCCAAGCGGTGAGCGGTGTGGTTGACTTCCGTATCGCTGATGTACCAACGCTGGGTGATGGATTTCAGGCTTCGTCGCAGGAATGCGGAACGCCATGCCAGCAATTCGATCGAAGCACCTACGACGACAATCCGTTCAATCGGTTGCGCTGCAGCGTTGCACTTGCGTAGAAAGGCATGGCTGGAAGCCAAGCGCTTGAGAGCAACTCGGCGCCGTTTGGCACCAACAGGGCGCTCGACCCAATGGGTCTGGCGGCGAGGTAAATGCCCATCACCGTGCTCGAGCAAGGACACAACCTCTTCTCGGCGCGTGGCGATGATGACGTCATTGCCTTGCCCAGCCCGCAAAAAAGGAGCCAGGAGACGGACATGCGCAGGGTGGTCCAAAACCCAACAGGTTCGCATAACCACGCCTTTGGCTCCCATGTTCTCAATGCATCGCTGTTTTGCGAGAAGTTGATGGGGCGCATCGACTCACATGGACGCATGGAAAAGCAGCGCATCGACCCGCCAGGCACCAAGAAATACGCACCTTATTCGCCTGGAGTGGTTGTTGGAAACACCATCTGGCTCTCAGGTCAAATCGACGTCGATGCAGGCGATACCATCGAAATCCAAACCCAAGGTGCGCTGAACAAAATCGAAGCACTGCTCGCTGAAGCAGGTGCAACAAAGCACGATGTTGTGTTTGCCCAAGTGTTGCTCAAATCCATGAACCTCTACGCTCCAATGAACCAAGTTTACGGCGCATGGGTTGACGACATAGACATCAAACCCGCTCGGGCTGCCTTTGCAGTTGACGCCCTCCCGGCTGATGCTTTGGTCGAAATCGTTGTTCAGGCAATCCGCACATGAGGCGATACGATGCCGGGTTCACCCTACCTCGATGAGCGGCCCAAAGGTTTGCTCACGTGGCCTGTGTTGATCGGGCGGGTCGCACCATTCGCGCTCATCGGCGTTGGTCTTTCTGTTTGGGCTGATGTTTTGTTTGAGGTGTTGGTTGTGATGACTGGCGCCCTGTTCCTCACTGCTTGGCTGCGACGATAAAGCAGCATAGGCATGCTTGAAAGGGTCAACCCAGTGGACTTGGCATGGACGAGTGGCCTGTTCAATGCTTCAAAGCCTACGACATTCGAGGGCTTTCCAACGGTGATGGGTCTGGCGAATTGACGCCGCCGTTTGCCTACCGACTCGGACGGGCCATGGCCACCTACCTCGGCTGCGATGCTTTTGCGGTTGGGCGAGACATTCGTGATTCCTCACCTGCGCTCACCCGTGAACTGATTCGTGGCCTCGTCGAGGGCGGTGTTGAAGTTCATGACTTGGGCATCGTTTCCACTGGTTGCGTCTACCACGCATGTTGGACCTTACCGGTTGATGGTGGCGTGATGGTGACTGCAAGTCACCTTTCAATGCCGACGCACAACGGTTTCAAAATGTGCCGCGGCACATTGCCCCTTGCTGGTGAAGAAATTCAGGAACTCAAGGATGTGTTCTTGGCTGGTGAATTCCGAGTCGGAGAAGGCTCGGTCCGAGACACGCCTCACCTCGACACATACATCGAAGCCATCCTCGAATCAACAGGTCCAATTGCTCGCCCTGTCAAAGTAGCCGTCGATTGTGGCAACGCCGTACCTGGTCCTGCAATGTCTGTGTTGCTTGACCGCATGGGCGTTGATCACGTCGATCTGTACTGTGATTGGGACGCCAGTGAACCGAACCACGGGGCGGATCCAACACGACCGAAGAACATGGTCGATTTGGGCAAGGCTGTCGTCGAGCATGGTTGTGAATTCGGCCTTGGTGCTGATGGTGACGGTGACCGAATTGGTGCTGTTGATGAAGCTGGCCGATTCATCTATCCAGACCGTTTGATTGCTCTGATGGGTGAAGATGTCCTCGCCAATGTTCCAGGCGATGCAAGCGATGAAGCAAAGACCATTGTTTACGATGTCAAGTGTTCATTAAACGTGGAAACTGCAATCCTCAACGCCGGCGGTGTGCCTCACATGGCCCGAACTGGTCACTCATTCATGAAGCGGGTGCTCGCTGAGATGCCCGAGTGTTTGATGGCTGCTGAAATGAGCGGTCACATCTTCCTTGCTGACCGCGGCTGGTATGGCTTTGATTGCTCACTGTACAACGCAGCTCGCCTGATTGAGTTGTGGAGCCGGAAAGCAGCACCAAGCGAAAATGGCCCTACCTTTTCAAACGAATTAGATCGCCTTGCGCCGGGTTTGCCAACAACAGGCGAGGTCAAGGTCCCTTGCGAAGAAGCCGACAAGTTGCCCGTGGTTGCTGCAATCACTGAAGCATTCAGCGACCGGGAATCTTCCACGGTCGATGGCGTTCGGGTTCGGTTCAACTACGATGGTGAATACTGTGGTTGGTACTTGGCTCGTAAATCCAACACTGAATCTGTGCTGGTGATGCGCGCAGAAGCTCGTACGGATGCTTACCTTGCTTTGATGATGGACGAAATCAAGACGAAGGTGGAACCATTGATCAACATTGAGAAGTTGCTCACTTCATTTTGAAGTGAATCAAACATCGGTAATTTCGATGAAAGGTGCAATGGTGTAATCGAAGACAATCAGTTCGACGACGTAGGAAACATCCTCGCCTTCGTCGCTGCGAGAACAGCCCGGACCAGGTGCGTTTCCAGCTTCTGCTGTTACGGATATGCTTGCAGTGTATGGTCCCAAACCTGCGCCCATGGCGTCAATTTGTTCAACAATCTCGGCTTCTGAAAGGCCGGATATGACCCCCGTCATGGAGTCGTTGTACCAAATGGCTTCTGCAGCGTGGTCTCCACCTTGACCGCCATTTTGGCCGTCAGCAGTATCATTAAATCCTGCGTGTTCTGTTGTACCGGAAATTGTGTCTGCTTGGCTTTGGCCGCTTTGTGGGCCAACGCAACCACCCGGGATGGTTGCGGAGGTTTGCTCATCATCTTCACCATAGGACATGGTGATCCGAACACCAACGATGTTCATGCCATCTGCGCCATCAATAGCGTCAGTGTGAAGGTCTTCGATGTCGAATGTCGTTCCGTCAGCGATGTATTCACCACCGCTTGCCAATTCAACAAAGGTCAGTTCGCCCGAGACTTCGTAGTCACGCACGCCACCCATGCCAGCAGCACCATCAGCGCCGCTTGCAACGAAGGAGAAATAGGCTGGGAAAGCAAGGAGGAAGAAGACGATGGAAACCACCATGATTTGTTTATCTGAGTCCGTTTTGAATTCATCAAAGGTCCACATCAAGCCTCGCCCCTATCCCGTCGAGGTGGTATTGACCTCTATGACTTCCGGTCAACTGCTGGACTCAACAGGTTCGTCTTCGGCCCCGTCTTCGCTTTGAAGGAGGAGAGCCTTCTCGTCATCGCTAATCACTCGCTCATATGCAAACAGGCCAACGAGGAAAAGGGCCAATGCGATCAGTGGACAGATCCAATACATGCTGAAGCGTTGTTCGGGAACAACAATCGGTTCAGGCAGAACGAACTCTTCCTCCACGGTTTCATTGCGCACCGAAATGACATCAAACGTTGAGTTGGTTTCGATGATTTCAATCATCAATGACATGTCCACTGGAAGCATATTGCCTCGAATTTGAACGGTGTACTCAGTGAGGTTTTGAGGCTCAAGGGCAAACCCTGAAATCACACCATCTTCGAAGGTGAACCCATCAGGGAGGGGCGGTTGAATGCTCCAGATTGGTTCCTGGTCTTCATCGAAGTAATACAACGGCTCCAACGAACCAATGCTCTCATTGATGTCGAGCACGAAGAGCGATGTTGGGTAACGGGCAAGGAAGAATGGTTGGTTGATGAGGAGGCTGAATGTTGAGTTGGCGGAACCACCTGAGTTGTTGGCCCAAACGGTGAAAACGGTTTCTGAAAGGTTGGTTTCCGGTACGCCGAGAATGCGACCGTTAGCCAACCACAAGCCATCTGGCAGCGATGGTTCGATGCCCCAGGTGTCAGCCATACCACCGGCAAGCGTTGGAACAATGTAACTCCAAGAGATCCCGTTGGCGAGTTCAAAGACGAGCGGTGGGTAACTAAGGATTACAACCGGTTCCAACACCGTCAATGTGAACGAAACAGAACTCGAGCCGCCGGTGTTGTTCGCCCATACGGTGTAGTTCATCAGTGTCCTGTTGGCGAGCGATGTGCCGTAGATCACGCCGTCCACCAGGGTGATGCCCGGTGGAAGAGCGGGTTCAATTTCCCAAGACGCTACAAATCCGCCGCTGTTGTTGATGGTGAAGTTGAGTCCACCTTCGCTGCGAGTTAACACATAGTCGTCCACTTCAATCGAAAGGTTCGCTTGCGGTTCGAGCACGGTCATGTGGAGGATCACTGAAACTGAGCCGCCGCTGTTGGTCGCTGTCACTGTGAAGGCGATTTCGCTCAAGTTGAGAAGCGGGGTACCTGAAACAGTGCCGTTAGCAAAAATGAGCCCGTCTGGAAGCGCTGGACTGATCGTCCATGTTTCGACAAACCCACCCGTGGAAATCGAAGTGTGCGGCGTCATCGCCTCATAGCGTATCAACGTGAGGTTGTCAGGAGAGAAACCGATGATTGGGAGTGGCTCATTCACGGTGATGGAAACGGTTGTTGAAGCCGAACCACCGCTGTGATTGGCCCAAACAGTGTAGATGAGGGTGGTGGTGTTCTCAAGAGGAGTTCCAGAGATGGTGCCGTCGAAGAAAGTCAAACCAAGAGGAAGTTCAGGTTCAATCGCCCATGAAGAAGGCATGCCTTGGCTCAGTGTGGGTACCGCAGGGGTCATGAGAACGCCTCTTGTCAGGTCAAGGATGGCTGGATCGTAAACAAGAACCCCGACTGGCTCGAGGATGGTGATGTTGATCGACGCTGAGATTGAACCACCGGTGGTGTTGGCCCACACGATGTAGTTCGTACGCGTCATGTTGACCAAGGGCGTACCTGTGATGGCGCCATCAGCAAAGATGAGTCCTGATGGAAGGTCAGGGTAAATCGCCCACACCTCTACATTTCCACCGCTAACGGACGGGGCGAAGGGGCTCATGGCCACGGTCCGAACCAATGTGATGTTTTCTTGATTGTAATTCAGCGAAACCACCGGTTCAAAAATGGTGATGTTGATGGTTGCTGAAGAGACACCACCGCTGTTGTTCGCCCAGACGGTGAACATTGTGATTGTGAGATTGACCGTTGGTGTCCCAGACACCACACCGGTATTGAAGCTCAATCCTGCTGGCAAATCGGGGTATATACCCCATGTCTCGACAGCCCCACCGGAATAGGTTGGGGAGAGCGAAGTCATCATCTCACCGCGGATGAGGTGCAAATCCGATGGACTGTAAGACAGATCTCCGCTTGGTTCGAGGATTGTAATGTTGATTGTATGAGAAGCAGATCCACCCGTATTGTTGGCCCATACGATGTAGGAGGCACGCGTCATGTTCACTGTCGGGGTGCCTGAGATTACACCGTCAGTGAAGAGCAGTCCTGCCGGAAGATCAGGATGGATGGCCCATGAATCAATGATGCCTGTGACACTCGGATTCATCGAAGCCATGGTCACCGCTCGCACGAGGGTACGGTTCTCAGGGTTGTACTCAAGGGTGGGCGCAACGTCCACAACGGTGATGTTGAACCAGGCATCGGTTGAACCGCCAGTGTTGTTGGCGAACACTTGGAAGGCTGTCCGGGTCATTGTGACAGTTGGTGTACCCCACACGCTGCCATTCGTGGAACCAAAGTTCAGTCCTGTAGGCAAGCTTCCAACAAGCGTCCAGGAAACGATGTCACCTGATCCTGTTAGCGTCGCAAGAAGAGGCGCCATAGCAGTGTTGTTGGTGAGATCGAGATCATTGATGGCATAGGTCAGCACTGGTACTTCGTCGACGATGGTGATGTTGACGTAAGCCGTTGTTGAACCGCCTGTGTT
>JAPKCS010000032.1 GCA_028822845.1 Candidatus Poseidoniaceae archaeon | reverse complement strand
ACCATGTTTCAGCCGGCACCACTCATTCGATGTAGTTTCAAGCAGAGAGCACAATCAGTCTGGCTTACGCTCAACCATCGATCGCCATGAAGGCGCTTGTTGTGCTTATTGCAGCGACTGTGCGTACTGAACGGCGTATTGTTGCGCATACGTCGCTGCTGTCGCTTCATCGTAGCCTTGCCCTACAAACTGCTGGTAGTACTGTTGGTACACCGCATCGTCCACAGCAGGTGCTGCTGCCGCTGCTGCTGGAGCTGCTGCTCCTGCTGCTTGAGCTGCATACTGCTGGGCATAGGTTCGAGCTGTTTCTTCTGGGTAGCCTTGAGCGATGAGTTGCTGAACGTATTGTTCAGTGGCATCGAGTTGAGCGTTACCGTAACCAGCAGAACTTGCTGCGAAGTCCTTGATTGTGTCATCGCCACCTGCGCTGCCCTTCCGGAGGAAGACAAGTGTCAGAAGGATGATGATCACCAAAGCCCCGGCGGCCAATCCGATGGTCGTTGTGTTTAGGCTGCTTTTTGCACCGTCTGTACCGGAGGTTTGAGCGGGTTCTTTCCATTCCCCATTCTCTAAGGTCCAGACACCGCTCCACTGGCATTGTCCATCGGCATCCATGATGAATTCTCCACCAGCTGCGAAGGCTTCAGCAGGTGCTTCGAGCCCTTGACATGCAGGGAGTTGAATTTCAATCCACTTGATGGTAACCCATCGTTCGTCATCGCCTTCGTAAATCTTGAAGAAGATACGTTGGCTTTGTGATTTGTTGGTGTACAGGTCTTCGAGCGATAGAGTGAGGTCGAAGGTTTGAGCATCGCCTGTCTTGTTGCTCTTGTCCCATGCACCGATAAGTCCGAGGTTGTACTTGTCAACGGCACTTGCATCGAAGGCAGATTCCAAAAATGCTGCTTCGACGTAGACATCGCCGTTTTCAGCACCAGAGAGAACGGTACCGGAAATGGTGATGGTATCGCTATCGATTCGTGAAGCGTTGATTGAAGCATCCAGCTGAACCACTGGTTCCTCATCACCGAAGCCATCAGGGACGACAACGAAGTACATGCGGTACTTTTCTGAGAACTTGCCTGCTTTGTCGTAGACGATCAGTTCAATTCGAATCTGATTCTCTGTTGTTCCACTTGGGTCGACTGTCACGTTGCGGAAGGTGTAAGCCCATGCACCGTCACTGGCGGAGGTTTGGTCAAAGGTGTGACCATCAAGGCTGAACGAATCGTCACCGTAAGGTGCGTCGAACAAGACCTTCCATTCATAGGTCTCAATGCCACTTCCTTCAAGCGCATCAAGGTCAGTTGAGTTGCTTGCATCAAAGTGGATGGTGACTTCACCGTCTTCGTCGAGGATCACTCGGTTGACGGCCCATTCTGTGTTGGAAACGGTCTTCGTTCCAACGAATTCGACAAGGTCGGTGTACTCTTCGCGAACATCGATCATCGCTTCTGCGGTTGGTCGGTATTCATCAGCGTAGACATCGTTGGTTTCAACGGTGACTTCGATCACTCGAGAGTGGCCTGCAGCGTCGTGAAGCATCAGAGTGATGGTCCATTGTTCGCCTTGAGCGCATCCGGTTGCAGAGGAGAGGTCGGCCTTACAGAAGTTCATGATTGGCAGAGCATCGGTGGTGTGACTGGTCAATCCTGTTGCCATGGTTGAGCCGTCCCACGATGTAGGTCCGGACACAATCCAGTCGGTGGAGAGCGTCTCGGTGGTTGTGGTGCTGTAAGAGAACGTCAAGTCTGCATCGCTCTTCATGTAGCGCAACTCGTAACCGCCTGTGCTTGGGTTGATACCAGGGATTTGGTCGTTGATCTTCAGATCCAATCCGTTGCTCAATGTACCGAAGCCTTCTGGATATGGAGTGACTTGGTAACTGAGCATGTTTCCAAGAAGTGGCAGCGTTGTGCTGTCAGCTCGCTCGGAGTGGGTTGAAACGTCCATGGTGGAAACAATGAGGCCACCGGAGTAGTAACTGCAAACACCGAGGATGGTGTCTTGGTTGTCAGATCCATCACGGATCAAACGCTGGAAGTAACCACCGTCTTCCATGTAACCGTTGCAGGTGACTGGGACGTTGTTGGCACTGACCGACTTGGTGTTCAAGACGGCTTCTGCTACAGTTGAATCTGCATCGAAGCCTTGGAAGGCGTTGATGTCAACGTTGTCCATCAAAGGATGGTATGGGTCGGCGAAATCAGTTCCAGCAAAGTCGATGCGGGATTCTGGGGTGTTTCGACTCTGGACGTCAAGGCCGAATGGCAAGCGTCCGTTGAGGTTCTGATCAACACCGTAAATTTGGCTGCCTTGTGGACCAAGGTGAGCCTGAACGGTACCACCAGAGGACATGAAGCCCTCAAGGGTGGTTCGGTGAGCGGTTGAACCCAACTTCTGATAGTAACCACGGCCACCGTTCTCGATGTCCTTAGCAGGAATATCATCTTGCCATGGCAAGACAACCTTGTCGTAGTGTGTCAACCATCCTGCTTCGAGGTATGTGTCCCAGTCGTTGATGGTGTATTGGGTGTAACTCATGTTCAAGATGTTGAGGTCTTCCTTGATGGCGTTGGTACGAATCGAGGTATCCGAAAGGATGGCAACGTCGACATGGTCTGCAAAGGTTGCATGGAAGTAGCGAACGTTTCCTGATGGGTTGCCGTTTGAAAGTTCAGCATCGAAGCTGATGTTGTAGGTGTGGCCGTCAAGCCAGCCGTTCCATGGCGTGAAGGTCACATCGATCTTCTGTTGCGAGTCCAACGATTGAGAAGGACCTGCAGTGGTGCTGTGAGCAACACTTTGTGTGGTCTCGTCGTAGATGTTCATGTTGAACAAGTAATCACCAGCGAGAACACCGTTCGTAGCTTGGAAGGTCCAGTCGTGTGTGAATGAACTGTCGATCGGCATTGTGCATTCAAGGATTTGATCGTTCAAGCACGAAAGGGTGTTTGGCTTACCAAGGGTAATGTCAACGGATTCAACGTTGAAAATAACACGCTCGATGTTGTTCGAGATGGAAATCTCTTGATTGCCGTACCAAGCGTTGCCAAGGGTCGTGTTATCGAAGATGGTCGCCACTTCAATCATGTACACACCTGCGAAGAACTCGTGGCTTGCCACGGTGTCAAGCGAGGATTGGTCTGCATCGACGTTGGTACGGGAGATGGTGTACGCATTGTCTTCGATGAAGGTGAACTCTTGAAGAGAAATGTTGTTGAAAGCAACGCCTTTGAAGCCATCGTTCACACCGTTTCGTCCGTCATCATCAGATTGGAACTCGAAGTTGATGTCGACCACTGAGCCTGAAAGTGACATGCACTCATAGCCCCAGTTGATTGAACTGGCGTCGGAAGTGTTGAGCACGTACAGGTGAGTCAAATCGATTGAGGTTGTTGCGATAAGATCGTTGGTGTTGAAGAACACGTTGTAGTTCCCAGTCGTCCCATCGGTGCTCGAATCATCGCCAATGTAAGCGATTTCTGCGTTATCGATTGGTTCTGAAGCGTTGACGATGTTGTCACCGTTTTCATCAACTTGGCAGGTTCCGTCTTCGTTGTAGTCGTTCCATTGCCCGACCAAGACACCAGAGTAGGTGGCTCCATCGCGCAGGATATCGAGGGTCATGGCAGCGTAATCATTGACATCGACGATGGAGGTTCCATCCGAGTCGATACCGTAGAAGGTGTCTGCATAGTATTCGAAGTTCAAGGAAACGAAATCGCCGCTGATCGAGGTCAAATCGATGTTGGGGATGGTCAGGGTTTCGTTTGCCCATGCATCGCCGTAGCCGTTTGCTCCGGTGTCACAGGGGTGGCCGAACCAGTAGGCGTTGTTGTTGAAAATTACATCTTGACAGGTTGCTTCGTCATAGATGACACCCTTTGGATTTGCACTTTCCTCGTAGCGGTAACCATTGGCACCGCCTTCAAAGTCTTCTGCGCACAGAGCGTTCGGTGTACCACAGTACACATCAGATGGGGTTGCTGAAAAGACAGTGGCTTGGATATCGAAATCGACTTCGGTGTTTCCGTAGTTGTTTGTAGCCACGTCAATGTCGAAGAGACCTTCTGCATACAATCCACCGGGATTGAAGTATTCAATGCCCTCGACCATTGGGTCATAAAGGTTGAATGGGGTGATGTAACCAACCAGTTCATCGTTTTGTGACTGTTCGTCCCACGAGTTTCCAGAGAGGCTTGCAGAGATACGGTATGTGGTATCATTCAGCAAATCTGCGGTGATGGCGGTGGTGTATTCTTGCCCAGGACCGAGGTTGTTGAGGTTGATGGTCGATTGTTGAACCTGTGGGTTGGCAAGGAAGGCGGTGTTTTGCTTCCAGATGCTCAAGTTGTCCACAGCGTATCCGTCACGTCCAGACCAACGGCTTTCATTGTCGTCTGAAATCGAACCAGTGAAACCAGTTCTGAAGCGGAATCGAAGGTCAACTGTCTCGCCAGCCCAAGGACTGAGATCGAAGGAACCAAGTCCTTCTTCAGTGAAGTTGTTCCATCCATAGTAAGTTCCAGAGGAATAGATACCGTAGTAGTACACACCTTCTGCAACACCACCGATGGATTGCTTGTATTGTCGGTCAAGGTCAAAGCCGCCCCAAATTGAATCGCCTGATGCACAAGCACCGGAGATGTAGGCTTCTTGAGGGCAGGAAAGAACTTCCCAACCGGATTCGGCACTGCCGATTTCGATCATAGCTACGTCATCCCAGACATCGCCTGCAAGGTAATTACCGGTCGCATCGAGGCTGCCGAGGACACCATGGCCCAAGTGTTGGAAGAGTTCAACGCTCATGAACGCCCGGTCGGAGCCGGTCAAATCGACGTCTTCGAGAACCATAGCATCGTCCCAGTTCTTGTCGTATCCGGACCATAGGTCGCCGGTGGAGTTGGTCTTGTAGTGCCCAGCCCACATGAAGTCAGTTGGGTTGAGGTAGTTGGCTGAGACGTTCGGGTCGTTGTTTCCATCGGTTGCACCTTGAGAACTGTTGGTCTCTTCATGCCACTTTGTGGCTTGGTCGATGTATTCGTCAAAGGTCCAAGCGCATCCAGTGCCACAGCCAGTCTTGTCTTCTGCTGAGTCCCAATCCATTTGGTAAACGGTGTTGTTGGTCGAACTCGCTTCATCGACAATCTTCAATTCGAGATCGAGTGTTGCCGATTGGCCGTTCAAAATATCCATTCCTGTATTGGTGACGGTGACGTTGATGTCACGTGTACCTTCACCGACGATACCGAAGAATTTGTCTGTTGGACTGATTTCTAAAGAGGTCACAGCAAGATCTTTGCTGTCCATTTCCACCACTGTGATGGTGTCGTACTGACCTTCCCATCCAAAGTTGTCTACCCAGCTACCAAAGCTGTAACTGGTGTGGCCAACGACGATGTCGAGGGCGGAGTTCGGAGCTCCAGCAAGCTGTCCGACTTCGACCATGCTTGGTCGGCGGCCAGCCTCGTATGAGAGCGGGGTGAGGTGGGCACCACTGCCGTCAGACAGGGTCACTTGCACCGTTGTTGGGAAGTTAAGATAGAAGTTCGAAGTTGAACCACCCGCTGAATCGCTGCTGTTCTGTTGGTAAGCAATGGTCGGGTTGACGAAATCAGGTTCACCGTCGTTGTTGAGATCGGTCACTGTGACTGAATAAGAGATGTAGGGTCCAAAGTAAGCGAGGCTCGGTGAGGACCATGTCCCCACTGCAGACGAGGTCACATAACTCACGTTCTCGACGTTGCCATCGTTGACGACCAATGCGTCAATTTCACCGTTGCCGTCCATGTCAGTAATGTCAAAGTCGTTGGTGAAGGGCACAGCCATGTTGATGACGCTGGTTGCGGTTTGAGGTGTTGCGGGGTTGTAATTGTAGGTGGCTGGATATGTGTTGGTCAAGCAGGAGTATTCGATGATCGAGACGTTGTCATCGTTTCCTGGGTTGGTGGTTTGCCCAGTTGCATAATCGAGACCTTCGGAACGAAGAACCCAGATGTCATCATCTGTGCAGGTCCCAGTTACGCTTGTTTCAGTTTCGCCCCAGTCGCCAACTTCGAGGCTTCTGTAAGCGTTTTGATTGGAAGGACCGAGCGAAGTGACCATGCCTTGTGTGTTCGAGGTGATCGGGCCACGGTAGGTGACAACGCGCTGGTTCGATAGGTCGTTGAGGAGGTCGAGAACATAGATGTCATCGTTTCCGTCTTGATTTGCATCGCCAACGGCAAGATCCCATGCCCAGAAGTGAGTGAAACGTTCGCCAATGCTCCATGTGTCATCGTTGCAGCCACCGTTTTCGATGATTGTGACGTTGCCAGGCTCTCCAGCTGGCGCGCCGTTATCGTCAGTCTTGAATGGATTGTTTCGTTGGAAAATCACGATGTCGTCTGCCCCATCACCCGTGAATTCACCGACTTCGATGAACTGAACGTTTGAGAACTCGTCCCAATCGGCGTTGCGGCTCAAGTTCTGGGAAACCCAAATGTCTTGACGTTCGCTGAAGTCACCCGTTCCATCGTTCCAGAGAACGCTGATGGTGTGGGTACCTTCGGTGGCGACAGCCATATCGTTGAATCCGTCACAATTGAAATCTCCAATAGCAACGTCCAACGGATCCCGGTTTGTGGTGTAAGATCGAGCAATTGAAGCACTTGCAGTTGTAGCGAGAGCTGCGGTGGTGGACAAAACCATCAGCATAACGAGGAACATGCTGAGGGCGCGGCTGTTTTTGTGGTTGTTTTTGGAGAACATCAACATCACTGGTCTCGCCACTGCCCGTTGCACTTTAATTCCTTTGCTCTCAAGTTCATTATTGAGACCGGTTATGTGCTTCGCAGTACCCCTTTTACCGGCAAAAATGGAAATTCAATAGTATGGTCGTATTTCTTGATGTCTCCGGCGCCATTTCGGCGCAAAAAAGGACGGTAATCTTCAGAATTTACCCTTTAACCAGCCAGGCGAAGGACCCCACCCAGTGGCATCTCCACCGTGGACTTTGACCAATTTCCCAGCACCAAACAATGATTCTAACCAGACCTTCAGTGCTGTGCCTTCTCGGTTTCCAAGTTTTTTACTTGCAACCTCTTCGATGACTTCGGTTTTGAGAGCGGTTATCCCGTATTCTCGCACGACAAGATGGAGCAGTTCTCGCAACCAAGCTTCCGCCATAGGATCAACACTCATCGTTCCTTGAACTGGAAGAGGCTCGTCCATGTCATCGAGGGCTTCCATCAGCTCAATGGTATCCGGTCGTACTGGAAGTTGCATGCCAATCGCATCAAGTTCGGCCTGCAGATCAAGCTGGCCAATCGGTCGTCGGACGACTGGAATACGGCTCGGATCTGGCGTAGGACCCATGTCGGTTGGTTTGGCATCGATGGGTGAATCATCAAGTTCCCCTTTTGGAGTGGTGGCGGAAGGAGCGATTCCTGAAGTGTTGGCCGCTTGTGCTTCCGAGCCAATCGGCATCGACCAGCCGACGCCTTCGAGCCCAAGTTCTTTGATTCGGTCACCGACCCAAGAGGCATCGCCTTCAAGCAACACATTGACATCATGCTCATCGGAACGGAACCGATAGCGAATGTTGCCTCGAAGTTTCGCCATGTAACTGTCCTCGGCGCAGAAGGTCTTGAACATGACTCAAGAATCATGTGGCCCATTAGCGGCCTTGAATGATTCATTCAGTCAAAGCAAGTTGGCGCAAAACCGTGTGAAGAATACCGCCATTTCGATAGTATTCAACCTCAACAGGGGTGTCGAGGCGAACTTGGGCATGGAAGGTCAACATTGAGCCGTCTTGACGCGTTGCAGTGACTTCCATCATCTGGAGAGGTTGCACATCGTCGCCAACAGGGATGGTGAACGATTCAGTCCCATCAAGACCCAGCGTTTCGTGAGATTCTCCTTCGACGAACGTCATTGGGAGCACACCCATGCCGACAAGGTTGGAACGATGGATGCGTTCGAAGGAGGTGGCGATGACTGCACCAACACCGAGCAAATACGTGCCCTTAGCAGCCCAGTCACGAGAGGAACCAGTGCCATATTGGCTGCCTGCTAAAACGACCTTGGGGCCATCAAAACTTTGCGCTGCATCGTACACTGAAACCACTTCACCTGTGTTGAAATCAAGAGCGTAGCCACCTTCGGTACCGGGAGCCATTTGATTGCGGATTCGCACGTTTGCAAATGTACCGCGCATCATGATTTCATGATTTCCACGTCGGCTCCCAAAAGAGTTGAAATCACTCTTTTCCACACCACGTTCAACAAGCCATTTCCCGGCAGGCCCGTCAGCGGGGAAAGCTCCAGCAGGAGAAATGTGATCTGTGGTGATTGAATCTCCAAGTTTCAGCAAAACTCGAGCATTGTCGATGCTTGTGATCGGCGTAGGTTCTGCAGAGAGACCAGAAAAGAAGGTGGGGAGCCGAATGTAAGTCGACTCGCTCTCCCAGGGATAAAGAGGGCTTGGCTCGGAAGGAATGCTGTCCCAACGAGGCTCATTCATAGCATCAGCATAGCGTTCTCGGAACATCTCAGGGGTGATCACAGAAAGCACTTCAGCCAATTCTTCATCGGATGGCCAAAGTTCACTCAGCATCACTGGTTTGCCTTCAGGTGTGTACCCGACAGGCTCTGTGGCAAGGTCGACTTCAAGGGTCCCTGCAAGGGCGTAAGCGACCACCAAAGGTGGACTTGCAAGGTACGATGCCTTGACTTTCCCATGCACCCGCCCTTCGAAGTTGCGGTTTCCAGAAATCACAGAACCAACAATCAGTCCCGCTTCATCAATCGCTGCCTCAATTTCTTCAGGGAGTGGCCCGGAGTTGCCGATGCATGTTGTGCATCCATAGCCAACGACGTTGAAGCCAAGGGCGTTGAGATCTTCTTGCAAACCGGAAGCTTCGTAGTATTCAGTAACGACTCTTGAGCCTGGAGCGAGGGAGGTCTTGACCCATGGTTTGACTTCTAAGCCATGCTTTCGTGCGTTTCGTGCGACCAAACCTGCAGCGAGCATCACACCTGGATTTGAGGTGTTGGTGCAGCTTGTGATTGCGGCGATCACCACGTCACCGTGGTTCAAATCATAGGTCTCACCGTTGCGAGTGACGAGGGCACCCTTGGACAAATCCTCAGTCGATAGACCGTGCCCGTGATGGCCCAATTCATGAGTGAGGGATTGAATGAAATGGGGCTTCATACTGTCCAAATCAACTCGGTCTTGAGGACGCTTTGGGCCCGCCATTGCGGGTTTCACAGTGGCAAGGTCAAGTTCAAGGGTCGCCGAGTAGGATTTTTCGTTTGCATCAGCATCGTACCAGAGACCTTGGGCACGAGCGTAGGCTTCAACACCTGCAATCGCTGCATCTTCACGGCCGCTCAAGCGCATGTACTCGAGGGTTCGCTCATCGACTGGGAAGAAACCACATGTAGCACCGTACTCTGGCGCCATGTTGGCAATTGTTGCCCGGTCGGCGAGGGTTAATGCCACCATGCCTGGTCCAAAGAATTCGACGAACTTTCCAACCACGCCGTGATGTCGAAGGATCTCAACGATGCGAAGTGTCATGTCAGTTGCAGTGACACCAGAATTCATTTTCCCATTGAGGCGAACCCCTACAACATCAGGTGCGAGCATGTAGATCGGTTGGCCAAGCATGACGGCTTCGGCTTCAATCCCACCAACACCCCAACCAAGCACGCCAAGGCCGTTGATCATGGTGGTGTGAGAGTCGGTTCCGACAAGCGTGTCAGCAAGCCAAACCCCGTTTTCTTGACGGGCAACGCTGGCAAGGTATTCCAGATTGACTTGATGGACAATGCCACGCGAAGGGGGGACTGCTTGGAAATTGTCCAATGATTGCTGACCCCACTTGAGGAAGGTGTACCGTTCCATGTTGCGGTGGTACTCGATATCGAGGTTCATTTCCAGTGCAGTGCTGCTCGAACCATCGACGTCAACTTGGACCGAGTGGTCAATCACAAGGTCGACTGGGACTTGAGGGTTGACCTTTTCAGGATCGCCGCCCATCTCCACCATTGCATCGCGAAGGGCTGCTAAATCAACCACCGCGGGTACGCCAGTGAAGTCTTGGAGGATGACACGTGAAGGGCGGAAAGGGATTTCTCCACGCTCGCCTGTTGGTGTCCATCCAGCGATGTTACGAATGTCTTTTTCACTCACCAGAAAGCCGTCATTACCGCGCAGTGCCCCTTCAAGGAGGATTCGAATCGAATAGGGGAGGGAGGTGGTGTCAATGCCGTTTTCATCAAGCCCATCGAGGGCATAATAGTCACCGCCAACGGAAAGCGTCCTGCGTGCATTGAAGGGGTCCAAGGTCGCCATGAGAACACCCAGAATGCACTAATCTATGAACGAAACCCTTCACAAGGTTGGTTCATCTTGCTGAAAGAAAGCGCGAACAAATTCACCAGATTTGCCACCAAGGGCTCGATGAACCGCCGGAGAACGAAGCATCAACCAAAGTGACGGGGTAAACTGGGTCGCTTCCTGATTGGCCTTCGGTCCCAACAGCATCGATCTTGTCAACCACATCTTGGCCTCCAATCACCTTACCGAAGACGGTATGGACACCATCAAGGTGCGATGGCGGAGAGCCTCCTGGTGATACGATGAAGAATTGAGATCCACCTGTGTGGTCGTTGCTTGTTTTGGCCATTGAAAGCATGTATGGTTCGTGCTTAAGGCCGTTGCTCGCCTCATCACCAATGGTCCAAGCGGTCTTCGAACAATCGGAAGAACTGGCGCTCGGTGACCCGTTGCAGTACCCGTCCCAAACAGCAGCATGGCCACCTGTGCCATCACCGTTGGTGAAATCGCCGCCCTGAAGCATGAAATCCGCAATAATACGGTGGAAAATGGTGGAATCATAGGATCCATCTCGAACGAGTTCTTTGAAATTCTCCACGTGCGTTGGAGCAGCGTCAGCGTACAACTCAATGGTGATCGAACCGGTTTCAAACGAACCGTCTGGGTTGGTCCACGACAGATCAAAGACGACATTCTCTCCATCGACTTTAGGAGCGCTAAGAACTGAAATTGCCGCAAGGATCAACAACAAACCAGCTCCGAAAGCAAACACGCCAGCCAAGGTAGGGGTGCCGTCTCGTGCGAGGCGTGGGAACACCGTTTCGCTGATTCGAGCATCTTGCATCTCATTGAGGAGATCATTGTATTGTGTGTTGGTGCGCTTGTCTTTGGAATTGCCCTTCATTGAATCTCGGAACAGGCTTGCTGCTTTTCGGTAATCGGATTTTGAACGGGTGTCTTTCGCTTTGGCCCAAGTCGCTTCTCCAGCAATTCGCAGGGTGGTTGGATGTTGACCTTCACCATCGATCGAACGAAGGGTATCAAGTGCGCCCTCATACTTTCCTTTGAGGAGGGTTTTCTCTGCCCTCTCCCAAGCCGCTTTACGAATTTCAGCTTCCGTCAAGTCCGGCTTTTTCAACTCTTTTTTGGTTGAAGATTTCATAGAAGATTTAGCATCGGCCATGCACCTCCGAGGTAGCCTTCCGCTTTGAGCGTCTCGGCTCATCAAACGGGTTTGGAAAAAGGGCTGAAATAGACAAAATTTGGGGCGGTTCGCATCAACATGTTCAAAGAGTGTATGCTAAACCCCAACCCCATACAGCCTCTCATCTCGGTGAGTTCGGCGTAACGGGGACACAACCAATGGATACCATTGCTAACGATTACACCATAAACATAGCAACCGCAAATGGAACGGGGTCCCAATCTGCAAACCTCATTCTGCTCCAATCCTTTTTCGAGATGGGCGTGCCTGTCAGCGGAAAGAACATGTTCCCTTCCAACATCTCTGGACTTCCAACCTGGTACATCGTTCGCTTGTCGGATAAAGGCTACCAAGCACCAGGCGATCGCACCCACATCCAGGTGCTTGTCAACCCAGCAACATGGGACGATGACATTGCAGCGCTCGAACCGGGAAGCGTTGTCATTTGGAATGAAAATACGAAACTGGAAATGACCCGGGAGGATTTGGTGTCCTACCCCGTACCAATGTCGACGTTGGCCCGGAAAATCAATCCTAAACTCGCAAAACTTGTGACCAACATCATCTATGTTGGTGTCCTTGCTGAGATGCTGGGCATCGACCAACAAGCGCTCGAAGGTGCCGTCGCAAAGCAATTCAAAGGCAAGACAAGCGCCATTGAACTCAACATCACCGCACTTGGCCTCGGCAGAGATTACTTCAAAGAAAACTTCACCAAAAAAGATCCCTATGTCGTCATTGCACGCGAGAACAAGACGCCTAAATTTTTCATCGACGGCAACGAAGCCGCAGCCCTTGGCTGCATCTTCGGTGGTGTTCAACTGCTTGCATGGTACCCAATCACGCCTTCTTCGTCCCTAGCAGAAGGCATCATCAATTACATACCCCAACTCAGAGTTGACGATGAAGGGAACGCTGACTGTGCCGTAATCCAAGCCGAAGACGAACTTGCCGCTGCAGGCATGGTCCTCGGCGCAGGATGGGCAGGCGGCCGTGGAATGACGGCAACCTCGGGACCCGGAATTTCGCTCATGCAGGAGTTCATTGGCTTGGGCTACTTTGCAGAAATCCCCTCTGTGTTCTGGGACGTCAACCGTGTTGGCCCTTCAACCGGACTCCCAACCCGCACTCAACAATCCGACATCACCATGCTTTACGAAGGCAGCCACGGCGACACACAACACATCGTTTTGATCCCAGGCACCGTCGAAGAATGCTTCGAATTCGGATGGCGAGCCTTTGACATTGCAGAGCGTTACCAAACCCCGATTTTTGGACTGAGTGATCTTGACTTAGGCATGAACCGCTGGGCTTGTGAGGGCTTCACTTACCCTGACCAAGACATGGACCGTGGCAAGGTCGTGCGCGACAGAGAAGTGTTCGAAGCCTTCGAAGACTTCGGCCGATACCGCGATGTGGACGGCGATGGAATCCCTTACCGAACCCTCCCCGGCTCAGGTATGGACCCAATCTTGTATCGCGGAACGGGCCACAACACCAAGGGTGTCTATTCTGAAAAGCCTGATGATTACTTCAACCTCATGACTCGGCTCAAGTTGAAGATTGACGGAGCACGTGACCACTTACCAGCACCAATCCTCCGAGAAGAAGAAGAATGTGAAGTGGGCATCATCTACCTCGGCAGCATGGAAAACACGATTCAGGAAATTGATGACATGCTCGAAGCCACAGGCCTCAAGGTCAGTCAGTGTCGAGTTCGCGCCCTCCCCCTCCACAGCGGAGTCGAGGACTTCATCCGCCGGCATGAAACGACCATCGTTCTTGAAATCAATCGCGATGGCCAACTCTACGGGATTCTTCGAAAGGAACTACCAAACGATTTGATCACCAAGGTGTATTCGGTTGCATACAGCGACGGCATACCACCTCGAGCCCGAATCTATGCTGATCGAATCCTTTCCACCCTCAAGGAGGTGAACCAATGAGCGATGCACCAGCACGACCCGCCCGAGCCGTCAAACTCAACGTGATCAACGAACCTAAAGACAGCTACACCGGTGGGAAATCATCGTTGTGCCCAGGGTGCGGCCACGATCAAGTCTCAAGCGTCATCATCGCCGCGGCATGGGAGAACGGAATTGAACCCCACCGAATCGCTAAGATGTCCGGCATTGGTTGCTCTTCAAAGACACCAGCTTACTACCTCGGACAATCCCATGGATTCAACACGGTCCACGGCCGAATGCCTTCGGTAACCACCGGCGCTTATGCAGTGAACAAGGACTTGTTGTACCTCGGCGTTTCAGGAGACGGCGACTCTGCATCAATCGGCATTGGCCAATTGATTCACGCCATTCGACGGAACATTGACATGGTTTACATCATCGAAAACAACGGTGTCTACGGGTTGACCAAGGGCCAATATTCCGCAACCGCTGATGTTGGCTCGAAGAAAAAGAAGGGCAAAACAAACACAACACAACCGATTGACTTGTGCGCTCTTGCCATCAACCTTGGCTGCACCTTCGTCGCACGTTCCTTCTCGGGATCGAAAAAACAATTGAAATCACTGATCAAGGCTGCTATGTCTCACAAGGGATTCGCCCTCATCGACGTCATCAGCCCGTGTGTGACGTTCAACAACAACGACGAATCAATGCGATCCTACGGCTACGTCAAGGACAACGAAGTCACCCTCCACATGACCGATTACATCCCCCACTTCAACCCAATTGAAGAGGTTGAAGTTCCGGAAGGCCACTACAGAGACATTGAACTGCATGACGGGTCAACCATCCGTCTTGAAACAATTTCTGAGTCGCATGATCCAACCGATGCCGTGGCTGCACTGACCGCACTTCACGGAGCTGAGGCGAACCAAAAGCACGTTACTGGCCTGCTCTACTTCGACAACACCAAACCTTCTCTTGCGGAAGACCTTGGCCTCGTTGACACGCCTTTAATCGATGTGCCCAATTCAACGCTCCGCCCACCTAAATCGCTTCTCGACCAATTAAACGCAGCCCTTCTCGGCTGATTCTTTGCAGGCGAACCTCCAATAAAGGAGGGGCGGGAGCGGTGAACCAATGATTCAGAATGTGACCATCGCTGCTTCCTTCGGGATTGTTGCTTTGGTGCTGGTCTTTTTGCTAAAACGATCCAGCAAACGTCGCCGATTCGCCCTCATCGAGGCACGAAGAGCGAAATACGCCCCAAATTACGGCGGTGAAGAGGGCGAGCCCACTCCCATTCTAGGTCGCCTCACTGAAGATTTGGACGATGTCGAAATTGTCGCCTATGATCAACGAGGGGTCGCCCGTAACCAAAACGTGCAATTTTTGCGCTTGTTGGTTGCTGACCTGTTCGAGGATGAAGAACTCGATGAAACAGAAGAAGAAGAACAACGGGCAGCTTTAGTCGAAGAACGGCAGGCTTGGATTGAAGAAAACGAAGAACAGTTGGATCAACACGCTTCTCTGGTTGAAGAAGAAGAGATTGGAAGCGGTGTTAGCGTCATGGAGGTCATCGCACCAGAAGACGATGACATCGAAGAACGGCTGGAGCGCGAAGGCGGCAAAGGCGGCCAGGTACAGGTATCACTTGCCTGGGATGATTACAACGACCTGGACATGCACGTGTTTTGCCCCTCTGGCGAACGAATTTACTTCAACAACAAAACAAGCGAATGCGGTGGTGAATTGGACGTTGACATGAACGTCAGACCCGTCAGCAACAATGCAGTAGAGAATGTTGTTTGGACCGAGAACGCACCGGTTGGAAAATACAAAATTGGAGTCCATTTCTATAAGCACCACAGAAAGCGACGCAGTAAGCGGACTGTCACCTTCCGCCTGCGGGTGATGGTGCACGGGAAAAGCCGCGACTACAGCGGTGCAATCACTGCAGGGAATGCCATGCAGATGGTCACGAGTTTCACACTCAAAGAACCGGAGCCTCATTCAGAAGAAGACAATCATTCAGATCAAAACTTGTGACCGCGCATGAAGCGTAAGAATCGTGTGAAGGCTCCAAGGCTCGGTCGCGGCTCTAAACCCAACCTCCAGTCCAACTCTCCTGCTTGATCATACCGTACCACATCATCGAAACCACCAACCCATTCGCCGTCAATGAATATTTGGGGGACTGAACGACTGCCATTCGTTCGAGCCAAGAACTCTCGATCCATTCGAGTTGAAGCGCCAAGTTTTTTTTCCTCGAAAGTAATTCCTTTCCGGTCAAACAAGCGTTTTGCACTCACGCAGGCGCTGCAGCCTTTGTTCGTGTACAATTCGACCTTTGCCATGTGCCTGCTATGACACAATGAACTTCAACCCCACGGGGCGATGATGCGGTGGTAGTCCCTCTCGGATTTGAACCGAGGTCGGAGGACCCAGAACCCTCCATGATGGACCGCTACACTAAGGGACTCTTATCCGGTCCAAGAACCGTTCCTTCTTCAATTCAGCGGTTTATTCGAAATGGAAAAAAGCGGTTTACTCGTAGTGTGATTTTTGATTTTAATTGTAGGTGGATAATTAATAAAGGATTAGTTCTCGCCCAGAGTAATGAATGATTCTGTGTCACTCAAAATGAAGCCCGGCTTTGCCTTCCTTATGGCACTCGCTTTAGTCACGACAACCTTTGCTGGTGTATCGTTTGCGAACCCCACAACAGGCACCGGCCCAAGTAACACGATGGCCTCTATGGATTACGATGAACTCGAATTGATTGTCGATTTTGACGCAAATGGGACCACCTACCAATACTTAACCGCAGAAATCCACGTCTATGATGACGAGAACTTTTCAGCTTGGTTTGGACCTGAAGACATGATGGAAGAATCTGACAACACATCGTGGAACACCCACTGGGTTGACTTCAGCCTTGTTCTCTTCTTCGAGGGAAGCGCAGACGCATCCCCCATGGCTGAGGAAGGCACCTGGTACAATGTCGACGCATATGTGAACGACTCCAACGGCAACCTCGGAGGTGACTACACCGAAATCTGCATGGACAACGGCAGCGTTTGTGAAGATGATCAAAACGGACCTGACGTTGAAGATCTCTTCAACTATATCGATGCAAACCAAGACGGAGCAATCACCGCTTCTGAAATTATTAATTACGAAAACATGGACCGCGAATCAAACAACCTACCAAACTTAACCGCTGAAGAAGAGGCAGACATTGCTGATGATGTTGCAGCGTTCGATACAGGCTACGATGATGGGATGGGCAACACAGAAGATGCCAACGACAGCATGCTTGAAATTAACGAATTTACCGAGCTGTACCTCAATGTTATTACTCTGATTACCGGTGCAGATGCATACCTCGAAGATGGCGTTGTGAGGATTGAAATTCACGATGACCTCGATGAAGTTGACTATGTTTGGATCCTCATTCATGATGGTGAAGGAAATGAACTCATCAACGAAACCTACGCAGGGGACGAAAACGGGG
>JAPKCS010000015.1 GCA_028822845.1 Candidatus Poseidoniaceae archaeon | reverse complement strand
TGATCAGTATTCAACCGGCACCGGGTCGAGCATACGCCAGAGGTACCAGCAGGCAGCCGTTCGATAGGGCGACCAACGCTCGGCAACCTGAACCACTTCTTGCTTTGTTTGAGCCGTTGGTTCTAGGATTTGAACTGCCTTGATCAATCCAATATCACCAATGCTGAACACATCAGGACGAAGCAGTGCAAAAATACAGACCATCTCTGAGGTCCATGGCCCAATGCCTCGGAATGAGGTAAAGTGTGCATGAACTTCCTGATCGGTCATTTCCGACCAGTTGGTGAGCAAAAGTTGCTCGCTTTGGACCGCTAAACCGTGGATGTATGAGGCCTTGGAACGGGTGAGCCCACATGCGGCAAGTTCCTGCTCGGTCTTTGCTTGGACATTCTTCGGGTTCATTGTGCCGACCAAAGCCTCGAGGCGAAGCCAGACAGCGTCGGCAGCAAGCACAGAAATCTGTTGACCAACAATCGCTCGAACAACCGTTGTGAACACGTCGCCCTTGCCTGAAAGACTTCCTTCGGGATAGCGTTTGATGACCGGACCCAACAACGCATCATCGCTCAAGTGAGCAATTGCTTCCTGCCACCATGAAGGTTCTCCGAGTTCCATGCAATGCTGACAAGGGTGGGGGTTTTGAGGTCTTGTGTCTTCGCCACTTCATGGACGAGGGCGTTTTGGAATGGCTTGGACTGAAAAATGTCGCCCGTGCGGGCTGGGTTCGTGCAGGCGTGGATTCACCCGAATCCGTCGCAGCCCATTCTTGGGGCATGGCCATTCTTGCTCTGAAGTTGTGTCCTCCTGGCCTCGACCTCGCTCGTGTCCTGTCGCTTTGCTTGATTCATGACCTTCCTGAAGTCAGGGTTGGTGATCTTACGCCACACGATGATTGCAGCACGAAAGCACAGGATGAGCGGAAAGCCATGCTCGAAATGGCTCCTCAATGGATCGATTTGTTTGACGACTATGAAAACGGAACCACGCCTGAAGCTAAATTTGTGAAACAGCTCGATAAACTCGATATGGGGCTCCAAGCAAAGGTCTACGAGCGAGAACAAGGGCTTGACCTGACGGAGTTTTTGAAAAGTGCTCAAAAACGGCTGGAAGGCGGTAATTTGGCTTCGTTGTTGGATTAAAATTTGACACTTCGACGCCGACAAAAACAAAAGGGTGGGCCTACCGCCCTTGGTTCATAGCCCGATAGTGTAGGGGTCCATCATGGTGGGTTTTGGTCCCGCCGACCTCGGTTCAAATCCGAGTCGGGCTACCTCTTCAATCCTCTTTGCGTAAGCCTTGCCTTTTTTCGCCGATGGACGATTTTGTGCAGAATCAAAGTAATTTTATGGAGCAGGTTGATGAATCCCCGGCTCCTGCAACGCTTGTTGAGTGATATGAGCATCAAAACAATCGCCGTACTCGGAGCAGGACAAATGGGCAATGGCATCACGCAAGTTGCGGCTTGTGCAGGCTACAATGTGACCATGATCGACATTGAACAAGCCTATGTGGACCGAGGATTGGCATCGATTGAGAAATCGTTGGCTAAACTCGTCGCTAAAGAGCGCATGACCCAACAAGATGCAGATGCTGCTCGTGGCCGAATCTCAACCGCCATCGACCGGGCTGAATGCGCCCAATGCGATCTTGTGGTCGAAGCAGTTCCAGAAGTATTGGAATTGAAACAGAGTATTTTCAGCGAACTGGATGCCATTTGCAAGCCAGAAACGATTCTCGCGTCAAACACTTCATCGATTTCGATCTCCACCATTGCTGCGTCGACGAACCGTCCTGACCGCGTGATTGGCATGCACTTCATGAACCCGGTTCCAATTATGAAACTCGTCGAAATCATCAACGGAAAAGAAACCAGTGACGCCACAAACGCCGCTGTGATCGAAGCATCAGAAACCATGGGGAAAACAGCCCTTTCATGCAACGATGCACCTGGTTTTGTCTCAAACCGAATCCTTTGTCCGATGCTTAACGAAGCAATTCTAACGCTCCAAGAAGGCGTTGCAAAGCCTGAAGCCATTGACGGCATCATGAAATTAGGGATGAACCACCCAATTGGGCCTCTCGCTCTTTGTGATTTGATTGGCCTCGATACCGTTTTGCACATTATGAACGTGCTTCTTGAAGGGATGGGCGATGACAAATACGCTCCAGCCCAGTTGCTCATCGACATGGTCGACCAAGGAAAACTGGGTCGGAAGTCTGGCGAAGGGTTTTACACCTACTGAAGGGGCAAAAGCGCTGTGATTTCTCGACTGCAAGAATGGGCGATTACTCGTTTCGTTGGCGCTGTGGAATCAAACCCTGAAGTTCACATTGAAGAACGTCTAGAAGCCGATGCGCGTCTCGATCTCATCGGTAACTTGGTCATCCTTCGTGCCGGTTTAGCCGGGCTCATATCTGGAATGGCTGTCGTCGCATTGGCCTTCTTTTTGTACGAACATCCAGCTGCATCAGACCTGAGTCCCACTTTTGTGTTCATTGCTTTGACGGTGGCAAGTTCGCTGGCTACGGCGTTTGAATTGGTGTTCATTTATCGCGATGCACTGCGGACCGCTGCTCGTATGGCGAGTATCTTGGGTATTCCGACCGAAGATTTGGAAACGATTGGTTTGGAACACTCGATCCCCCATTGGTTGATTCATGCTGCGCTCGGGGCTCCCGGCTTCAAGGGTATGATGTTCGGCATCGATCCTCTTGCACGGATCGGGAAACTTGGCAATATGGTTCGTAAATTGATGTCAAAACTTCGCGTTGTTGCTTCTGCAACCATGTTCAAAATCATTTTGCGTCGGATGTGGGGTCGCTTGATTGGTCGGGTTGCAGTTCGTGCCTACTCTATGGTTGCCGCATTACCATTTTTTATTCTGCTCAACATGTACGGTACCCGTTCGATGATCAGGGACATGCGGTCACGCCTGGTCGGTCATGACTTGACTCCAAAGTTGGTTGAACATGCGTTCCCTGAAGGGCTTGATGGTCTCTCTGCAGGATTGTACCATGAGGTGTATGATGGCCTCAATGAGCAAATACACACAGCCCGTTTCATGCATCCAAACCAGATTCGATTCTTGCTCATGCTCCCAAGTGAAACACCTCCCCACACCAGCGGGAGTGTCGATGAGAAGCGCCGAGCACATCGATTCTTATTGGCTCTCTTTTGTATGTCAGGTGATGCCACACCACGGTGCAGAAAACTCATTCGACGCTTAGAAGATCACCTCGGGTCAGCAGAGGTCGCTGAAGTGCGTCAAGAAATCGATGACGCCATCCATGATCTTACACCTCTTGTACGGCCTTGGCTGTGATTGAGAGAGCGGCACACTCAATATCCATGCGATGATGGCGGGACATGGTCCTTCCAGTGTTTGTTGTTACCGGTGCTTCGAAAGGAATAGGTCGGGCTTTGGCGCTTGAATTGGCTCATGCTGGACACTGCGTTTACGCTCTGGCACGTGCTTCGAAGGAATTGGACTCGATTGGATCTCAACTTGGTGAAATCACCGCTGGTTCTGTTTCGATTGACTGTGATCTCTCCAATCCCACCTCCATCAAGGATGCTGCTGAAGTCATCATCAAGCGAACTGATTTCATTGGCGGTGTTGTTCACAATGCCGGAGCAATTGGCCCGGTTAAGCCGATGGCTGGAGCCACAACTGATGCTTGGAGTCACAACATCCAAGTCAATCTGATCGGCGTTCAAGACCTCACTCAACGGCTTTATTCCCTGCTTGGAAGGACAGACCGCACGCGAATTACGGTACTCTCGAGTGGAGCCTCACAGCGTCCAATCGCTTCATGGTCTGCCTACTGTGTTTCAAAAGCAGGTTTGGACATGTGGTCGAGGTGCCTGGCAGAAGAAGGGAAGAGCATTCAGATCAGTTCCGTATCCGTAGCACCAGGCGTGGTCGATACGGGTATGCAACTCGAAATCCGATCAGCCCCTGCCGAAGATTTCCCTTCATTGCAATCGTTCATTGACCTACATGAAAACGGTGATCTCGCGAAAAGCGAGACTGTAGCCAAGCAATTGCTTGGTTTGGTCACCTCACATACCATGGAACAATCAGGTCAACGGTTCGATGTTCGTGAACTATAATTTTGATTCAAAAAAGAGCGAAGGGTGATAAGCCAGCACCATGAGCGCCCCATAGAGGGATTCTATGCCAGGAACAGACCGTGTTGAAATTCGAACTTTAAAAGTTGGACGCTTTTGCGTTGTTGACAATGAAGCATACAAGATTTTGAGTATTTCAACTTCCAAACCCGGAAAGCACGGTTCTGCAAAGGCACGTATTGAACTTATGTCTCTCTTTTCTGCAAAGAAAATGTCCCACGTCGGCTCCGTTACCGATAGCATTCACGTCCCAATGATCGAAAAAGGAAAGGCAATGGTCACCCACATTGACGGTGAGGAAGTTCACGCCATGAACATGAAAGACCACTCCATGATGATCCTCCCCCTCGAAGAAGGTATGAACATTGAACCGAGCAATGAAATCCTATGGATGGAAGCGCTTGGCCGATACAAAATCATTTGAGAGTGTTGATTTTCTTTCATCATTGGCACTTTCGGCGCCCTGTGATTGTTGACCATTTTGATGGTCAACCGGTATTGTATTCATAAGGCGGATTGGTCCATGACGGTCCATGACCGCAGCGGAAACCTCAACGACTGATACAACTTTCTCTGTTGCTACTGCTCTCAAGGCCATGCCAGAAGCAGACAAAAAAGCCCTTCAGGGTTGGTATTGGTATGATTGGGGGAATCAAGCCTACGCACTGACCGTCATGACGGTGATTGCACCGGCACTCATGGCTAGCTTGTACAACTTAGCTACAGGTACTCAGTCTGGTGATACCTTCTATGCTTACATCCTCACGGCATCAATGCTCCTCGTTGTGGTGACAGCACCTGCACTGGGTGTGATTGCTGACCGCATGCCAATCAAAAAGAAACTTCTCAAATGGTACACCTTTGTTGGTGTGATTTTTACTGCTCTGATGGGTGCAGCTCCTTACTTCGGTTCACAGGGCTACATCATTCTCGCCGTTATGTACGCCATCGGTACCATTGGGTTCACCGGTGGGAACGTCATTTACTACTCCTTCATGCCTTACATGGCGGAAAAGCGATGCATGGATCACGTCTCAAGTGTGGGCTATGCCTATGGATACATGGGCGGCTCATTGTTGCTCATCTTCCATCTCATCCTTCTCATGGGTCCATTTGAGTGGGATACCAATTTCAAACTCGCAGCCATCTTTGTCACTTCCTCATTGTGGTGGTGGGGCTTTGGTGCGCTCATGTTCAAGTGGACTCCGGAACCAGAAATCCCTTCCGACATGAAATGGGAAGGGCTTGGCAAGGCCACGAAAATGGCTTACAAGCAGGTGTTCACGACCTTTGGTGAAATTAAGAAATTCAAGGTTCTGGCGCTTTTCCTTCTCGCGTACCTTCTGTTCTACGATGGTGTCAACACCATTGCCAGCATGGCCAGTGCCTTTGGTGAATCCGTCCTCCGTCTCAACCCGAGCATGAACATCCTTCTTTTGCTCACGGTCAACGTGGTCGCTATTCCTATGACCATTCTCTTTGGAAAGTTAGCCAACGTGAAGGGAACGAAGTTTGCTCTCATGCTCGCCCTCATGATTTACTGCTGTGTGGCAGTTGTTGCTGCAGGTTTTGCTCCATTGGCCCTCGAAAACGATGTTGAAGCTGAAGATTCCGGCTACGACTTCACCTTTGCATGGGAAGAACCCGCAGTTCAGGGTGAAAATGGAACGTACGTTATGACCACGCTCTACGACCGTGGCTATGAGGGATGGATCGGCGAAACCACAGGAAATGCCGACGACGATTTCCGTGATGCCTTCGAAGAACACTTCCCAACCCCCGACTACAGCACTGAGGGTGCCGGTGGAAGCACTCTTGGAGCAGGCATCCTCGTTTGTCTGTTCATCCTCGTGATGCTCGGTTTGCTCGGTGGCGCCATGGTCTACATCCAGGGCATGGAACTGGGCTTCAAAGGGGCTTTGTTGATTATACTCGTCATCCTTGTTGGTCTCGTAGGCGCTTCAATTTTGGCTGATAAAGCCACAACAACCGAAGACGAGATTAAATCGATCACAGAAGACGACGCAGCAGCAATCGTCGCTGCGTTTGATGAGCCTGAGATCTCCCGTTTCTCGATCCTGTTCGTTGATGGACCTCAAGACCAAGAAAACACAATCGGTTCGATTCACCCAACAATTGTTGACCAAGGCGGTCCTGTCGACGGCTATGCTGAGTTTATGCGCGACAACGTCTGGCAGCCATTCGGGATCACCGTGTCGCTGCAATGGATCATCCTCGGTCTGTTTGTTGGCGTGGCCATGGGAGCAGCAGGAGCCCAGGCTCGTTCGATGTTCTCGATGCTGATTCCAGAAACACGGACGTCTGAATTCTTCGGATTCTTCGGATTCCTTGGAAAGTCTGCCGCTATGATTGGAACGTTCCTCTATGGTATCACGAGCGGTTTGTTCGACAGCCGTGTGGCGATCCTCACCATCACCATCGTGATTCTCTTGGGTACATTCCTCACCAGCCGAGTGGACCTTGAAGAGGGTATTCGAGTTGCTGCTGAAGAAGATCGAATCGCTCGAGCTGCTGGTGGCATCATTGCCTCTGAACCGACCGATTCGACCCCATCAGAATGAACCGTTCATACAACCAATTTGATTGGAGGTGATTGACTGAAACTGTTTCAGTTGATTCAAACCGTTGGCTCGGTTGTTGTGATGATGGTCATGGTTGCTGTTTGGGGCGTACCTGCTGCTCCAGCAGTGATGCTTTATCGATGGGCCAGTGAAGTGTTCGTATCCGATCATCAATGGATTGATGCCTTGTACACTGGATTGATCTTATCAAGCGCTTTTGTCGTCTACATGGTCTGTCTTCTCGCCTTCTCCTCACTGCTTCAATTTATCCTCCGTGTCAGAGTAAAGGAACAGAGCATTTTCCCGCTTCAATCCTTTATTGCAATCCGTTGGGGCTTTTGTGGGCAAATTGGTCGGTGCACTCGGCCCGTTCTTCAACACCTCGTGCCATCGTTTTTGGCAAACATCTACTTTCGAATCTCTGGGGCAACCGTTGGGCCAGGTGCCCAAATAAACACGGCCAACATCAACGACCCAGGTCTCATCACCATCGGGAAGGGCGTGGTGATTGGCGGTGCAGCCGTGATCAATGGTCATCTCTTTGAGCAAGGTGAACTCATCTTCAGTCCCGTCCACATTGGGGATAATGCCCTCATTGGCACCGGTGTGATGATTCAACCAGGTGTCCAAATTGGTGCTGGCGCAGTCATTGCTTCGCAAGCTGTGGTTCCCAAGTACAAGGTGATCCCTGCAGGCGAGGTATGGGGTGGAATCCCAGCACGTAAAATCAAGGATTCTTCAGAACGTTGAGGGTTCAGATAGCCCCTGAATTGGGAACCGCACCCCGACGACCAACAGCAATGGTCTTGAAGGGCCTGTGTTACCGTCAATCTGTGCGCCTCGCGCACGCCGGATGTGACCAAGCATGGGTGTCGAAAAATCTGCATACCGCCAACCCGTTACACCTCAAGGGTTGAAGGCCATTGAGAAGGGCACGTTGACGTGGCTGGACGATGACATGTACAACAACCTCAACACTGGGGTTTTGGAACAGTACCTTGAGGAAAAGAACCTCGAAGAATCCTTTGAAGTGTCCCATTGGAACACGCCTAAAGTGCTGTACGGAATAGCCATCGGGGCTGTTTTTTCAGGCGTTACTGCTTACATCGGACTCAAACTGGGTCTCGCTATCTCTGCTGCATGGTACATTGCTTACCTGCTTGGAATGGCCCTGAAGTGGTCGCCTTCCGAAGTTAACATTGCCACCTCCGCAACCACGGGTGCGACCCACGCTTCCACAGGTTTCATTTTCACCTTCCCTGCAATCTTCTTGTTGGCCTCTGATGCGAGGTATGAATTGGCTTCAGGTCCGCTGATCAGCAACGCTGATACATTCAATCTGGCGTTCGTCGGTATTGTAGCGAGCATGTTTGCAGGGTTCCTTGGGATCATGTACTTCATCATTTTCCGACGTGTCTGGTTGGTTGAAGATCCACTGCCACTTCCTGGATTTGAAGCGACGCTCAAAATGCTGGACATTGCCTCAGACGTCAACACAGGTGCGGTGGAACACGCTCGCGCTTCGCTCAAAACCATCGGGGTCTGGACTGGACTCACCATGGTCGGTCTCTTTTTGGTCGAATATCCATTGATTTGGGCCAATGACCGGAAGTTGGCACTGCTGGATTACCTCGCCGAAACCCTTCACATCGGTGATTATGGCCTGGCAAGTTTCTACTCAAGCGGAAAAATACACCAACCCTCTGGAATTGATGGCGATGGTGTTTCCCTCGGCTACACCTACTGGAGCGAATCGACAGCATGGAATCCCTTCGCATACACGTACATCGGTCTTGCTTTGACGCCCTCGATGTTCGCTATTGGCTGGTTCATGAAGACCCGTGTGGCTTTCTTGGTGAACCTTGGTACGCTCGTTGGCTGGTTCTTCCTCGTCCCACTCGTCGTCTGGTTCGACTTCCCAATTTACGACGCTATGTCCCAATCCAGCATCCCGATTCAAACCTATGCCAGCGGCGATGGTGCTGCTTTGCAAATGATTGCATTCAGCAAGTCTGTTCGAACAATTGCGATTGGTTCCATCGTTGGTGGTGGAATGTTTGGTCTTGCAAAGATGTACAAGACCTTCCTCAACATCTTTTCAGACATCGGTTCGGCTTTCAAGGGCGAAGGCAGTCAAGAATACATGGAAGGCAAAGGCTGGTATGAATGGCCTTTGAAGCACATACCAATTTTCATGGGCGTCACCTTTGTCGCTATGCTGATCATCTTCACCATCGGTGGATTCTCATTCCTTGCGTCCCTTGTGTTTGCAACAGTGCTCATCATGACCACCTTCCTTCTGGGAGCGATCGCGGTTCGAGTGATGGGTGAAACGGGTATTGAACCGGTTTCGGGCACGTCGTTCATTGTGCTTCTGATGCTCCTTGGTGTCTTCTTGAACGCTCAAGAACTGCTGGACCTCACCACACAAGATGCTGTGCTGCTTGGATTGGTTGGAACAACTGTCTTCGGTTCTGCAATCTCCATGTCAGGAACCGTGATTGGCGACTACAAGAACAGCCTTTACATCGGTAACAGACCATACCATATTTCCAAGGGCAACATCATGGGTGTTGTGCCAGGTGCGATCATTGGTGCTGGTGTGGCCATCTTCCTTTCGAAGCAACTTGCTGATGGGAACATCTCTCTGATGGCACCACAAGCCAATGCCTTTGCGACCTTCTCAGTGATCTTCGCTGAGGGTCAAGGCGACCTTACCCTATTGGCCTTAGGATTCCTGCTTGGAATGTTCGTCGAATGGGCCACAGGCATGGGTACCTCGTTTGGCCTTGGAATGTACCTCGACATCCCTCACACCCTGCCAATGCTCATTGGTGGTGTTGCTCGTGATTCATGGGAAGAGAAGCGCCTCAAGCCTCGAATTGATGCCATCAAAGAGAAGGAAGGCACGACCGTGGCAGAAAAACAACGTGCATTGATTCTTCTTAGCACCTTCATGGTTGCAGCAGGTCTGCTCACTGGAGAAGCCTTCTTTGGCACAGAATCCAGCATCCTTTCATTCATCGATACGCTTGTTCCCAACCCTGATGGTGCAGGCTGGTACATCGGTCGTATGGCCTCATTCATTGGATTGAACGTCGCCATTGGCGGTGGAATCTATCTGCTGTTCAAGCGAGCTGGTGTCATTGGATCTCCAAAGTCCGATGATGCAGTGCTAGAGAGCTGAGCGTGATTCAATGCATCAAGCCAAGACACCCATTTGGGTTTGGGTTCTGTTGATTGCAGCCCTTTTCGGTGTCTCGAGTGCCGGAACATTGCTCCAACAGATTTCACTTGATCCAATGCTCAAAGCCTCATGGAGGTTGCAACTGACTGCGGTTGTTCTGTTGCCTTTTGCCGCCGTGCAATGGCGGCAGCAATCTGCAGAGGTGAAGGCGAAGATGTTCGAAGGTCGAACCCTTGGAATCCTTGGTCTCAGCGGTGTTGCCCTCGCTTTGCATTTCGGTTTCTGGGTGGCGAGTTTGAAACACACAACCCTCACACATTCGCTGCTCTTCGTGACCGCTCATCCTTTGATGGTCGTCGCTGGAATGTTCCTGCTTGCCTTATTTGCCAAAGGCGCTGCAAAGCCAACGAAGCGTGAATCATTTGGTGCCATCATTGGTTTTCTTGGTGCAGGGTTGACTCTGTTGGACCAAGGTGGTTCACAGGGTGACAACACCGTGACCTTGTACGGTGATTCTCTAGCGTTGCTCGGGGCGCTCACGGTTGTCGGCTACATTGTATGTGGACGGGTGCTTCGTGCATGGATGCCGATTTTCCTCTACGCCTTCCCAGTGACGCTGCTTGCAGCGGTGTTGCTCCTTCCCGCCTCGATGTTGGTGGAAGGCGACTTTGTCACATACGGTGTCTTTGGTTGGCTTGATCCATCCTTCTTTTGGTGGTTCCTTGCCTTGGCATTGATCGCTGGTTTGCTCGGGCATACAGGCCTCAACACCTGTTTGAAGTATCTTTCTCCACTGGTGATCTCAGCGTGTGTCACCCTCGAACCCGTGATTGGTTCATTCATTGGCTTCGCCTTATTTGACACCAATTTACCTGGTCGGTGGACATGGATTGGGGGTGGGGTTCTCATGCTCGGTTTGATGCTGATTGTGACCTCTGTTCCCACAAGCCAAGATACGAAGAATCAAACATCACCCCCAAGTGAGGTTGCGTGAGCACCATGAGCGATCAAACACCTGAAGCGGGCTGGATTCTTCTTACCAACGACGACGGCATCGAGGCACCGGGCTTTCGTTTGTTGGCTCAAGCCCTGAATAAGGCGGGACACGCCATCATCGCGTTTGCACCTTCGGAAAACAATTCAGCAGCAGGAATGCGAATCAATTTGATGAAACCGATGAAGTTGCGACCACGGAACGATCTTCAAGAGGCATGGGGATTGGATGAAAACCTCGCACCAGTTCGACTTTTCGAACTCGAGGGAACCCCCTGTGATACTATGATTGTTGCCCTGGACGGCGGAATTGAGCACATCGCACCTGGCGTTGTTCCACGCCTTGTCGTTTCGGGTGTCAACCTCGGCCCCAACATGTCGCAAGATTCCTATCACAGCGGCACAATGGGCGCAGCGAGGGAGGCTGGTCTCTACGGTATGCCTGCGATTGCATCATCGCTTGGTTCGTTCCAACTCGAAGGGATGGAAGGTGCGGTGCAAGCCACCGTTGATTTGATTGAAATAGCGCTCAAAGTATTACCACTCATTCCAGAAAACTTGCGACGTCCACATGTGGATCTCTCAGCAAGTCACCTCACCCGCTGGCCTGAAGTTCCCACTTCACCTGCTTGGGGCCACGATCCAAAAGATGCTTTGCGTACTGCCTTTCGCCATGGTGAATTAATGCTCAACCTCAACGTACCACCGGTATGGGATGGTTCAGTCACCACGACCCGCTTGGGTATGCGCTGGTACCGCAATGCGGTGAGCTTTGGTTCAATTGAGGATGACGAGACCGCTCTTTTCACCATTGGTGGGGCCACCATCGATCACAGTCCCGTAGTCATGAGCGATTGCGACGCAGTCGATGCAGGTCACGCCAGCGTCAGTTGCTTGCCAGTGTGGCCACAAACACATCCGCTCGCCTTGGATGATGGATTGCTCAAATGGGTTTTAGAAGCCTCTGAAGGTGGCTATCCTGCTTGGCTTCTGGCTTAACTGAGCCGAAGTTCTACGCCTTCATCCATCAGGAAATGGCACACGCCAACCGCCATGTGCCCTTGGAGCCACGCATCGCCTAACGAACGCATCAACAGTCCCTGTTTGGTTTCATCCGGCAGAGGCTTGTCATCGCTCAGAACAAAGGCGATGTCGAGGCCTTGAACTTGGAACTCCCCACGTTCACCGGTGGTGATCGAATGTGGTTTGCTCGTCGAAGGCAACATCGCATCCCCACTCCACAGGCGAGGTGCATCAGCGTCGAGTCCAATGATCACACTCTCGGACCAGTCCGACAGCGTATGGGTGATGTCACCTCCGCTGTCATAGATGCCATGAGAACGTTCGACCCAGTGGCCTCGTGCCGGCGTTGGAAGGTTCAGGACCTTTCCTATTTGTCCGGCCACTGCTCGTTCTTCTGCATGTACGCCTCGAAGTTCAGCTCCAACGAATTTGATCCTTCGTGGCGGGCCGGGGCCACCCATCAGGTGGAGGACGACTTCAGAATCATGGCGAAGACCATGGCTGGTGAGCAGCCCTGACATCAGTGCTCGAACAAGGACATCCATCCTTCCAGCACCACCGGCCATGTCATTGAGTGGAAGTTTACCTTGCGACATCGCACGATGACCAATCACCGCAAATCTACGCATAACCAATCACCTCAACGTTCGATGAATGTTCGAACTGCTTCGCACATTTTAATTTCAGTCTCGAGAACGAAGTGGCTCCCGTAAGCATCCACGAGGTAACCTCGTGGTTTTGTTGAATCGTTCAAATCTTCCAGGCGGTTGGCGATGACTGCTGTCATTCCCGCCTTTTCTATTTGTGCTGTGGCTCGATAAATCAAGTCCTTCTGTTTGATACCGGACTCAAGTTTGAAACCAATTCGAATCGCCCCACTGCATCGGTCTTTCAACGCCATGATGTGCTTTTCACTTTCGACTAAATTGATGTTAAGGGTGCCTTGTTGGCTTGCAATTTTACCTTCTGCCGGTGCTTCAACCACATAATCCAAGACCGCTGCAGCATGAATCCAAGCATCGATGTCATCGTTGGCTAACGCCAGCAGTTCCCCGAGCATTTGGTTTGGCTCAGGGGCTCGGATGATCAATGGGAGCCAGGCGGGTCCTGGTTCGTTGGTCACGCCAGCCACGCATGTGACATCATGGCCGTGGCGGTACAGTTCATCAGCAAGAGCAAAACCTGTTGCCCCACTGCTGTAATTTTGAACGAAGCGAACATCATCGATGGCAGATTGAGTGGCGCCAAGGGTGAGGACCACAGCTTTGCGGTTCGGTTTGCCAGCGTTCATGATGTGGCTGAATCGAGCCACGGTTTCTTCATGATCCGGGGTTTTTCTTTTGCCTTCCTCTTCTTCGCCCCAGTGAACATGAATTCCATGTTGACGGGCTCGTTCGACGAGTTCATCGGTCATTGGATCCTTTGCCAAATCAAGATGCATGCTTGGGACCATCATGATCGGAGAGCCACGGCTGCGTGCCACACTTAAGGCCATCAACAACGGACCGTTTTGCAATCCGTGAAGGTGAGATGCAAGCGTATCGCGTGTGGTCGGGACCACCAAGACTCCATCGACACCGTTGAGCACTTCCATATCGCCATCCCAATCGGTGATGACACGACCTTGTGTCGCCCATCGGACCGCCAATGGCGTTATGATTCGCTGGGCAGCGTTGGTCATCACGACCGTGATTTCTGCACCATGACGGCGAAGTTCACGGGCAATTCGTACGGTGTCAACCGCTGCGATGCCACCCGTGACGCCGAGCAAGACGTGACGCCCTGACAAGGCATCGCCTTGCACCTCAACGTCCGTGTCACGAACTGCCATGATGTTAGCCACCGTGCTCCCCGACATGATTGCTTCGGCCAAAAGAATCATGCGTTTCTTCGAACTTGAACCATAGCCTCAAGTCAAACCCTGCTGTCGAAGGTCCATGGCAAGCGGTAGGGCTGATGACCTCGTCATCGCAGGAATGCGTCCTCAATCTTTCGGGACCACCGGGAGTGCCTATGACCCGATCCATCGAGGCACGACGTTCATTCTGTTCATTGACAGTTTGATTGTTCTCTTTGTCTTGTACAGCATTACTCAATTTGTATATCCTTCGCTTCTCGAAGCGGTCTTGGGTTTGAGCGCTGCACTTCTCACAATGAATTGGCTTGCTTACCGGAGAAAGTCTTCGATTGCCTATTGGATTGCTCCGTGCATCATTGCACTTGCAGCCCTGTTCTTTTTGTTTGAAGCACTTACGATGCTCTATATTGGCTCTTACTTGTGGGCCTTCTTGATGATTTGGGCCTGCTTTGGCTCAGTTCGTCGAGTGACAACACACTTTCATTCCGGCTACCGGAACGCCTACCACAACACCATCGAAATCATTCCTGATGTACCGCTTGAAGCAGGTGAAATGTACGCAGCTTGCCCAACATGCCTGGCAGTCCTTGCCATCCGTCCTGCGCAGTTGCATTCGAGTGATCGATGCCCACACTGTCAAAACCAATTGGTCAGCAATGACCTATCGGCAAAGTATGAGCAAGAATAGGCAAGTTGAGCCCTAGGTGAGGTTCAGAACTTTGGCTTGATGAACACAGCAGTTGTGTTCTCCAAATCAATGTCTTCATCTTCTTCTTCGTCAATGTCCACATCCTCGAGCACAGCAGATTCTTCTGCGGGTGTCTTCGTAACGATGGGTCCATTCTTTTCCAAGATCGAGATTTGCTTCTGCATCATCTCAAACTCAATTTCCATATCATCCATGAGGTCTCGCATTTCTTCCATGCGATCGGTCAGACGAGTGGTGAGTTTCTTCAACTTTCGAAGGGTCTTTTTGCCATCCATATAAATCACCAGTTTTGAATTATCGTTGATTCAATGAGTGCTAGGATTTCAAAGTAAAGCTCAGCGGGTTGCCAAGGTGAGGGAAGACCACATTTCTTCTGGAACTTCCATAGCCAACCGTAGGCCGCCCATTGCACCGAGGCGCACTGGGTCATCGACCACGTGAACGTTGACATCGCCCATGTCGGACAAACGTCGCTCAATCATTGCACCGAGGCCCTTGATACCGGAACCGCCGCCTGCAAGAACCATGTTTCGTCGGAATTCATTGTGGTATTCGGGGTTGGATCCAGCAATCAACAACTTGACGTTCTCAACGATTGGTTCAACAATTGCTTCACAAGCGGATTGGAGGCAATCTGTGATGTCGAGGTTCATGGCTTTTCCTTCAATCGAGAAGTCGACCATAACGGGGGATTCAGGGGTGTGGGTTCCAACGAAGGAATACTGTTCCTTCCATCGGCGAGCCATGTCTTTGGTGATTTGAGCACCGTTGTACTTGGATTGGATTTCCTTGATGAGTTGTCGGTCAATGAAATCTCCAGCGTGGCCAGTGTGCATTTGGTCTTCTGGTCCAGGGATGGTACCGTAGACACGGCAAAGGTCAGCTGTACCTGCACCGATGTCGATGACGAGGGTGTGTTCAATCATGTCGAGTGCGTAAGCAACAGCGAAAGGTTCTGAAATGATCATTGCAGCGTTGACTGAGCCAGCAGCAGCATCAAAGATTGCGGTCTTATCCACATAGGATGCTTCGGCTGGTGCACCGATAACGGCGACCACACGGTCGTATTCTTCAGGGTCGGACAATCCAATGAGGTGGGTGATGAAGTGAGCGATGAATTCTCGGTCTTCTTGAGTGTCCTTGATGACACCAAGTTCGAGCGGGCGGAAAAGGTTGAGAGCAAGACGGTTCTTCAGTGCTTCTTCACCGAAAAGAACATCTCGCTTGAGGAAATTGCGTGCAATCGGATCCTTTGGGGTACCGATGACGGTCAACTCTTCTTCTTCGTGGCTGTCGGAAGAAACCATCACAGAGCGGAAGGTTCCCAAATCAATTCCAATATACAATACGTCTTCTGCCATAGCACTCACCTGCCCTGCCCATCGCGACCTACCTTAAGAAGAATACCTCGCTGTTGACCAACCATCTTGTCGAAAAGGCATTGTGTGGGTGAAATAAATGCTTGATTAAATTCCTATAGAATGGGGCATAGGTCTCCGGTAGGATGCCAATCCTTGGTTCAACACCAATCTTCACAAGTTTGACAGTACCATGCAGCGTACTCTGGGTAGAGTTGAGCCATGTTTGAACATCCTGTGCATTCTTTGAGGGTTTTTTCACCACAGATCTCCAATACCATTTGGATGTGGTAGGTATCATCGATGCCGAGTTGTTGGCGCATGGACCAGAGCAACTGGTCTTCACTTGGTGAAATAATTCCATCTTCAAGGACCAGTTCGACAACATTTCGATAGTCATCGAAATCTCTGATGTCCCGGGCATCCAGCACAACACCGTTCTTTTCTGCGACGATGTCGGTACCCCCAGGGTCATCGACAAACAAAACGAGCGATGCAGCCTTGAGCTTCGTATCCCTCAATTCAAAAGAAATGCGGACACCGTTCAAATTGGCATAGACCAATTTTGAATTGTTGTTGATGATGTTGCGAATTGAGCGTGCGGTGTCTTCTGCAGTCCGCCCTTTTTTCCAGCCTGACGAGTCAGCGACGTTGAATTGGTAGAACTCCGTCCCGAGTCCTGGGTATTCCAATCGGATTTCTTCTCCTCCATCGAAACCATTCGCCACGATTGTGAGTGCTGCAACCTCGGTCGATACGATGTTGTCTTCGTCATCAAAACTGATCATCAATGGCTTTCTATCTTCAGTTGCCGTATTGAAGTGCCCTTGCATACCTGTCATCCATTTATCTTCAAGTCGGTCTAAGGATGCCTCTTGCTCTTCAGTCAAGTCCGCATCGACGCCAAGGACACCTGCGAGGCTCCCTGAAGCAACTTCTTTCTTGAATTCCTCAATCATTTCTGCATCTTGACGGTAGGTTGGAGGTGGAGCCCTTTCGGTTGCGTCAACGTGATTTGGATCGGACCATTCGTGGTTGCATGCTACGCATGTCAGGTAACCAGCCATTGTTGATGACTGAGCTTCGCCACCACATCGTGGACAGTCTCCACCTTCTGTGTAGTTGAGGTTTTCAACCGCATCGCGACGACCTTTGCGTATGTTTCCGAAGCCTGCCATGGTTGACCCAGAACAATTGTTTTCTATCAATTCTTTGGGCGTTTCGGATGGGCCTTGATTTGTTAAATTCGTTGAGGAACGGCTTTCATACCGTAACGAATTAACCCTTCCTGAGCATAGATTCTTCGTACCACAAAGGTCACTTGGTCCCCTATTTCGGGTTGATATTCTTCGTCATCAGCAATGAGGAATACACCACATGGTCCTTGTTCAAAACGAACGAAGACGGTCTGAATGCCGCCGAGGACCGGCGCTCGCAGTGCAAATTCAGATGGAGCACCCGCCGCGCTCAATTTGGTCCATGATTCAACAGTGGCCGATGCCATCAGTGGCTGATTCGGTTCAGGTAGCCGTTGTCCATCCGCATCCATTTGACGCGGTGGCCATACAATTTTGTCATCGTGGGATTGTGCCATGAAACTCAAACGTGCATTGGCTCCTTCCATGTAGGCTGCTTCCGAAACATACGCTCCTTGCGAAACATTGCTGGTCTGGAGTTCTGCTGCCCAAGCTGCTGCCATATCGTGAGCAAAGGTTGGATCCAATGATTCTAAATCCGCTCGACCATGAAAGCTCAAGTCCCGTTCAAGGTCGTTGGTGAACACAAGGGTTGCTTCTTCACCAACCAGTAAGTTCCATTCACAGGTTTCGTCTTCCGGATCATCTTCGCTTAGTACCGTCACGCCAGTGGCACTTTTTACGGCGGCAGCGTTGACCAAAGAGATGCTTTTTATTTTGGTTACATCGATGCCACGGCTGAACAACAGGTGAAGACCTGCAATGGTCATCGTTGTGTAATCGGAATCTGCTCCGAAGGTGATGCTCTCCTCCAAGATAAACGGTGACTGAATCATCAACGCCTGTTGGTCAAAGGTGGCAAAATAACCATGCCACTCAAGTATCTCACTCATGCTCTGTCCCTCCCAAAGACGTGAACTGCGCATGTGGCACCGGAACCACCGACGTTGTGGGTGATGCCGATTTCAGCATCACGTACTTGCCGTGGGGCTTCGACGCTTCCTCGCAGTTGCTTGAACACCTCTACGGCTTGGCCAGTACCAGTCGCTCCCAAGGGGTGGCCCTTGGATTTGAGACCTCCACTGGGGTTGATGCAGACTTCGCCTTGGTTCAACACGCCTCGTTGTTCGCGTGCAAACACACCGCCTTCGCCTCGACCGGTGAATCCTAAATCTTCTGTGGCCATCAGTTCTGCAATGGTAAAGCAATCGTGAACTTCGGCCAGGTCAACATCGCCTGCGGTGATGCCAGCCGCTTTGTAGGCGGACTTGGCGGCTTGCTGTGTCGCTTTCACTTGAGTGATGCTTGGACGGTCATGGAGGGCTAAGAAATCAGAACCAGCCCCAGACGAGCGGAGCCATACGGGGTCGTCTGTGAATTGTCGGACGACGTGGTCGGCAGCGAGTATGACCGCTGAAGCACCATCTGAGGTCGGACAGCAGTCGTAAAGAGTCAGAGGATCAGCGACCATGAAGCCACTTTGTGCTTTTTCGAACGAGACTTCTTTACGGATATGAGCCATTTCATTTTCGAAACCATGCATGTGATTCTTGACACTGATGTTGACCAAGTCATCGTGATTTGATCCGTGCTCGTGAAAGTGGCGTCGAGCCATCAAGGCATAGGTACCTGGAAACGTCAGGCCTGCTAAGCGCTCCCATTCCGTGTCACCAGAGACGCCAAGCCAAAACCGTCGGCGTTCGGGGGAAAGATCATTCATTTTTTCGATGCCACCTGCGACAACAACATCGGCTTGGCCGCTTTTGATCGCCATCCAAGCATCTCGAAGGGCGAAGCCGGAAGATGCACAGGCGTTTTCAACTCGGCGGACTGGAATTCCATCCATGCCTGAGTGTTCGGTGAGCAAAGCTGCTGTGTTCCCAAGTTGGGCACCACCAAACGCAACGCTCCCGATGAAGGCTTCATCGACGCACCTTGGTTCAAAATCCCGGTCAACGCTGGCAAAGGCACGTTCGGCTGCCTCCGCCCACATTCCTTTCAAGCCGGAGGGGTGGTTCCCGTACTTCGTTTGTCCCGCACCAATGACGGCAACATCGACCATGAACCGTCCAGAAGGCGCCAGCATTTGATTGAGTCGGTTGCTGTATTTGTGTCGACAAACAATCTCATTCCTGCGTAGGTACTAAAAACAGGTCACAGCCGCACTTGATTCATGCTACGACAGTGCAATCGCCACGGCCACTTCAAAGGAGCCAACTGCCCAACTTGCAACGAAGAAGGCAAATTCATCATGAGTGACCGAGAATCCAACTCGCTCGGTCGCATGCTGGCTCTTGTTCTCCGACACGCTCCTGAGAAATTTAACGTCGAGATGGACATCAACGGCTGGGTCAACTCACGAGAACTCTCCGAAAGCATCGCCAAGCAACGCCGCAACTACCACTGGCTTCGTGGATGGCACTTCGCTGCCGTCGCAAACGCTGACGACAAGGGACGTTACCAAGTCGAAGGTGAAATGATTCGTGCAACCTACGGACACTCGATCGAATTGGAACTCGACCTTCCGACCGACGACATTCCAGAAGCCCTCTATTGGCCGTGTGAAGAAGAACAGGTTCCAACCATCAAGGAACTCGGAATCACCGCTGGCGATCGCAACCACGTTCACCTGTCAAAAACCATTAGCCAAGCAATGGAAGCAGGTCACGTACGTATCAGCCGCCCAGCCATCCTTGAAGTCGACACCGTTCGAGCAATCGCAGATGGCCACGTTATCTATCGAGCTGGAACAGTCGTTTACCTCGTTGATGAGATGCCTGGTGAATATCTTTACCAAGTTGAAGCGGATGATCCAATTATTTTGGAAATCGTCGCTCAATGGGAACTTGAAGAACAAGAAGAAGAGTGATTCTCACTTCTTTTGTCCACATGCAGGACAGAATGTGAGATCCGCATCCAGGTGAGCACCACAACCTTCACAATGCATCACTCCACTTTGCAGAGATTCGATTTTGTTGACGGGTGGGACGATAGGGTCTCCGGTTTTTGGTTTGATGAGCCGCAACGGATCAAGACCATGTTCCTGGAGTTCTCTGTACCGGTTGCCAAAAATGATTGCTTCTTGGATGGCTGCTTCAATTTGCCATTGACGTTGCTCTTGCTCTTCGGCGTCGGTGATATCGGTGGACTCCTCCAACACCGCTTGCAAATGTCGCATGAAATCACTGAGCGTCGGTCCTTCTGCCATGTTGCCGGCTCACGGCCGAACCTCATCAATGCTTGGTGACCCTTCTCGGGATGAGGGTTGAGTCAACCTCATCAATTGCTGCCTCTTGGCTTGACCATGCGTGACCGTGTCGTAATCAAGTGGGGCGGCGGTCTTATCACCGACAAGACCTCATTGTGCACGCCTCAACTGGCCATCATCGACCGGCTGGCAAGAACGGTGAAAAGGTGCCTTGATGAGGGTGTCGACATCATTTTGGTCCACGGTGCAGGTTCGTACGGTCACCTGCGAGCAAAACACTGGAGATTAAACGAAGGGCGTGTCAACGATCCGATCCCTACCGATGGAACATGTCAAACTCAAGACGAAGCAGTGCTCTGCGTGCGTCAAGAAATGTTAGCATTGAATGCGCATGTATGTGCTGCACTCACCCAGCACGGTATCGAATCCTCAGTCCACCCACCACACCGATGGGCCAAAGGAACCGGTGCGGAATTCACCGGCTCACTCCAGGCATTCGAGGCGAGCGCCAATCACGTCGCAGTCACCTTTGGTGATGTGGTGGATACAGAAGATGGTCGGGGATTTGGAATCTTATCAGGCGACGATTTGGTGTACAGACTGGCGACAGAGGTGCCAAACGTTCGTCGGCTCGTGTTCGCTATCGGCGGTGTTGATGGGTTGCTGCGCGTTCCCCCTGAACACGCCAATGAAGATGATCTCATTGAGGAATGGTCGCCGTCGATCGCCTTTGAAGGGGCACATCACAGCGATATTGACGTGACAGGCGGCATTGGTCTCAAGGCCGCCCGTGGAGCACAGGCTGCTGCACATGGGGTCGATGTTCACATGGTCAACGGTGGAATTGCAGAACGCGTCTACAAAGCCTGTCTGGGCCTTCCAGTACGGGGCACGGTTGTCGTCAAGTGATTTTTATCCTTGCCAATTCGAGTCATTATGAGAGAACCCTTCATGTAGCGAAGGCGCATCGACGGATTAGGGATTGTCATGGCAGGGTACGGAATTTCTGATGTCCCATCCATCAAGCTTGATGAAGAAGAAGAAAAACTTCTGTCCTCCCTTGGTGCAGATTCCACCCAATCAGCCTTGATGGCAGAGGCCATTATCCAAACCGATGAATGGGACCACGTCGTGGGCCCAATTTCAAAAATAGCCGCTCACAGAGGTCCAGGGGCCTATCACCGTGCATTTAGCGTCCTTCTTTTCGACAGTCAAAACCGTTTGCTGCTTCAACGCCGAGCATCCGATAAGGTGACCTTCCCTGATGTGTGGGCGAATTCCTGCTGTTCTCACCCTCTTCACAGCGAAGAGGAGATGGAAGAAGACGAAGCCCTCGGTGTCAAGCGGGCAGCGGTCAGGAAACTGGAACAAGAATTGGGCATTGATCCATCTCAGGTTCCGCTTGATTCATTTCACTTCATAACCAAAATGCGCTATTGTGCCCGAATGAACCAAACTTGGATCGAACGGGAACTCGACCACATCTTGGTTATCCAAGCTGATGTCGACATCACTCCAAATCCTAACGAAATTTCTGAAGTCATGTGGGTGAGCGAGGAAGATTTGGAAGCCATGTTGATCGACGAAGATCACCAAGCGGGCGTTGTTGCCCCATGGTTCCGCTGCATCGCTGCACGTCTAATGAATGAAGACTGGTGGAACGCTGTTGGCGACGCAGATGCACTTGCAGCACTGGCTGATGACGAGATTCACGATATGGGTGATGTCAGCCACATGCTCCCCAACGCCGAAGGGGCTGATTTGCTGACCGCTTTGGCTGAGATTAAGCCGCTTGTTGAAACACGCATTGAACGAGCCCTGACACATACCTCTCATGAGCGTCTTTCTGGCGCTATGATGCACCTTGTTCATGGGGGAGGAAAACGCCTTCGCGCTTGTATTCCTTGGATGGTTGCCAAGGCTGTTGGTGATTCACATGCTGGTCTTCTGGATGTTGGAGCGGCCATCGAGACCATTCACAACTTCACACTCGTGCATGATGACATCATGGATGACGATGACCTACGAAGGGGTCGAAACGCCGTTCACATCGAATACGATTTGCCGACTGCAATCAACGCAGGGGATGCAATGTTGGCCATTGCCTTTGAGGCCATGGCTGTGGCAGAAGGTATTGACCATACCTTGTTGCCGTTCTTGGTGAAGCGAATTGGACGAATGGTTAGGCGGGTTTCAGAAGGTCAACAACTCGATATCGACTTTGAATCAATGGAAAGTGTCTCTGAAGACCAGTACATCGAGATGATCACCGGCAAAACCGCTGTTATGTTCTTGACCTGTGCTGAAGTTGGTGCTTATTTGTCTGGTGCAGATGACGAAATGGTCGAATGCATGCACGACTGGGGTTTGGCTGTTGGTCTTTGCTTCCAGCTCATGGATGATTTGATCGATGCCCTTTCCGATTCTGAAACCCTTGGGAAACCTTGCGGTTCAGACATTGCACAAGGCAAGCGTACGCTCATGGTGATCCATGCCCTACGCCAACCCGAAAGCCCAACTAAAGATACGTTGCTCAATGTTCTTGGGAAAGGCGAGGACGCTACAAAAGAAGAAATCGCTGCTGGTCTCAAAGCACTGGGCGACCTTGGATCAATCGATTACGCCCGTGAACGGGCAGAATCCTACCATGCAAAAGCCCATGAGTGTTTGAATCAACTTCCTGATGGCCCAAGTCTTCGTGCGCTCAGGGAATTAACTGATTTCCAATTGCAGCGAATCAACTGATTGCATCGATTTGGATCGCCTCACCGAGGTGAAGGGTCCCTTCTTGCAGAACCTCTGCGTACCACCTGGTTTTTTTGGCCAAGATGGTGTGAGCCAACGATTTGAATGTGCCATTCGTGAACGAATCTCGTATGGTTTTGCAGGGAGGTGCATCGCCCGTGATTCGCAACACAACCTCTTCGGTACGAAGCACGGTTCCAACTTCGAAGTCTGTCCACGCAATACCTTCGATCAAGAGGTTCTCACCAGTGCTTCCACCTTCGATTGGATGGCCATCACGTTGCAATGACTCCATCACGTCGAGGGCCATCAAACACACAGCCCGTCGTGGACCACCATGGTGCTTGAGGTCATTTTGACGGTCGCCTATGCAACCGTTGTTGGAAACCTGCAAGTCATTGACAGGGAACTTCGGCACACCACCTTTTGGTGAAGCAAACAAGCCCAAAACTGAGCCTGACATCGTCTTCACTCGGAGTAGTAGGACTCTGGGTAAGGTTCTGGCTTGAGTCCCTTACGGGTACGGATTTCTGCGACAACCTTGTCGAACAACTGCGGAGGCAACTGCTCAAAGCCTAGGTTCTCGGTGTTCCATACAGCACGTCCTTGGGATGCAGCTCGAATGTCGTTGGAGAAACCAAAGGTCTCAGCGATCGGAAGAACACCGATGACGGTGGTAACTTCGCCTTCTGATGGCATGTCTTCGATGATTCCACGTCGGTTGGTCACTTCACGGGTGACTTGACCGAGCCAATCGTTTGGCACGGAAACGAATGCTTTCTGCATTGGTTCCAAAAGCACGGTTCGTGCTCGGAGCATTGCGCCCTTGATTCCGTTGCGGACTGCAGGGATTGTTTGTGCTGGTCCACGGTGGATAGCGTCTTCGTGCAACTTTGCGTCAACGAGTCGAACAAACATTCCTTGAACAGGTTCGTCTGCAATTGGACCCTTGACACATACGGCGTTGAATGCTTCGATGATCAGTTCACGGGTTTCGTGAAGTCCCTGGATACCCTTGGTGTCGTTCACGAGAACGTTGGTTCCGTTGATAGCGTATGTTTTGCGCATCAAATCTTTGTTCATTCCTAGAGCACCGAACTTGGCACCGGTCTCTTTGGCATCATTGGTTCGGACTGCGCCGCTTCCAAGGTCACCAGCTCGTAGAGCTGCGACGACTTCGAGGCTAAGAGGTTCAATTTCAAAGAAGAAACGGTTGTGGCGGTTCGGGGACTTTCCTTCAAAGGCGTGTCCTCGGTTGCTTCCTTCGATACCTTCTCGGTAAACCACGATTGGCGGGCTGACCTTGACCTTGATGTTCTGCTCTTCTTCAATTCGGTAAACGGTGATTTCCAAGTGGAGTTCACCCATACCAGCGAGAAGTGCTTCACCAGTCTCTGCATTGGTTGTCACTTGCAGGGATGCGTCAGCCTTGGCGAGGGAACGGAGAGCGTCGATGAACTTTGGAAGGTCCTTCATGCTCTTTGGTTCCACTGCCACGGTGACCACAGGGTCTGAATAGTGTCGAATTGCTTCGAAAGGTGTGAAATCCTTGTCACGTGAAAGTGTGACACCAGCGGCTGCTGAGCGAATTCCTGTGAGCGCTGCGATGTTTCCTGCAACGACCTTTGGGACGGTGATACGATCGCCACCAACCATCATGCTGACTTGCTGAACCCGTTCGGGCTTAGCTGCGCCAATGGCGTAGACGGTTTCACCTTGAGCGATTGAACCTGAGTAGATTCGACCGACTGCGACTTCACCTGCGTGAGGGTCCATCCAAATCTTGGTGATCATCATTGCCAGTTCTGCATCTGGGTCGCACTTTAGCATCGATTGTCCGATGTCAGATTCAATGTCACCAGTCCAAATATTTGGAACACGGTAACGTTGTGCCTCGACTGGTCCAGGTAACTTGGAAACAGCCATGTCGAGCAAGACTTCGTGGACCGGAGCTTTCTCAGCGAGGGTCTTTTGGTCTTCGTTGTTGCAGTAAGCGAAAATTTCCTTGAAGGAAATGTTGGACTTTGCCATGTATGGGACGGTGATGCCCCAGTTGTGGAAGGCGGAGCCGAACGCAACGGTTCCGTCTGCGACGGAAACTTGCCAGATCTTTTTGAATTCTTCAGGAGCGAATTGCTTGATCAATCGGTTGACCTTCTTGATGGTTTCAGTGAAGCGTGCCATCATGTCTTCTGGAGTCACTTGCAATTCGTTGATCAGTCGGTCGACCTTGTTAATGAAAAGAACAGGGCGCACCTTTTCTTTGAGCGCTTGGCGAACCACGGTCTCGGTCTGAGGCATTGGTCCTTCAACAGCACATGCGAGGATGAAACATCCGTCGACAGCACGCATAGCACGTGTGACGTCGCCACCGAAGTCAACGTGACCTGGTGTGTCGATGAGGTTGATGAGGTAGTCTGTACCTTCGACGGCGTGAACCATCGAAGCAGACGCTGCGTTGATTGTGATACCACGAGCGGATTCTTGTTCGTCGAAATCGAGAACACGGGCAGAGCCAGCGAGTTCTGCAGACATCATACCAGCACCTGCGATCAGGTTGTCTGACAGTGTTGTCTTTCCGTGGTCAATGTGTGCTGCGATGCACAGATTTCGAATTTGCGGCAAAATGTGCATGACCTCTGTGGCCTTCTTGATGTTGTCTTCCTTTCGTCCCATGGAATCACCCGTGACTTCTCGTCGTTCTTGGCCACCTGAATGGGGTTCTTAAGTGACTCGCAACAGAGGTGAAGAAAGCAACGCTGTATGCCATACAAAGTTGACACCAAACGATTGAGGTGACCGGTCTGTTACCGGTGTCGTTGCGTCGCTGATTTATTCAGCGAGCGGAGGCAGCGATGCGCTCCAATTCTTCCTTCTTCGACACAGCGTAGGAGGTCACGTCACCAGCAGCGGCCTTTGTCAGTTCATTGGTAATGCAACTGGTCAAGGTGCGCTTGGACTTGTGGGTTCCTTGTTGTGCGCCCTTGGCAAGATTGCGTAGAGCGACGTCGAGACGGCGTGAAGGTGAGGAGTCTACAGCCTTTGGTTGGGACACAGCACCGAACTTAATCCGGGTGATCTCTTCCATTGGTGCAGCATTGCAAAGAGCATTGACGAAGGTTTGCAGTGGGTTTTCGCCGGACTTTGCTTCCATTGTGTCCAAGGAGGTTTCGAAGGCTTTCATAGCGCCTTGCTTCTTTCCAGTGTATGGACCGGTTCGCATGAGTTTGTTGATGTAGCGCTCAACGACGGAAAGCTTTGCTTTTCCGAACCAAGCGTTTGCGTGGCGTCCACCGGTGTGGGGTACGCCGACCGTTGTGAGGTTGATGTAAGGTGCAAGTCCAGGATCTTTGCATGTGACGCCTGATGCATCCCACTTACCGAAGACAAGGGTGCCGATTCCGGCAATGGGTCGAACTTCTTCGACTTCTTCGACTTCTTCCACGGGTTCGGTGACTGTTTCTGTTTCGGACATAATACACACCTCAGCGGATTGGCTTTTCTTTGCGGCCACGGACCATTTCGTCGAGCGAAACACCGTTGACTTGGATGACCTTGTAGCGGACACCAGGAATATCTCCGTACGAACGGCCCATGCGACCGCCGATACCTTCGACCATGACTTCATCGTGTTCGTCGATGAAGTTGATTGCACCATCGCCGGGAGCGAAAGCGGTGAGTTTGTTTCCGTTCTTAATCAAGGAGATCTTGACGGCCTTGCGGATTCCGGAGTTGGGTTGCTTGGCTTCGATACCGACCTTTTCGATAACGATACCCTTGGCTTGAATCGACCCACGAAGCGGGTCGTGCCGAGCGCGCAGCTTGAGCATACGCTTCTTGTAACGGCGGTCGGACCACCTAAACTTTTGACGGTCTTTTGCCATCTTTGCACCTGCGAAGAGTCCTCTACCCATGATAATCACCGCATTCAAGCAATTCGCCGACTTGAAGCCCCTATTTAATAACCACCCTGCGAGTGACTGCGTGCCGTATTTCTTTGTGGAGGAGTTTTGGTATTAAATTGTGGTAGAATTGGTCTGTTCTCCCTGTTCTGAAGCATTGCCCGAACGATGGGAATGAGAAAGAAGGTTCAAGCGGCGAAGGCCCGTGGACGGGCCATGGCGTTTCGTGACCACTTGGGTGCCGCCCAAATTGAATCCGCACCGGTGAGCATAATTCATGGAATGTGGGAACATTCTCGAGCGTCCAAACACGCTCTGACTGTTTTTGACAATTTGATTGAAACGCCAGGTCAGCGGGCTGCAGTTAACATCCTCACCAGAGATCGATTGTGTCAAGCAATCGGAATCTCGCCAGAGGCCTACATCGACACCCTCGGTTGGGCCATGCAGAACCCAAGCGAACCGATCATCGTCGATGCTTCTGAAGCAGAGTGTTTTGAAAACATTCAGGAACCCGTTGACATCACAGCTCTTCCAATCCCTCATCACTGGCCTCAAGACCGAGGTCGCTATTCTTCAGCGAGCGTTATCATCGCTGAAGACAACGGCATTCGCAACATGTCGTTCCATCGCCAATTCGTACGTGATTCAAATCATCTTGTTGTCCGCCTGGTTCCTCGACACCTGCGAACAATGACCATGAACGCACGTGCTTCTGGCGGTGAAGTCAACATCGTTGTTGTCAATGCACCAGATCCTGTTGTCCTCTTGGCTGCAGCCATGTCCTTCGATGACAACATCGACGAACTCACCATCGCCGCAGCACTGCACGAGAAGTTGTATGGGAAACCATTGAGGTTAACCCGCATGCCAAACGGTGTGCTTGCTCCAGCTGATGCAGAATATGTCCTGTGGGGTCGCATCACAGGTGAAAACGATGACGAAGGACCTTACGTCGACATCACAGGTACAGTTGATGATGTTCGTCAAGAACCTGTGATTGAAATCGATGGTGTAGCCCATAGGAATCATCCCATCTTCCATGCCTTGATCCCCGGTGAAGCAGAACATAAGACGCTGATGGGGTTGCCACGTGCGCCAACCATCAAGGCTGCGATTAACGAAGTCTGTGAGTGCCTTGATGTTCACATGACTGAGGGTGGTTGTGGCTGGCTTGCTGCGGTCGTCAAAATCCGCCGAGTGAACGAAGATGATCCAAAGAAAGCCATCATGGCTGCTTTGGCCGGTCATCGAAGCATGAAAATGGTGACAATTGTCGATGAAGACATCGATATCAGTGACCCTGTCCGTGTTGAGTGGGCGAAAGTAACGCGTTGGCAACCCGACACAGATACCATCATTCTCTCCCACCAAAAAGGAAGTTCACTCGATCCTTCGAGGGACAGCGACGGACTTACTTCCAAGGTCGGTTTCGATGCAACCTTGCCGTGGGGCGTGGACCATGAAGGCTTCAAGTCAGTTCAATGATGCGAACCTTCCGCAGGTTTGTTAGGTGAACCTCCTCAGTTCAGGCTATGTCCGGGGACAATGCCGCGTTGTTGCAGCACCCCCGACGTAATTTGGGCATCCGCTATCGCTCTCAAGCACAGAAGTTTGCACGATTGGCTGCGAAGGATGAAGCCCGCTTTTCAGAAAATATGGCATGGGCCGAGCAAAACGCTCGACAAGCACTGCTCCATGATTTTACAGATGAACAAAATTGGCGTTGTCTTGCAGACTTGAAATTAATTCTTGGGGACAGCGATGGTATCTCTGCCTTGCTTGAGGATCTGTTCATCGTGCTCGGTCGCGACCCTGAGCAAGTCAGCCAACTTCAAGAAATTGATTTCCTCCTCGTCGGTGTCGAACTTTTGGAAGCTGCTTTCCTCCATGACCCCCTCGAGCCCGATGCGTGGTGGCTTTTGATCAGTGAAGGCGAGGGTACGGATGTGGCTTTAGCAGACTTTGCTTCTCGATGCCGCCGACTTGATTTCAGCGATCAACGGGCGAACATTGTCTATGGCCGACGGTTGGAACGAATCCGTTCAAGCGGTCGCGAAGATCGTTTCATTGAATTGGCCCGTCACCTGCTTGCTCATCGCCCGAATAATCATGAATTATGGATGGAATTAGGGCGGTTGTTTGAACGCCGTGGAGAAGCCGATGAAGCATGGTTGTGTTACGACCACGTTCAGAACCTCCGTCCACATACCCAGCCCCGTGATGAGTACCTCATTCGCCTCAAGCAGAGCATGGATGGCGAAGAGAGCAGTCCTTGGACGCGACCGACCGTCGAAAAGCGATCTGAATTCCTTAAGCAGATGCAAACCCTCTCTCAACGAATCTCAACATCCGTTCCTGAATCATCACCTCCGGAGGCTGAAGTGGTCGACCAAAAGAAAGACCCTGATTTGGCCCGGCTCGAGACCTTGATGGAGGCCGGAGATGCCTCTGAAGCGTTCTTCTTCGCTCGACGTCTTGTTGCTCAAGGAGAATCGTGGGCAGAACCGTGGGTCGAAAAAGCAAAACAAGCGTTTGAGGTTTGACGATGGGTCAGACCGATCCCGTTTTTGTTTTGGCTTGGGTCACGGTTCGCACCGAAGCATGCACCCCAATGGGGGAGGGCGGTCGAGTGCTGTTCGTTGAGCATCCAGAGCGTGGTTGGGAGATTCCTGGTGGACACGTGGAACCAGGAGAATCGCCAGATGAAGCAATGCTCCGGGAATTGCTCGAAGAAACCGGTCTCAAAGGTGAAGTTCGAATGTGGAACAAAACCTACTATCCAAAAGGATGGGTCGCTCACGTTGTGGTTGACTCCACTGAAGATGAGGAATGGTGTGTCGATGATACAAAAGTGGCCAAGGTTCGATGGTGGGACAATGTTCCACCGCTTGTCGAATGGACGCATGACGAATTCATGGACCTCTCCCAATGGTGCACAGCGCACTTGAATTAAGGTGGAAATCCTTTCATTTGGTCACGGTGACCTCACTCAATAATCCTCAACCGAAGAATCATTTTCTTCGTCAGAATTTGCAGCCACAATCATGGCAGCAGACTTCGTAAGCGTCAATGGGGGCTGGGCTGCCTTTCATCGTTCACAGCATTGTGAGGGTCGCCAAACGAACGCCCCATGCTTCCTTGAGGACTTCATCATCAAGGCATGACTGAGCAACAGCGGCAAGCATTGGATCTTCAATGTCATCCGGATTTTTCAAGAGGGTGTCAAACGTCTCTAAACGGTCAAGACGATGCGATAGCGTTAGCATTGCTCGTAAGTCGGGTCGGTCTTCACCGGCTGTTGATTCTGGTAATTGCTTGCAACACCAGTCGAACACGCCATCAATGTCATCGGGATGGACGCTGAGTGTTGGTTCATCATCGTCCACGCTCCGTGGTTTGGCTTCAAGGACTTGGATCTTCATCCGCTTCGCATCTGCACTGATCGAAGCACTTGAGAAATCCAAAAACAAGGCGCCAGCCTCGACAGCCATCTGAGTTTGATGAGCAAGAATGGCGTGATTGTGAGCGTTCCATGCGTGCCTTGCAGCATCGAACATGTGACCCAGACCAGCCCTGATTCGGCTGGCTCCAAGTCGGGAAATGGCTACGGTTTCGTGTGCGTGTCCAGCGTCTCTTGCGATCTCCGAATAGGTCGTCAACGCCATCAACGATTCGCCGCAAGCGACATGGTAAGCAGCCTTGTTGATCAATGAAAGGTCATGGTCCCTGCTGGCTTTAGCGACGGATTTCAACCTCGTCTCAGCCCATGCGAGATCTTCAGCTGCACCCTCATTGTCACCTTGTTCGTACTTTGAAAGCCCACGCTCCATACGGAGCCTGCCTTCCAATGCCAAATCTCGGGTGTCTTTGGCACGAGCGATTTCCAATGCCTCATTGATGGCCGTTTCCAATCGATGATCGCCGAGCATTCGGCGACGAACCAAATTCAATGTTGCCTCTTCCGCTGGAGAAAGGACGGTTTGAATCAACGCTAAAAGTTCCGCAGCATCGAGAAACAGTGCAGCTTCAGCAAGCGGAAGCCAGGTTGTCCAGTTCATTTCCTCTCGCCATAAGGTGAGTGTTTCAATGGTGACGGGACCTTCTTCGCGCCACTTTGAGATGAAATAGCCAGGCGCCGTTGGCATGTTGATCTCACTCATCAAAAGTCCTCCTTCCGTTGAGCGATGGCAACTTGAGCGATGAATGCGGATTCAGCAGCAATTCTGTCTGTTTTGCCAGACCAGCCTGCTGCCCCATCATGGCCGCCGCCTTCGCCACCGATCCGTTCTGCGATGGCAGACATGAGGTGGCCCAAGTGGATGCCTTGCTGAGTGCTTGAACGAGGTGCACGTGCTGTGAGGCGGGTCTGACCGTCTCTGAACCGGCTCACCAGTGCTATTTCGGCCCCTGAGCCAACAAGCATACCTGCAAGTCGACCTTCGAGCGTACCTGAATAGGTGTGAACAATGTTCCAAGGGCCTGATTCAACTGATTTAGCCCTCGAAAGCCCTCTCAAAAGACTTCCACGTTCACTCGGAGAAGTCGTTTCAGATTCTATAAACTGGAGGAATGAAGCGTAGTCGATGCCTGAATCTGTCAGCATATGCTGTGCGGATTCAAACGCACCAGCATCAGCGTGTCGGAATCGACCAGTGTCGGTGATCAACCCTGCGAGGAGCATTTTTCGAACATCATCAGATCGAGTTTTTGGTGCATAGGCCATCAAGTACTGGTCGATGATTTGAGTCGTTGCGCGAACTTCCCATTGGAGGTTCATGTCGCCTTCCTTGAGGTCCCAATCTGAGGTAGCATGGTGATCGATGATGCACATTGGCACCCCTTCGGGCAAGTGCACACCGACTTGACCTGGAGCAGCAGCATCGACAATGATCAGACCGCCCATTGCGGCAGGCCATGCAGTTCGTTCTGCAGCAATTTTACGAAACGGGGCTTGGAGGTTATCCACGACCCGTTTGGCCGTGCGTCCAATATGGATGCCACACGCCATTAATCGTGGGTGAGAAGCGGAAAGAGCAATGGCGGAACCAACGGTGTCCATGTCGCCATTTTTCCCGGTGAGAACCGGAACGGGACCGCGTTCACAGGCCGCAGTCAACCATGCATGAAATGCACGGAGTTGCTCTTGCTCAGCGGCGTTCATGTTCACTCCGATCCTTTGAGAACGGCCTGTAATTCTTCATAGGTCGCCATCAACTGGGCTTCCCTTTCAGTGAATCGATTGAGATGTTCATTGAGTGTCAGCAATGTTTGTTCTAATTCCGCAAGAAGTGTAGGACGGTCGCCGACTTCAACGAGGACACCGCCCATTTGTTGGTGCAGGGCGAGATCAGCAGGTTGGTTACGAACCGAGTCAACAGTCGTTTCCAATTCAACGACTTGAGCGCGCAGGTTGGCAACCTGTTGACGAGCTGCTTGTACTTCGCCGACCACGGCTTGGAGTTGTTCCATATTGTCCATTGTGTTCCCTCATGCGTTGGGTGTAGTTGAATGCTCGCCTTGCTTTGAATCACTGAGCAAGGCCAAGAGTGAATCAACGGCGATCAATCCACGAACACGTGTGTTCCAAATTGCCCGCAAATCTTTCGCCTTCGTCTCCTCAAATGAAATGGTGAATTTGGTTGAAGTTAAGTTCCATTCGACGTCTTTGTCAGTCGTCAACGCATCCGCAAGGGCTTTTGTGTTGGCTTTTGATGTCGACTCCACGTGAAGTGTAAGTCGCCAGTTATCTGTCACGGTGTTCACCGTACAAACTCCTGTTCACTCTTCTTCGGAGATTTCGCCTGCTGCCAATGCACGTTCGTAGTCCATGGCTGCTTGTTGGGCGATGAACGCCATGTCAGCGGTTGTAGCGCCTTCAACGGATCGTCGTAGAATTCTGTTGTTCGCATCTGAAGCACGGGTGAATGGTTCCCAAGCGCCGCCTGCAAAGGTGTGGTCGCACTTGCTGCAGGACCAGATACCGATGGACTTGCGTGTCACCTTGCGGTATTGACACACAGGGCATGTGTACTTTGCACTCTTCTTAGCGAGTGCTGTACCTGAGTTTCGTCGGACGGATACACCATAGCGTGCTCCGAATCTTGCTGTTGCGCCTGCTTTCTGTGTTCGCTTTGCCAATCAGTTCCCCTCCTGGATTGCTACGAGTTTTCGGAGTTCGACACATCGGAGATGTGCGACACCAAATATCTCTGCAAATTCGGCGGGCGTGAACACCCCTCTTAATCCCTTTTGCAGGGAGTGGAGGTGGCCTTCGTCGCCTAGGGTGATGTGAATGCGCTCATCGCCACCCAATTCTTCTTCTTCGGATGGGTCATAGACATAGCGTCCACCAACTCGAGTGAATGAAGCCATGATTGGTGTTCCCTTGACCTTCAGTGTGTAATCTTCGCCAACGTCAAAGCGTTCGGCAGGGACCACTGCGGTGCGGAGTGCAGCAATTGCAGCGAGTCCACAGGCGTCGAAGATGTTTCCACCATCGGACAGCACGTGGATGTCGATCATTACGCCCCAGACTTTTTCGCCGGGGACAATGCACAGACTTTCCATGTCGATGCAACCCGATTCACGGATTCCACGATCGACCACACGGCCGAGTTCAATGGATTGCGGGGAAGGTGGTCCAGGCTCATACTTTCGGTGAGCGACGGGTCGGAGTTCAGCTCCGCACATGAGCGATCCTTGTGCTGGTCGGTCGGGCCATGGTGTTCGGAGTTCGAACTTGACACCAGCGTAAACGATGGTATCGCCCATGACGACCTTGGCAGATCCTTCAGCGTTGTACAAACAGTCGGTTTCGAGTGTGAGTTCACGGCCTTCCCATTGTCCACGACCATCAAGGCGAAGGTCATCTTCAGCGAGACGGGAGAGTTCTTGGCGAAGCAAAGTTGGAACGAGTTCGACCATCAGTTCTCACCTCCTTCGTAACGGCGCTTGAGAGCATCGACCATGATTTCATGGATCTCTGCTGCTGCCTTGAAGTTGTACTCCATGGCGAGATTGTATTCATCTGGTGACAAGTCACCATCCATCTGCAGGAAAGCAATTTCTCCAGTGTTCGGGAGAATACCAACCGGCAAATCTGCTTGACCATAGTTATCTTCTGCTTTGTCGAGATCGAGGACAACGATGCCTTCGACTTTGCCCGATGCAACGCCTACAATGAGGTCACGCATAGGGATGCCAGCGTCTGCGAGAGCGACGGCAGCGGCTGTGAGGCCTGCACATCGAGTGCCTGCTTCAGCAGCTAGGATTTCAATTTCCACACGAATCTTGGATCGTGGGTAGCGTTCGCAAAGAACGACGGATTCAAGAGCTTCTGCGGTCACTTTGGAGATCTCACGGGAACGTCGGTTGAATCCAGGACGAATTCGGTCGCTGGTTGAGAAAGGAGCCATGTTGTAGCGGACATCGATGACCGCACGGTCTTGGCGTTGAATCTTACGAGGATGTGCTTCCATTGGACCGTAGACCGCAGCAACTGCCACGTTCAATCCATGGGTGACCATAGCAGAGCCATCAGCAGCTGGTAACACACCAGCTTCAATGGTCATTGGTCGCATTTCATCAAGTTTGCGTCCATCAAGCCGTAGCCCATCTTCGCGTAGCAGTCGTACATCACCATATCCACCCATCAAGCATCACCTTTTTTCGGAGCATTTTGTTCAAGAGCAGAAAGTTCTGCTTCGAATGTTGTTTTGTGGCCAGAGGCCTCAGCCAGAGCAATCGCTTGGCGAGCCCAAGCGGTTCCTTCTGCGTTGCCATCGATCCAAACTCTTCCGTTTTCACCGATGATGATGCGGCTGTCTGCAGCATCTCGTAGGCGTTGTACGGTAGCGTTGCCTTCTCCACGAAGGCGTTCGATGTGATTGATTGGGACAGAGACGGTTGTGCCTTGAGTGAGGCGGCGTAGGCCAACACCCTTCATGGTGAGAACCACATTGTGGCATTCATCGACTTCTTGGACACGAGCCAAGACGACATCTCCGATGCCCATGTGTTGGCGTGCTGCTCCAAATTCGACCTTCCATGGTGCGAGTGACATAGGAAGAAGACCCTGGAATGGGCCATTGACGTTCATGAACCACAGGTTGTTTCGTACTTCAGCCACAACAGCGACGATGAGGTCGCCTGAACGTGGCATGTAAGCGCTGTTGATCGGATCAACTGAAACTGTGTTATTGAATTCTTTTGTCCACCCGAGTCGGGTGGCAATGATGGTGTCGTTTTGTGCGATTGTACCGCTTCCTACGCGCTTCCCAGCGAGTGGCCCGATGGCCATTCCTGGGGTCACGAGGCGCAGCTCGGCGCCGTTTTGACCGTTGGACATTTCTTTCTCTCCATTCTGCGCCACCAACCATCCCATGATAAAGCCGACCCTCAAACAAACTGTCGACGAGCAAAGGTTTCAGGTGTTCGACTCACAGTTCTTTGACTTCTGAATCTGATGATTGGCGCATGACTTGGTCAATCAAGTCAGGTTTCATACCTGCTGGGCATTCAATGACGGAAGCCCAGGAACCATTTTCCAACCACTGCTCTTTTTGCTGATAGGGCCGTAAAATACGGGAAACTTGTCCATAGGCGGAACCAGGGACTTTGAAGGCGAGTCGGATTGTTTCAAAAGAGAGCGGAATCATTGGTTTGAGTCGTTTAATCGCATCTTCAACTTGGTCTTCTAAACGCTTGAACGGGTCCACGGAATAACGTGATTCATCCAAAGCAAGCTCGATTCGGGTTTTAGGATGGGGGCTTTTGGTTTTTGGATCAACCGCTTGAATGTGAATTTGATGCACGATTTGTTGACGCATTCGTTCCACCATTGCCTTTCTTTGTGCAGTGGTTAACTGGATGCTTCCCTTGGTCAAAATCATGGTGGCTATCGTCCGTATGTCTTGAGTTTCAAACGTCTTCTCAATTGCTTCCGAGGTCGGTCGTTCCCCGCCTCGTGCATCATGAAAGACCTCGTCCATAGCCATGAAGGCGTTCAAATCAACTGAACTTGGATCAGCTTTGAAAGCCTCAACCAAATCTGGGTTGAGGAGAACTTCGTACCTCTTTCCACCCTTTTCCATTCGCGCAAGCACTGCATCATCGAGACTGACCATGGTTCTCCCTCACTCTAGGAACGAGGGTACCAGCATTTCATGCTGGTGGTCAAACTTCACTCTTCGATTGGTTTCAAGCGATCAATTTGCTTGTTCACTTCGCCACGGTCAAGGACACGGTAGCCATCTTGGTCGATAACGGTCACTTCGACAGCCTCTCGGTTGAGTTCGGTGTCGTTTGCGCTTCGGAGTGCTTCAAGACCGAGTTTCATAGCGGCGTTCAGTGTTAGTCCTTCCTTCCAATGGGTTTCGAAGTGCTCAAACACCGTGTTTCGTCCGCTGCCAATTGCACCAGCATGGTAGGATTGGTAGGCGCCACTTGGGTCAGTTTCGTAGAGGTGGATACCGTTGTCGTCAACGCCGCCAATTAGGAGTGCGGTACCGAATGGACGGGAACCGCCATATTGAGTGAAGGATTGTTTGAAGTCGCAAATTTTCTTGACAAGCACGTCCACTGGGACGGTTGCTGCGTAGGTGATTCGGTTGACTTGAGATTCAACCCGGGCTCGAGCCACGAGTTGACGAGCGTCAGCGACAAGGCCGGAAGTGGCGATGCCGATGTGGTCATCGATCTTGAACATCTTTTCAATTGATTCGGGGATAATGAGTCGACTGACAATGCGCTTGTCACAAACCAGGACCACACCGTCACGGAATTTCAGTCCCGCAGTTGTTGTTCCTCGCTTGACTGATTCCCGTGCGTATTCCACTTGGAACAGTCGTCCGTCTGGGCTAAAGGTGGTGATGCCGTGGTCGTATCCTCTTCCGCTTGGTTGCATTATATATCCCTCATCTTCTTGCTTGAATCGACGCTTTATGAGGATGCGGGTAAAATCGGTTGAACCTTTACCTTCATTTGTCGTCGCTTATAATCCCAATAAGACGCCACCTCATATGAACCCTCACACGGTTCTTCACCCCTAACCTCATGAGAAAGGGCGCCTTGCCTTGGTCGTGCGAGTTGCAGTGTTGTCCTCAGGCGGCAAAGATTCCGCAGCCGCATGGTGGTGGGCTCAATGCCGAGGTTGGGATGTTGCTTACCTTGTGACAGTCAACATCACGGGCGGAGACTCATGGATGTTCCAAATTCCGGGGACTCATCTTGTAGAGCATCAAGCGCTTTTGGCCAACATACCATGGATCAAGGTGGATACACCCGGCGTTCAAGAAGAAGAAATAACTGATTTAGAGGCCGCTTTGTCTGTTTTAGATATCGACGGTATCGTCAGCGGTGCCCTCCGCTCCGACTATCAAAAATCCCGTCTCGAACGAATGGCAGAACGCCTTGGTGTTCGAAGTTGGACGCCACTTTGGCACCAAGACAGCGTCGAACACATGCGGGGCCTTGTCAACAACGGCTTCCAAATCATGATCACATCGGTCAGTTGTGAAGGCCTCGATGAGGCGTTTATTGGCCGAGTGCTCGATGCTGAGGGCCTGAAGGAATTGGAGTCAAAGGCTCAACAGCATCGCTTCAACGTCGATGGTGAAGGTGGCGAGTATGAGACCCTGGTGATTGGTGGCCCCCATCTTTCTGGACGACTGGAAGTCAGCGGTCAAGTCGATTGGGACGGAGTTCGAGGCACGTTCGAATTCGATGAAGTCAAATGCATTCAAGGAAATTGAATTCACTTGATGGCAGCTCGTGCCAATGCAACGCATTCGTCGACAAGTTCACCGGACACGCCAATGTGGTTTGCAGGGTCAAACATTGCTTCCAATTCTTCAGCATTGAACGCTGCAACAATAGCAGGAGTACGGCTGCATACATCGATCAATTCCTCTTTGTTCGCAACTGCGGTGAAGGAGGCTTCACGTAGGATCTCATGTGCTTCATCCCTTGGAATTCCATGGTCGACCAGATCGATCATGACCTTTTCTGCCATCACCAATCCTCGTTGCGACTTGATGTTCTCAAGGCATCGTTCAGCGTCGACCCACATGTTGGTCAGGACATCGCGTGTCTTTGCAATCACGTCTTCGCACAAGGCGGAGCCGTGGGAGAGGGTGAACCGCTCACAACTGGAATTGGCTAAGTCTCGCTCGTGCCAGAGCAGAGCGTTCTCGTAGGTGGGGATGATCATCGATCGAACAATTCGTGCCAGTCCAGAGGCGTTTTCCGATTTAATTGGATTCTTTTTGTGAGCCATCGTTGAGGAGCCAACTTGCTTTTCGATATCGAATCCTTCACCAGCTTCTTGAATTTCTGACCGTTGCAAGTTTCGGACTTCTTGAAGAATCTTCTCGCACGTGGTCGCAATGTTTGACAACCAGGAAACGTATTCGATGTATCGGTCTCGTCCAACAACTTGAGTGGTTGCCAAAGGTACACCAAGACCGAGGTGGGTCAGAATGAGCCGTTGAAGTTCTCTGGCATTTTGACCTTGTGCTGCGCCTGTACCGACCGCTCCGAGGAATTTGCCGACAGCGATGCGTGGCGATGCTTCATCGAGGCGGATCAGTTGGCGTCGGAGTTCATCCAGCCAAACTGCAGCCTTGAGTCCAAACGTGATTGGCACGGCGGCTTGACCGTGGGTCCGACCGAGCATGACTGTGTCCCGTTCTCGTTCTGCAACATTGGCACACACGCCGATGAGGAGGCACAATTGTTCTCGAAGCAAGACCATGCTGTCTCGAAGTTGTATGGCGACTGCCGTGTCCACAATGTCGTTTGAAGTTGCACCAAGGTGTATGCACCAGCCAGCATCCCCAGCAGCTTCAGCCATTGCCTTGGTCAGGGCCATGATGTCATGGCGGGTTTCGGCTTCAATTTCAGAAACCCGTTCCTTGGTAACGGAGGTTGGGTTGGCGATCGAAGCGACAATATCGTAATCGGCTTTCGAGACACGACCAAGTTGCATATGAGCCCAGATAAGTGCACGTTCAACCTCAAGTTGACGCTCGTGGCGTCCAACTTCAGACCAGATGTGCTTGAATTCTTGGCATCCGTAACGGTAGTCGAGCGGGCAGAAGGACATGACTCTAGGCTCACGCCTCGATTCATCAACATTGCCGTTGGACTATCTTGGCGATAAGGGCAATCTTATCGGTCAATTTGCGGCTTCCTCGCCGTCTAATCGGTCCAATGGTCGAATTGCAGTGCGGATGAGGATGACGGCAACACCCGTCGAGAGAACAAAGAAAATTCCAACATAGGTTGAGATGTTATACCACATCAAAGCGACACCGATGAGGGAGCCATAAGCAACAAGTTGACACACAGCAGATGCCCTTCGTAGGCGCTGCATGTGTGATTCAGTCAATTTCCCTTCATGTTCGAGGACAAAGGTGTAAATCAGGAAATAAATACCCTGGAACGGGAGAGCAACAGCAATGATCGTAAGGGCCACTTCCCGCACAGCGGTGTAGGTTCGTTCCTGCTCAATCCCTTGAAAAAGCATGAAAGCCGTGTTTGTTCCTAGCAAAGCAGCCATGATGGTCCACCGTTTATCTTGGGAGGATGTACGGCTTTCTACATTGACCGATTTTTCATCCATGTCCTTTCGAAATGGGGGGTATGGTTTGATGTTTACCGTTTGACCAAATCGATCAGATGGTTTTCAGCACAGTGCTGGAATGACCGTTCAAGCAGATGCTGCAAGTTTAATCAAAAGGCCCGTGACGCCAGCGACGATCAACAACAGGAGCATCATGGCCAGAGGGCCATACTGGTTTTTGTCGGCAACAGCCGTTCCGAAGAAACCGTCTCGCTTCATAGCCTCGGCAAAGGATCCGACTTCCGAAAATTCAGGAAGTGGTCGGCGAGGAATTCGTTCGCCTTCCCGTACCACAAGTTCGTCGCTCATGGCTTTGGGTTGTGCAGGTAGGGCATGAAGGTTGCTCTACAACGCGCCATCGGAAGTATATTGCAGGGCGGTCATAAGGCCAATCCATGAGTCGCATGTCCCTCCCCGTCGATGGGACTCGCATCCACCTGGCTGTTGAAGGAAGCACTGGGGGCACAACACTGGGGCTCCATTTGGCAGCAGACACCATTGAACAAGGGGACAGAGTGCTGTGGGCTTCACCTGAAATGCCGGATGGGGTGCGTTTTGGACAACTTTTCGAACACCTCTCTTTGGCTGATTCTTCTCGCTTTCACGCTATGAATTTGGTTGGTTCACTCACCCAAGCGGTTGGGGTTTTGCTTGAAACATCAACAGCACTTCCGAGCGTTCGGTTGATTGTGTTGGATGATTGGTGTGAACCAAGTGGTCGAATACCTGCAGCCCGCGTGAAAGATGCATGCACATTGGCAGCCTCTCTTGATTCAAACATCACGCTTGTCTTGATCAGTAAAGCCGGTATAAATGCCGGTGATGGTGCTTCTTCACTCACCATTCGTGGGAAATCGGGAATGGAAGAAGGAGGCTATCAAGTTTGGACGCTCGAACGGCCAAAGGACGGGCCTGAACGCTCACTTACCATTGATGGTGTCACACGAACCTGCCGTTTGCAGGATGAAGGGTTCTACGAATCTTAATCCTCAGAATCATCTTCACCAAGTAATTCTGCCATCTCGTCGAGTGCATCATCATCTGGTTCATCGAATTGTTCAGGTAGTTTTGCCCCGCCTTCGAGGGTGTCCTCTCCTGCTACTTTCGGAGCAGATGCATCGAGCATACGAGCACGGTTCTCACCAGCTCGTCGGGCGACGAACCAAGCCATGGCCACGAATAAGAGGACAAAAAGGAAGTACGCTACATTCTTTGTGGTTTGTTCTCCGGCCATAGCCTAAGCACAGCGATGTCGGCTTTAGCCGTTGTGTGCTCAGGTCGCCTCATTGGGCCAGTCCAACCACTCGAGGGGTCTGGCAAGGTGACGTCGCGCATCTGCAGGGGGCTGGACCCAGAAACCAACAGGCTCGTCGTGTTCTTTTTCAATCCATTCTTGCGTTTGTCGATGCTTGCACACAGGACAACGCACGCCTTGATTTTGGCCCATTGATTTCAGGGTACGTTGGCACGTTGGACACGTTGGCCGTGAGCGAATTGGTGCCTTCTTGATGGTTCGTAATTTTTCAATGTGCAGCACATTGGCATCAGCAAACAACCCAAAGGCTTCGATTCGATCCCCAAGAACCAGGCCCTGAGCCATTAATTTCACATCACCACTTTCGGCAAAAGCCAACCACTGATGATGTTCTGTTGTGATGACGGTGGTTCCACGTGTGAGGATTTCGACGCTTTCGACCGTTCCAATGTACGATTGTTTCAAATGATCATCACTGGCTTGATTGGTGGCGAACATTCGCCAACCAAGGACGCCCTCGGTGTCGTTTGCTTCAACCAAAACCTTGGCTGCCTCGAGGGTTATTTCGGGTGTACGGCCCCGTACCCCAAACAACACGGGGCAGGTGCCGCGTGGTGAAATCAAGCTGCGTTGAGATCTTGGATCACGGGTTAGGAACATACCGTCCATGCCACTAACTGTGGTCAATGCTTGAACACACACCTTCCGTTCTGTCGTTTTCCATCGTTCTTCCATGCGCCATGCAATTGCCTCCCATGTGATGTTTGTCTTCGGCCAAACCACGGCAGCAATCGCTCCAATTCGGCCACCACCACCCCATGAGCGGGTGGGCTTTGGGGCCTGATCGAACGTGACTTCACGCTGGACTGCATCAAGGTAGAAGTTCGATTTTTCCGGTAAGGAAGAATACCACACCATACCTGGGTCGGTTGGTGTTTGTTGGCGCCCATGGTCGTTTGATTGGTCTATTTTCCCAACAAGTGGCTGGAGGGTTTGTTCCCAATATGTGCTGAGGAAATTCATTAATTCGTTTTCATCCTCCGTTTTGATTTCAACAGCCACGGCGGCGTTTCCTCGGGTTCGATTGTGCGCAAACGGCCACAAACGTACCAAACGGAGTTCACCAACTTCAACGCTCGAAGGCAGGTGAATGAGTAAGTGATGCAAGCTGAAAGTTGTGCAACCGTCCTTCACAGTGTCTGTGTCATCTAAACCAAGCCAACCCATGCAATCACCTCAGTGGTTCGAATGGATCGCCTTTGTCGCCATCATCGAGGACCCTCTCGGTCACGCTCGCAAGACCAAGGTTCCAGTTCACTTTGAAGCACCGGAGTCCTTGGGCCCAACCCGCACCCATGTCGCTGTCTCGGTCACCGATCATGACGTCCCGAGAATGGCTCGCGACGATTTTTGGGTTCCACCAATTGACTTTGTCACCTGGTTCGATTTCGATAATTGTACGCTCTTGAAGTTCCTCATTTCCCCGTAACAAACGTTCTCCAAGCCTCAGCATACCCGGCATTGGTTTTCGACAATTGCATCGATCACGGTGCCGATGTGGGCACACGAGAACAGCATCCAGATGGGCATCTTGATCAATGGTGAGGAACATGTGACGCAAAGCATCATGAATTTCATGGATTTGTTCAACGCCCCACAAACCTCGCATGATGGGAGACTGGTTGGTCACCACACACACCTTGTAACCCGCTCGTCGCAAGTCTCCGATGGCTTCTGCAGCCCCCGGGAGGAGGACAAGTTCGCTTGGATTGTTGATGTAATTGGGACTGCCGACATTGAGAACCCCGTCCCTGTCGACAAAAGCGATGGCACCGTGATCCGGGGCCTCGCTTGGCAACGCGGTAGGTGTTGATTGAACGATGACCCCCCGCATGGTTCGGGCTAGCCCCTTCACATGAAGGCGTTTTGCGTGAAGGGAGGGTTTGGTTGAAATGTCACCGCTCTATGGGTAAATCATGCTGGTCTCCAAGGAGGTGATTTCGATCATAGGTGCTGTAGGCCTCCTTGCCCTTGCGTTATCGTGGCACCGAAGAGAGTCTTCACCCCTGAGGTTATCGCAGGTTGGATGGGTCTGCGTTGGCCTTTATTTCTTCAACGATGCCACGACGTATTTGGAGCATGATGATTTAATTTTAACAGTGTTTTCGGTGATGGCCCTCCCAATGGCCGTTGGAATGGCGGTTTGGGAGGCACGAGCCGATGATGATCGTACCCGTTCTTCTCTGATCTGGGCACGAGGTGCTGTTGCCTATGCTGGTGGTCCATACCTGTTGATTGCCCACGTCCCCTGGCTCAGCGTTTTGGCCATTTGGTTTGTTGCCAGTCAAGCGGCTGTCTTCCTTCGTTTTTCTGGCGGCGATGATGTGATGCTCGGTGAAACATGGGTCAACACCGCACAAGGTCAAGTCACTTGGGCTGAATTCGAAGGCAACAGATGGTTCATGGGATCTTCTGCGGAAGAGTACATGTTCCAAACTGAATTGCTTCTTGTGGATGGTACGCCGATTGGAATTAATTTTGTTCTTGCTTGTACGGCCCTTCAATCGATGGTTATTTTCATCGGTGCCATCGCCGTTCTCGACATCGACTGGCGTCGCAGGTGCAGGGTTTTATTCCTAACCATACCGCTGATACATGTGCTTAACTTGTTCAGGAATGCGGGCCTCATTTGGCTCCACACAACCTACCAACAATGGACCTTACTCGACATGTCGGTGTTTGAATTTGGGCACAGTTACGTGGCGAGGTTTGTCTCACTTTTTGCCATGTTTTTGATGGCCTTGATCATGTTCGACTTGTTGCCAGAATTGCATAGGCACATCGTACGTTTATTGGCTCCATTGGGAATCCTTCAACCGCCAAATCAGAAGATTTAGCGTTGGTGCCAAGCTTCACTTGGCGACGAACGTGTCCACATTATACCACTTGAAGCAGGGAACTCCAACACTTCAGATCCGCTTGCGTCAAGCATTCCCATGAGTTGTTGGGAAGGTGGCGTTGCACCTGTTGTTTGAAGTAAATCAGAGAATGCATCCATGCTTGGGACACTGAAAGCATCGTGTTGATGTGGAGCAGGCGCAAAAGATTCAGTCAATGAATCGCTTTTGTTTGCTTCAGCATAGATGTCTTCGGTAGCGTTCATCGGTGCGTCGGAAGGCTCCGCAATGCTGTCTGGGTCATTTAGTCCAAGCATTTGGGATGCGAGGTCATTTTGCTTCAATTCGTCCCAATCATTCGGACCTTGTTCATCATCATCACCACGGAACGAACCCATTCCAAGCAAGACCAAAACAAAGAACACAATGGCGCCTACAAGGCCCACTGAGCCATAAATAAGATCGTTTGCCACGCTTGGTGCTAGGTCAGCGTTGTCGCCAACACCGTCACCGTCGGTGTCTTTTGATTCATCTGGATTCTCGGGGAAGGCATCCTCATCGTCATTCACACCATCACCATCTCCATCAAATGCATCGAATGTTGTTGTGCAAACAATGGCTAGGATTTCCAGTTCTTCTTGTGATACATACTGATTGTCATTTAGGTCGATGGCGGGAGCGTCGTATTCGTTCTTCAGATCTAATTCAGCGAACGCTTCGAGGGAAACACCTTGACCAGTTGAGGACATTTTACCTGTCAGGACAGCGATTTCATTCGTGCATGAGCATACTTCTTGGAGAACTTCACGGTATTCGACTTCACCATCGCCATTCAGGTCGACGTCATTGAAATTGACTTCAACTGCTTCAGCATCGTTGTCAAATTCACGTTGGTCAATGACGCCATCATCGTTGGCGTCGATGGTGCTAAACAGCTCTTGAGCCATGTCTTCACACGATCCTTCAATTGCCTCATTGTCGTCGTTTTCTTCTGGTTCATCAATCGGCGGAAGTGGAGAGTCTTCCCACGCAGCTATGATGCTGACATCATTGATGGCTTCAACCACCGTGAGGGTAATGTCAAACCTTCCATTTGCTGGCATTTCGACATAGATGACATGGGTTGTGCCTTCTCCTTTGGATCCGACTTCAACTTCCTCACTTGTGAGGCTCTGTTCTGTTGGCCTTCCTTGACGCCCA
>JAPKCS010000054.1 GCA_028822845.1 Candidatus Poseidoniaceae archaeon | reverse complement strand
CTCGACACACCAGAAGGCAAAGCAGCCCTCACGGACATTCTTCTCTACCACGTCCACTCCGGATCAGTTTCGGCAGCAGACATCACCGAGGGAATGAAACTCCAAATGGTCAACGGCGACAACGCTACGCTCTCGCTCATGGGTCAGGCTTCAATCGATGGTGCCAACATCACACTCGCCGATGTCATTGGCTCGAACGGTGTCATCCATGTGATTGACAAGGTCATGATGCCACCTGTTGAAGAAGTCGAAGATTCCGACGACGGTGCCTCTTCATCTTCTGACGATGACTCTGGTCTCCTCACCATTCTCTTGATCCTGCTTGTTGTGATCGGCGGAGGCGTTGGTGTTGTGCTCTTCATGCGCAACCGCGCACCCGGAGAAGATGCATCAAAGGACTTCGCTCAAGGCGGCATCATGAATCAAATGCAAATGGTCGAACCGACCGCATACGCAGCGCAACCCATCCAGGCTGTTCAACCGGTTCAGGCCATTCAAGCCGCGCAACCCGTCCAAATGGTCCAAGCGACCCCACAGCCGGTTGTTGCTGAGCCCACCGTTTTGCGCCAGTGGACCGACGAAAGTGGTTACACATGGAGAGCAATGGATGACGGATCGACCTATTGGTGGACTGGAACCGAGTGGCAAAAGTACGGCTGAAGCTTCCAAGATACGCCACACGGCGTTCTTCGACGGGTCAACCTAAATCGCCATAGAGCAAGATTCTGCTCGGTTCTTCTTTCAGGAGCGAACGCTCAAAACCAACCTTCGGGTGTGATGAATCATGTCGGAGCCGTTGATCGATCCCGACATTCGTAAAGCGCGGACCTTGCCGTCGGCATGGTACACCGAGGTGGGGCATTTCGAGCGCCTGCAATCGGTGTTTTCAGGCTGGCAATTTGCCGCTCACCAATCCGAGTTCGGGGCCAACAACGTGCTGCCAATCGAACATTACGAAGCCATCACTGGCGAATCGGTGGTGCTGATCAAAGGTCAAGAAACCGCATGCTACTCCAACGTCTGCACCCACAGGGGCATGCGTGTGGCATTGGAAGCCTGCACGGCAAAAACCCTGCAATGCAGGTACCACGGGCGGACCTTCAACTTGGATGGAACCCTCAGGCACATGCCGGAGTTTGCTGAAGCGATTGATTTCCCTTCCAAAAGCGACGACTTGGCGGCGTTTTCCCTGAAAGAATGGATGGGCATGCACTTCACCGCGCTCGATGATTCGGCTGAACTTCCTTGGAAGGAGGTGGAAGATCGGCTGGGCTTTCTCAACGCTGAGGGGTTCACTCACGATGCTTCGCGAGACCGCGACCACACGATTGAGGCCAACTGGATGCTCTATGTCGACAACTACCTCGAAGGGTTTCACATCCCTTACGTCCATCCCGAACTGAACAAGGCGCTTGACTACGGAGCCTACACCACAGAGGCGTTCGAGGGCGGCGTGCTGCAGATTGGCAAGGCGATGGAAGGCGATGTCATGTTTGACCTGCCTGACGGCCATCCTGATGCCGGTGAAGACATCGCGGCCTACTATCTGTGGCTGTTCCCCAACATGATGTTCAACTTCTATCCCTGGGGGCTTTCACTCAATGTGGTGGTTCCCGTTTCCCCAACCCAAACGAGGGTGCTCTACCGGGGCTATGTGCGGGATGCTGGCCTGGCGAGCAAAGGTGCGGGTTCGTTGCTCGACACGGTTGAAGATCAGGACCAGTGGGTCATCGAGTTGGTGCAGCGAGGGATGGCTTCGTCTGTCTATGATCGTGGCAGGTATTCTCCAAGCAGGGAGCAAGGCGTGCATCATTTCCATCGGATGCTGGCGAAACTGTTTGATGAGAAACAGTGAGCACAGTCTGTCCCCATTGGAACCAATCAAGACTCTATAAGAGAGCATGAAAACCTGCACCCATGAGAAGGATCCTGCTGCCCCTTCTTCTCGTAATTTTATTCAGCATGAACGTCCAGGCAGAGACCTACAAAATCTCCGGTCGGGCCAGTTACGCAGATGACACACCTGTAGCCCTGCAGTACATTTCTGTTGAATGTGAACAAGGTGCCATCGATTGCTATCAGTACCGAGGTACAAAATCGATCACTGACGCTTATGGCTATTTTACCATCCTCATTGATGCGAACGGTGAAGACAATGATCTCGATATCCAATTGACCTTGCGCGGTGAAAACTTCACTCATACAATCGATGTTGAGAAGCATCAAAATTCGAGTGATGACAGGGTCTACCAAGACCTTCAACTCAAACAAAACCCTCCGCCTTCAGGTGTGATCATGGGACTTAGTTGTGCGCTTTTGGTGTTCATACTTGCCTTTCTTTCAGTCTTGGCAAAGACTCGACGAAGGCTGTCCACCAGGCAGGGGCGATTGGAATTCAGAGGGTACAAACAAGCAAAACAACTTCAATGTTCAAAATGCAACGAAGTGGTTGTTCAACACCAACTAATCATGCATTTGGTTGTTGACCACGACATGGAACCGTCTGATGCTGGGAGACTGACTGGAAAGATCATGCGGCGTACGTGGTCCGAAGAGGAATGAGATCGATCTTGGAACTGACTCGTTGATCGATGGTCTGCTGAATCACTCACTTTGCTCTTCAGTGCCACTCGAAGCCTCTGGGAAAATCGCCATCACGTCATCAGCAGATTGCGCGAAGAAGACCTCAAACTCGGCCAAATAATCGTCCTTTGTTGAATTAAAGTGCATCTCAAAGGCTGCATCAAAGCCCAACTCATCAAGGTCACCATAGAAGCCGTCAGTGAATGCCTCCGTGCCTTCATTGTGAATCAGGTAGGCGATGAACCAGCACCCAACGTCGTAAACGTTGACCTGTGAAGAATAGGTTAACTCATCGAGGGGCACATCTTGTCCATTGTAGCCGTCATGGGACATTTCCAGTTTCCACCGCATGGTATCCCTGAGGTGGTTTTCCTCCATCCCCTCCTGTGCTGCATACAAGGATTGAGCCATGAACTCGGCTCCGCCTTCGGAAAACCACGGGGTGTCTTTCCCACCCATCTTGGCATCCCGTTCGCAGGTATCCCTGTTGTCGTTCGTGCATTCATCGCTGATGTGGGAGTGTTGGAAGATGTGGAAGTATTCGTGAAGGGTGACGGGTTTGTAATCGTCTTCTTCTGGACCCGGGTACTTTGCAGACATGGTCATCATCATGAAGTCATACTCGATGTTGGTGCGCTTGAACGTGCCAATGGCTGCACCACCCTCCTCGATGTACTGTGTGAAAATCTGGTAATTTTCATTTGCACAATCCCATTCCTCGCTCCAGTTTTCATCAAGCGCTTTGTGGCGCTCACAATAGAGGTCTTCCAAGGCTTGGGCCGCCTCAAGATCTTCACCGACGATGTAGATTTCAATTGGTCCAAAGTTGCCCCATTCTTCAGCACCAATGTTGTACCATTCCATGGTGATGTTGACCGTTTCGTTCGAGACATCTGAAGCTTTGAACACCTCTGGTTCAGCGCATGTGACCATGCCCCACAGAAGGGTCCCATTCGTTCCATCAGGGCATATGATGGCACCTGGTGGCGCCTCGGCCTCGGATGCTTCGCCTTCTGTTGTTCCGCCTTCTGTTGTTCCGCCTTCTGTTG
>JAPKCS010000053.1 GCA_028822845.1 Candidatus Poseidoniaceae archaeon | reverse complement strand
ACACCAACGTTGGCTTGTCAAACCAATCGAGTTTGAATGGATGTTTTCGCTGGTTCCACAGCGGCATTGACGCCCCAAAGAACCTCGACAGCCTGCCAAACAGCCTGGTCGATTAGCGTCGCTAAATCCTCGCCTTCAGATGACTCTGGCTGGTTTTCATTCACCACAAGACCCGCCTCACCTCCAAGAAGCGACCTGACCTGGACAAGCCCTTTGCGCATTTGCCTTGCTACATCGGCAACTGAATTGATGTTGGAATCTTCGCACATCGAGGCCACTCGTTCTTCCATCCACGGTGGGAACGAACCTGCATCAAGCGCATCGATTTGCTCTTCGTTTTGATGTGCTAAGGCAACGTTTCCGAGTGCCATCATCTGAACCTTCAAGCCGTGTTCTTGGAGCATGCGAGCGATGAACGAGCCAACAATTCCGGTTCCAACTGCATAGTGAAGCCCTTCGCTGTGACCTTGATTGCGATTGATGTGATTCTCATATGCTTCGACATCAAGCCGAGAGGCATGCGTCACGACATCCCGTTTACGCACAACCCCCATCACCGGCATTGAAGGGAAAAACGGACGGTCAAACAAACCGTGGCACCATTGGATACCGACAACGGAAGAAGGGTCCCTCCCGTCAAGCGCGTACTTGTCATTGAGCACCTGGCCAACGTACAGAGAATGTTCCAACGACTCTGTCCACAACGGTACGGCTTTGCCCCATGTCATGCGCAAATTATTGTGCAACTCGCCATGGCGAAGAAGTGAGCGTTGGCATAGATTCCACAACTCGAGCGGTGATGCGGCATACTCCATTTGATGATCTTTCAAACGAACAACTCGGGGGTCGTCGGAAGTTTCCCGCCAAGATTGCAAGGCCCATTCAGGAAGGTTCGATGAGTCATAGGGGTCGGAGGCAGAATAGATATGATGCCAAGGATGTTCGCGGAAAATCAAAAGTTCATCCAAGTATTTTTCTGCAGACTTCGTGCCAACTGCTGCCGCTTCCCTGGCCACCCGCATGGGGGAGATGAAACCATAGTGAAAAGCCGCAGATAACCGTGATACACCGGTGGAATCCGCAGCGTTATTTCGCCGCTTAGCATAGCCGTTCAATCCCTTGTCGTAGAAGGCCTGCCACTTACTCAATGCTGCTCGTTCGCCGCCTCGTTCGTGCCAAACTGGCAAGACTGTTGGATCGATTGAACAGGTCCTCAAGAGAGAAAAACGATGCTTGAGGTTCTTGACCTCCTCAATCACATTGACTGGCTCAAAGGGCAACGGGCCAGTGTATGGTTCTGGGTTGGCATCGCAGACCGGCCACGAGGCTTGCAAGCGCTGCTTTCTCATTCGCTTGGTGGCATCACGGAACTTGTACGGCCGGTCAACGGATTTGCCAAACAAAGGCATTGGAATCACGCAGTGGCAATCAACATCGAGCACGGGGCAAGCTGCTGAGGCTGCAATTGTCTCGACCCATGTGGTCCACGGCGGCAAGGGAAAGAGATCAGTGATGATGCAACTGGCTGATTGGCTGAACGCCTTCATCACCGATGGGCGATGGCCTTCACGTGCCACGTGCAGCACATATCGAAGCCCTGCTTTCCTGCTTCCCTCATCCATGTCAACAGCGGCATCAAGCAGCATGTTGTGGTGGCGCAAGGAGGCATGTGGATAGCGTTCATCAATGCCGTGATAGATCAGCAAGGGCAAATCGTACTGAGCTGCTATGGAGCGTCCAACTTCGATGGCTGGATTCTCATCAAGGCGGAAGGAAGACTTGAGCCACACCACCACGGGCCCCGTTCCGTGAGGAGAGGCAATGCCGTTGCGAGGACGGGTTCGCTCACCTAAGTGACCCGGTAGAGCATCCAGCATGTCTTGTGTTTCATTGGTTTGGCTATATAGCGATGTTTCTGCACGAGAAGCCCACGATTCTACGTTGACAATCCGAACTGATAGAATTAGAGTCCCCGCACCCATGAGAGAGGATACGTGTGAAAACGCTCAACCTCTCGATTCAGCGTGGACAATCCGAACTGATGGAATTAGAGTCCCCGCTCCCATGAGAGAGGACCCAACAGGAAACGCTCAACCTCTCGATTCAGCGTGGACAAACCGAGTTGAATCAATTAAAGTCCCCGCTCCCAGACTTGAACTGGGGACACCCTGATGTCTGCTGAGACGTTTGAATTAACAACTACAGTCAGGTGCTCTACCAACTGAGCTAAGCGAGGTATTCCTTCGCACTTGGCTCCACTACTTAACCCTCATCAATCACAAGGAAGGCCGCATGCTGAGATGTTAAAGAAAAATCAAGGATTCACTGCAAGCCGATGCGTACCTTATCAAGGGTTGAGGTGCAATGGGACAACAGGAGCCTTGGTGTGCAAAAACGACTCGCAAAAACGACCTCTCGAACCCCGCGAGAATGGTCGCGGTTAAGTAGGGAAAGAGTAGGCTCTAGGAATCAGGATGTGTAGGGATGGGACCCACAGGTACACCAAGTTCAGGAGCTGAGAATCGAGCCCTTGCCGATATGGTCAGCCAAATGGCCAAAGAATCGGTCCATCGCGGAGCTACCGCCCTCTTAGACGACGAAGTTGAAACACTTGGCGTGCCAAATCCACGAATTCTCATCGTCGGTTGCGGAGGTTCAGGCAACAACACCCTCAACAGAATCACCCACCTTGGTGTCGAAGGCGCAGTCACTGTTGCCATCAACACAGACAAGCAACATTTGGATCACACACGGGCCTTGCAAAAACTCCTGGTCGGACGTCACATCACTCGAGGTCTCGGTGCTGGAGGTGACCCTTCAACCGGTCGTCGTTGTGCTGAAGCTGGCCGCGAAATGATTCGACGTATTGTCACTGGCGCTGATCTCGTGTTCATTGCAAGCGGCCTTGGCGGCGGTTCTGGAACCGGCATTTGCCCCATTGTCGCTGAAGAAGCAAAAGCAGCAGGAGCCCTCGTTGTTGGCATCGTCACCACGCCCTTCCACGTCGAGCGCCGTCAACGCATGAGCCGAGCGCTCGAAGGGTTGGAGTCGCTGCGCCGAGTCGCTGACGCGGTGTTGGTGCTTGACAACAATCGATTGTTGCATTATGTTCCTCACCTTCCACTTGATGAAGCGTTCTCGATCATGGACCAACTCGTTGCTGAAATCGTCAAGGGCATCGTAGAAACCATCACCTTACCTTCCCTCATCAACCTTGATTTCGCTGACGTTCGAGCCATCATGGCCAACGGTGGCGTGACGATGATGCTCTATGGTGAATCGGACCGTGGTCCAGAAGAAGTGGTTCACGAAGCACTCAACCATCCATTGTTGGACGTCGATATTTCAGGCGCCACTGGCGTGCTGATTCACGTCACAGGTGGACGTTACATGACCCTCGATACCGCTTCACAAGTCGTTGATTTGTTGACTTCCAAAGTCAGCGAAGATGCCAACGTCATTTGGGGTGCTCGGCAAGACGTCGGCTTTGGTGACACCATCAAGGTCATGGCCATCATCACAGGCGTGGGCGGCACAGATTTGCGCTCGCCGCAAATGACGCCGGATGTGCTCGGCGATGCGTTGCGCCTGACTCAGAACCAAAACCAGCAAAACGGTCCACTTGGCTTCCAACGCTTCGATTGAGCGCCGCTTTTTGCCCCTTATTGTGCGGTACAACCGTTCGTAAGCGTAAAATGTGTGAGGCATCCCATCTCAACCATGCGAGTCAAAGCCTTCCTATGCTTCTTGGTAGTTGCACTGCTCATGACCCCTGTTCAAGCCGGCGATGTTAGCGTCATGCAACAGGAACCTGCTGAGGATCCTAAGCAACCCAACGCCAACAACACCACAATGTACCTGTGGGCCAACGGAATGTCGGCCTACTGGACCCATTTCAACAACA
>JAPKCS010000014.1 GCA_028822845.1 Candidatus Poseidoniaceae archaeon | reverse complement strand
TTCCTAAAGGAAGATCTTCACTGCCAACTCTAGAGCCTCATGTGCCGACTGTGTAGTCGTCAAGATAAGCCAGTTGAGCGTCGGTAAGAACATCGATGCTGAAACCGAGGGTCTCCAACTTTGTGGTTGCGAGATCTTGGTCTTGCTGAGTCGTGATGTCATAGACTTGCTTGCCCATCGATCCGCCTTCCTTGGCCAAACGGCAAAGAGCAAGGAATTGGTTGGCGAAAGACATGTCCATCACTTCGGACGGATGGCCTTCTGCTGAGGCGAGGTTGACCAAACGACCACGGGCCAACAAAAAGATACGCCGGCCATCTGCCATGAGGAATTCTTCATTGTCTGGACGGATGGTACGAACGGATGTTGCGAGTTCTTCAAGCTCGGAAATCTTGATTTCGCAATCATAATGCCCAGTGTTGGAGATAATCGCTCCGTCTTTCATCGACTCAAAGTGGCGCCCAACGATGACGTCTTCCATACCGGTAGCGGTGCAAAAAATGTCTCCGATCTTTGCTGCTTCGTCCATTGTCATGACTCGGTAACCTTCCATAATCGCACGGAGCGCTGGAAGAGGGTCGACTTCAGTGATGACGACATTTGCGCCCATTCCACGAGCACGCATAGCAAGTCCACTGCCACAGTGACCGAAGCCAGAGACGACAAATGTCTTTCCTGCAAGAAGAACTGATGTAGCGCGGAGGATACCATCGAGGGTGGATTGTCCGGTTCCATACACGTTGTCGAAGTCCCACTTTGTGACTGCGTCATTGACTGCAATCACTGGATAGCGGAGATCCCCAGCTGCGCCCATTGCTCGCAAGCGATGAACACCAGTGGTGGTTTCTTCGGTACCACCGATGACGCCTTCAGCGTATTCGGACTTATCACCGTGAACTCGAACGATCAGGTCTGCACCGTCATCAAGCGTCAGTGTTGGTTTGAATTCGAGGGTGCGGTCGATGCACCAGTAGAAGTCTTCGTTGGACTGACCGTGCCAAGCGTGGACTGAGTAGCCCTCTCGAGCGATCCAAGCAGCAACACTGTCTTGAGTCGACAATGGATTGCAGCCCGACCAAGAGATTTCTGCACCAGCAGCGCCAATCGCTTCGATCAAGACAGCGGTTTCTTTGGTGACGTGGAGGCAACCAGCGACACGCATTCCAGCAAGTGGTTTGGTTTGTTCTGCTTCTGCTTTGAGTTTCGCTAAAACAGGCATACGAGCTCGTGCCCAATCGACGCGAAGAGCGCCTTCATCTGCAAGTGACATGTCTCGAACGGTGTAAGTCTCACCCTTGTCCAAATTATCCATGACACGGCCAACTGCTCGCCCTACTTGAAGTCTATCGCACAACCAGCATGAGGGGTTGCATCGATGAAGCAGTGGCGATCAGTTCGATGTGAGGGTGTTGAATGACTCAGAGACGGCGAGTGGAAGCGCCACCGGTGGAGACGTTGCCATCGTTATCGATGATGATTGGTGTTCCTTCTTCCCATCCAGGGCAGTTGGATGAAACCCAGTTGCGGGTTGCCCATTCGCAGATATCGTATCCGCCGGAAAGGATTCCTGAGCGCTTGATGTAACCGACTTTGACAATGTCCTTGTCCTTGGAGAGCACGTTACCAAGTTGTTGGCTGGTGGTACCGTGGCGCATGGTGCTGTTGATGTGTTCCAGGATCTCTGCCGTGTTCCGGGGTCGGTCGCCTAAGAATTTCTTGATTTTCTCTCTGATTCTGGTTGTTTTCATGCGTTTTTCCTCCTGTCACGAGGCCCTTTCTCACTAAGGAGGGGGGCCACTGCTACAGATGAACGAGGCCGCTCATATAACCATTCCTCCGAACAGAGGTTGTTGGTTACCGTTGCTGACCATTCTGAGCCGTTTTTATTGGATCGCCAGCATCTTATGTAAGTAAAAAGCAACTCCTCCAGTGGAAATCTATAACTAAATGTAACAAAGTAGCCACTTATACTGAAAGATTTATCAAGAAAGGGCCAGTCACTCACAACAAGGTGACTCTTGGTGTCGAAAGGTCGAATCCGCAGCAGTTACCAGAGACGCGTCCTCAATTGGCTCCTCGATGGCGGCGGCACGGTCTCCAACATCGCTGAAGCTTTGTCGCTGCAAATGCCCCACGCCTCGCTTGCTCTGCGCCAATTGCGCGAGCGTGGAGATGTCACCCGTGAAGATCAGTCCGGCATCAGAGGCGCTGCTCACTTCATCACTGAACCTGGGCGGCAACGCCTCGAACAGGATGCGCTGGCACGTCTGCGTGGTGCATCGGTTCAAGCACCCTCACAGGCTGATGGATTGCTGCTTGGCCACGATGGCCAATATGTGTTGCTTGGTTATGTGAAACCACTCATATCCGACCTCATTCACTTGCCAATGCAGGGCTTTGATGGCGCATCCCAACCCCGCATCGATTCCAAAGGAAACAAAGGGGGGTGTTGGGCTGTCGTTCGAACTGAATCCACATGTTGGTACGACCTTGACACACTGACACCGACAACGCCACCTGAGCCAATGGAACAAGGAAATCTAACCGATTGGTCGATGCGCACACCCTCGATTTGTGTTGTTCATGCGAGGTTGATCGATCCGACGCAAACATGGAACATGGCGCCGGGTTCCTGGTTTCGCAGCCTTGAACAAAAAGGAAGCCAGCATAACATGCTCGAATATGGACGCCACACCCTCGGCCACACCATTGGCAACGCTGTTGAAATCAGACCTCCGATGGCGGTCCACGGGCATTTACCATCACAAGTGAGCCGGAAATTGGCATTAGAAGCAATGAGCATGGACGCCTTGATGTTTGAAGATCGGCGTCAAAGTGGCCAGGATCGGACCTTGCCCTTGGAAGCCCTGTGGTATTGGCTGCGCCGGCGTCACCCAAGGTTAGCGAACCACAAACTCGAACAAAAGTTCCAAGAAATGTGCCGCTACTTGATTGGCGAAGAAGACCTTGCGCCTTCAATTTCGGTCCAGCGTGCACTCTTATCAGATTTTGGAAAAGCCAATTGGACGCTCGGAGAGGCGCTGTCAAACCTGAACTTCGCTGGCACCACAAGCGATGGGGCTGCTTCGTTGCTCGAATGGTTCCTCACCGACACAACACTGGAGTGCACCGTCGAATGGAACCACCCCGTCGAAGCCAACCGATCGTTGCTCGAAGACCTCCTCGCATCCCAACGGTGCCGCTTGTTGCTCACCTCACACGGCGAACCCGTGGCATTGAACCATGCTTCTGCATCATTGAAATCCACCGGGAAACTCGGTCAAGTGGCCCTCCGTTTGGGCCGAGGTCGGACCTTTACTGTCCAATTACCGGAATCAAACGCAGACCGACGGCCAATGGCAGTCCATGAGCGCGTTCCTGCAACGGCAATGGAAATGCTTGCTGCATACAATGGAGAAACCTATGATGCTCAACTTTTCACAGTCTTTGAGCCCTCGCTCGAACATAGAAAAGCGATGTGGCAAGCCCTCGCGTTCCACCCTCGGGGTGATGAAGCATGGGCGAATATTAACGAGGCCACGTCCCCTTTAGCCTCATGGATTGCAACACCAGAAGATGATCGCAGCAGCCGTTGGATCCGTTTGCGAAACCTCCTGGACACCGGTTGGGCGGACTTGTTACCGGTGGAATCGTGTGAAACTTCAACCCTGATTCAAGCGATGCCAAAGGCCTCCGATGAATGGACTGGACGAGCATTGGAAAAGGTGCGTCAGCGTTTCACGCACAACGTCGAATCAATTCTTCGGTACGAACATTTTCTCGATGACAAGACGCTGAGTTCATGGATGGCCTGCGGTCTTTTGTTGTCAAGCCAACACTTGTCCGATGAATTCCATCCAATGATTGAGACTGCATGCGAACTTTGGCTGCTCGACCCACACCACAGCGAACAGGTGCTAGAAGCGTTGTTCCCTCTTGGCGCACCCCTCAATGAAGCCAACCAAGCATGCTTGTTGATGTGCTTAAACGCAGGTCAAAACCATGCCAAATCATCGCTCCTCCACACCTGGTCCACAGCGCACTCGATGCTCGAGGCAAACGAAGCAATGGCACCTGAATTTTTGCGCCATGCCATGAGCATCATGCCCTCTGCATGGTGGACCGCATGGGCTGCAGATTGGCTCAAAATCCAACTGTCCTCTTCATCAGGCAGGCGTTGGTTACGCGATCATGACGTTGCATGGCCTGCTTTGCTGGCGCGTCCCCCGGGTGAACGAGGGGGGTTGCCCGGATTACCTACGCCCCATCCCAACGCCCAGTTATTGCTTGAAGATGTGCTTCAAATCCACCTCGTTGAAGAGGGCACAGGGAAGGCAGCCTTGCTCGATGTTCACGACATGTTGGCGACTCACAAGCGAAAGGAACCGGTCCATTATGGCCGATTACACCCACTGGTTGGATGGCTTGCTCGACCTGTTGAATCATGGCCAAGCATCGGCATTGAATCGTTACGAGAAGGAAACGAGGAGATTGGAGCGCTTCTCTTTGCCCGCAGTTTTGCTCACCGTTTGGAATAGAAGCACGGCACGATGTATTGAAAAGGGGTCGGCCAGTCGTTCTCTTTGCCGTACCAGCAACATCAGGCAGAGCTACTGTGAAAATTGCAATGAAGTCTGATACCAAGTGTACGGTGCGCAATCGAAGACTGAGATGACCCTTCGGGGGATGATTCTCGGTGCAAACGCGCTTAAACCAACCGGTAGGTTATGGGTCCTCGTGCGACGACAGGATGAACACGAGACAACCACCCTTCCGGACAGATACACCCTGGCGCTGGGTCAGGCCCTCGAGCTTTGCGATGAAATGGGCCGTTACGCGCCGGGGTACAGTCCTGTTCACTTTCCTTCTTTCAAATCAAGCGATTGCGTTCGCCTTGAGCGATGCAATCAAATGGCCGCGTTGACCACAGAGTTTCATGACCAATGAGCAACGCTTCCGTTGTTGCCTTGTTGGTGGCACATTCGATCGGCTTCATGCCGGCCATCGATTGTTGCTTGATGCTGCCTGCGGGCAGTCCGAATCCGTCGAAGTTCACATCACAACCGATGCAATGGCGGAGCACAAATCGATGTTTGTCTTGGATTTCGAGCAACGTCGGTGTGACCTTTTGGATTGGGCAGATACCAAAACCGGTGTCAAGATCACCGTCCATACCCTTGAGGACACCTTTGGACCAGCTCCCGCCCACGAAACTGCCGATGCCATCGTGGCGACCCCTGAGACCGTCGGAATGTGTGCGAGCATCAATGAACAGCGCCTCAGCAACAACCTCCCGCCACTGCACATCATCGAAGTGGCCCACTTACGGGGCATCGAAGGAGGCCTCATCAGTTCATCTTCTGTTCGAAACGGAAGCATGGATCAGGAAGGCCACCCTTGGATGCGAAAGGAACTCCGAGAAGCAACCCTCAAGATGGCACCCGCCCTTGATGCAGAGTTGAAAACCCCGATGGGTACGCTTTTCGAAGGACCAGAAGATGATCCTGAAATCGGTATGGCAGCCGCACTCGATGGCATGCCCGCCCATGTCCAATTGCTCGTCACTGTTGGCGATGTGACCACAAAAACACTTCTAGAGATGGGCGTAACGCCCGACTTGGCTTTGATCGATGGGATGACCAAGCGTACGAAACTCGACCAAGCAGACCTTGTCGACCCAACTGAATTCGAACATCGATTGGATGCTATCAACCCCGCAGGCCTCCTCACTCCATCCTTGTGTCAAACCCTCCAACACGCCCTTCAAGCAGATGAAACGGTGCTGATTGAGGTGGAAGGGGAAGAAGACCTTGCCCCCTTGGTGATTCATTGCTTTGCCCCAATAGGCTCAGTCATTCTTTACGGTCAGCCACGAACTGGCGTTGTGATGCAAGTGACAACCCTTGCCGTCAAAGAACGGTGCCGAAACTTACTGGATTTGTTCGAGGTGCTCGAATGAGTGAGCACCCCCTGGTGACGCTCACGGTGTGCGTACGCAATGGCAAGTCATGGGTTGATGATTGCCTGGCTGCCCTCAAGGCTCAAACCTACAGGCCCCTCGAAATTATCGCTGTCGATGATGGTTCGAGTGATGGTTCCAAGGATCTGTTGCTCGCATGGCACGATGAAGAAGCAGAAATCCCCATCCGAATCTTAACACAGCCTGCGAAGGGACTCTCCGCAGGCCGTCAGTTGGCGACCGAGGAAGCCAAGGGCGAATGGGTTGCAATCACCGATATCGATGTGCGTCCAGAACAAGATTGGATCGAAACGATGGTTGCAGAAATCAAACCAATCGCCGAAGAGGAATCGGTTGTTGCCGTGACTGGTCGAACGGTGTTCGGTCATGCTGGAGATGTGGTGAGCCGAGTTCGTTCGGTTGAAATCGCTCGGAAATACCGAGCACGACCACGAAAAACAAGCCTTGCCAACGGACCGTGTTCGATGTTCCATCGAGAATCGTTGTTAGAAATCGGGGGTTTTAATCCAGACTGGTATCATGCTGAAGACATGGAAGTGAGTTTGCGGCTGATTGGTGCTGGCGGAACGATTGTCTATGCCCCCACGGCAGTGGTTCATCACGTTCCTGAGATTGAACGGAAGCGGTTTCTTGGAAAGCGACGACGGGATGCTCGAGCCCACGTGCGAATCATGCGTCACTTCCCAAGGCGAAAGCGCATTGGTCCAGGACTGGACTTTATCGGAAGTTCAACCCTGGTGCTGACAATCCTACCGCTGTGGATTTCTGCACTGGTTTCAGGACTTCCATTCGCATTCAAAGCGTTGACAATGGGTGAATGGTCCTGGGAAAGCGCTGAACAATGGTGGCAGACAAAGATGTTGTTTGGCACATTAGCACTCATGCTGATTCACGAAGTTATTCTTTGGCGAGGTCCACTCGGTGAAGTGAACCGTGGCGCCTTGCGTGAAGGGAAGACCAACGTCATGGCCATATGGCGAATTCGAAGGTTAACATTCCGCTGGAGCATTGCTCTTTGGCAAGGCTTGTCGCTTGGTATGCTTGATGCAATCAAAGGAAGAAACGGCCACCTGCCGTTGTTCAAAAAGTGATTCGATTGAATCAGTTGAGTTTTGAATCGCCTTCAGGTGCATTGGTCGATGCCTTGAGCGCAAATCCGAAAGCCAGCAAAGAAATGGTCACTGAGTACACACCAGGGTCAGTCCAACCCGTATGGATGACACCGAAGTAGAGGTAGAATCCGAATCCGAGGAGGAGGCACCATGCTGCACCGAACATTGACCAGCCTTTGTGAGAAGGATCTGCCAGAGAAGCCCATGTGTCGTTTACCAAGAGGCTTCGACCCCAGCCAGCGATGCCGCCTTCTTCAGCAGCTACCGTCTTGAAACCAAGTCCAACAAGGCCACCGCAAAGGGCCATGAACACGAGGTCAGAAAGAACGAATTGGATTCCATCGCTCTTCATTTCGAAGGCTGCATTGGTTGCTTCAAAGGTGAAAAGACCGCCCCACGACCAGTGGTAGCTCGGGTGAGCTTCGCCAAGAATGTTGAGAACTGCGAGGAAAAGACCCCACATCCCTAGAGCGATGAACCAACGGGAAACACCACGGGAAGGATTGGTAATTGCTGCAATGAGGCTGGTAGAACCGTCGTTCTCATCTTTACTCATAGGATGCGCCACCTGCCTTTTGGATATAAGCACACCGAATCAACCGGGGTTAGAACATGCTTCTTACAGAAGCATCAATCAAAGTCGAGATTGGTGTCGGTATGGACGTTCAAAGACTTCCTTCATCTGCTCTTCAGATTCAACCATAATGCCTTCAGCATCAATGTTTTGAGGAATGCAGGAGTTGATTTCCTTGGTCCGTCCATAGCGGCCTCGTGATACGGTGCGTGCTGTAATGAGCCCCAACATATCGAGGTTCGAGATCAATCCGGAGACACGGCGTTGTGTGAGAGGATTTTGACGAACATAACGGCAGGCCTGGGTGTAAACATCGTAGACTTCTCCGGTCTGAATGTTGCGAAGTCCGTTTCGTTCATTGAGAAGGATCGAAGCGAGCACAAGTTTCTGTTGGCTTGGCAACGAAGACAGCACTGGATGCATCTGGTCGGCTTCCAATTGATGTTGAGCCATGCGCACGTGGGCTTGTGTCACGAACTCATCACCGGATTGCTCTGCTTTCTCGGTTGAAACTCGGAGCAGATCAAGGGCACAGCGTGCATCGCCGTGTTCTTGCGCCGCGATTGCAGCACACAGCGCAATGACGCTGTCATCAAGCGCACCTTCGACAAGCGCATCTTGCGCCCGTTGGCGGAGAATGTTCTGTAACTGCATAGCGTCATATGGATTGAAAACGACGTCGGATTGTCCCAAACGGGAACGAACACGAGGGTCGAGGAAATCGGTGAACTTGAGGTCATTCGAAATACCAATAACGCAAGCACGAGCGTTCTTCAGCGAAGCGTTGATGCTCGTGAGGTTGTAAAGAAGGTCGTCGCCAGCCTTTCGGACAAGATGATCGATTTCGTCGAGGATGATGACGAAGACACCGCCACGCTTGTCCATGCGTCGAACGAGTTCACCGAACACTCGGTCGGTTGGCCAGCCAGTGAATGGAATCTCGCCGATTTCATGGGACTCCAATAACGAATTACCAAGATGGCTCAAGACCCGATATTGAGTATCGATCTGACGGCAGTTGACCATGATTGTTTGAACAGGACGGTTGAGTTCTCGACCTTTCGCTTCAAGTTCATCACAGACATACGAGGTCACTGCAGTTTTTCCTGCACCGGTGACTCCGTAGAGGGTCATGTTGGAAGGGATGTGGCCGTTGAGAGCTTCGACCAAGTTGAATGAAAGTTTCTCGATTTCGCTTTTGCGGTGAGGGAGGTTCTTGGGGCGGAAGTCATGACGGAGAATTTCCTTGTCAACAAACAGGGTTTTCCGTGATAAGAAGTCATCGAAGAGATTTCCCGTCATGATGATTCCTCAGTTATCCAGCAATATCGAGCGAGGGTCGGATTGACCAATGCGCGATAATGTGTGTGAGTCCGAGTCCCCCTCATAAGCATGCCCACTCCTTCCAAATATCAATGTGTATTTGTCAAGTTTTTCCACTGTAGGTTTGTGGTATAAAGGGGGGGCCTTATTCAATAGAAATATGAAAAATAACGCCTCGATAACATCGTATTCTGACCGTTATCCGGAAAGGCTGTGAGATGAAAGTTTTACGCGCCGAGCACCCAGCGCTCTCCGTCGCGGCTGATGCGAAGTTCATCTTCCGCATGCATGACGTTCGCTGGATGGACAGGATACACATCTGTAACGGTTGGTTGTGGATGGACACCGGGGGTATCGATGTATGTGTGTGTGATCACAAATTGCACAGCAGGCAGCGATGCAGCAATGGCTTGAACGTCGGATGGCTTGTGATGATGATCAGATTCAACATATTCAGGGAACCCCATCTCTAGAATCACCATGCTTGCTTGCGCAATCTCATCATACAACGCTTTGCATGGCCCGGAGTCACCGCTGTGAACAAAACTGCCTTCAGTGCCTGGATTGAAATGGAAGCCATAGGGGTCAACGGATTCATCATGGTGAACGACAAATCGGCGCCAACTCAATCCGCAATCAAGTTCACCTTCAATTTCTTCTCGCCATTGAACCGTATCAAAAATCTCCTCTAAACTTCCCGGGTATGCTAACTCGCAGAGGTGCTTCAAACGATCCTTCACACCAGGTGCAGCAACAACGGTCAGAGGTTTAGCCATGGCCCGGTCCGAGATGTAACGGCGTTCGAGCAAAAAGAAGGGGAATCCAAACACATGGTCGCCGTGGACATGGGTGATGAAGATCGTCTCGATGTCGCTTAGAGGCACGCCAGCCCTTCGGAAACTTGCCATAGCGGTCGGCGGACAGTCGATGACATGCTTTCCATCGATCATGGCAAACGAGTGATAGCGGCCGTATGGCATGAACGCATTGCCCGTTCCAAGCATCACCACCTCCTGCGCCATGTTGGGTCGTGAAAGTGCTCACTCATGTCTTCATCGGTCTGCTCAAACACATCTTGATAGGCAAACCCTCTCATTTCTGTCTGTGCCAGAAGGTCCGGAAATTCGAAGGGCGGCTGACCGCTTGGGTAAAGCGCTGATTGGCCGCACCATCGAGCATGCCAAGTTGCCCTATGCCACCTTCATCGGTCGAGAGCATCTGATCCAAGGACAGACCGTCATCGATGTGACAAGTCGAGCCAAAGCAATGTTGATTCGTTTTGAAAACGGCTGGACCATGTACAGCCACAACCAACTCTACGGACGTTGGACGGTCAACCTCGTGACCACCAAGAACACAATGCGTAGAACGCTACGCGCTGAACTCTGCACAGAGAAACATGCGGTGAGGTTGTGGTCAGCAACGGACATCGACCTGATCCCGACAATCGAAGAACCCCTTCACGCCTTCCTGGCGAGGTTAGGCCCCGATGTGCTTGAGGCGGAAGTCGACAGCGAAGTCTTGTACAACCAATTGGTTTCGAAACAGTGCTTCAGAAAGAAAGGAGCCACCTTGATGTTAGACCAGCGAAGTTTTGCCGGCTTGGGGAATTATTTGAGGTCAGAAATCCTATTTTCGGCAGGAGTGCACCCCGATGACCGGCCGTGCGATCTCCCCGAAGAACGACTGAGGGCATGGGCTGAAGCCATCAAGAACGTCACGGTGCAAGCTTACCAAACGGGTGGAATCACGGTACCAAAATCTGTTGCAGAGGCGGGGAAGTCACGCGGGGAACCGCGCCGGACATGGCGCCACTATGCCTTCTGCCGGAATGAACGCCCTTGCCTCAAATGCGCCACGTTGATCGTTCGTCTTCGCTATGGAGGAAGAAGGCTCGATCATTGCCCTCGCTGCCAGACCACTCATCGATGAATCACTGGTCTTCAGGATGCAAGGTCAGGCCTTGTGCAAGTGCTTGCTGCACCTTGAGGAAGGCCGCATGGTCCAAATCACGCTGCTCCTCGCTCCTTTTGGCTACATTCCTCATCGCCATTGAGAGTCGATGGTTTCCAGCAAACTCAGGGGCATGCCGAGCAAGATATGCCCAGTAGAGTCGAGATATTGGGCACGTCTTTTTTGGATGGAAAGAGCACGTCGAGCAGTGGTCACTCATTCGATTGATGTAAGCAGAACCTGCCACATAGGGCTTGGTCATCATCGCTGATCCGGTGGCAAAGGTCCCCATCCCCAACACGTTCGGCTCAACAACCCAATCGTAAGCATCGATGAAGGCAACGTGAAACCAATCGGTGAGTTCTCTGGGATTGACATCGAGCAGATGCGCAATGTTACTGAGCACCATCAGCCGTGGTATGTGGTGCGTCCATCCGTCGTCGATGACCGATTCAACCGAAGTGTCAAGGCAAGCCAGTCCACTCTTTTTACCCCAATAGGCTTGGGGCAGAGGGTAGGTTTGCTGGAGGTGGTTCGGATGGAGTTCTGCATCGATTGGAGCGACTTCATACCAGTTCGCATCCCTTCGTGAAGCAGACCTGTTGACCTCGAGGGTTCGAAAGCCGTCGGTCACCACATGGACATGGTGAACATATTCACGCCAGATCAATTGCCGTAGGAACCCTTCGACATTGTTGAGTTCTGCGCCGCTTGCCAGAACGAGTTCAACCGCTTGCTGTGGCATCACTCGATGGAGGTTCAACAAAGGAGCCAGTCGAGTGTGGAACAACCCACGGTTGTGCGAAGACATCGCATCTTCAAACGTTCCAAAATGAGTCAAGCAAGACTCTGCGAACACCATGGCTTGGTCGAGGTCAGCCTTGGAAGTGGGCAACTGCGACAGGTCGATGCTCCCCGGGTGGTGTGAAAAAACACGTTCAACGAGGTCTGCCACCTCTGCATCAATCTCATCGGTGGGGTACTTCGGTGTGGTTGGAGGCATGGGGTCGCCTTTCCACGGTTTGCGATTGTCTTCATCAAAACTGAACTTTTCGCCAATCGGTTTGCCATCAACCATCAACCAACCCGTATTTTTCCGCACTTTCCGGTAAAACGCATCCATACGGAATGGCGGAGTCTCGCCTACGCTTTCGCTAAACCAGGCCCGTGGTGTTAACCATCCAAGGTGTGGGTGGGCTGTAAGATGGCCTTCATCCAACAAGGGTTGAATCTCTTGCCGAGTGCTGCGTTCGGCCTGAACGATGCTGTGCAGAGGACCGAGTTGTTGGCTCAGCGACCCAAGCGCCTCGGCGTAGTTCCCATGGGTCACCACATAGTGGATTGGGAACCCTTGGGCTTGCGCCTCAATGGCAAAATGGCGATGGTTCGAGAGCAGCAACGCAAGTTTTTGTTTGTGGTAGGGCCGGGATTTCCCCTTTGCTTCTGATTCGATGAGAATAAGGCCAAGGGCTGGATAGATCTGCTGTAAATCGACAAGCAGGCCCAGATTGAGTTGATCATAGGAGAGCCAAACCCACGCGTCAACATCACCCGTCGGCTTGTGGATGCGGGTGGCAAACGAACCACTCGAAGAGTCACTAAGATTCAACATGGCATCAGTTCCGAAGATGTGCGTCAACTTTGTTCGCTATGGTTTCAGCTGACAGCAAGGCACCCTCAACGCTTCCATGCAAGGTGTGGTCGCCGCATTCGAAGCCAGTGACTCGTGGTGCTGCGGTGAGTTGCAGGTCCGCTCCGACTTCAGGAAGAGCGTGCTCGATGTGTTGGACTGCTAACAAACGCCAATCCTTTGAGGCACCTGAAAACCACACATCGACTTCATCGCGAACAGCAGTTTCAATGGTATCAGCAGCCCGAAGTCCGAGGGCGTCTGCACGCTCACCAACCACGGTGATGGTCACCAACGACCTGCCGTCTGGAGCGTAACTTGGCTGGACATCAGAAGGAACCGCAAGGTGGGCAATCAGACCGTTCTTGGTCCGAACATCCCCGTTGAGTAAGATGTGGTTGCTCTTCAATGGTGAGTGTTGGGCATCGAAGTGTAGGGTCCAAACATGGCGCTTTTCTTTGGCTTGCTCGGGGTTAAAGGCTTGCACAACAGCATCAAAGGCCATCGATTTACCATTGATTTCTAACGTCTGATCATCGAGGATCTGAACGTTGGCATTGAGGTGAATCCGTTCATTGCCTAACCGTTGAGCGAGTTGTCTTGGTGCCGAAGCGATGCCTCCAATCGGAAGCACCATGTCACCTTCAGACATCATTCGAAAGACAAAACGAAACATACGCTCATTGGTCCTCAAGTCATCTTCAAGAAAAATACCAGAGAACAATGGGTGGAAGAACCGCTGAATCATGCTCGAAGAGAATCCACGCTTAGCCAAGTAGTCTGCAGTGCCGTTGCTTTCCCCTTCAAAGACGCTCTCGATGTTCCCCCGGCGAACGCCAAAGCGCAGTCGAGCAACCCTGAGTAAATCCAGCGGCGAAGCAAATCGGTTTAATCCACTCAATGCTCCTTGAACAGGACGGCGAAAGGGATCAGCAAGCGTCCAGAACTTTGCTCGAGTCTTTCGCTGTTGCACGATCACTGCCCCAGGTTCGAAGGCCTTCGCTCCCATTGCTTTGAAATCAAAAGCCCGTTTTGAGGTAGGATAAGCGGTTTGCATCACGTGGAACCCATGATCCAACAAGAAGCCATCAACCTCATCGGTCGCCATTCGCCCACCGATGTTTCCTGATCGCTCATAGACATCGACCTCGTGACCTGATGCTTGGAGCAAGGTGGCACAGCGGAGACCTGCAAGACCTGCACCAACGATTGCAACGTGCCCCATGATGAAGCCTCAAATGTTGAGTTTGGTCTTGAATTCCTCTAAGAATGGCCCCATCGATTGAATCAAGAGGGCGTCTGGGTGGGTTCGAATGACCAAGCCATCAAGGTACATCAATGCCCGAATGATTGGGAAGGCTTCCTCACCAAACTCCGCCCCTGCATGTATCACTGCGGCTTTGACAGTGCCCATCATGATGGTCGTTAGGCTTTGTTCTCCAACCGGTTTTTTCTCGAAATCAGTGTAGATTTTATCCATGGTGGCGTAGTACTTCGCCAGTTTCTTTGGTGTGGGATTGATATCGGTCATGGTCAGAAGAGCGTCAAATGCTTCTTGCATTTCTTGACGGGAAAGATGGTCAAAGAAATGGAACAAGGAGTGAGCGACGCGCTGCGGTGCATGGCAAATGGCGCCGTTGTCGATAAAGACAAATTTCCCGTCATGGTCAATGATGCAGTTCCCAGGGTGCAAATCACCATGGAAGGTTCCGATGCCGAACAAGTAGGCACCGTGGATGCGGAAGAATTGCAGAAGGAAATCCCAGGTCAGGGCTTTTTCTTCGATGCCTTCTTCAAGCGACATGCCGCTGATAAACTCAGAAACCAAGATGTCGGCGTTGGAAAGTTCAGGGTAGTAAATTGGGAACCGGAGCAAGTCCATTTGGAACTCTCCCTTCAGGGAGGTTTTGATGGCTTCCAGTTCATCAGCGCCCTTGATTTCATTGCGCAGGTCAAGTTCCCTCAAGGTATAATCAGCAACGTGGTTGATCAGCGCCATTGGATTGCCAACCTTGCGGAGCCTCGGGAAAAAGACCAGGAAAACACGCATCCATCGGCGCATGCGGACCACTTCTTTCTTGAAATCAACCGCGTTGGCTTGCTTGATGAATTTGATGACGACCTCATCGCCGTTCTTGAGGCGGCCACGGTGAACTTGGCCAACCGATGCTGCCGCAAGAGGGTCATCGTCAATTGATTCAAATGCATCCATAAATCCAGCAGGAGCTTTTGTGGCGATGGTTTCATGCAAGTTCTCGGACTCGATTGAGGCTGCGTGCTGGTACAGTTGTTGCAGCTGACGGGCCTTCTCAACGCCCAAGAGGTCAGGGCGAAGCGCGAAAATCTGTGCGAGTTTGACTGCAATGAGGCCTTGACGCTGTATCCAATCCAAATCCGCTGGCTTCTTTTTCAAGATTTGCCGCATGAAGCGGAAAAACGTCAGCATCTTCATGGGGGGAAATCAAAGGCCCCGCTTATCAAGAGATGTTTTCATTCAAGCAGGTGTTCATCGGTTTCATCGATGAAGATGAGCGTGTAACGCCAAGCATCCTTTCCTTCTGCTTCTCGACGAACTCGAACGTTTCCGTTGATTGGGTAGCGAGCGAGAAGGGCTCCTTCAATGATCCCATCATCGAGTTGCCAAAGAGGAAGCACGTCGTCTTTTTCGGTGGCTGGATACGCGAGGTTGACGAGGATGTGGAAGAACGGATCGGCGTTGTAATCCAATTCACCAAGTCCAGCGTGTTCCCACCAATCCATCAATTCGTTGAGGAATTCAACATGGCCTTCGATTTTACGCAAACTGAATGCGAGTTCTTCTCCAATTCGTTGACCGACTTGCCTTAGCATGGCCGCAAGGTCGATGCCGAGTTCATGCAAACTGCTTATTCGTCCATCTTGCAGAGAGGCACGAGCCTGATTGATTTCACTGCTTGAAGCAAGGAAGGATTGCGGATTGAATGGAACATCTTCTTCAGGCAATTCTTCGCTCACTTTGAGTGCTTGACGGAACTGTTCCAAAAAGGAACCTTGGCCGACAGTAAGGCGCAATGGGTCCACGATTCGTTCTTCGGTGAATCGCTTCTTGGCCGATTCAATATCGATTGCCTTGGTCCAGATGGCGTTCACGAAGTCACTGTGTGAGTTGGCGAAGGCTTCAGAACTGACAACAAGGGCAGCATCATCTCGGCCACGGCCAACTGGATTTTCTTCAACATGAAGGAATTGAATGACGTTGCTGTTGTCTTGCAGCACACCAAGCGAACTTACTTCATCGGAATGACGAACTGCAATTGATTCGTGCAATTGGTCGTAAAACCGTACGGTTCGGCGATCGAGTTGGGCTAACACCGTCACAACGACGCCTCTTTCAGCGGCGGAGTTGACTTCTTCAAGCGCCACTGAACGGCACACATGAAGGATACCGAACTGGCCAAGAAGGAGCACGAGGCGTTCTTCTGCTTGAGCTGCAAATTCACCAATTCGCTTGTGGATGTGCTCCCGTCCTTTGAGGACGGCAAACTTAGCGTTGGTATCTTCGCTTGTGTCACTGCTGCTTTCATCATACTCGGATGTAGCACCTGACATCAGCGATTCAAAGGCCTTGGAGGTGCGATCGATTCGCTCCCGTTGTTCATTGATGAGGCGCTTGAAAAGCACCGGCAAGGAAGAGCATGAAAACCGCATTGGCCGGTCTGCAGTAACTGAGACAAGCCCGATTTCTGTCAATCGGGACAACGAATTGTAAGCATCGAGGCGGTTTGTTCCCAATTCTTTAGCGAGTTCACTCGCTTTGAGTTCCTTTGAGGCTGAGAGGATCACCAACGAACGAGATTCGCGCTCTGAAAGGCCAGCATCTTCGAACAGTTCGATCCAATTCATTTCATTGATCCCCCGGATGATAGTTCACTGAAGGCGTCGAGAATACGAGCCACGTGACGGCGAGGGCGGAACAGCCAGTCATAGCAGTAGTGAACGGTACGGTCAGGACCGATAAGGAACGAGGATTTGGCCGGGAATCGGCCGAGGAACAAGGGAACGCCAAAGGCTTCTGCGACTTCCCGATCAGGGTCGCTCAGGAGCGCAAAGGGGAGGTCGAGATCTTCCTTGAACCGGCGATGATCTTCGATGGAATCTTGGCTGATTCCGATGACTTCAACGGGTGGCGTCAAGGATTGGAACAGGTCAAACTGTTCTTTGAAGGTCAAGCAGCCACGCTTACAGGTCGGTGAGCCGTCTTTAGCATAGAAGAAGACGACTTTCCATTTTCCATCGAAATCCGAGAGAGAAACTGTCTCTCCTTTCGATGAAGGAAGAGTGAAATCTGGGGCCTTTTCCCCCGAGAGTTGATTGGTCATGCCTTTGCCTCGAATCGTGTCCTTATAACTTAGTTTCAAGCCTGTTCTGGTATCAAATGCCCCATTCGCTTTTTCTTGGTCGAGAGGTAATGGTCGTTCAATTCACAACGGCCTGCGATGTGCGGCAAACGCTCATGAACCGCAATTCCGTTGGAACGAAGTCCGTGAACTTTCAGCGGGTTGTTGGTCATCAGGCGGACTTCATCGACGCCGACCTTTGTTAGCATCTCTGCACAGAACGAATACTCACGGGCGTCAGCAGGCAAGTTGAGAGCAAGGTTTGCATCAAGGGTGTCGAGACCGAGATCTTGGAGCGCATAGGCTTGAATCTTCGCTTCAAGTCCGATGCCTCGCCCTTCCTGTCGCATGTAGAGGATCGCTCCGCATCCTTCTTCCTGGACGCGGGCCATCGAGGCCTTCAGTTGGGGTCCACAGTCGCACTTGAGTGATCCAAAAGCGTCACCCGTGAGGCACTCTGAATGAATGCGGACGAGCGGAGCGGACGTGGATTCATCGAGACCAACGGAGAGCAACGAGTGCTCAGCGCCCGCATCATCGACGAAGACCCTCATGCGAAAGTTGCCGTATTCAGTTGGTAGATTTGCGTCTGCTTTGATGTGAGCAGCATGGATAGGGTACTGAGGCATGAGCCGTGGTTTCGCTCATTGCATTATAATAGGCTGTTTTTATTCGTACAAGAATGAAACATTCCTTTATACGCATTTCGCCAAGTAAGAAATTTATGCACAATGTGGAATGCGATTTGGGTGTTGCTGCAATTGTGCGCCGTGCACGTACAATCCTGCTCGTAAGAGAGCAACATGGCCGCTACCAAGGACGATGGGGTTTGCCTAAGGGCTACGTCGACCCGGGAGAGTTGCCACGAGACGCTGCTCTTCGAGAACTCAAAGAGGAATGTGACATCGATGGGGTCGTGATGGGCGTGCAGTCGGTCCGAGAGAGGCTGCTCGATGGCACCCCTGCCATTTTTATCGCCTATCTCGTCGAGGTCGCACCAGATGCGATACCAACACCGAACAGCGAAGTATCAGAGGCGGTGTTTGTCTCAGCCGAGAAGTTCTCAACCCTTGATTGGATCAGCGATGCCATGAAATCCATGGCAATCAACGCAGTGAATTCAAAACATTTGCTCTCAAGCATCGACTATGAAGCAGACCGCGGCCATCCGTATGTCCTGCACACACTGCCCGAGGCGTGGGGTGGCAATTTATGAATCCAAAACTGAGTGACCGAGCTCGGGCCCTCAACACCCAACCGCTCAACAATGAGGGCGACTATGTGCTGTACTGGATGATCGCCAACCGCCGGTTCCATTGCAACGCAGCATTGGAATACGCAGCCCATGTTGCAGAACAGCGCAATGTACCACTCTTGGTCCTCGAAGAAATATCAACACGGCACGAATTTGCCAACGACCGAATCACGTCGTTCATGATTCAAGGTATGCTCGACAACATTCGCATCTTCAAAGAAAACAACATCCGCCACATTCCTTGGGTTGAAAATCCGCTCTCTGGGAAAATAGGCAAATTACACGAACTCGCCGATAAGGCTGTTCTTGTCGTCAGCGATGAATTCCCCACGTATTTCCCACGCAAAGCCGTTGAAAGCGCTGCTAAGTCCCTTCAGCGCCGGTTCATGGTTGTTGATTCCAACGGTGTGTTCCCAATGTCCTGGACCGATCGTACCTATCCCACCGCTCATGGATTCCGTCGTTTTGTCCATGAACGCTTTGTTGAATGCATTGAATCGTGGCCATCTCAGATTCCAGTTCAACCCGACCATTCACTGTGGATGGACGACGAAACCTACAGTGCCATTGCCGAGCGCTCTGAACTCGGAGTCACCCCGTTTGAATGGCTGTGGCGAGCGGGTGAGCAAGGCTCGGTTGGAATCGATGCCTTGTCAACGCTAAAAATCGACCACAGTGTGCCGCCCGTCCCCAACGTACGAGGTGGCCGAGACACCGCTGTTCGAATGCTTCGAGAATTTTTATCCAACCGAATGAGCCGCTACCATGAAGATCGAAACCAAGTCAAGAACCCTGCGACGACTGGCCTTTCACCCTGGTTCCACTTTGGTCACCTCTCGACCATCGAAGTGGTTCGGAGCATCCTCGATACGAACGGCTGGATGCCCGACCTCATCAACGCCTCACGACGAGGAGCCCGTGCTGGATGGTGGGGCCTGCCTGAACCAGTTGAGGCCTTCCTTGACCAAATCATCACCTGGAGAGAACTCGGATTCAACAATTCATTCCACAACCCAAACCACAACACGTTCGAATCCCTCCCCAATTGGGCAAAGATCACCCTCTCCGAACACGCTGATGACGAGCGCAGCACCTACACGCTCGAACAGATTCGAAACGCCGACACTCACGATGAAATCTGGAATGCAGCACAGCGCCAGTTGGTTCGTAAGGGCATCATTCACAACTACCTCCGCATGCTTTGGGGCAAGCGGATTCTTGAATGGTCTGAGTCACCCGAACAAGCAGCAGAACGAATGATTGAACTCAACGACACGTATGCTCTGGACGGGCGTGACCCAAATTCCTACACCGGTATTTTCTGGGTGCTCGGCCGCCACGATCGTGCATGGGGCCCAGAACGGGCGATCTTCGGCAAAGTCCGATACATGTCTTCACAAAACACCCGACGTAAATTTGACCTCAAACCTTACTTGCAAGAGTTTGGTCAATGAACCACAGAGGCAACCAAAATGGAATACACTTACACAACACATGTGCCCGCTGACGTCCCCTCGACCTTCGATTGGCACGAGAAAAAAGGATCGTTTCGTCGACTCATGCCCCCTTGGGAAAAGGTCGAAGAAGTTCGAGCTGACCCCACATTAGAAAACGGTTCAGAACGCATTTTCCGATTCCCGATGGGACCAATAAAACTCCAATGGGTTGCTCGGCACAAAGGGTACAACCCGCCACATGCGTTCGAAGATGACATGATCAAAGGGCCGTTCAAGTCCTGGCATCACCTTCACTCCTTTGTTCCAAATGATGACGGCACCTGTCGCGTTGTTGACACCGTTAACTTCAGCGTCCCCTTCGGCTCTCTTGGCATGCTTGTTGCAGGACGAGGCATCAAGAAGCGTGTTGATCGAATGTTCAAGGCGCGAGCCAACCGACTGACCCGTGACATGGCACGTCACAAAGAATTCGAACAACTCGACCGAAAGAAAGTTTTGATCGCAGGTTCTTCTGGTTTGATCGGACGGCACCTCGTTGCTTTCCTTGACACAGGTGGCCATGACATCTGGCGATTGGTCCGTCGTACGCCTGCTGAAGGTGCCAATGAGATTCAATGGGATCCTAGCGGTGGCACCATCGATGCTGCTTCACTCGAAGGTTTCGACGCCGTCATCCACCTAGGTGGGGCTGGCATTGGAGACAAGCGATGGAGCAAGAAACGAATGGATTTGATTCGCACCAGTCGAACCGACAGCACGGCGTTGTTGGCTTCAACGCTGGCCAGCCTCAAGAACAAACCTGAGGTCTTCTTGATCGCAAGTGCCATTGGCTTCTATGGCAACCGTGGTGAAGAAGAATTAACCGAAGAGTCGCCCTGTGGTGAAGGCTACCTTGCTGACACATGCACAGCCTGGGAAGCAGCAGCTCAACCAGCACGGGATGCAGGCATTCGAACCATCCACTCTCGTACTGGAGGCATCGTTTTGGATGCCACCGGTGGTGGATTAGGAAAAATGCTCCTTCCAGCAAAACTTGGTGCTGGCGGCCCGATCGGCTGGGGGAAGCAATGGCTTTCTTGGATTTCAATGGACGATGAAATCTATGCAATGCATCATCTTCTGATGACCGAAACCTGTGAAGGTGCTTACAACTTAGTGGCGCCCGATACTGTTCGACAGAAAACCTTCGCCAAGGTCCTCGGCAAAGTGCTTCGCCGCCCTGCCTTCATCCCAACACCACCGTTTGGTATCTGGATTCTGTTTGGGAAAATGGGTGTCACCCTCACCACCGACAGCAGCCGAGTTCATCCTGCCCGTTTGCTTGAAATCGGTTATCGATTTGAGCACACGACCCTCGAACCTGCGCTGCGTGATACGCTCGGTTTGTGGCGTTAATTCGATTGGATTTGATCGCTACCCACATTCACCATGCGCATTGCATGGACGGTGTCATCAACAGTGGTGGTGCGCTTTTCTTTGCACCTCGAATCAATCGAGGGGACTTCAATCGAGACCAGGTGTGATCAATGTGGAAATGGCCATTTGCATTTTCCGATAAAAGTTGAGGGTTAACCGACGGCTCAAGACATCGCCGTTGCGTCGAACTGCTTCTTTGAGAATAGCGTTGTAGGCCATGCACATCAACCGAGGAGACCGTCGTGCATCCTTGTCAAGCAAAGGCAAAAGCCCGAGAGCATTGTTCCGGTTTGCCACCACATGGTCGATGTAGTGACGCATGAAGTTCTGCCAAGCAGGTCGGGTGGCCAAGGTTGGATCAGCCAAGTCTTTGTGCGAAAGACCGAACTTTGCTAACTCTTCTGTTGGAAGGTAGATTCGATTTCGTTCAAGGTCTTCTTGAATGTCTCGCAACACATTGACCAGTTGAAGGAACAGGCCCATCTCGACAGCGTGACGTCGAGCGTTTGAATCTGTGTAGCCGTAAATTTCAATCAAGCACAATCCGACCGTTGAAGCAACTCGGTAGCAGTAATGGCGAAGGTCCTCAAAGCGAGCGTAATTTGTGTCAAACAAATCGTCTTCCATTCCGTTGATGAGTTCGCGCAGGTGATCGAGTTCAATTGGATACCGTTGAACCGTATCGGCCAAAGCAATGAACACATGTTCGGACATTTCTTCACCGTTCTGAACGCTGTCGAGGCGCTCTCTGAACAGCATCAAAGCGCGCAACCGGAGGTGATGTTCTTCGCTGCCATAGGCTGAGTTCGTTTCCCGTTGCTCGAGTAAGAAGGTCAGGCGCTCTTCTGTTGCTGCATCAAGATAGGCAAAGTCACCAGTTGGCAACCAATCTCCATCGACAATGTCGTCAACTCGACGGCAAAAAGCGTAGAGGGCATTCACTGCTTTGCGCTTTGGTTCAGGCAGGTGCCTGAACGAACGGAAAAAGGAACTTGATGCTGCGCGAGCAATTGATTCACAATGTGAATAGGCTTGTTCGAGACGTTCAGAAGAGGAATCACCTCCATTTTCGCCTAGTAAGAAACTCGATGTCATGTGTGATTCACCCCTATCAACAAGCATCAAGCAATCATGTTCATATTTGAACTGTGGTTTTTCCAAACCGTATGGTTTGGAAAGGTTCACTCATGCCAGTTGTGTCCAATCGACGTCTGCTTCGGCCATTTCGACATCTTCAACGTCCATTTGAGCGAGTTGGAGCTTTCCAGACAATTCGTCATTGACTGCATGCCAGTAGGAATATGCTTCAATGACCCAAATACCAGATTCACGGGTACCGTTTCCACTGCCCTTCACACCGCCAAACGGCAAGTGTGCTTCTGCGCCTGTGGTTGAATTGTTGATCCCAGTCATTCCAGCCTTGATTCCGGTTTTGTAGCGGTAAGCTTCGAGTCGATCATTGGTGTAGATAGCAGAGGAGAGACCATACGGGCTTGCGTTTGCAAGGTGGAGAGCGTGGTCGAAGTCCGTTGCTTTACAGATGGTAACTGCAGGACCGAACACTTCTTCGTGGAAGCATTCCATGTCTTCGGTCACATCGGTGAAGACGTGAGGCCACATGTAGACACCGTCTTCAGCAGTGCTGAGGAAGTTGGCTGGTTTGTTATCGCTCGAAATTCGACCTCGGCCGTGAGCCAGGGTTGCACCAGAGGCCTTGCACATCTCCACTGCGGAAAGGAAGTCCTTAGCGTATTTTTCAGAGAGCATTGGTCCGTAGAGAACACCATCGTGAACCAAAGAATCACCGATTCGAGTTGATTCAACCTTGGCCATGAACTTGGCCATGAAGTCGTCATAAACTTCCTCATGGATGATCAGGTTGCCCAGCGAAGTGCAGCGTTGGCCAGCGGTTCCAAAGGCACCCCAGTAAGCGCCTTCAACAGCATTGTCAAGGTCAGCGGATGGCATGACGACAAGGGGATTCTTGCCGCCCAATTCGAGTGAGCAGGAAACCAAGTTCCGTCCACACACTTCGCCGATCATCTTGCCGACTTCAGTCGAACCTGTGAACGAGATCTTGTTGACGCGTCCTTCATCGACAGCGTCGACCAAGTGTTGGCCAGCACCGCTGCCCTTGCCGTGAACAAGGTTGATGACGCCGTTTGGCAAACCTGCTTCGTGCATAATGCGAGCGAGGGCAAAGGAAAGCAGAGGAGCGTCTTGTGGACTCTTCCAGACGCAGGTGTTTCCACACATGATGGCTGGAATCATCTTCCAGAATGGAACGGCTGCAGGGAAGTTGCAGGCATTGATGATGCCACAGACACCAAGTGGGCGTCGGTAGGTGAACAATTCCTTGTCTGGAAGTTCTGAGTTGACGGTCTGACCGTACAATCGGCGACCTTCAGACTGGAAAAAGAGGCACGTGTCAATGGCTTCTTGGACCGAGCCTGCTGCTTCTTTGAGTGTTTTTCCAATCTCACGGGTTTCAAGCGCAACGATAGCGTCTTTGTGATCCATAAGCAAGCGTCCCATGTTACCGATGATTTGACCACGGGTTGGAGCAGGTGTTGCAGCCCAGCCAGGGAAGGCAGCATGAGCGGCGTCAAGAGCGGCGTGAACATCAGCCTTGGTCGACAATGGGAAGCTGCCCAATGTGTCGTTGAGGATGGCTGGATTGATCGAAGTAAAGGTCCCACCGTCGCTGGCCGAAGTCAATTGACCGTTGATGATGTTGTAACCTTGGACGGACGGTTTTCCGTTTGGGTTTTCATGTGCGAGGAACTCGAGGCCGGTTTCTAAGACGTGAACCATGGTTGGGCGAACAAAACGCCCCTCTTCAAAGTGATGGAACACGGACGAAGGTCCTCACACCATAAGAACCATGAAAAAACGACATTAGGTTCAAATGGGGTCGGCGTGAACCAGTATAAGAGAGGGGTGGCACTGAGGTTTAAATGAACTCGGCCACGCATCTTGAGGAAGTGAACATATGACTGGTGATGAAAAAGCAATGTCGTTGCGTGTGGCGAAAGCAATACCTTCCGATGTCGGCCATGGCCGAGCAAGGATTTCAGGAGAAAACGATCTGGGGCTCAAACCCGGTGACATCGTAGAAATCAAGGGTGATAAGCGTTCAACTGCTGCCATTTACTGGCGAAGTCGACCTGAAGATACCAAGATGGAAATCATCCGTGTTGACGGAATCATCCGAAAGAACGCTGGCGTCAGTTTGGGCGACCGAGTGACCGTTTCCAAAGTTGAGGCAAAGGAATGCACCAAGCTTGTGCTCTCCCCAGTGATGGCCAACAAACAGAAGGTCAAGTTTGGACCAGGCATCGAAGGCTTTGCTCGCCGAGGCCTCTCCAAGAGGCCCGTTGTTCAAGGTGACCGGATTTTCATTCCAGGCATGACCCTGTTCGCAGAAGCCTTGCCCTTCGCTGTTGTCAGCACTGTTCCAAAAGGCATCGTCAAAGTCACCAATGATACGGACATCGTCATCAAGGACGAAACGGTCGATGACGAAGACGTCGGTCAATCTGAAGGCATCACCTACGAAGATGTCGGCGGAATCGGCCAACAACTGGAAAGGGTCCGAGAGATGATCGAACTGCCACTCAAGCATCCAGAGTTGTTCCGCAGGCTGGGTATTGATCCGCCAAAGGGTGTGTTGTTGCACGGCCCACCAGGGACTGGAAAAACCATGATCGCCAAGGCTGTTGCAACTGAGGTCAACGCTCACTTCAAGTCGATCAATGGTCCGGAAATCATCTCGAAGTATTACGGTGAGTCCGAAAAGCAACTCCGAGAAATTTTCGATGAGGCAGCAGAAAATGCACCTGCCATTATCTTCATCGATGAAATCGACTCAATTTGCCCAAAGCGTGAGGACGTCAGCGGTGAAGTTGAACGTCGTGTGGTCGCACAAATGCTGACCCTCATGGACGGTATGCAAGGACGCGACAACGTTGTGGTCATCGGTGCAACCAACCGACGCGATGCACTCGACCCTGCACTTCGACGTCCAGGCCGTTTCGATCGAGAAATCGAAATTGGTGTTCCGGACCGAGAAGGACGAAATGAAATCATGGACGTTCACACACGTCAAATGCCAATTTCAGAAGACTTCGAAATCAACTGGGTGCTCGATAACACCTACGGATTCGTTGGTGCTGATCTTGCTGCACTCGTCCGAGAAGCGGCCATGAGGGCGCTACGACGCTACCTTCCTGAGATTGAACTGGAGGATGAAACGATACCCCCAGAAGTGCTCGAAAAGATGGAAGTCCGCATGGACGATTTCAAAGAAGCAATCAAGGATGTCGAACCGTCCGCTCTTCGTGAGATTTACGTCGAAATTCCAGCGGTTACTTGGGAAGAAGTCGGCGGTCTTGACGAAGTGAAAGATCGGTTGAAAGAATCCGTCGAATGGCCACTTACTCAACCTGAATTGTTTGAACACTTTGGTATCAAGCCACCGCGAGGCATTGTCTTGTTCGGTGCACCAGGTACTGGAAAAACCTTGCTTGCAAAGGCGATCGCCAACGAAGCACAGGCGAATTTCATCAGCATCAAAGGTCCTGAACTCATCTCCAAATGGGTGGGTGAATCTGAGCGTGCGATCCGTGAAATTTTCAAGAAGGCAAAGCAATCTGCACCAGCCATCATCTTCCTCGATGAATTTGAATCAATTGCCAGCATGCGTTCTTCCAACTCAGACGGCTCTGGAAGCGATGTCTCAAACAGGGTGGTCAACCAGTTGCTTGCCAGCATGGATGGCGTGGAATCCCTCGATGGTGTCATCATCGTAGCCGCAACAAACCGTCCCGAAATGATTGACCCTGCATTGCTACGCAGCGGTCGCTTTGAGCGTGTCTTGCACGTTCCACCACCGGACATTGGTGCTCGCGAAACGATCTTCAAGATCCACAGCGAGAACATGCCACTCTCCAAGTTTGCAATCAAAGACATCATCGGAGGCCTCGATGGCTTTACCGGTGCTGACATCGAAGCAGTTTGTCGAGAAGCAGCGCTCATTTGCATGCGAGCCAAGAAGAAGAAGGTCACAAAGACCCACTTCGAGGAAGCGATCAAGCGCGTGCGCCCAACCGTGACACCGGAGATGCTCGAATACTACCAGAAGATGGAAACAAGGCTCACAAGCGGCCTTTCCAACATCAAGCGCTCCCGTGACACCAACTTCGGCATGGAATCAATGTAAGCCTTCCACTGTAGGCGACGCATTGATGGGGCGAAACCCGCTCGGAGGACCACATAAGGAGGTGAGACATCATGGCAATTTTCGCAAGAGAAATCATCGGTAGAGACGTGGTGGATTCACATCAGCAACGTCTTGGTGAATTGAAGGACGTCGTTTTCGACACCCCAACAGGCACAATCGTTGCACTCAGGGTCGAGATTGAACGGAATCTCGAGCCAAGCAAATTGCCTTGGACAGTGGTTGATGGCCTCGTGCAAATCCCTGCCGAGGATATCAGCCGAATTGCTTCTCGAATTCATCTTAAACGGTGAATTATACGCCCTCATAGCAGTTTTTTTGAACCGAGCAAGCTGCTTTGTACAGAGCATTTGGTTGACAACAAGTAACAACCTTCTAAACCGATGCGGGAGCGTCCTCATGTCGGAATCGTGCTCCAGTTGGTAATCTCATGTTAAGCGGCCGCAACCTCAACTACCGAAGATTCGGCCTCCAAGCCGCATTTTGGTTTGTCTTGTCGCTGCTCTTGATGACGGTTTTGCTCAATTTTGTCAACCTTTCCAACACCAACCAATTGTCAGCATATGATGACGATTGGGACGACATGTCTGCATTCAGAGCCGACCTCAAAGCCGCTGGAATCAAGACCAGTTCCCTTGTCAGCAGCCCATTGTTGCTCGCAGACATCGAAGATCCACGCAACACCACGTACATTGTTGCCGGAGTTGAACGTGACACACTCTCTTTACCTCAATTCGATGAAGATGGCTTCATCACCATCGCAGCAGATGACGGGTATTCTCCTTCTGAAATCGATGCTATCGTCGAATTTGTAGAAGCTGGCGGTACCGCTCTGGTGCTCGAGGATTACGGCTTTGCTGGAACCATAGCAGAGGCGTTTGGTGTTCGTTACACTGGCTACCAACTCTACGACACCACCTACGTCCCTGAACTGGATTACAACTTCATTTGGATGTGCGTTCAAGCAACACCTTGTGGCATGAATGGCAGCGTCATCGACCAGTCCACAGTGTCGGTGCACAACCGCTGGAGTGGGAACTCGGGCGAGGGCGAACACCCTTGCGGCATTCTTGATGGTCAAACAATGGAACTCGAAGATGCCGGACTTTGCACACAACACTGGAACGCTGGTGAAATTCAATACAACGCCACATACCAAGTCTTACTCAACGACATCACAGCCCTCGAACTGATCCCAGGTGTCCGTGGGGCACTGCCCGAAGTGTCGGTCCGTGCCGTGACAAGCAACGAAGCAACCGTCGACGTGAACGGAGACGGTGAGATTTGGGTCGGCAATGAGCAGAACTCTGAAACACCAGATTTGTGGGGCCAATTCAACCTCAGTTTCGAAGCATGTGCTCGAAGCACATGCGATCCCAACGATGGTGGACGCATCGTGTTCATGGCTGACGGTTCAGCACTGATCAATGCCATGTACGACTATGAAGGCTTCAACGAAGGCAAGTATGGCCCGACCAACAAAACCATTCCTGAAAATGACAACCGCAAGTGGGCTATGGACTTCATTGCTGAAGCCCTGATGTCCACTGAAGCCGATGAAGTTGGCCAGCCAGCTGAAACGGCCATGGTTATTTTTGACGAATCACGCCACCCTCAGAACGCACTGCTTGCTGATTCTTACAACACCATCTACTTCCTTCTGGTGTACTTTACCGGAGAAGGGCTTGCTATGCTCCTGCTGTTCTTGGTGCTCTTCGTCACCTTTGAAGCCGTTCTTTTGAAGAAGCGTGACCCAGAACCATGGCGACACGTGTTCAGCATCATCTACTACGGATTTGGCGACGCAAACAGGTACACCTACTACGCAAAGAGCGAAAAGATCCGACAAGTGTTCTTGTCCAAAGTCCGCAACCAGAACGGATTGAATCGAGAAGAATTCCATGCCATGCCGGCGAAAGACCTCGTGTCGCTGATCAATGATCCAGTGTTAGCGAAGTTCGCCATCGAACCCAGCAAATATTCGCTGGAACAAACCGTTGCAGTCGTCAAACGAATCAAAGCGTGGGGCAGAACCTGAGGTGAGATGATGTGGACACGTAAGGCCTCTTTCACATTCACTGGCGGTATCGCCTTGGTGCTCATCGGCATGATGATTTCGAACCTTCAGATGATGATTTTGGGCCTCACTTTTGTGGCCTTCATCGTCGTGAACTCTTGGATCACAGGGCACGGTGAAGTCGAGGTACAACGCACCCTTTCGGCAGATAACCTGTACAAGGGCGATGATTTGTACGTCGAACTGTTGGTCACCAACCGTTCAAATCGAAACACCCAACTGCTCGAAGTCTACGATAACATTCCACACGAAATGAAACTGCGAAGCGGTCTCAATCAGATGCGCCTCAACCTCAAACCAGGTGAGAGCGCCCGTATTCGCTACGTCCTACGCTGCCCCCTTCGTGGCCATTACTCAATTGGCCCAGTCTCCCTTCGTTCACGAAACACCTTCAATTTGAGCGTCGATGAAATGTACGTCGACCATCACAGTGACATCGTCATTTTCCCTCAAATCAAGGAAGTCGAGGAAGCGTTCCTCCGTTCGAGAACCCCAAAGATGTACACGGGCGCAACAACGCTCCGCACCCCCGGCCAAGGCTCAGAATTCTATTCACTGCGCGAGTATGTCCCCGGAGATCCGTTCAAGAACATCAACTGGAAGGCATTCGCCCGAACCGGGGAATTGATGGTCAACGAAAAGTGCCGAGATGCGGTCACTGACCTCTACCTCTTGCTCGACAGCCGTGACATCGCTCGGATTGGAACCGTTCTCAAGAACCCCTTGGAAATGGGCACCGTCTCAGCCGCAAGCCTCGCTGCCTTCTTCCTCAAGCGACGTGACTCCGTTGCTCTAGCGATTTTCGATGAGAAACTTTCCTACCTACCTCCTGACACCGGCGATAAGCAGTATTTCAAAATCCTCAGCGCTCTTGCGGGAGTTTCCCCTAAGGGTTCAATGCCGTTGCAAGCGGTTACAAATTCCCTCAGTGGTCGGTTCAGCCGTGGAAGTCCTGTGTTCATCATCTCCTCATGTGAGGGCGATGGAACCGTACCAGCGGCGGTACGCGACCTTGTTGGGCGAGGTCACGAAGTCACCGTTTTATCCCCATCGAGCATCGATTTCGAACGCCTCGTCAGTCGTATTCCTCGCATGTCCTATGAGGTGTTGAAGTTGGAACGGCAAAACCGTCTGACAACCTTGGCAGGATCTGGGGCGCAAGTCATTGATTGGATGCCAGACATGGATTTGTCTCAGGCATTGATGCAGGTTCGGGGGTACTGAGTATGGCTGAAGATGTTGGACTTCAACGGGATGTCACCGTCAATGGCGACTTCCGCTCGCGAACCCTCCACCTCAAGCTGTTGCGAAAGCAGTGGCAAATCATTGCTCTGCAAGTCATCGCTACCGTCGCTCTTGTCGGTATGTACCTCGAAGTGGTCTCAACCTACGTGGTTGGCTCCATCGACCACACCATGCTGTTCGACACCATTGAAATCCTAATTGGCCAGCAATTGCCAATCGGAGATTTCCTTACCGGTGAAGGCAACAGTGGTCTTGGTCGTTTCTCTGTGCCGCTGATTCTCGGTCTCTCCTTGGGTGGGAGCATGGCCTTCCTTGCCTTCCAAACCCCAACAACCCAACAACGAATCAAACTCGGATTCATCATCACGCTGATCGTGGTTTTGGTTGGACGCCTCATCATTGAATGGGGCTTTAGTATGCTGACATCGTTTGATTTACGCCTGCCCGACCAAGGTGAATTAGCAACGCTTGAGTGGCCTCTTTTGATGATCATGTCGTTGATGATTATGTTCATTTATCTCTTACCTGTCATCATGGGTACACGAGGCATTTGGGGACTTTCTCGCCGTTCAATCGCATGGTCCATCGGGTTCACACTCCTCTTCCTTGGAATTCACGCCATCCTTGCCTTCCCCCTCATCAATGGCCAACTTGGCACCTATGGGGAGGCATTGGCCACCGTTGAAACTCAGTTTACCGAACCAACCATTGGTCTGTTTGGATTGATGCTGGTGACCAGTGAACAGTTTGCGCTCATCATGATCGCCATTCTGATCATGGTGTTCCAAGAGTCATCCTACGGTGTGATTCGATACCTCGAATACGCCTACCGACTGCCTGAGTCATGCAAGCGTGACCCTGAATATGTCAGGCAAATGGACAATGTCCTCAACACTCACCTCAAGCACACCTTCGGATTCTTGGGGCTCACTGGCATCGCAACCATGGTCGCTCTTGGGTTCCACAGTGTGCTGCTGAACATTGTCGAAGGTTCCACTGGGAGCCAATGGGCCGGACAGGTGTCCGAATCGATTGAACTCTCTTTGACCTATGGATTGGTCATCTCGGCGCTGATGTTCTTGAGCATCATGGCGTTGTTGCGCTTCTTCGTTCCATGGGAACGGGTTTGGGGCTTGATCAATTCAATTCGAGGACAAACACCAATGGCAGCGACAAACACTGTCAAAGAAGTCGTTGACCTTTGAAGGTCAGTCCGATAGCACACGTTGCAACAGGCGACCAAACGATTCACTCAGCACCATCAGGGCAATCGGCAAACCACACCAGCCGGCAAGAACAGAAAGCCATCCTGGTGAATCGATTCCATCCATGACGATCGGTTGCAAGAAGAAGAAAGCGATGATGGCACCAATGAACATCAACCGTTCAAGGTACATCGGATATGCCCTTCCACCCGATTCATCACGGGCCATGAGTGTGGTTGGTTCTTCAGTCATTCAAACACCTCAGAGTTCAAGCCCGGAAAGTCGAGCTTCGAGCGCTGCAAGAGCGGGGTCGGGCGTTGATGTCGGCGCTGGTTCCTTGCGGTGTTCCCAAGAAGCATCGAGCTGAGCAAGTTCTGCTTCAAGAGCGGCGCGTTCATCGCTTCCGTCGAGATCGACTTGCGTGGTTTGTGATGCTGCAGGTGCTTGCTGGACGCTTGAATCCTCATCGATTGATTCATCGGTTGGAACTGGCATGGACTCCCATCCTTTTTCATCGGCCTCTGAAGGTTCAGCGGGCGCATCAAGCGAAACCGGGATTTCGCCTGCAAGGGAGGACTCCATGGTTGAAATCATGGTTTCTTCAACGGGTGTTCGTTGACCGGCTGGAATGGAATCCCGTTCGTAAGGCAGCAAACCATCGCGCTGGAACTCCCACAACATACCGCGGGGAATACCATCTGCGAGACCAGACGCATCGAGTTGAGTGATGAGTTCTTCGAGCACACGTGCCGTGTCTTCCAAGGCAACCGCTTCGCCAGCATCGCGTTGATCTGCTTCAAGGTAAATATCGTCAAGTGCAACTTGAATCAATTTGCGAGTGGATTGAGCAATGCTTGGCAATGCTTCAGGCCGCGTGCAGTTGTTGAGAAGGGCTTCAACCTCTTCAGGAGGTGCACCAAGTCGGGTCAGTTGTTCCAGAACATTTCGCAACCGTCGCAGCATGGTGATCGAGCGGTCGTAGTCTTCGAGCAAGTGTTCCAAGTCGAGGACCACATGACCCACCGTTTCACCGAGTTGGTGTTCGAGGCGTTGTTGAACAGACCATCGAGCCAACCCACGAACTGCTCCAGCAGTTTGTGGTACCTGGCGTTCAAGAAGCGTCATGACTTCACTCGACAACAAATGTCGAGGCGTGGCTGCAACATGGTCAACGGTCGATTGAATGACTTGCAAACCGCGTTCCACGGCTCGGTCAAGCAGTGTCACCGAATAGCCAAGGGCACGTGCATGTTCGAGACGTTCCAAAACCGGACCGAGACCGTCGAAGGTTTGACCATCATCGAGCAGTGCTTGGGCAAGGGGTTCTTCAGCAAGCCGAGCACGAAGGCGTGCTGCTTCCTGAATGTCGGCAACAGCCGCTTCATGGGCTTCGGATAATGCTTCAGCGCGTTCAATCAACGATGCTAATTCTGCTTCTGCGTGGCCACGACGGGCACCAAGGTCGCCGAGTTCGCGAAGGACTTGTCGGCGTTCATCCATGAGTTCACGCAATTCTGCTTGGACTTGAGCCTGGCGAGCTTCATCTGTTGCGAGGCGAGTGCGATCTTCTTCAGACCGACGACGGCTTGCTTTTGCCTCACCTTCGATGGCGGACAATTCAGAGTTGTTGGTCTTGACCTTCTCGTCGAGAAGCAAGACTTCTGCTTGGGCTCGAGCATGACGTTCTCGAGTTGCAGCAACTTGTTCTTGAAGGACTTGAAGCCGGCGTTCATCGTCTTCAGATTGTTGACGGATGGAGGACAGTTGTTGGCTGTGAGTGTTGAGGTCAGCGTTGAGTGCTGCTTCCTTGAGGGACATGTCCTCAATGGCTGTGCGCAAGGTTTCACTGGACGATGCATCGCCTAGAGCCTTGGCTAATTCTGCAGCACGTTGCGAAACTTGGTGCTCCAATTCATTGACGCGTCGAACCAATCGTTCTGCTCGGTTTTCAGCTTGTTCTGAGGTCGCCTTCGACTGAGCCAGTTCCACTTGCATTGTTCCGAATTTACTGTGTGCTTCTTCGAGAGAAGTTGTTGATTCGGTCCGAGTTTCAGAGGCTTCACGAGCAATGATTTGAGCAGCGCTCGTCGCCGCCCTCGCTTCACTCAATCGATTTTCGACGGTTGCTTTTTCTTTTTCGAGTTCATCGATGCGGTGGTCAGCCGATTCGAGGCGTCGTCGCAAACCTGCATCCACTGCGAGTGGCTGAGAGACTTCACCGCCCAATCCACCGCTGACTTGGTCGACGGTTTCAGAGAACGCAGCCGATGAACGGCTCTTTCGTAGATTCTCCATTCCGCTCTCAAATCCATACAATTGATTGAGTTTGGAGGTCAAATTGGCACGTCGACTTTCGGAGCGGGTGCGAAGGGTGACCAGGAGGTCTTGCAAATGATCGAGACTGAATCCATCGATGTTTCCTGATTCACGGGACACAATGCTACCAGATGGCAAGCGGTGCAACTTGAGCACTCGAGTTGAATCGGTGAAGGTCAACATGGCTTCTTCCATGCTTTGGCCTTCTGGTGCAGCAACGCCGACCGGTATACCGCGAGCCAACAGCACTGAAATGCAGGTTGATGATTGACCTGATTGCAAGTGGCCTGTGACTTGTTCATGCATGGCTGCTGACAGCATTGAAAGAATCGCATCGGGGCCGCCTCGCCCTTCTCTTAGGATGAAACCTTCTGGAATTGGACCGCCTGAAGCGCCGATGGCACCAATCTCTCCGTCAAGCGTACCTGCTACGGCTGAGATCAGTCGGGCATGGTCTGCGTTTGCTTCGGTCCAAACGCCCAAGGAGGCATCGCCTGATTGAGCAAGCAAAAGAGCGCCACCTTCGTGATGCATGGTCCAATGTGAAGCCGATGGTTCAACACCTTCATCGATGATTGAGATGGACATTGCTGCGAGGGAGGCATGGATTTCTCGTGCCAGCACTTCGGGCTCATTGGGTATTTCACCGACGCTATCGATCAGGAGACCTTGGTCCACTGCAATCGCACCACGAACGGTGTCGCGTTCGACCAGAGCGTGGAGAACAGCCGACAAATCCCGTGACATCAAACGTTGGAGTGCATCGCCGCGAGCAAGCAAACCTTGTCGGTCAGCAGGATGTTCAAAGGCTTCGGGAAGAACTTCTGCAACGCTTCCAAGCCCTACAAGCGAATATGATTGGGCAATGAAACGAGAGGAACCCTCTGCTTCAATGGCTTCGAGGCGTTGACGAGCATCGCCACCAGCGAGCAAGATGTTCCCTTTCCCTGATTCAGCGAGCCAACCAACAATGCGCCCAGCCCGAACAAGTCGGTGACCAGCAGGTGTCTTACGGCGTCCAATCCAAGTGCTGATAACACCGTGATCAAATGGCTGTATTGTTCCGTCTTCAACCGATATGGCTTCTTCGATTGGTGTTCCTTGGGGCAGGTTAAACATTTTATCAACTCACTGGGGGGTGGTGGCCAAGATTCGGCGGTCTCTGCCGAGGGCATGACGCCATCGGGCAAGACGCCCGCCTGTTCCTGACAACGCGACAATTCGTGTTGGCGATGCAACATCGATCATCAACCGTTCTTCACCTTCGCACCATACTTCGTACACAGCCCCCAAACCGAGGGCATCAGCCGATTCAAGCGCAGCAGAAAGAACGTCAACAGCGTGTTCGAAAGGAGGCATAGCCCCTTCATCGCCAACGCTGGCCAACAAGTTCCCACTATCGTCAATCAGCATGGCCTGTTTCACGCCTTCAAGGCGATACAATCCGGCCAGCGCACGTTGCAACATAGATGCTCAATCCTTTCGTCAGCGTTGTGGCCTTCAAGAAGTTTTGTGCTTCCATCCCCCTAAAGGGGGATTTAAGGACCCAAATTAATTCCCCAACTGGATTTACATCAAAAAGGGGCGCGGAACACCTGAAAAGCCATGTTTTCCGCGCATGTATTTCGACGAAATGGCACCCTTTCAAGCCCAGAAAAGTCGCTTAGATCTAATTTATATGAGAACATATTCCAATTGGAAAATCAAATTTACAATTAGAAAATTCAATGTTGGATGAGCCAGCGGGTGACCCCGTTCTGAGGTCCAGCGTGCGGGGAGTTCAAACCTAAGCCGCTCCACCGACGGTTCATGGCAGGTGAGACTACGCAGGGATTTACCGTCCCACAGTGCGATAGTTGCTCACGTCCAGCTGTGCTCGAACAAGCCTATTCTGGTCGGATTTTGTGCAACGAGCACATGGCAAAGTCGGTTCGAAAGAAAATCGCAAAGGAACTTCGCCAACAACTCGTTCTTCCAAAGGACAAGGACACGACAATTTTTGTTGCCATCTCGGGAGGAAAGGACTCCGCAGTGTTGCTTGACAGCCTCGTTGACCTGATCGGCGAACGCCCCGATGTTCGTATTGTGGCAGGGACGGTTGACGAAGGCATCGAGGGCTACCGACCCCCTTCGCTTGAGTGCGCACAAGTTCTATGCGACCGACTCGGTATCGAATTCATCACCGTCTCCTACCCTGAATTAAGTTTCAAAGAAATGGATGAAGTCGCACGACGGATTCCAGGGTTGCTGGAAAGCAATCCAAGTTCCCCTCGCCTTCCGTGTTCATACTGTGGTGTGTTTCGACGCCAAGGCATCAACCATCTTGCAGACCGCATTGGTGCAGACATCATTGCGCTGGGCCACAATTTGGACGACATGGCTCAAACCGTGTTAATGAACATGACAAATGGCGACCTCGACCGAACGCTCCGCCTCGCCCCACACACCACAAGTGTGGTGGAAGGAATGGCCCCCCGAATCGTACCATTGCGATGGATTCCAGAACAGGAGGTTCACCTCTATGCTCTTCATCGAAACCTACCTCTCCACCATGAAGAATGCCCTCACGCCGAAGGAGCCTTGCGATGGCGGCATCGGGAAATGGTGGCTCAAATGGAAGCCGACTCACCCGGTACCCGGCATGGATTACTTCGCATGGCGGACAACATCAAGGCGCTAAGAAACCGTTCATCAGATGATGCACTCATCATTGCTCCACCGATACCGTGCCCCAAATGTGGTGCAATGACTTCAGGAACTCAGTGTAAGGCTTGCGACTTCAGAGCTCTTCTGAACGACTGATCAAAGGGCGTTCTTAACCAATTCATCGAGGTCTTGAGGACGACCGCAGTAATGGCATCGAAGGTGCAAAGGATCTCGGCTCACAACTCGAAGGCGGTGAGGTTGAGGCTCACGAGCGTTTGTTGTGATGCAGTTAGAGAAGGTGCACCGAACGACGTTGACGACTTCTTCGCCGAGGTTGATGGATAACTTTTCTGCAACGACATAGGCTCGAATGATGGCGACGTGGGCCTCTGGGGCAACGAGGGCAAGGCGATCTAATTCACCTTGCGTCAGTTCTCGGTCTTCGACTTTGATGATGTCTTTCGAACCAAGTTTCTTCGAAGGGACATTCATGACAAGTGAGACGGGGACTGAGGTTTCCCCTGCGATACCGAGCATTTCGAGCACACGAAGCGCTTGACCTGAAGGCACGTGATCGATCACTGTGCCATTGCGGATGGCTGTGACTCGGCGCATGCTTTGTTCATTGGACATCAGAGCACACCTCCTTCAGCATAAACATCAGCAGGAACGGTAACACCAAGCAGACGGCAGAGCAAAGCCATGCGCGCCACGACGCCATTAAACGCCTGTTCGAAGTACCGAGCGTGCCGACTTGCATCAACCGCTGGATGAATTTCATCGACACGTGGCAGGGGGTGCATGATGATCATATCACCCTTGACGTCATCCAGATGGCGTGAATCAAGTTTGTAAGCACCAGCGCAGCGAGCGTATTCGTCTTCATCAGCAAAGCGTTCTTTTTGAATCCGAGTCATGTAGACGACATCGGCATCACCCATGGAGCCGTACAGGTCTTCAGTCTCGGTCACGGTGGCACCGTTTTCACGCAAGTCAGACACGATTTCGACCGGCATGCGGAGCAAATCAGGGCTGGCGAATATCAGTTCGCAACCGAAACGAGTCAAGGCGTGGGAAAGGGAGTGAACGGTTCGTCCATAACGCAAATCTCCAGCGAGAACGACCTTGAGTCCATCCAAGCGGCCATGGGCTTGCCTGATGGTGAACAAATCCAACATCGTTTGTGTCGGATGGTGTCCAGCGCCGTCGCCACCGTTGAGGATGGGCACCCGAGCAGCGTCCTGAGCGTATTGAGCAGCGCCTTGACGAGGGTGGCGCATAGCGATGATATCGGTGTAACCATCGACCATCTGGATTGTATCGAAGAGGGTTTCGCCTTTGACAACGGAAGAGGTTTTGACATCGCCAAGATTGACCACATCGCCACCGAGTCGCTTCATTGCTGTCTCGAAGGACATCCGAGTCCGGGTGCTGGGTTCAAAGAAGAGGTTGCCCAAAATGCGCCCTTGCAAAAGAGGGAGGTACAACTCGCCTCGAGCCACAGGCAGAAGGCGTTCTGCATCATCCAAAATACTGAGGATCTCTTCATTCGTCAAGTCGTCCATGGTGATTAGGCCCGTCATTTTTACTCGTCTCCCTTCCTTAGGCGGTGAACGATACCCATGAACATTCCCGTCGAGGCAGTTGCAGTTCCTCCGTGTCACCAGCGACTCAGACCCCTGAAGCAAGGGAAGCCTCCTTGCTCAACCATGAGAGCGGAGTGATTATGACCATGCCATCAAAGTCACGACCATGGTGGACGCTTGGGCCGATGTTGAAACGGCTATTGAGGCGGCCATCAAACAACGCCAACAACGCTTGGAGCGTTTGACAAGCGCGTCGGCCCTTCTCCTTCTCAGCGGGGCGTTATGGCTCATGTGGCCAAGTCTGAACGCAGCCATGAACGGTGAATCTGGGTTGCTCAAAGGACTCGGCTTACCGTTGGTAATCATCGTCTGGGGTCTGATCATTCAAGACCTCGTGGTCGATGATGCACGAGCCAGAACCAGGGTCGGTTCCGCTGCAAGCGTGGCATGGCCGGTTCTTTTGGTCACAGCAAGTCAATCCCTTGATGTGGCCCAACCGAGCATGATTGTTGGCAGTGTTCTGATTGCAATGGTCGCATTGTGCTGTTTAAACGCTTCAAAGTCAATCCTTCAAGGTGGCCTGAATGTTCTGCGGTGGAGAGCGGTGATGACCGGTTTAGGAGCGATTGTTGCAGTGTCCCTTTTTGCTGGCAACATCCCCGAATCGATGACCTATGAATGGCTGACCTCCGTTGCTGCCTTGGTCCTCAGCTTTGGCCTCACAGGCTACATTTGGGTCGTCGGTGACGACCAACGTGCAGAACGTAAGAAATTCAGTCGTCGTCTTGATGAAATCGAGGGGCGCCTGTTGGAACTCAAAGCCAGCGGCGCTGCTGTGGACCAGGCTTCAAGCTTGATCATGACAGCTCGAGAAGAAGGGCATGTTGACCCACACCACGGGATGAACCTCTTGAATGATGCAGAGGATGACATTGAACGGTCGCTGTCCCTTTCGGGCGATGTGGAGGCCATCCGAGCCGACGCACGAGCGAGCATGGATGAGGCTGAATCCATTGCACCAACCGCAAAGCGCCCACGGAAATCATTCGATATGGGCGAGCGGGAAGTGAAACTCGGCTCCCTTCGCGATGGTGAAATGTTGTTCCGGCAATCCAAAAAGTACGCCAATGAAATCATCGAATGGTGGGCTGTTGCTGAGAAGGCAATTGGCGAAGCTGGCCGACAATTGCAAGGAAAAAGCGGCGACGGTGTTGACCACCTCAGAGAAATGCTTGCTGATGCAAGAAAGAAGTTAGCATCTGAAGCACCTAAGAAAGCATACGAATTCGCTGTCGTGATCCCTGTACAACTTGCTGCAGATGATGATGCTCTCGGAAAAGCGGCAATGTCGCTCAAAGAAGCTGAGCGTCAACTCAAGCAAACAGACGGACTGGACATTACGATGATGACCGAACGTCTTGCGCAAGCAGAAGCAGCCCTCGATGATGGAAATTCAGGTCAAGCCATTGGCTTGGCTGATGGCGTGGTCCGTTCGATTCAAAGCGAACGGGAAGCAATGGACGATGTTCAACGGGCCCTACGGCAACGCAAGAAACTGAGTGCACAATACGAATCAAGAGACGACCGGGCGCAATGGGATGGGCGCATACAAGCCATCGAGCAAGCAGCTGATGAGCGCCGCTGGAGTGAGGCATCCGAACTTCTTGCCACCATGAATCAAGACCTCGATAAAGAAGGCAAAGCAAGCGAAGAAGCCCTCGAACTGTATGACTTTGTCATGGATGAATGGCGCACCCTGCGCAACCAGTGTGAAGCTGGAGCAATCAAAGTTGATGATGATGATCGGCGAGCCACTGAGCAAGCGATTGCTTTGGCAGAAGAAGGACTGAGCGTAGGAAGAATCGAAGATTGCTTGGACCAACTTGGTATCGCTGATGCTGCAATGGAACGCCTTCGAAGAAGAATTTAATCTCACTTAAAGATCAAGCAAACCCTTGTTCTTAATCGCCTTTAGATCGAGGCCACCTGGGAATCCAAGGTCCACTGGCATGCCTGAGACCGTCACAATCAACCCACTAAGGTGGAGGTAAAGGCAGGGAGGCAAACTGGTTTGGTCGATCTTCGACAACATTTTCCAACCATGCGCTCCTTTCTTCGAAGCGATGGTTAGTTCATTTGAAGGCCCTTGTGCAATCCATGCGTTGGCAGCCCATGCATGCTGTTTTTGTGATTTCCGAGGGAAACTCGGAGCGGGCAAGACAACATGCAGCTTGCCCCAATCTTCATCCAGATTGGCACCGGATTCTGTCCCCCACTGAATATTGGTCACCTCACTGGAACGAGCCTGGGTGAGTCCTAAGCGAGCAAAGTAGCCGATCAAGGCACGTAGGTGAGGGTGGCGCCAATGTTCTTTTGCAAGTCCTTCGGCCATGCCGACAGCAGTGTTGACACGGTCGCCATCGAGGTGCAACAAGCAACGAACGACCTCACCGTGAATCCAAGATTCAATGGCATGTTTCTTGATGAACCGTTCAAGCAAGTTGAGCGCTGCTTCACTTTCTTTCGACAACCGCATTCGGGCGATATCTCCGAGCAAAAATAAGCGCCCAGTTGGCGTGTCCATGTACTTGAGTTCAGACCGACTGGTGCCGGTTTCAAACCGTCGTACGAGGTCCATGTTTCGTCGCATGGTGCTGTCCATCGACAGGAGGGGTTTGTGACGTGCTTCAAGCACACGACTCTTCGGAGCAAAGAGCGAAGCAATCCATTGAAGGCGCGCTGCCTCGATGTTATCGTCCGGGAGTATTTTCAACCGTGGCTTGGATTCTGGTAAATCCCTCTGGGCAAGGCTTGCTGCAGAAAGGGCAAGACGGGCATAACCTGCGGACTTTGATCCACCCAAAGCAAGCAACGACACCGCCTCTTCTTCTGCCTCGTTCCAGCGGCCTAATCCAGCATACATGGTCAATACTGCGTTGGTCTTACGCGCCAAGCCCAATCCGTCGATCGCATCCCCGTGTCCTTTGAGAATGTCATCAAACTGGCGCAATGCATCGACCCACTCGTCCTTTGCGATGGCGGTTGTGAGGGGTTGTTGCTTGAGGTAGATGACATCCTCCATTTCAGAGAACCGTTGACGTCGGTCGCCGAGTGCGGCATCAAATGTGATGTCATCAAGGCGGGACCCAACACGCAGGGATTTGACCCAGATTGTAAGGAATGCAACCTGGCCACCAGAGGCTAACATCCACGTTAACTCTTCGAGGGCGTCTTTTGTTAAGATCGAGCAAACGGTGGAATCCCAAGAACCACATTGTGAGCCTTGAGGTAGGAAACTGGAATCCCAGAACGTGATCATTCCGAGGGCTAAAAGAAGCATGGATTGCCCAGCAAACCCGGTGAAACAAAAGTTCAGCACCTTTGCCTGTTGGGACTTTTCTGCTCGCAACAAACGGCTATCAGCTAATTTGATACCACCTGCACCAGAGACATCTTGGACATCGAGGAATAAAATACGGGCCACTTCATAGACAAACAGGAAACCAATGATGGCCACGTTCAGCAAAAGGAACAACAGAACCATGGTTACAATGGGCACGCGAATGCCATCGACCGGAATGAAAGAAAACAATTCGATGAGTCCAAAGCCCAGCAAGCCTCCTTCCTCCATGAAGGTGGTTTGTGGTCGGTATTCAGGGAGCGCAAGCACTTGGTCTGAATGCGTGAGAAGGTTTGGTTCGAGCAACAACACAACGAGCGACACAAACGTGTTGAATGCAACAAAGGGCATCACAATGAGGTTAAAATTCACAATTTGTGCAACAGCCTGTTGGCGAGCATTTGGAGTGTGGTTGTGGAACGGAGAGGCCTCACCCCCAGCGATTTTCTTAGAGGATTGGCGCAGTGAACGCCATGAGGAGCCTAGGATTCGCCCATAGGCCAACACCGATGGCGCAAACATAGCGAATGCTGCGATGCTAAACCGACGGCTAGCTGTGACATCGTAGATGCCGAGGACCACATACAGAGCGATCACCAGACCAATCCAAACAGTCAATAAAATACCGTAAGTGTAATTCTGCCACTTGCTGGATCGTTGAAGCGAAGCACGATCTTGTCCAATGGGTTTGATGACTTGTGCGCCAAGGGAAGAACCGCTTGAAATGAGGGCGGGCAAAGCGATGAACATCAAGGCAATGGCCACTGATGGAGCATGGTAGCCCGGAGAAAGGTCAAACCGGGACATAAGGAACTCAAAGAACAAAATCAGCACGCCAACAAGAGCAAACAGGTAGGTCGTGACACCAAACCGCATCCCAGGTGATTTGAGCAAGGCTTTGGCCTCCTCGGCGGAGCGGGTGACCTGGTGAACTTCATAGCGCCGTTCACCTGTTTGGAAAGCCACTTGCAAACCATTCAGTTGACGGGGGACCACTTGAGTCCAGAAGAACCAGGCCGTAATGCCAGCGAGGAAAATAGGTACAATTGCAGCGGGAGTGATCCCTTCAACAATCGGTGGTGCTCCCATAGTTCGGCCTCCAGTTATTCTTCCTTTTCAACATTCACAAGAGAAGGTTGAGTGACCTTCGTATCGATCTCCTCACGGATTGCTGTGATGAAGTCCTCAAGGTTCATGCCGCTGATTTGATCACCGTTTCGAGCACGCAGACTGACGGTTCGCCCTTCTGCTTCACCGTCACCAACGATGACCATGTACGCTGGTTGCAACTTGCGGTGGTTTCGAATCTTTTTCCCGATGGTGTCGTCACCGTCGTCAACTTGCACGCGGATTTCATGCGCTTTCAAGGCCTCAGCGACTTCATTCGCATACGCCTTATGCTTTTCAGAGATGGTGATGATGTGGCACTGCGTTGGAGTCAACCAAGTTGGGAACTTGCCAGCGAAGTGTTCGATGAGCACACCACAGAACCGTTCCATGGAACCGAATGGAGCGCGGTGAATCATGACCGGGCGGTGGATTTCACCATCGTTGCCTTTGTATTCGAGACCGAAACGTTCGGGCAGGTTGTAATCGACTTGGACGGTGCCTAATTGCCATTCCCGGCCAATGACGTCCTTGACGACGAAATCGATCTTTGGACCATAGAAAGCAGCCTCGCCTTCTTCTTCTGACCAGTTCACACCCAAGGATTGAGCAGCTGCTCGGCAAGCCTCCTCGGCTTTATCCCAAGCTTCTTGCTCTCCAACATACTTGTCAGAATCCGAATCGCGCAAGCCAACTCGGACCCGATAATCAGACATTCCTAATTTTTCAAAGATGATCTGAACAAGTTCGATGCAACCCAGCACTTCCTGGGCGATTTGATCTTCTGTCACGAACAGGTGTGCATCGTCTTGAGTGAAGCCACGGACCCGTGTCATGCCCGATATTTCACCAGATTGTTCCCAACGGTAGACGGTTCCGAATTCTGCCAAGCGCAGAGGAAGATCACGGTAAGAGCGTTGTTGGGAGGCATAAATCTTGATGTGATGAGGGCAATTCATCGGTTTGAGCATGTAACCATCGATGTCACCGGATTTCATCAGGTTGGCTAATTCGCCGCATGTGCATCCTTCATCGGCTAATTTTTTCATCAAATCTCGTTCGATGAGTGGCGGGTATTGGGATTCTTGGTAGTACGGGAAGTGACCAGACGTGCGGTAAAGGTCGAGTTTCCCGACGTGGGGGGTGAACACTTGAGAATAGCCTTGGCGGCGCAAATGGAATGAAATGAAATCTTGCAATTCTTGACGGATGATCGAGCCACGAGGGGTCCACAGAATCAAACCCTGACCGACTTCCTCGTCGATGTGGAACAGTTGCAAATCCTTGCCAAGCTTTCGATGATCTCGCTTTTTTGCTTCTTCAAGGCGAGTCAATGTGGCTCGAAGGGCTTCTTTTGTCGGTTCGATGATTCCATAGATCCGAACCAGTTGTTCTCGGTCCTGATCGCCTCGCCAATACGCAGAAGAAACGCTGGTAAGTTTGACATTCATCAACCGAGAAGTGTTTGGTACATGCGGACCAAGGCACAAATCATACCACTCATCTTGTTTGTAGATGGTCGAGCCACCGCCATCTTCGATTTTGTCTTGAATGATTTCTAATTTGTAGGGATTGTCGGCGAAATGGTCGTTCAGTTCCTCGTCGGAAAGTTCGATTCGTTCAACGGTGAAGTTCTTTCGAGCTAATTCTTGCATTTTTTTCTGAATGGGCTTCAGATCGGATTCAGTGATTGCTTCCATTGCGAAATCGTAGTAGAATCCGCGATCGATGGCAGGCCCAATGGTTGGTTTTGCATTGGGATACAACGCCATAACGGCTTGTGCAAGCAAGTGCGCTGCGCTGTGTTTGAGAATGTGGATGCCTTCATCTGATTCTGTAAAGATTCCTTCAACTGAGCAATCCTCATCAATCGCCCTGGACATATCGCATTCAGCACCGTCAATACGAGCGGCGAGGCACCCGTGTTTTCGACCAAGCGCATCGGTAATGACTTCTGCACAGGTGATTCCTGAAGCATACTCGTTAACCGTTCCGTCTGGCAAAGTGACTTTGATGAGTGACATATTGCTTGCTCCTTCAACCCCTACGGGGTTGCTTCTCCCTCATCAAACCACCACTCGGGTGGTGTCAAAATTGGCCTTCGTGGACCTTTGAAGCGGCGACCATCACCAAGGGTACTTGAGGTTCCAATAAATTCCGTCGAAAAGGATACACTGGATGCCAAGGAGAACAGCTCCAGTCAGCATAGCACCGCCACCAGGAACGCCATCTTGACGTGCGGAAAAAGCCAACAGCCCCATCATAATATTTCCAAGACAGACCAACATGAGAACGCCCACAACTAAAATCGGGGTCCAACTGTATTGGTGTTCGATATGGTAAATGGTGGCCTCCAACCAAAGAGCGCTGGGGATGACCAGCAGCGCAAACGCCAACAGGAGCCGTCCGCCTCCATGTCCATTGGATTCGCCCCAAGGCCATCGCAACTCAGCGATGACACTGGCTTCATTTTTATAGAGAATGATCCACCAATACATCATGAAACCAAACGCTGCAAGAAACATGAACGGAACAATGAACTGGGCTTGCGACCATTCAATTCCGCCCCACAATGCTGTCGTATCGGGGGCGTGTGAAACACCGTACGCATAGGAAACCAACACCAGTGTTCCAAAGATAAAAATGAAGATGCGAAGGAACTGACGTGAGACTTGCATGTTCTTTGGAGGGGCCATTGACTGATAAGCACCTGTATTGGCTTTACCACTCAACGTCGAATTCATCGCCCAATACACTTGAGGCAACATCAACCACTTCAGGCTTTGATTTTTCTTCTGGAACTGAGGACTGCGAGGGTGCCTCTTGATCTTGAGTCGGGTTTGCTACGACAAACTCCTCACGGTCCTCAACCGCTTCGTAGGCTTTGTTGTAGAGGATGGGTTGTGGTTCTGTGGATGCTTCGGGAGAGGAGGCTTCGTCCGCCCCCTTTTCGTCTTCGATGGGTGGCAAATTCGCCTCACCGGCCTTCAGTTCAGAGAACCCCTTGGCCAAAGCGTCTTCGAGGGATGGTGTACGCTTCTGATGACGGCTCATGTTGCGACAAACCTCGTCCAGCACATCAATGCTCGCGCTGTTTGGCTCACTTACTCTTCGTTTTCTGATGGTTCGACCTCGTCCTCAAACGAGACTTCGGGCAGGAATGAGAGGATTGTCCCCAAGATTCCTGCCACGAGTACGTATTCCCAGGCCGCTCCCGTGTTGATGGCAGGTTCGAGAGCCTCGGTGCAAAATTCAAGCATGTTCGAGGCGGAGGCGTTGTACGCATCCCAATCAAAATCGCCCCCCCAAACAGCGATTTGGGCTGTGATCATTTTGTACAGACCAACGGCTGCAGAAAGGGCTGCACCCAACCGCATCCATAAAATCCGCTTGAACGAGGGTGAACTCCACCAGATTCGCGCCGACACGAAGGTCACAAGCAAACACCAATACACGCCGTTGTAGAAGATATCCATGGCATAATGGCCATGCATTGGGCCATCGGTATCCCAAGGTACGGTCCCGATTCGAATGCAGGAAAAGGCTCCAATCAATCCCGGAAAAACCGCGAGATGGTTCAGGCCATGCCAGAGCGGACCATGCCCTCCTTTTGTCAGGCGTTTCATGTTCATGGAATGAAGTTCCATCACGATCCAAAACACGAGGAATCCACTGACAAAGGTACCAACAGTGAAAATCATGTCACCGGGCTCATACAAATCAAAATCTGAAATGTAAGGCAACCATGCGCGACAACCGTTCATCAACCAAGTAGCATAGCCGAGCACCAGCCAGAGGCTTGTGGCGCCAATCATGCTCAAGATGGCGAGGCGTCGACGCTCTACGTGGTCCATAGGCCGCAACATATGCTGGACTTTTTGAGGCCATCGCTGGACACTGAAACGCACAGGCCTTCTTGAAGGGGAACCACTTCGACCATCCATGCGCATCGGCCTTGTTGTCAATCCAGACGCAGGTCTTGGAGGCCGACTCGGATTCAAGGGCAGCGATGGACGCGCTGCCGAAGCACGGGCTGCTGGTGCTGAAGATCGCGCAGGCCCACGAATGGCTCAATCCTTGGAGTCCCTTTCGACCCTCATGGAAGGTTCGCTCAATCGCATTGGAGCAAAGGTGACCTTGGTGGGCTGGGAAGGGCGCATGGGCGACTCTTGGGCTCCTGAATCAAATGAACATCTGACCTTCGAAGCCATTGGGACAACGCCCGAAACAACCTCTGACAGCGATACCTTTGCCTTGGTGGAACAGCTTGTTCAATCAGGCGTCGAGGGCATTGTTTACGCTGGCGGAGACGGCACAACCCGTGACATCGTGAAGGCCTTGGAAACGATTGGAAGCGCTGCTCAAGAAATCCCTCTTATCGGCGTACCCGGAGGTGTCAAAATGCATTCAGGATGTTTTGCAACCACCCCAAAAGCAGCGGCGGAAGTCGTGCTTGCTTTCGTTCTGGGCGATCTGCGATGTGCCATCACAGAAGTGATGGATTTGGATGAAGACGTCTACCAGCAAGGCGTCTGGAAGGTGCGGATGTATGGCGAAGCTTGGACACCTTCCAGTCCAAGGTTCATGCAAGGTGCCAAAGAACAAGTTGAACGCTCAAGTGAAGTCGATACCATCGAAGGCCTCGCCAACCATGTCCAAACATTGCTGCAAGACCAGCCCGATTTGATGATCGTCTGGGGAAGTGGCGGTACATTGCGTCGAATCGGCGAGCATGTCGACCTTGTGTTGACGCTTTTGGGCATCGATGTTCAAGGCCCTTTAGTGGATGGAAAGCGTGAGTTCCACGCCGATCTTAATGAGCAACAATTGATCAACATACTCGACCAACATGTGGATGAAAACGGCAACCAGCGCCCACGCATCCTGCTTCTTTCACCGATGGGTGGTCAAGGCTTTTTGATTGGAAGGGGCAACCTGCAACTGTCACCTCAAGTGCTCCGAATCATTGGCTTTGAGAGCATTCTTGGCGTGGCCACACCAGCGAAACTCATCGGACTCAACGCCGTTCGAATCGATACTGGCGAGCCTTCACTCGATGCTGAGTTCCAAGCAAAACGGTTCATCAAAATACTTCAAGGATTCAGAACAACCCGATTGATTCGGATTCAAGAAGCGTGAGTTGCGCTCAAAGTTGACC
>JAPKCS010000052.1 GCA_028822845.1 Candidatus Poseidoniaceae archaeon | reverse complement strand
AAACTTCCAGCGGCAATGGTGCTACGGGTCATAGCGTGAACCCAGTTTGACGGCTCTTGAAGGCTCCCCTTTTGGCAACACAAAGGCGTGAAAAATTGCACGCAATGGCGCAACCCGGATGGGTTTTGGCTGGGGCAGAAACTCATGTTCGGTGGTGAACTGAAACGGTTCCGCACACCCTGCACCAGACTTTGGTGCCGTCCTTGCGAGGCGTAGCGCCCGCAACATCGATTTTTACACCACAAACGCAGGTGACAGTGTTCTGCATGAAGATGGCCAATGGGTGATGATTGATGAACTCAACGCTCAATCATGACGACCAAGCCATGCTTCGAAACATACGAAACTCTTGCTCGCTGAAAAGCCCTTGACTTCATTGAACTGCATGGATTCAATGTGGTGGCCAGCTTGTGCGATCGCCGCTTCAATGCGCTGTTGGCTCTCAGCCTCTTGGGTGCGTTCAACGATGGCCCAGCCTCGAAGCACCGCGGTTTGGTCACCGCGAAGAAGCGGCAGCACATGGGGCAGATGCTCAATGCTGTCGTGGGGCAGATTGACCAATAACAAATCACACGAACCCTTCAGTGTTTCATCATGTGTCCACGTTGTCGCATCGCTGCAGACCACTGTTGCGGGGTGAATCATCGGCGCATCGTTGCCGTCAACGGTTTTCCTTTTGGCAGTCAGGTGGGCTAGATTGGCGGACAGCAGTTCAACTGCATCGGGGTTGAGGTCGCCTGCATGGTAGCCGGTGAGAAGATCTGCCTCGCCAAGCAATGCACCCATGCTCGGGCCAACACCAGCGTAGGGATCGGCAACAACAATCCCTCGATTGAGTCGCGCTGCGAGCTGTTTTGCCGTGGCAAGCGTTTCGATGCGTTCGTTCGCCAAGCGCGCTGAAAAGTAGACTTTGGAGGCGTCAACCCAGAGCATGTAGCCGTTTTCTCGAATTCTGGTTCGCGTTTCCACGGTCCCATCACGGGTCGCGAGGGGATGCAGGTCTCGGACGCGGAAATCACCATGAACACCAAGGTCCGCGCACACAAGGCGAATGTTTGGAAGTTGTGTGAGCATGGCGTCTGCCATCATTTCAGCGTAATCCCAAAGGCCATCTTCAATTTTTACAATAAGAACGTCGCCCTGCGTTTCGTACGCTTTTGGCCAGTCGTCTTTGTGGGTTTCAAACACTTCAGGATCGAGGTGTTCGCTCCAATGTGAGGGTGGTTTGCCCTTTGGCTCAAGATCGACAAGAGCGTTGCCCCTCCAGGATTCGTCGCCCGCTTGTGGGGCAGAATCGTTGAGCGGTATGGCCTTATTGCCGTCTCCAAGGGTGGTGACGCCGGTGTGCTCGGCCAACCATTTTTCTGAACGGCAACGCTCCAACCATTGTTGGGTTTGCGCGCTCGGCACACTCAAATGACGCATGATGCTCGCTCCATCCAAGCGAAGCGGAGGTTTGAGGATGACGGCGAAGCACAACACCAACACCCCGCTTCCAGCGACGGGTTTGTTGCTCATCGGCATGGGGCCTGGTCGACTTTCCGGCATGAGTTTGGAAGCCCTTGAGGCGGCAAAATCGTCTGATGTCCGACGCTATGAGGCCTACACTGCGTTATGGCCACAGGCTGAACTTGACGCGCTTGAAGACGCCGTCGGCTCAATTGAGAAAGTGATGCGGCCTGAAGTCGAACAGCCAGATGTGCTGTTTGAACTGGCCCGAACCTCCTTGGTGGCCTTGTTGGTTGTTGGCGATCCGTTGCAAGCCACCACGCACGTTGACCTCCAACTCCAAGCGGCTGAAGCTGGCATTGAATGCCATGTGTTCCACGGCGTATCCATCACCACCTTGGTCACCGGGGCTATTGGACTTTCAAATTACAAATTCGGACGACAAACCACCCTCACCTATCCCTACGGCGGCTGGGTCGCCACTTCGCCTTTGGAAGTCATCGCAGCAAACATGCACCAAAACCTCCACACCCTAGCGCTGTTAGATTTGGACCCCACTGGGGAAGGAATTGGCCATCAAGTGCCAATGAAGCCCGCTGATGCTGTGGTTTCACTGCGCCTTATGCGGGAGAAGCTTGGAGAATCGATTGGAGAAATGCCTCGAGAAACCGCCCTCGAATCGATGCGCCACGAAGCGTGTGTTGCTTTTCTCGAGCGCCCATTTGACGATGTTCCAGTGGTGCTCAGCGCCGATATGGGCACCGACCAACAGCGCATGGCCACCACAACCATTGGCGCTCTTTCTGGCATCGAGGGGGGGCGGCTCAACTGCCTCGTCTTCCCGTCCAAGCCCAGTGAAGTTGAAGAGAAGGCTTTGCTTCGTTGGCAATGAAGGTGAGTGACCCCATGTCCGATGAAGTAATGATTTTGCTCTCTTTTCTCCTGTTTATGATCTTCTTCGCTGGCGTTGGCCTTGCGTCAATGAGGGTCAAAGAAGACACCACTGACGATTACCTCGTCGCTGGCCGAGGCATGCACCCAGCCCTCGCTGCACTCTCTGCAGTCAGCACATGGAACTCCGGCTACATGTTCATCGGGTTCATTGGATTCATCTATCTGCAAGGATATTCTGCCATTTGGATTGCTCTTGTTTCAACGGTTGGACAACTTGTTGCCTGGATTTGGCTTTACAAGTACATTCAGAAAGAAGGTGAGGCGCGTGGTATTCGTTCCTTGTCTTCACTGGTCTCGAGCACAACCGGCTCGCCAGAAGCAAAGGTGGCTGCTGTGCTTTCGGTTATTTTCCTCTCCATCTATGCTGCAGCGCAACTGACCGCTGGCGGTATCGCCTTGGAGACGATGCTCAAATGGTCACCAACCATTGGTATTTTGATCGGTTTCGTTCTCGTTGTCGCCTACTGCTACGCAGGTGGAATTCGCGCTTCAATCTGGACCGATGCGGCCCAATCATGCGTGATGATCGTTGGTTCGACCATCTTGTGCGTGGTGGCTTTGAAAGCCGCAGGCGGCTTTTCAGGCCTGCATAATCAATTAGCTGACGTCAGTCCAGCGATGGTCAATGTGTTTCCTTCTGGCCTGATGTTTGGGGCGTCCCTTTGGATTGCTGCGTTCTTCCTTGGCGGCCTTGGTGTCGCTGGCCAGCCGCAGGTGGTTTCCCGTGTGATGACATTGAAGGACGACAAAGCGCGCAAAGAAGCCATGGCCTGGTTCTTCGTTTGGCAAACGCCCTTCATCGTCCTCATGTTCCTCATTGGCCTTGCCTGCCGTGTGCTGTTGCCTGAACTGGGCGCCGATGGCGCTCAGACTGGTTTGCCAAAACTCGCCATGAGTGAATTGAGCCCGTTCCTTGGCGGCCTCATCCTTGCATCGATCTTTGCAGCAACCATGTCCACTGCTGACAGTCAAGTGTTGGCATGCACAGCCGCCATCACCGATGACGTCAGGCCAGAATGGAGCCAAGACCACAAAACCACCAAGAAAGTCACCCTCGCTGTTGCGGTGTTCGCAACGGTGATTTCGCTGATTGGCCAGCAATTCCCTGGCTTTGGTGATTCGGTGTTCAGCCTCGTAGTGCTGGCCGTTTACGGTTTGGGTGGCATCTTTGTGCCGCTCATCTTAGTGCGCATGTCAGGGTATGAACCCGACACAAACCATTCGATCATGATGATGATGGCGGCGATGACCGGCGTCGTTGTTTGGACCCTCTTGGGCTACGGTGGCGCATCGGGTATTTTCCCTTCAGTGCCCGGTGTAGGGGCTGCCTTCGCAACTCACTTCGCCCTCTGTTGGTTGCGCGATGAATCGCCAGCAAACGCATTTGGCCGATACAGTTTGCCGGGACAGCAAACGGTGACGGTTGGGGTTGCGGTTCTTTTGGCAATCGTGGCTTTGACCGAAGTTTCCTACGTCAGTTTCGCACCCGAATCCAATGAATCTGCAGTCGGCGCTGGTGGCGAATACACGATGAATTACACCATTGAAGAATGGGAAAAATCAGAGACGTTGTTCATCGGGAACGATCAGACGGCACAGTTCTCGTTCACCTATGATGAAATGTTCACCGCAACCTTGGGGATTCAATTCTTCGTC
>JAPKCS010000013.1 GCA_028822845.1 Candidatus Poseidoniaceae archaeon | reverse complement strand
CTAGCCTTTGATCCAATGTTTGCCTGCTGCCAATGGAACTGATGAGGGCCTTGGTTTCCTCGAAAGGCTTCGCAATCGACACTTTAACCATATCCACCGGCGCACCGGCGTGCATGTACAGCGACTGCTGCTTCACTGACCGGTGAAGTTCGCCACACGCTTTTCGACGTATGCTGCGATGCCTTCCTTGGCGTCGGTGCTGTTGAACAACGATGCTTGGAGTTCTCGCTCGAGAGCCAGGTGGTATTCGAATGGAATCTCAGGGCCAGTTTGGCACGAGCGCTTGATGTTTCCAACGGCCTTGACAGCCTTGTTCGGGAGGGTGAATTGACCACACCAGTCGAGAACATCTCGGCGGAAGTCTTCTGCAGTTCCTTCCCAAATGTGGTTGATGAGGTTGCAGCTTTCTGCATCCTCGAAGGACATCAATTCGCCAGTGACCATCATTTCTAGGGCTTTGGCCTTTCCAATCAAGCGGGTCAATCGAGCGGTACCACCGGTACCAGCGAGCACACCAAGGTTGATCTCAGGAAGTCCGACCTTGCCAGCGTTCTTTCGAGCGATTCGAATGTCTGCGGCCATAGCGATTTCAAGTCCGCCACCAACAGCGTGTCCGTTGATTGCACAGACGACAAGTTTGGAGGTTTGCTCAAAGCGAGAGAGTGTTTCGTTGGCGTGAAGGCAAAAGTTGTACTTGAAGCCAGGTGTTACGCTGTTAAGCATCTGAATCGATGCACCTGCGGAGAAGAAGGAAGCGCCGTTACCGGTCAGAACGATGCAGGTCACACTGTCGTCAAAGCGGGCACGGACGACTGCTTCGTCGATGTCTCGCATCATGCCGTGAGTGTAGGTGTTTGGTGAACGGTCGTTTGGACCTTCAAGAGGTGCACCGGCAGAGTTGGAAGTGAGTTCAATCACAGCGATGCCGTTGTTCGTGACACCGTAGTTGACTAGTCGGTTAGGCATGGGTTCAAGGGTCAATCCGTGGAGGTCGTCCATGAGTCAAGCCACACGGGCTCGTATTAAGAAGAAATCGCCTGTTCCGATTGCTCGTCATTGGTGGTTTCGGCATCATCAGTGAAGGATGTAGCGCCTCCTTTGCGTCGCGCAGCATCCCATTCCTTTCCGATTGCTGCCGCTGCCTCTGACTGCACCCATGCATCCCGCTTGAGTGCCTTACGGAACGGCATTCGTCGAACGCCACGGCCCATGGCCTTTGGATCACTTTGCAGCATGAACGGACTCACGATGCGGTAAAGAATGGACTTGTACCAGCGGGGGCGGAATAAGTTTCCAATCCAGATCAAACCATCGCCCCGTTTGGCTTGGTTTCGCATCCATGCTTTGCACATCATCTTGAACGTCCTGTCCCCGACTCTGTTCATCAGCCATCGGTTGGCGACGCTTGTGCGGACATAGGGCATGAGGTGTTTTCGAACATCCGCCTCATAGTCGCCTTTGCCGAGGATATCATTGGCTGCAAGAACACCAGACCAAACAGCCATGCGCATACCAAAGCCCCACATAAAGTCCTGAAGGCCACCAGATTCACCAACGTAATACCGTCCATCTTGCTTGTAATTTCTATTGATGGTGAAATCACCTTTGCCGCCGACACGCTTGATTGGCTTCCGGTTGAGGTTCGGGTAATGTGCTTCATACCACGCGATTGTTTCATTGAGGAACCGATCACTTTTCTTCTGTTTGCGCCACAAGCAGGTGCAAATCAAGCCGATCCCATCGATGATGATGAGGTAGGAATACGAACCTGGTGCCAGTTTGTCATTGAGTTGGAATCCAATGTGGTTTGGATGGTCGGTATGGAATATTTCTCCATAAGCGACCGCTGAGGTGCCTTTAGGACCGCAGGCGATGATGGTGCAATCCTCTTCCTTGACCCGAGATTTGTAATGGATTTGCGCACCTGCTGCCAAAGCTTGGCGCTTGAAACCTTGATCGATGGTGTGTTCGGAGGTTCCACGTTCGACGATCCTGTAGGCCACGCCGGGTGTGACGGCTTGAGTGATTGTATCGTCAGGGTGAATGAGATCAACCACATCGAATTCAGTGGCTTTAAATTCAGAAGCATCAAAACCCCATTCGGCTAACTGGTCAAAGAAATCGACATCCATGCTCCAATTTTCCAGCGCTTGGAAGTCGCCATCAAAACGCTGGCCAGAATCGGTTCGGATATCGTGAACATGGACTTCCTTGCCGGCTCGGGCAAGTAAGGTTGCCGCGGCAAGACCGGACAAACCCGCTCCCATGATGTGGATGGCTGCCTCCTCGCCCATGGGGGACCCATGCATGCGTGAGGTTTGAATGATGCGCTCCCTTCGTTCATGCATGGGCGGACGAATCATCATCGAAGAAGCGCCCAATGCGCTCGATGAAACAGCGCTCAAAAACAAACTTCCGCTCGACGGTTGCGGTGCAGTCGTTTCTTTTCTTGGCATCACCCGGGGAATGGAAGGCGATGCTGAAGTTCTTCGTTTAGAATTTGATGCGTGGCAGGAGCAACTTACGCCGGTTCTCCACGGGCTCGCCGAACAAGCCATCGAGGCGTTCGGGGTTCATTGCGTGGCCATGGCTCATCGAATTGGTTCAGTCGGGCCACAAGAGCCAATTGTCGCCATCCATGTGGGCAGTGCTCATCGCAAAGCGGCCTTCAAAGCATGCGAATGGCTCATCGACGAACTCAAGAAGCAGGCGCCCCTATGGAAGAAAGAAGTCACCAGTGAAGGGGCAACCTGGAAGGCTGGTTTAGGTTAAGGGATGAACGATGGACAAAGAAATCAAAGGCATTGTTGAGATTGGTGCAAAACCTGTTGTTGAACGCCGAGCGACAGCCACGGGTGTGCTGAACCTCAGCCAAGCCTCAGTCGAGGCGATTCAAAACAAATCTGTTGCCAAAGGTGACGTGCTCGAAGCTTCGACCATCGCCGCAATACAGGCCGTCAAAGAAACGCCTCGCATCATTCCTCATTGTCATCCAATCCCGCTTGAGGGTTGCACCGTTCATTGGTCATGGGAAACAACATCGCTCCGTTGCACAGTCACCGTTTCAGCCCACTACAAAACCGGGATTGAAATGGAAGCATTGACTGGCGTAAGTGCTGGTTTGCTGTGCGCACTTGACATGGTGAAATCCATCGAAAAAGATGATGACGGGCAGTACCCAGGGACATCGATCTCTGACATCGTTGTTCTTGAGAAGTTCAAAGGGACTCAATAATTCACCTTTGCACCCCTTCGCTCGGCCATCTCAGTCAATGGACAGGGATATTCACCCACATTTTGGCATGAAGCACTAAGAACTCTCCAAGATTCGAAAGGTCATGCTGAATTCGCAATTGTTGGTGAATCCGATGAATTGGCACCTTGCTTTCCGTGATCAAAACATCACCATCAATGAACGAGCTGTCGGCGTGGTGCTCTTTGCTGGACTGACTGCTTTGTGCGCTCAAATCTCCTTCCTGACCCCAATCAGCCCGGTTCCCTTCACCCTCCAAACATTCGCTGTCTTGGCGACGGGTGTGTATTTGCGCCGAAATGATGCCTTCCTTTCTGGCGCTCTTTACCTCGCAGTCGGTGCTTTTGGTGCACCCGTGTTTGCCGGTGGCAGTGACATGTTGTTCAGCGGAGGCGTGTTGGCCGCTTCTGGTGGTTACCTGTTGGCCTTCCCATTTGCATCTGCCATTGTTGCAGAAGGTCTCGACCGATCCTACCGTGCAGGCATTGCAGACTTGCCGGCTCAACTCTTGTGTTGGTCCATCGCCATGATCCCAGTCTACGTGTTTGGCACACTCTGGCTTGCTGAAGCGTACAGCGTATCCATCTCTCAAGCCTATGCGTGGGGCACTGAACCCTTTTTGCTTTGGGACTTTGGAAAAATAGTCATCATGTGCTTGGTGACTTCGAAACTGTGGAAGTACAGCCCGCCCGCTCAAGAATAAGCGCATACGTGTGCAACTTGGCGGTTGGGTCCTCCTTCATCCTCAACCGTTTCATTGATGGATGGGGCGCGCTCGTCTGTTGGTATGGGCGGCGTCGGCGACCTCTATCACCACTTCCTCGAAGCCGTTGACCAGGCCGCTATTTCCAGTGCTGCATGGCGCGGACTTGGTGAAAAAGACAAGGCCGATGAAGCGGCTGTTGAAGCCATGCGCCGTACCTTCGATAACGTCCCTTTCGACGGTCGTGTTGCCATTGGTGAAGGCGAACGGGATGAAGCGCCTATGCTCTACATCGGTGAAGAAATAGGAAACATGGTCGGTGTCGCCGGTGCTCCAATGATTGACATAGCCGTCGATCCGCTTGAATGCACCAATAACTGTGCCTCAAATTCTCCAAACTCGATTGCCGTGCTTGCTGCTGCACCCCGTGGTACACTGTTGCATGCTCCAGATTGCTACATGGACAAGATTGCTGGTGGGCCGGAACTGATTGGCCAGATCAGCTTGGATGGTGGGGTTGCATACAACCTTGAACAAACAGCATCGGCCCTCGATAAAGCCGTCAGCGATGTTCGCGTTGTGGCCCTTGATCGCGAGCGACACACCGACCTTTTCAAAGAGATTCGAGCCACTGGAGCCCAACTTGAACTGATGGGCGATGGCGATGTATCCGCTGCTATTTGGGCAGCCCGTCCTGACGGGCCGTTTGATTTGCTTATGGGCATCGGAGCAGCACCAGAAGGTGTCATTTCAGCCACTGCCATTCGTGGCCTTGGCGGCGTGTTCGAAGGTCGCTTAGTGTTCCGATCAGAGCATGAAGAAGCCCGAGCAGAGAAGATGGTTGGCGATGATTTGACCCGCCTTTGGGAAGCACACGACTTGTGCAAGAGCGACGACGCTATTTTCGCAGCCTCAGGCGTGTGCGATGGCTACCTACCTGGTGTTCTCTTGGGTGACACAACCACCACTACGTTTGGTGAAGTCATCGATGTGGCATCCGGTACAGTCCGCCGAATTGAAACAACCCGTCACCTTTGAAGGACGCGAGTACCTTCAAGAGGAACCTCAGTCACCTCACTCCATGGGCGTCCAGCAAGTTCGTATCGAGGTTCGATTGCCTGAAGGGCATTGGGCTGGTGATGTGACGCGTAGTCACCCCTCGGCCGTGTTGCGCATCGATGAACACATGCCGCTGCGGAAGGGGCGGGGTACTGCTAAAGCCTCATGCAGTGAAGACATCGTCGCTACGGTTGGCAATCACACCGGCATCGAAGAAGTTCGAGCCTTCGACAAACAACAGTTCACTGTTGACATCATCGCAGGAGGCGGTGGTTTTCTCAAACCATTGCTCAAGGTGGGCGTGATTCCTCAAACGCCGTTTGAAGTCCGCGACGGGTGGGTGAATTGGACGATTGCCTGTGCACGAGGGAAAGTAAGGGACTTGATCGCAGGGTTTGAGGAGGAACAGATCCCGTACCGTTTGGTCTCGACCAGAGGCGTCTCCTCTCGTTTGTTGACGCCAAGGCAACGTCTGGTGTTTGATGCAGCAACTCAAGAGGGCTTCTACGACGTCCCTCGTCGTATCTCACTGACGGCTTTGGCAACCAAACTCGAAGTTGCCAAATCAACCCTGTCCGCTCAACTTCAACGGATTGAATCAACCGTTATGCATGCCTTCGCAGATGAAGTCAGAAAACGAAGCCCGTAATCCGTTCGTACGAACATGTTCGCAAAGCCAATAAGGCGGCCGGGGTCTAGGAGATGGTATGGACAACCTACCGACCACATGGGAAGACTGGATTTCAAACTTCCACGACTGGCAAGAGCGTGTTGGATTTAACCCCGATTGGATGGGCGATTTCGATCTCTCGATTCAATTCGATTGGGACCGGGCAGGCGACGTCATCGAGTACGGTGATTACGCTGGTCGACCAAAGTGGGAACGAAGCCTCCAGGTGCCTCAACAGACCATGCGCGACGCACTCGTCAGCATGATCACAGTTCAAGGCGACACAGAATTCGCATCCGTCGAACAACAACGCCACCTCCTCGCTTCCGCTCCTACAGCGTACGACCGCTATGCAGGCGCTCGAATCATGGCTGAAGAACAACGCCACGGCTGGCAAATGGCTTACCTCTTGATGACCTACTTTGGACAACAAGGACGACGTGAAGCACAAAAACTCCTTGAGCGAAATGCACAAGATGGTGACCGATTGCTTGGTGCTTTCAACCGACCAATGCCTCATTGGCTCGACTTCTTCTGCTACACCATGTTCGTGGACCGAGACGGTAAATTCCAACTTGGTATGCTTTCCACATCAGCATTCAAGCCACTTGCAGCTTCCATGGGCCCAATGCTCAAGGAAGAATCATTCCACCTTGGAACCGGTTCCAACGGCCTACGACGTGTCATCAAGGCAGAAGTCATCCCGTTGGATTTGCTTCAACGCTACATCAACAAGTGGGTCTCCACAGCGCACGATCTGTTTGGTGTCGATGCCTCTTCATCCGCTCACTGGTCCTATGTTTGGGGCGTTAAAGGACGCTGGGACGAGCGTAAGAAACTCGAAGCAGGTGTCGAAGTGAACAAGGAAACACTCAACGAAGAAGCCCGCGGTCACTACCACGATGAAATCGTTGGTGAAGTTGAAAAGTTGTGTGGTTACCTTCCAGAAGGTGCAACAAAACTCTATGTTCCTCACGAAAACTTCCAACGAAGCATTGGAGCATTCAAGAACAAGCGCTGCACTGTTGAAGGCGATCTCTTCACAGGCTCGGATGAAGAATGGGATGCTTACATGCACAACCACTTCGCTCGTCCAGAAGATGAAGTGACCCTCAAAGAACTCTTCAAGCAAGAATGGGTCGTTGACAAGCCAATGTCCCCTCGCCTCATCGCTTCCGGTATCGGCGGCAAAGCCTGAGCATCTCTCTGTGGAGTGAGACTATGATTCCTGTTGAGTTGTACGGTATTAACGTTGAGCGGTGTGAAGAATTCTATCGAGCTCTTCCCCAACTTGTCGCAGACACCATCGATGACGAACGCTACGCAAAAGCCTTGTTTGCGATCCAGACAGAAGCCTCCTTGGACCACATCCGTGTGGCCGATGGATGGTCGGAACGGGACCCATTTGCTTGGCCAGAAGACATCACCAATGAAGTCGAAATGACGCTTCGAACCGTATCTTATCCGGATGTCGGCCTGCTTGAACACTTGTTGACGCTCGATCACATCGATGCACAACGGGTTTCGGAATGGATGCACTTTGCTACCAACATTTACCCTATCTATTCAGAGGGTGCGTGCAACGCCTTGACGCAAATGGGCGTTCCAACGCCGTACCGCCCTGATGACATCGCTTCTTACGGGCTGTATGTTTCACGCCTCGAAGGACTGAAAATATACGCTCCAGCCGCTGGTTTACCAGAAATAGGTCTCCCACGTTCACGCATGCTCCAACTCGGTTTGGAGCGGTTTGAATGAAGCACGTGTTGATTCACCTCAAACTCATTTTTGTCGCCGCCGTTTGGGGCTTCGGTTGGCCCGCAGGTCGAGTTTTAGCCGCAGAGATGGCTCCTTTTGTTGCGGCTTGGACACGATACGTGGTTGCCATTGCTTGTTTTGCTGTGCTTCTGTTGGTCACCAACAACTGGGTGCTTCCAACCCGGGGTGAATGGAAACGAATTGCTTTGATTGGGTTTTTCTCAACGGTTGTTTACCAGGCCTTTTTCATGTTCGGAATGCAGTACACCGCCGCTGGTGATGCTTCTTTGATGATCACCTTCAATCCATTCTTTACCGCTCTCTTAGCGATTTTCTTTCTCAATGAGCGCATGAATTGGCGACTTGGGGCTGGTTTGGCTATGGGCATCACCGGTGTGACGATTCTTTTCCTGTATTCACCAAACGTCGACATCCCGTTCAATGAGCGGGCTTTGGGCGATCTTCTGATTGCAGCCGCAGCCTTGTCATGGGCTTGCAACAGCATTCTGATGAAGAAAGCGATGACCACACCCGCACCCGACGCAACAGAATCGCTTTCACCGTTGCAACTGACCGTTTGGTCATCGGTGGTTGGATTTTTGCTGCTCACACCGATGGTTGCGGTTGAGACATGGTATGTTGGATGGCCAGACCCGAACCTCTACGGTTGGATCTCTTTGGTGTTTTTAGCGATCTTTTCAACCGTCATCTCCTACGTCTGGTTTGCCGATGGCATCAAAACCATCGGTGCAGCAAAGAGCGCCCTCTACGTCTACTTGGTACCACCGTTTGGTATCTTTAGCGGCTGGTTGTTGCTGGATGAGAAACTCGGTGTGCCCCTGCTCATTTCATTCGTGTTGATCGTCGGTGGTGTCGCACTCGCTCAAAGCCAACAGGCAAAGGGCGAGGAAGCATCATGAAGTTCGCCCCCTTCGCATGAAGCATGGAGATTCGAGAAGTCGCTGTCATCGGTGCCGGAACAATGGGTGCTGGTATCGCACAAGTCTGCGCTCAGAGCGGCTGGAAAACCAACCTGTTCGATGCGTTTCCCGAAGGCTTGGAACGCGGCATGGCTCGCATTGACGCCTTCTGGGACAAAGGCATCGCTCGCGGCAAGACAACACCTGAGCAAAAGGCCGAATGGGCCGCAAACCTTCACGCCGTTGGCGACATGGCTGAAGCTGTTGGCAACGCTGACATGGTGATTGAAGCCGTACCTGAAATTCCAGATTTGAAGCAGAGCATCTTTGCCGACCTTGATCGCTTGGCACCAGCCCGTGCTATTCTCGGCACCAACACCTCTTCACTCTCGATTGCAGGCATCGCTGCAGCCACGAGCAGGCCAGAGCAGGTCATTGGCATGCATTTCTTTAATCCAGTTCCGATCATGAAACTGCTCGAACTTGTTCGCCACGATTCAACCAGCGACGCGACTGTTGCTGCTGCTGAAGCGGCAGGTGTTGCTATGGGCAAGACCACCATTTTGGTCAAGGACGTACCAGGGTTTGCGACAAGCCGACTCGGTGTTGTGCTTGGCAACGAAGCAATTCGCATGCTTGCTGACGGTGTGGCAAGCGCAGAAGACATCGATACGGCCATGGTGCTCGGTTACAAGCATCCAATGGGCCCGCTCAAACTGACAGACCTTGTTGGCCTGGATGTGAGGAGAGACATTCTCCTCAATTTGCAACGCTCGTTCAACGACGATCGATACGCTCCACATCCGCTGTTGGAAGAAATGGTTGCAAAAGGCAATCTTGGTCAGAAATCCGGTCAAGGTTTCTTCAAGTATGATTAAAGAATCACTCAAAGGTGTCAAAACTCAGGTTTTCGCTTTTCGATGAAAGCCGCTACGCCTTCTTTGAACGCTTCAGTGGTGCCTGCTGCTTCGATCAGTGTTCGCTCATGTTTGAGGTGTGTTTCGAAGTCTTGCACTGACTGGACATCGAGCAAGTGTTTGGTGGCTTCTTTGGTGTGGTTACCCCATTGACTCCAACGCAGCGCCATGGCAGTCGCCGCTTCGATCAGTCCATCGTGTTCGACGATGGCATCGATGGCGCCCAGCGCCGCAGCCTGTTCAGCGGACCAGATTTCATTTTCAAAGAAGAACCGTCGTGATGTTTGATCGCCAACCAATCGCGGTAACAACCAGGTGGTGCCACCATCGGGGGAGAGTCCCATGCCTGCATAGGAGGCAGCCATCTTGGCGGTTGGGGAACCGATGCGTGCATCGCAAGCCAAAGCAAGACCAAGACCGCCACCAGCGCATGCGCCGTTTATGGCGGCAATGCAAATGGTTGGGGATTGGCGCATACGAATCAGAAGAGGATGAAGCACGCCGGTGAGGTCTCGAATGAGTTGAGGAGCATCGCCGTCTTCAATCGATTGAGCAAAGGCGTGAATGTCAGCACCAGCTGAGAAAAACTTGCCCTCACCGGTCAGCACCATTGCACGAACATTTGGGTGGATAAGACCGGCGTCAATCGCTTTCGCAATTTGAGGCAAGGAGGCACGTGAAAAAGACTGAGTGGCTGATTGGCCAGAAAATCTGATCAACCGTACACCGTTTTCAAGGTCCACTGATTCGACGGTCATGTCTTCACCTCAGAGTTTGACGTTGACGTTCTTCACCTTGGTGTAGAAGCGCATGGCGTCTTGACTTTGTTCGACACCGATGCCTGATTGCTTCCAACCCGTGAACGCTGTTTGTGGGAAGGTGATCGGGAATTCGTTGATTGAAACCATACCGCTTTCCAAATCTCGAGCCATCGAGTGCGCTCGGCTGAGGTTGTTGGTCCAGATGCCGTTGAGCAATCCAAACGGTGAGTCGTTGGCCAATGCAAGTGCTTCAGCATCCTCGCTGAACTTGGTGACTGCCAAGACAGGTCCAAACAATTCATCATTGAACAGCAGGTTGTCTTTGTCAACACCAGTGACAACGGTCGCTTCCATGAACGCTCCAGCGCCCTCGATGATGTTGCCACCACAAACGACTTCGCCGCCCATTGCCAGGCCAGCTTGGAGTTTCTCCATCACTTCGGCTCGGTGGGATTCATGAACCATGCTTCCAATGCGGACGCCTTCTTCCATACCAGGTCCGACCTTCCACTTGGCGACTTCAGCGCATACGGCTTCGACGAGTTCGTCGTGCACGTCTTCGTGGACGATGAGGCGTGATCCAGCCCAGCACATTTGACCAGCGTTCATGAAGATTCCAAAGCAGATGGCTTTGGCTGCATAGCGAAGGTTTGCATCTGGGAAGATGATGTTGGCACCTTTGCCACCGAGTTCGAGGGTGACTGGAGTGAGGTTCTCGCTTGCTTTTGCCATCACGGCTTGCCCTGTTGGTACGCCACCAGTCAAGACCACGCCGTCGACGTTGGTGTGACCAGCAAGTGCGTCTCCAATCAGTCCACCAGATCCGGTGATGACTTGGAGCACACCCGTCGGGAGACCGACTTCTGCTTCTTCCATGGCCTTGGCCCATGCGATGAGCGAAAGTGGAGTCCACGATGCTGGCTTTGCAATCACGGTGCATCCAGCAGCAAGGGCTGGAGCAATTGAGCGCAAGGCCAACTGAAGCGGGAAGTTCCAAGGAATGATGTGAACGGTGACGCCAAGCGGTTGGCGCAGGGTGTAGTTCAATCGGTTGCCAGGGACTGGGATGGTCGAGCCTTCGATTTTGTCAGAAAGTCCTGCGAAGTATTCGAGGGTCCAAGCACCATAGCGGATTTCAGAGAGGGCTTCTCGGAATGTTTTGCCGTTGTTGTTGGATTCAATGACAGCCAGTGTCTTGGCGTTAGCGTAGGTGGCTTGAGCCATTTTGTTGAGGATTCGACCCCGTTGAGCAGGGTCCATTGCTTTCCATGAAGCATCATTGAAAGCAGCCCGTGATGCGTCAACACAGCGGCCGACATCGCCCAAGGTTGCTTTCGGCGTGGTGGCCATGACTTCGCCCGTTGCGGGGTTGAGAATATCGGCTGTTGCTCCATCTTCGGCATCGCACCATTCACCGGCGACCCACATCTGTTCTGCGCTCATGTCCAACGCCAAGCGTCGTCCCCTCAAAGGCATTCGGTTGGCAGAGGGTTGGGCCAAACCCTGTCTGCGAAGCCTCCATGGGCGCAAAGACTCATCAAGGCACCATCACCACAACCCGATATGGCTCGGAAGGTAGGTTTGGGTCAAGACGCCGCCCGCACCCTTGCGAACCGAGCCCCTCGTCTGCTTGTCATCGCAGGCGCTACCGGGACTGGCAAGTCCACAGCGTCGGTCCAACTTGCCGCAGATACAGGTTTTGCTCGTCTCTTGTCCACGGATGCGATCCGTGAAATCATGCGGGCTTGTGATGAAGAACGAACCCAATCCAGCCTGCACCGCTCTTCCTTTTCTCAAGGTGAATCCGGCGAGGCCGTTATCGATTGGCTCGACACCTGCCAAGCGGTTGAAAGCGGTGTTGTTGCAACCATCGATCGAGCTCGCAGAGAAGGCATCGATTTGCTGATTGAAGGCGTCCACATCAATCCGAGTGAACGCCTTTTGCGAAGTTGGCGCGAAGCCGGTGGCATCGCTGTTGGCTTGGTGATGGCAGTGAGTGAAGAAGAACGCCACAAAGGCATGCTTCGTAGCCGAGATGCTCATTCGTTCCGCAGAGCCGACCGCTATTTGGCTGCCTTCCCACGCATTCGAGCGATTCAAGCAGGCCTCACCGACCGTGCGAAAATTGCATCATGGCCAATCGTTGATTTATCGATGGTAAAGAGCGATACAGAACGCATCAAACATCTGATGGACATTGCGTGGAACGAGCACCAAAAGCGCTGATTACACGTGCGTTATGGTGAAACTCACTGGAATCGTGAGCATTGCATCACCGTCAGAAACTCCTAATTCACCAGTCACGCTGAGCGTTGTACTGTCGATTTCTACAACGGTGATGTCGATCATCTTGACTTCAATGCCACGAATCTCTCCGTGGTGAAGCATGTCATTGTGCACGCCGTCCATGGCGGTTTGTGCTGCTTCAAGTGGCTGAAGACCACCATCGATCCAGAGTTGGGTGCGTGCTTCGGTGAGTTCTGGCAATCCATCCACCACTTCCTGAGCCGTGATGATGACCCCGTCTGATGCATTGTCATGGGGCAGGGTGAGTCCTGCAACTTTGACGCCGAAGATGGCCATTGAGAGCAACGACATGAGCAAGACCACACCGGTGGCCAACAGCATCTGGCCAGCATCGCGGTCGCTCGATTGATTGAGGGTGGAAGTGCGCATCAAGCAGCACCTCCTCGGGCCCACACGTCGAGGGTAACGGTCCATGCATCAGCATCGACGATCACGAGATGATGAACGGTAACCGTTCCACCAGCTGGTGTACCAGTTCGACCGTAAGGCGTGGCTACACCACTGTTCTGAGTCAGCCAGCAGTTTGCTTCCTTGCCAACAGCTATGCTGTCTTGCAACAAGGTGCATGCTTCATCGAGTTGCCCATCGTTGAGCACTTCTTCGAGTCTGCTGTCACCTTCAAGAACCGCATCAAGACCCAATGCATAGCGAATCGCATCGTCACCTGCAATTTCCAACGAGGCATCATGTGCGACCGAAGGAGCGTCTGGAACGTGAACCCTGATCAAAAATGTGGCCGACATAAAGAACAGCCAAAACAGCGTCAACATCTCGAGGATGTGGACTTGGGCTTCTTCATCGCGTTTCATTCAACCACCGAAGTACAATCCGGAAGGTACGAACGCACCAGAGGATGGGTTCAGACCTGGAACTTCAGTGATACCGATGAGGTTCGGCGTGAAGGCGAGGAAGTTGAATACGACTAAGGACACTAAGATCATCATTCCAGAGTGCTTGAATCCGGTTGAGAAGCGTCCAGTCGACATCAAACCAGCCATGGTTCCGTTTCCGACGGCTTGCATGGTGACACCATAGTAGAACACTGTCAAAAAGAACAGAGGGTCAATGTTCCGGATGGTCATGTTTCCAATGGTTTGTCCACCGCTGTCACCGCCGTCTTCACCGCCCGAATTGGAGCCTGCAATCGCAGGAATAAAGACAACAGCGAGGGTGACAATAACACCCAGGAAAACGAAGTAAGAAGTCCAAATAACCGCAATGTACGAACCGATGGCACGGCGACGTTCACCTTCAAGGAACTTCAATTCACGAGAATCGTTTGCAGCAGTTACGAGAATATCGGAGATTTTTCCTCCAGCTCGGTCTGCTTCTGCGATCAAAGCGATCGCACGTTGAACCAGTGGTGTGCCAACACGGTCAGCAAATTGCTTGATGACGTCACTGAATTTGATACCCCAACTGAGTTGGTCGGACATTTTCTTGACTTCGTCATTCAGCGCACCGTATTCGGACGTCGCTAGGGTTTGAACCGCCACCGTCATTGAAAGACCACCCTTCCAGTACTCTGCAAGGTCACGTAGGAAGTCGGGGAACTTTTCTTCGACTTCGTTCTTGGCTCCTTCAACCCGTTCCCAATAGTAGGAGGCTGGGTAGAGCAAGAAGAACCAGGTCAGTCCGAAGAAGTTGAGGAAAATGAAGGGGTGGATGTCGATGACCAAAAGGGAAACTTCAGGTCCAATCCAGAAAGATTCGTTGTTCATGTTCGCGGGGATGCCATCGAAGTAGTGGACGGTCATGTCAAAGGTCACCTTCGAGAGGAACTTCCCTTCTTCATTTGAGAACACTAAAAATTCGTATCGGGTATCCGCAGGAATGTTGGCGACTTCGAGGTAGCAACCATCGTTGTCAGGGTTGTTGTCATTGTCGGTTGTGCCATTGTGGTACTCGATGATCTCCCCTGCTTGGGAACGAATCGCAATGGTGTACTCTGTTGGAATATCCGCACTTACGCTGCAATTGGCCCACAGAGGTTGTGCTACAGCCTGTCCTCCAGTTTGCGATGCATCGATGCCGGGAACGTCGAAATTTTTCCCTCGTTTCGAGACTGAAGACCATCCATCCTCTTCGATCCATGTCACGACGTCGGGCTTGTCGTGAAGGATGGCACATGATTCATTTGCGGCATAGGAGGGTGTCAGACTGGTTTGGAATTCTCCACCCATGCTGTTGCCCATGCTGTCCTTAGCGGTAGCGCCACAGTACACGTTGGTGAACATTGGCTCTCCGTTCGCAGTTGGAATGAACCCTGAGTTGGTCGACCATACAATGGCAGTCGAGAGGCCAAGTAAAATCGACACGAAAATGATAGCGTACAACTTGGTTAGGGTTGTGTCGTCCTTCGGTAGATCGAGTTCAACAACGACCTTGTTCTTGTTCTTCCTTGCCATACCTTTCACCTCCTCACATGTCTTGTTCCTTACTGCTCGTCCAGACCAAGATGGCGTAGGCGATGTGGATCATTGGGATGAAGCCCAGAACGATTCCATAGAGCATGCCTTCAGACATTTGTGCACCCGATCCTGAGACCCAGAACATAATGACCAACATGACAATCAAAAACAGTGGCATTGCCACAGCGACCACAATGTAGGATTCTGCCAGCAACGCAATCGATTCGAGGAACATTTGCAACCGAGTTCTGTTTTCTCGCATGTAGTGCTCGGCCCGGTTGAGGAAGAACAACTTGAGTTGACCACCAGCGGTGAGGGTTCCAACCATGCCTTGGAAAAATTCAGTCAGCCAGACCGATGCTGCACGATCGACGCTCATTTTCATGGCTGTGATTAAATCGTATCCGAGCAGAACCACATCTCTGTAGACAAGAGCCGCATCGTCTGATACGTCGCCATAGATTTCCTTATTCATCGCAAGCGACCTGAAAATCTTGGAAGGTGTTGCGTTTGCAGCGGACATAGCGGCTGTGTAGGATGCAGCGTAAGGAAGGTACTTCTCAATCATTGCACCACGGCGGAGAGCTTCTCGCTTGGCCCCGTTTTTGTTGTACCTGAACGCTCCATAGGGGATGACAAATCCACCCACGGCAATGATGGCCCCTTTTGCTCCAGAGGGGAACACTTGGTAGGCGAATTCATCGCAACCGTTTCCAGGTCGCGTTGGGTCGATCAGGTCCTTGTTCCAGTACTCCCATTGATAGCAATACTCGAGGGTGGTGGGGTCTTGAATCGATTCCCAGTAAGCGATGATTCCAATGTCGGGAATGAAGAACAGGGACACGAATGCCCAGCAACCAATGGTGATGGCTAAGGTCGTCATGATGGCTGTAGCCAAGTAGACTTCAGGCATCATTTTGATTGAGCCTTTGACGAGGTTCTTCGAGAGTTCCTTATCGGCACGTGCTCGCTTTTTGAGGATGCGACCAAGGATTCTGTTGCAAATCCTTTGCCATGCCGTTAGGTCCATCGATGCTCACTCCCCTCTTCGTTTCAACGCAATCCATCGACACGGGCGAGGATTTCCTTCGGTCGCACGTAGTATTCGGTGACAATTTGAGAGACTTGGTCTGCTTTTCTGATGTCGTTCAGCACCATCCATTCCAAGATCCGCTTGCGGGTTCGCAATTCACGGCGCATGTCATCTTGAGAGAAGTTGATCTTGACCATGATTTTTTCGAGGACGTAGGATTTTCCACTGAAGATGAAGTCATCGGAGGTGACGTCCCAGCGGAACACTTCGTTCGTGATGATTTCAAGCGAGTTTGGATCGATACCAACAATCTCAACCAGTTGCTTTGTTCGGCGAACACGCTTTCCGTTGATACGGGTCTGAATCTGAATCAAACAGGCTTCAAGAGCAGGAAGCAAAACACGCGGGATGTCAATCGGTTTGTTCTCAAGACGGTGAACGAGGGATGCGACGGAGTCGGCGTGAACCGTTGAGTATGCGCAGTGGCCCGTTGCCATTGCCTGGAACAGAACATAGGCTTCTGCACCACGAATCTCGCCCACGATGATGTATTCTGGTCGTTCCCGGAGCGCAGCCTTGAGCAATTCGAACTCACCGATCACACCGTCTGTGGATTCTCCACCAAATCCTTGCCGGGTCAAACCTGGGACCCAGTTTGGTTGAGGGATGTTGACTTCACGTGTCGATTCAATTGAAACAATCTTCATTTGCCATGGGATAAAGATGCACATGGCGTTGAGGGTGGTTGTCTTTCCTGACGCCGTACCACCGACGAACAGCATTGGTACTTCGTTCTGGAATGCAATCCAGAGGTAGGCGACCATTAGCGATGACATGGTCCGGAACGCTACGATGTCTGCGGGTGAGAACGGATCGTCCTTGAACCGTCGGATACAGAAGGCTGAACCACGGGTGGACACTTCTCGGCCAAGCTTCATGACGATTCTGGAACCGTCCATCAGCGTTGCGTCGAGCAATGGGCTTGCCACAGAAATGTGCTTTCCACATCGTTGTGCCAACTTAATCACATAGGATTCAAGGATATCATCGGTTTCCCAAACGCAGGTTGTCTCTACTGATTCGAACTTGCGGTGGTATGCGAAAATTGGAACGTTTGTCCCGTCGAGGGAAATATCTTCGACGTTGACGTCGTTCATCAGGACGTCCATCTCGCCGTAACCAATCAGATCGCGCTTGAGGTAATAGAAAATCTTCGACTTGGACTTCTTGTTGATTTTCATTCCGTATGCCTTGATGACTTTATCCATGGCTGTTCGAATGTATGCCTCAGGGTTGGCGTCAATCTCTTCGATGTTTGCCGTGAGGGAGCGGATAAAAATATCCAGGATTTCGTCACGCTGCTCTTGCTCTTTTTTGGTCATCGGGGGCTCGATGATTTGGTAAATGATGTTGAGCGTGGTCTTGTCCCGGACAATCCGGGCGAAAGCGTGTGGAGGTAGGACTGGGTACTTGTCCAATTCGTCGTACTGAGCGCGTTGTTTGGCTCGCTGACGCTTGCCCCCATCTTTGTTGTTCTTTCTCGCCATACGCATACCCCTTGCCGAAGCAATTTCTCACAAGTTGTGGCCGACTATAACACTTGGGTGAACAATGCCCCAAAAAACGCCGTCCTGTGCACCGAATTACTGTTGCCAAATACAGTGCGAAACAAGCCTGAAAACGGGGACGTTCACGCGGTGAAATTCTGGTACCAATGCTGACAACTTGTGCGGAATGAATTCAAGTCCTGATTGTTATCGATTCGGTGGTCGGATTCGACGATGATATGGTCCAATCCCCATCCGATCTCACGCGCATCTCGAACCTCAAATGAAGCCCGGTTCCCGTCTTCTGAGCGTCCACGGTGTTGGATCCTTGTAAAGCGAACATCGGGTGATGCTTCAACTGCGAGGGAAGTGAACTCCAAAGGCCATCGCGCTAAGAACACTGTTCGTTCTGCCGTCCCTCGCATGCCTTCAATCAGCACCATCGGATGCTTGAGAAGCAGCGCATCGACCGCATCAGCGAGTCGAACAGCCAGCACATCTTCGCCGTATTCAGCGCGCAGTTGAGCTGCGATTTCACCGAAAATACCAGGAGATTCTTCGAGTTCTTGGCGACGAACTTCAGCGCGAACCATGTCACCCATCGACAACACGGGCACGCCCTGCTGAGCGATGACTTCGGCGAATTCACCTTTGCCTGAACCCGGCATGCCGCATACAGCAACAACGTAACCCATGGTTCTTGGGCGGCGCCCACCGCACATCAATATACCTCAATTGGAGGTTTCATTTCCTTCAATTGGAGAACTCTGCTTTGCCCCAACGACGGTCCATCAGTTTCCACAACAAGGCAGATGCGAACAACAAACCAACCGAGATGAACAACATGCCCTTGTAGCCACGTTCAACCATGCTTTGGTCGTACATTGTGGCGGTTGCCGATAAGCCATCTTGACTTGCTCTTTCCCACCAGTTGCCGTACAGCGATACATCGCCTTGGGTGAAGGAAAGCAGGAACAAACCGAGCAGTGGAAGGACGGTTCCAATCCAAAACCAGATCATGATCGAAGCATCAAAGATGGCTTTGTTTGGCCGCAGCCCCATCAAGAAAGCCGTGAGGGCTACAATGTAAATCGAGTTGGCGAACATCACCACAATGCTTGTTGGAAGCGAGGGCCACTCGTCGAGTTGCCATGCCATGAGCACAATGAATATCAGCGAAATCCAAGAGGTCGCTAGGAAGTACACGATCACTTTGGCTCGAATCAGTTGTGGCACTCGAAGAGGGAGACCGTTCATGAATTCGGGCGAATCAAGGATGGTTAGCCATGAATAGAAATTGAACCCAAAGAAGCCCAAGAACGGGGCGTACGAGAGCAGATTAATCGGAATCGGGGCTTCAGCAAAGTCGACCAACCAAGCCATGCCCAGCAGAACCACAAGGGGGACTGCATAGGACACCGTCATTTTCTTGATCGAACCTGAGCGGATCAGGTCGACGAATTCCTTGGCCACGATCAGTCGAATTTCCCCCTCGCCCAAAAACCCTAATTTGTTGTAGATGGGCATGAACATTTCTTCACGTTGGACGACTGAAACATCGAAGTCATCGACGATTAAAGCGCTTGCAAGCAGGCCAATCGACACGCAGCCACCGAGCGCTGCAGCGGTGACGAGAACGCTTTGGTTGGATTGGACATAAAGGCCCCAAAGAACACCGTCGAGGTTTATTTGGCCAAGGCCAAGAGCCACACCAAAGATCACAACCACGGCTGGCCCAACGATGGTGTAGGGTCGTCCTCGCATCCACAAAGCAGACCCCAAGAAGGCCAGTGCAAGTCCTTGGCCAAGCGTGATGATCATAGCCAACCAGGTCCAAGGAAGACTCGACCATTCGAGGGGCGTGTTCAATCCTTCAACCGACTCAAGGGTGATGCCAAGGGCCATGCCGGCGATGACGGGTGATAAAATCAGCAAGACATAGAAGCATAGATCTTTGATGAAATAAGCAAAGTGAGCGACTGAATTCGGTAGGGGTTGGAGTGCAGGAGCAGCCAAAAGGTAGTTTTTGGTGCCCGCTCGATGGACGATGGCATCATGGCCCATGAACGCAAAGGTACCCATGCCGAGACTGAACATCAGCAAAGGCAAGTGGAGTGCGAAGCGAAGTTCCCCCCAACTGAAGGTTTTCTGTTCAATGTCACTCACTTGGGCAGTGGAATCACCGACCAAAAATTGCAAGCCAACGGTCGTCAGAGCGGTGATCAGGGTGAGCAGAAGTGGGAACAACACGATTTGACGCTTCTTTGCGAATTCCATGCTCTTTCGACCTTCTTCCTTGAACATGACGAGAAAGGTGGCAGAAAATGAAGCCCAACCGCGCAGAGGTTCGTGCAGGGTTTGGCCCTGAGGCGAAGTGCCCAAGGGGGTGTGATCAACAGGCTTACCTTCGGCCACATCGTTCCAATCACGAGAAGCAATGTGGGCGCCAGACACGCTCATTCCTCCTCAGAGTCACCATCGTTTGAAGCAATGACATTGGGACCTTCGACGTCCTCAATCGATCGGCCGACGAGTCGAATGAACACATCCTCGAGGGTTTCTTCTTGGTTGATTTTGAGCCCTTTGACCGTGCCTGCAGCAAGGACCTTGCCATCGTTGATGATCGCCATGCGGTTGCACATTCGTTCCGCCATTTCCAGAACGTGAGAGCATAGGAAAATAGTGCCGCCATCTTTGACATGGTCGAGCAGCCATTGACGGCATTTTCGTTGGTAAATTGGATCGAGGTTGGCAAATGGTTCATCCAAGAACAGCAGCTTTGGTTTGTGAATGAAGGCTGCAGCGAGCATGACTTTTTGTCGTTGTCCTTTTGAGAGATCCTTGCACATTGTGTCGCGCTTTTCATCCAATCCGAACCAATTCAGCCAGTGTTCAACTTTGTTTTCGATGTCTTCAACACGGCGCAGTCGAGCCACGAATTCGAGGAATTCAGTCGGTGTGAGAAAGGAAGGTGGAGATTCAGATTCTGGAACAATTCCAATGTTGGCTTTGACTTTTTGGGGGTCTGTGACCGCATTCACTCCGAGCACCTCGATTTGCCCTTTGCTTGGTCGCAGTTGGCCTGTTAAGAGTTTGATGAAGGTCGACTTTCCTGCGCCATTTGGACCGAATACACCGAAAAACTCCCCTGCATGAACTTCCACATCAAGTGGGTGAAGCGCGATGAAGTCGCCATATTTTTTGGCCATGTCTTTTGCCATGACGAGAGGCCCATCTGATTCAACCATACATAGAGCACATGGTCATGGTCTTTGTATTCTTGGTTTTGACTGCATGGATGATGATGGTTCACCCGGTCGGTGGACTGATGAACCACAACGGCATGCCAACAGCATGAGCGCCCCGAAGAGCGATGTGATCGTGATTGAAGAACACCCCATCAATGCGGAACACGACCTCGGCAGTGTGGCTATGGTCACCATCAATCGACCAGACAAACTCAATGCATTGAACGCTGAAGTTATGGCTGCAATCAAAGCCATGGTGGCTTGGGTTGAAGCAACAGAACATGTCCGTGTTGTTGTGATCACAGGTGCGCAACCAAACACTCCACTGGAAGGCAAGCGGGCCAAACCCAACGCCTTTGTTGCAGGTGCAGATATCACTGAGTTTGTTGGCAAAAAGAGCGATGACATCCGTGTTATGTTCGCTGACAATGCTGTCGAAGCCTTGTGGAATTTGAGCAAACCAACCATTGCTATGGTCGATGGTTTTGCTTTGGGTGGAGGCTGTGAAGTGGCGTGCTCATGCGATGTCCGCATCGCTTCCACACGTTCACGTTTCGGAACTCCAGAAATCAACCTCGGCCTGATCCCAGGCTATGGCGCCACGCAACGCCTTGCCAACCTTGTAGGCTATGGCAAGACGATGGAGATGATTTTCACCGGTGAAATGGTTGACGCTGCTGAAGCTCACCGCATTGGCTTGGCCAACAAGGTCTGCGAACCAGAGGACCTGCTTGAAACGACCATGGCCATGGCGCGTATGATTGGAAGTAAATCTTCGAACACACTGAAGGTTGGCAAAGCAACGGTTCGTGCAGCGCTCGATGTTGGATTGACAGAAGGGGTTGCGATCGAAGCAGAAGCCTTCGCTTCTTTGTTCGATTCAAAAGACAAAGAAATTGGAGTTCATGCGTTCTTGAACCGTGAAACACCTGAGTGGAAACACGAGTGAGGTGGTGTGTGAGGGGACAAGGGGGCCGAAGCCCCCGAGCCCCCGGATCCCCCTTTCAGGGTACGAGACGCCATTGACGTCAGAGGTGGATTCAACCCCAACGAGGCCACACGTAGCCATGCTTCACGGCTGTTGCCTTGAAGTGACTGATGTGCCTTCGGTGCTTGAGAGTGAACCATCGTGGGACAACCTTCGTGATCCACCCGTTGGTCAGTGGATCCCACTCCATGTCGCACTTCGACTTGTTCAGTTCGTTAAGCAAGAACTGATTCTTGGCCGCACGTCTGTCCTCATCTTCGCAACATGGCTTGTGTTGTCGCTCTTTGTCCCACTTCTGACGAACTTCTTCATCAGCGGGGTCGCTCAAACGATCAACGGGTTGCTTCTGCTTCTTCCCATCGCCAGGTTCTTGCCCACTCGCCCGTTGGGTCTTGTACCCCTTCTGAGTGTGGCGGTTCTTGTTGTTGTGTCGGGTCTTGTGGTGTCTAAGTCTCTTTTTTCTGTTCACGTTTGTATTTTCCTCCAATTTGCCTTTTTCGCAAAGTGCCGTTAAGACACTCCACGCCCATAACAAAATGCCTCAAGGCACTCTGTATTTTCTGGGGGGCATATCGGGGGTTCATTCGATCATAATTTGGACACCTACATTTGGTTGCGCTCTGCGCCATTAGAACTAACCGTCTACAGTATTTAAAAGGGTCATTGGTAACCCCCTTTCCAGCCTAAAAAACAGCGTTGTTTAGAACCCGATGATCATGTGCCAAGCAACGCCAAACACCGCTACATCAGCGCATGCATGAGCGACCCAAGCCACCCAAACACTTCGGTATTGTAAATAAATCCACGAAAAGATAGCGCCTCCAATAAAGACACCGAGGGATGCGATGAACGTGCCAAGTGGGCTGATGAACATCATCAAAGCGATGGTGTGGTGAAGGGTGAACACGCCTGATGAAAGGAAGATAGAGCGCCATTTACCGCCACATATTTCTTCGATCTTCGAAGTGATAAACCATCGAAACACATACTCTTCTAAGACTGAATTGATGAACACCCAGAACACGATAGCACCTGCTAATCGACCTGGATTGGTCAAACCAACCGGTTCAAGCAATTCAAGGAGTGTCTGTTCTTGAATCATCATTTCACCGAGCAAGAGGTAGGCTGCGATGATCACCACCATGATGCCAAGCCCAAGAGCGAGTGAGACACCCCAACCACCTTTGTTCGGTGGTGACCAAGAGATGGGTTTTTTCTCGACTTTAAGGTGCCAGAAGGCAGGAAGTCCGAACAACCACATTTTGGTCAAAACAAACACTGCTAACGCAAATAACCCTGCTTCAAAGACGAAGCCTGTGACGACAGAAACCGTTGGAGCAATGGCCACAAGGCCCAATCCGAGCACAGCGGTTGAGTTTCCCGCTAGGGGTTTTCTCGCCTCAATGAACTCATCGACCATTGAGGTTGACTGGGTGTCACCCGACTTCAAGTTTGAGCCGGTGACGGATTTACGAATTCATTTCATTCTTTAGCGCAGCAAGTGCACCACTGGCCGCTGGCATGGGCAGAGGCATAGGGAATGGACCGCTTCCGAGAGCTGGCAATGGAGGGAGTGGTTTACCCAGTGGGTCGAGCAGAACCGGGAGGGTTGGAACTTCCTCTTTCTTGACCTGTGAGAATCCACTGTCAAGGGGGGTACGCAACTTCATAATTCTGGATTCATCGATGCGAATGAAGGTGGCACCGTAAATGTGGCCTGCTGCTGGGTTCTCTGGTTCGACGAGGACGGAGTGTCCGTGACCTGGCGTCTGCAAGAGAGCAACGAGATCTTCGCCTGCAGTTTGATCTTCCCACAACTTTGCCTTCGAGGCACGAATCTCTGCGAGTTGCCCACGTCGGCGTTTTTCGATGCGTTCTCGAACGACGTCATGCTGAATATTACGCTGTTTGACCGTTGCTTCGATGTCGGCGTCTTCGACGGATTCAGCAGAGACCTCGACCACAAATTCATCTGCGGTGTGAACATCTTCCATTTCCAAAGTGACTTCGACGAGGTCTTCCTCATCGGGTGAAGCAGCGGCGAAAACAGCCATTGCCTCGGCTTTTTGAAGCTCTGCAGCCTGAATCTTTGCGAGTTTTCGTTGCCTTAATGTGGCGCCGTCCAACGAGACTTCGGTGACGGCTTCAGGGATGTCAAATTCAGAAGGTTCTGATTCCTCTTCGCTTGCTTGCTCGGGATTCACTTCTCGCTGGGCCCTTGAGCGTTGACTGCGCTTTGGCTGAGTTTGCTCCGAAGCACCGATCCAGATCAAGCATCCGAGGATGATGGAGGCGATGAGGCCCCAAGCAACTTCGTCTTTCAAGGAACTGGCAAATGCGATGTAAATCGCAGTTGCAGTAAGGGCGTAAAACCCTGCCATCCTTTTTACAAATGCCATGTGCCTCACCTTCATCCAATCTGCCTTAACTTATCATGCTGATGGCAATTGGCGTAGCAAGTCTTCCAGCGCTCTTGAACGGTGGCTAAACTTCTGCTTCTCTTCCAACGAAATACCGCCGAAAGTGGATCCGTGTGTGCTCACAGTCCCGTATTCACCGGGTGGGAGTGGCTTGTTTTCATCGTCGAGGTCCGATGGCACAAAAATCGGATCAAAACCAAAGCCTTCACCTTCTGTGATTTCATTTGCAATCCATCCGGGGCACGTTCCATTGCCGATGAACACTTTACCGTTCACCCACATCACTGCCACGGCTTGGAAAGATGCTCGTCGAAGGTTTGCTGATTGGACTGGATCTTGAGAACCGAGATGGTCAAGCAGTCGCAACACGCCAGGACAGCCCAGTGTGTTGAGGGCATACGCAGCATAGACTCCCGGGAAACCATCCAATGAATCGATGAAAAGACCGGCATCTTCCACCATCAGAAGGTCATCTGGATGTTCGAGGAATGGAACCGCCTGCTCGATTTTAGCCATTGCAACTTCGGTTAAGCTGTCGGCTTGGGGCTCAACGATGGTACCAGCAGGGACGATGAGTTGCTTCACATCATAGCCGAGCGGCAACAGGTGGTGAGTTGCTTCCTTGACTTTGCCAGTGTTCCCGGTAAGAAACCAAACCGTACGTCCCATGCCCCGCCGAGGCGGTGTGGGCTTTGAGTTGTGCGCCTGAAATCAACGATGAGCGTGTTTTTTTTCCGGCAGGCTTGTTAGATATGATGCGAACCAATGGACATGCTTCAACAAGTTGGCCTCGTTGCTTTGGGTGGGGCTGTCGGAGCAGCACTGAGGTATCTGATCGGTGAGTGGTTGAACCACGATGGATTCCCATACGCCACGCTGAGTGTGAACCTGATCGGGTCACTGCTCCTTGGAGTGCTCACCATTGGTGTCGCTCAACACATCATTGCTCCGAACATGGCCCTGGTGTTTGCTACGGGTGTGATTGGAGCGTTCACCACCATGTCGACCTTCTCTGTTGAAACGATTAGCCTCTTTGATCAAGGTGAATCAACGCTTGCCTTTTCCTACGTCGGTCTCACCATGGTGTTGTGCCCCCTTTTGGCCCTCTTAGGCTGGAAAATCGGCGAAAACCTCTGGGTTTGATGTTCTTCACCTACGGCATGGGTTTATGTATCGCTGCGTCGAAGGACTGGTAAGGTTCAGAAGGAATTGAAATCTTTCGGGAACCCTAAGAGTTGAGACAATGTCACACAAAGCCCTCATCGACAAACTAAACGAAGCCCTTGGCTGGGAATTGCGAGCGATCAACATGTACGCACACTATGCTGCGAACGTCAAAGGAATTCATCGCCTACAATTGGCACCAATGTTTTCGACGGAAGCAACTGAATCTTTGACTCACGCCAACATCGTCCGTCAATCCATTGTCAAGTTGCTTGGTATCCCGGTTACAGAACGCAACCCACATCACATTACACACACCACAGACTATTCGGAAATGCTTCAATTCTCGCTTGAAACCGAAACACAAGCCGCTGCTGTTTACGGCGAAGCGATGATCCATTTAGAAAAGGCTGAAGATCAAGAACTAAGAGATGCAATCGAGCAAATCTACTACGCAGAATTACGCAGCGTGGAAGAATTGAGATTGTTGATGGATTGATCAACCGTGGTAACGGACGCGGGTCCGTACATTTTCCAACCGCTCTAGCACTTCAACAGATGTAGGCACAGCACCACCTGTTTGGTCAGTCGGAGGTCCTTGCCGCTCTTCTTCTGCGGTGTATCCGTTCAACAGGTGCTCAATGGCGTTGTCAACACCCGGATGAGAGGCACCAAGAATTTCGTCGATGACATGCAAATCGATGCCAAAGCGTTCCACTTCGTAATCGATGACTGCCAATCCGAAATCGATCAGTGTGGCATTCCCCTGGTCATCAATCAGCACGTTGTTGGTGGATAGATCGCCATGGGTAATAGCGAGCCGGTGTACGTTTCGAATCGCTGCTCCCGTGCTTTCCAGTGCATGTTGAAGGTGTTCACTTGACATTGAAGCATCACGCAGGACTTCGATCAACGGCCGACCAGGAATCCGTTCCATGATCATCACCCCTTCAGCCGGATCAAGGTCAAACAGAGCAGGCACTTGCAGACCCGCACGATGCATTCGCACCATCAACCTCGCTTCACTCATCATGCGGCGGTGGCCCAAACGGTGGTCAAGATCTGGATGCCGCCAACCGCGGGCTCTCCTTTGCTTGCGAACAGCAGGGCGCCCCATCCAGTGGCCAGCCCACACTTCGGCCTCTGCGCCGAGGTGCAATCGCTCGCCCTCTTGGAACACCATGGTAGGGGCTTTGAGCGCTGGTTTATCAAATCTTTAGGTGTGGATTGGTTCAAGAAGGGGTACACTGTGGCTAGCATGAGTCACCATGACCGTGTCCCTCCCAATGTGTTCCGTGGATTTCATGGACACATCGCTCTCCGTCGAGGAGCAAGCGATATCCGATCGAATCACAGAACTCCGAGTTCATCTCGGCGACGATTTGCTCATCCTCGGTCACCATTACCAACGAGACAGCATCGTGATGCACGCTGATTTCCTCGGTGATTCATTCATGCTGAGTCAAAAAGCAGCTGAATCAGAAGCCAAGTACATCGTGTTCTGTGGCGTTCACTTCATGGCCGAATCGGCAGATATTCTCACCACGGATGAACAACATGTGGTCTTGCCTAATCTTCGAGCAGGTTGCTCAATGGCGGACATGGCTACGCTTTCTGAAGTCAAGGTCGCTTGGGATGAAATCATTGTCCAAACCGGCTTGAGCGATCCAATCGCACGCTCTGATCCAGTTGCGCTTGCCGGCGATGAAGGCTCGTTTTTAGTGCCCGTGACCTACATGAACAGCAGCGCCGACCTCAAGGATTTCGTTGGCCGACACGGTGGTATTGTGTGCACCTCAACCAACGCTACAGGCGCCCTTCAATGGGCCTTCGATCGAGCAGGTCCAAACGGAGCGGTTTTGTTTTTCCCCGACCAACATCTTGGGCGAAACACCGGTTCACTGATGGGGATTGATGAATCGTTGATGCCAACATGGACGCCAGGCATCGGTGCCATGGGTGCCATCAAAGGAAGCCGGATTATCCTCTGGCATGGCTTTTGTTCAGTCCACAAGCGGTTCACGGTCCCTCAGGTTGAGGAATTTAGAGCACGGGAACCCGAAGGCATCGTCGTGGTCCATCCCGAATGTCCGAAAGAAACAGTGGATGTGAGCGACGCCAACGGTTCCACTCAATTCATCCGCAACTTTGTCCAGCAACAAGCACCCGGTGCGCGCATTGCAATTGGGACTGAGATCAACATGGTCGCTCGATTGGCCCAAGAACACCCAGACAAACACATCGAATGCTTGGATGATGAAATCTGCCCATGTTCGACCATGTACATGATTCACCCAGCGTACTTGATGGATGTGCTTGAACGCATTGTTGATGGTGAAGTTCCGAATCATATACAAGTTCCAAAATCCATACAAGAAGGATCATTGCTTGCTCTTGAGCGCATGCTCAGCATCAAGAAGTAAGGTCACTCTTCTTCATCGATCATCGAATCTTTGCTTCGCTCAGATTGACGCTGGTAAGCATAAACGAACGCCATCAAGAATGCGCTCAACAAACCGATTTGCATGATGATGTTGGAATACACGGTGAGCTCGGGTGCCCAACTGTGAACGTGAACTGTGACCGTTCCTTCAGCGTCTTCTTGGAAGTAGACGAGGTGGTCGGTCAGCACTTGAGGGCCGAATTGATGCACTTCATCCGATGTCAACAACATGGTCTGGTTTTCAGTGAGGTTGAGGAATTGAATTTCGCCATCCATGTACTCGGTTTGAGGCCGAGTGGGATCGAGGTGATCTCGAATCGACCAAGCCAAGATTCCGTTGTTCATCGAAGGATCACTGACGGGGTATTTCGGGTCACTAAGCAACCATTGACCATCGCTGCTTCGGTTGTAAACCACAAGTCGGTCTGTCGCGGTGACGTTCACCGTTGCAGCCAAGAAGCGCTCATCGAACACCATGTTGGTGATGGTGGCGTTGGACATGTTGACGGGTGTACCCCACGAAGCAAGAACTGCATCTTGATCTTCTGAAGCAGTGGCGTTGATGTCTTTGATTGCAATCGAACCCATGGCCCCAATTCGACCAAAATGGACGGTCGTAGGTGCGTCTTCATACACCAGAGCGAGTTCCAAGTTGGAAACTTGAACGTGGAGGATTGCACGTTCGTTGAGACCCAACGCGATGTCCACTCCGTTGAGGTCGATGGCACTCAGGTGGCCAGCTGTCAACATGACGATGTAAGCGCTGGTTTCGGACGAAGTCATCAACAAGTATTCCGGTCGGTCGATGGCATGGTTCAGAACCATTGCGAACCCTTCAGTTGCCCTGGGTTGGTTCAAGTCAAACACCATGAGGGATGTTGCATTCGCTACCGCCAAGAGATCGTTCTGAACGTCAAAGGGTGAATCAAGTTCAAGGCTCCCATTGAGGAGTTCAATTGGTTCTTGTTCGAGGTTGCTCAAATCATGAATAAGAAGCACTGCTCCGGTTGATTTGTTGTCGATGGTGACCATCCAGCCATCTGCAGCAGCGACGTCCTGCGGTGCTTCCACGCCGCCGGCAGGAAGGCTTTGGTGGCTTAGTTCCCATGTGAGAACTGCGAACAGGACCACGAAGATTGCCAGAACGATGGTCCCAGTTTCTCTGCTGCTTGGCTCCCGGAATCGGTTGATGAACTCTTGGATTCGATTGAACACGATGCCCAACGCCTTTTTCGGATTCGTCAACACCGTGACCACCCGTGAATTGATGGTGCGTTCATCAAAAATGCTCCACCATGCGGGTGAAGTGCGGCCTGCTAAAGTGACGGCTAAACTCGCTATGAGCATGCCTCCAATGATGTCGACGAACCAATGAATACCGAGGTAAATAATCGCAAAAGCTGTCACCACGATGTAGGTGAACACCAAGGCACGGTATCGGTTCCAACGTCGGTCTTCATCATAGCGAGTCAGGCAAAGCCAAACGGCGAATGGAATGCCAATATGAAGCGATGGGAATCCGTTGGTAAACGGATCGATTCGTCTGAACCAATCGGCGATTTCTGGCGTCAAGTCGTAAGCGAGTGTTTCCATTCCGGGGATGTAGTCACCGGTCACTCGAACGTTGAAGAAGAGGTAGAACGGGATGGCAAGGATGTAAACCCAGACAATGGAGAGGGTCATCCTGTCTGCGATCCAACGGTCGTCAAAGAAAGCGAAGTAAAACACTGAAACATAACAAATGAACATGAACCCAGCGACGTAGAAATGCGTCAACGCTGTTGTTAACCATGTGGCTTTGAATGCGATTTGGACATCATAGGCCAAATCTCCTTCCATGGCGTAAATCCACGGCGTCATGTCCAGGCCAGTGTTGGCCATGATGATCCTGTCGAGTTGGTCGAGGATATCCTTTGAATTGTAGACCACGAACACGATCAGAATGTGAATCCAGTAACGTCGAACGAAGTCGATGAATGTGGGCAAGGTGAGCCGCATCCACGGCTGCTTGAACACGGGCAACAACAAGACACCAAGCGCCAATGCGCTCACCATCCAAGTTAGGTAAATGCCGTCCAAGCTTTTGACCTCCAACCTGACGGGGTTGCCTTGTCTTCATCAAACCCTCGTCGACGAACGTCAGCAGAGGCTGGTTGTGAGCCTCACCATGCTCCGTGGACATATGGTCGGCCGTTATCCGGGTCTCGGCGGTTAGCCAAGTCCCAAATTCGTTCAAATCGATAGATACCGCTCGAGCATCCAGCGTTCCATTCAAAACCAAGTGCATAATTGCCTACGATTCGCACTTGAGGCTTTTCTTTTGGAAGTGCTTCGACTTGACGGCGCAAGCTTTTGCTCGTGTCATCGACGTTGCGCAGCGGTGAACACTTTGCACACGGGCAAGCATGACGAAGGTCGTCATAGGTGATGGTGAATTCTGCTCCGCCGATATAGGCGAGGAGGACATCTGTTTCTCGACGTTCGAACCGTTTGAGTTTTGGCATTTCTTCAGTCATGCGCTCACCTCAAATAATTTCCAAGCCTGGTTCATCCGAATCAGTGATCTGCTCTTGGAGGGCAGCAACAATCTTTGCGAAAGCAATAGCAGAGGGGCCTTCAGGTTCACTGACAATGCGATGCACGCCATCGTCGCCACCGCGAACGAAGCCGGGATCGAAGGGCAACTTTCCAAGGAAAGGAACTCCGAATTCTTCTGCGGTTGATTCTCCTCCACCTTCTTTGAAAATATCGATTGTGATGGCGAAGTTCCCTTGGTCATCACAGGTTGTTTTGAGGGTCTTTCCTGCTGGGCCGTCGATTTTGACCTCGCTGTTTGGCGCTGATTTCCCGTTGATTGTGTACCCACTCATGTTCTCGACAACGCCGAGCACTGGTACTTTGAGGGATTCTGAGAAGGTGATTGATTTGCGACTGTCAAGCAATGCCACGTCCTGAGGGGTCGTCACGATCACCATGCCGTCGATGTCCGGTAACGATTGAGCCACCGTAAGAGGCTCATCAGATGTGCCCGGAGGAAAGTCGATGATCAGATAGTCGAGGTTGCCCCATTCGACATCGGCGATGAATTGCTGAATGGCACCCAACTTGATTGGGCCACGCCATACGACGGGCGTGTCTTCATTGTCCAACAAAAAAGCCATCGAGATGACCTTGACGCCAAGGTGACCTTGAGCAGGATGAATGCGGCCCGCTTCAACGTGAAGGCGTCGTCCTTCCAACCCCATCATCTTGGGAACGTTTGGACCGGTGATGTCGATGTCGAGGATACCAACTTTGAGGCCTTGTTGCGCCAAGGAAAGGGCCAATCCGGTTGCGACGGTTGATTTTCCAACCCCGCCTTTTCCAGACAAAACCATCACTTTGTGCTTGATCATTCGGCCAATTTCAGCCATGGACATCTTGCGCTTCATCTGCGCATATGCCTGTTCCATTTGCTTCTGTTCTTGAGCAGAAGCCTCGGTTGCTTCATCTCCGCTGTTCGCACCGTGCTTGGTCACTGGGGAATCGGCCATGGAGATAGGATAGAAAGGGGCTACTTCAATCCACCTTTTGTCCACTCAACGAAATTAACAGCAAAAAGGTGATGCTGTGGACGACCACAGTGATTCCGAGGAAACCCAATGTTAGTCGGGCGTCAAAGCCTGGCCCAGCGTAAGCATAAGCCAAGCCAAAGCTCAGCAACAGGCTGGTATGAAATCCGATTCGATGAGCATCTGCTCGCAGGCCTTTGTCGTGGGTTCTGACCAAAAAAACCATCAGCGGGCCCACCAAAAAAGTCACAGCCGTTATCATTATCGCCACTGCCCGAAACACAAGCACCCACTCATTTGCAGCTGCAACGATATGGCCCACAAACAGGACTGCATAGAGGAGGGCAGCCCAAACAAAAGCGGTTCTGACCTCTGAAGCATCACCCATGACTCATCTTAGCATCCTCTTGCTTGAAAACATACCTCCCGTTGAATGGAGATTGCCTTAATACTGTCGAGGTGATGGATTATTCATGCGTCTGTTGTTTGTTTGCGTTGGAAATTCATGCCGGAGCCAAATGGCAGAAGGTCTTGCGAAAGCCATGGGTCATGAAGCAGATTCAGCTGGCACACATCCCTCGGGGGACATCGCCAAAAACGCCGTGAAGGTGTTGCAAAGCAGAGGTGTTTCAACCACGGGGATGAAGCCGAAGAATGCCAATGGCTTCGCCTCCCAAGACTATGACATGGTCATCTCGATGGGATGTGGAGTGTCATGCCCTGCCTTGGACATCGATCAGGATTGGGGCCTTGAGGATCCTGTTGGAGGTCCGCTCTCTCTCTATGAATCCACTGCTGATGAGATACAACGTCGATTGAACGAATTGTGATTTCGGGATTGTTGATGGCCCGGAAAAGTTCCTTCGGCTTTGTAAAGAACTCTGAGTGAACGGAAAAGGCGTTCAGTAAGTCGAATGGTACGAGCGCCGGGATTTGAACCCGGGTTCAAGCGTTGGCAACGCTCGGTGATAACCACTACACTACGCTCGTATGTATCTGTTCCACAGAGCAGGGGTATAAACCGTTATCGGCCATTGCGGATGCTCACTGGAGCCCGAACATGTCTTCCCCGTCACCGCGCTTTGGACCGTTGCGAATTGAGAGAAGAACCATGGCTGCTACGGCGATGCCAAACACCGCCAAAATACCGAATAAGACGCTCGTGGTCAGGAATTCACCGCTGGCACCCATGTCAGCCCCAGTGTCTTCCGAGAGGCTTACAGCAATCGAAGTGTATCCGGTTGCCTCACCGTATGGATCAGCGGCTTGCACAAGGATTTCATGCGTACCGAGCGGAATGCTTGCCCGAACGCTCATTTCCACCGTGTAAATGCCATCACCAGCAACGCGGTCACCGTCTCGCCCTTCATCGTTCATGGCGACCCAAGTGCTTCGTGTTCCAAGAGGGGTAAAGACGCCCAGGTTGGCTTGAGCGACCGCCACGCCGTCGCTGTCATAGATTTCGATTTCAAGCAATTCTGTGGTGCTGGAATCAGTTTTGGCGAGGGCCAGGTTTGTTGGAGCGACAATGGTTGGTGGGGTGTTGAACACGGTGATGGTGACGAGGTTCATGACCTCATCAGGAACGTAATGAGGGCCATAGAGGGCGATGTGCGACGCATTCGCCGCCATACCGTGCCATGCATTGACGGTGTTTTTACGACCAAGTGTGTCGGTGAGGATGAAATCAAGCGTGTGTGCCCCTGGTGCCATGCTTTCGGGGATCGAGAAATTACCCACCCAGATGCCGTTGGTTGGAGCCAAGTCGACAAGAACGCCTCCCTTGTCTCGCATGTCGATTTGAACCGCTTCGACGCCGTGCCCGTCATAGGCCTGAACATTGATGATCATCGTCGTTCCACGGGGTCCTCGGTCTGGAAGTAGATCCACCGAAGTGAGCCGTGGTCCTTGGTTGACCACTTCGACACTTCCCTGATCGGTCATGACTGAGCCAAACCGATCGGTTGCGGTGACGTTGAGCGTTACGTTTCCAACTTGCAACCCTTTGACGATGTGTTGGGTTGTGTATCGGTCATCACCGATGGCCGTATCCCCGTCAAGGCCACGGTCGTTCAAGGTGACAACATCGCCGCCCAGTGGTGTCAGATCAACGGTGACGGAATCGATGTTGAATTCCGCATCGATGATGTGGGCGACAAGCGTACCGGTGCTTCCACCTTCGCCGATGACGACACCTTCAGTCAGTCCCAGTTCAACCAGAACGGGTGCAGAATTGTTTTCAGCAGTGATGATTGAAGGAGCGAGAATGCGTTCGACCATTTGCGATTCAGTGAAGAGAGCCGTATCGTTTTCTTCACCAAACGGTAATTCCAAGCTTCGTACCACGCTTGAGACCAAGCCCATCAACGGTCCTTGGTTGACAATTGATCCGTTGGCAACGCCGCCGGAATCACCGTAGACGCCCTGCCAGTGAATTACGGACAGATTGAACCCGTCACGTGGGTCGATGCCAGTGGCGAACGCTTCGACGGTCAACTCAAGCCCGTCTTCACCTGCGAGGTGAACCACGTCGTGAGCAATCATTGGAATCGGCATCAGTCCGGTTTCCCTGACGATGGTGATGTTTCCAAGGATTTCTTGTGCTTCCGGTTGTGTTGCGTTCCTTTCAATCGGGCTGCGAGCAGGCTTTTCATCACCGCTTGAAGCGTCAGAACCCGTTTCTTCCCACACAATGCGGACCGTACGGTTTTCCCAATCGGATTGGACGACCTGGTAATCCCATGTTTCATTGTGGGATGCACCGATGCCTTCTCCATCGAAGAAATTCCCACCGTTAAAGCCCGTGAGGTTGAACCAACTTTCGTCATGGATGACGTTGACCAGGAACACTTGACCGGTTGCGTTTGCTTGTTCACCCGTTTCCTCAATGGTGCGTACAACGCCAAAACTCCCCTGTGCATCGCCGGTGATGACACCGTCGACGTGGATGTCATCGATCAGAGTGATGCCATCTTCAATCAGCGTGTGAAAGTCAAGAATGGTGCCGTTGATTTGAATGCTTGAGTTTTCATCTGACTCGCCGAACCCGAAGGTTCCGCTGCCGGTCAACTCTTCTTTGTGATCCACTCGAACGCCATCTTCCCACCGTTCAAGGGTGGTGAGACCGTCCAAGTCGATGTCCAAACGTGTTTCATCATCGATCAGCAGCATCTTGGCCAGTGCTTCGAATTGTGTGTGATCAAGTGTTCGTACGCCGTTTACATCCAATGTCTCGAGGTACAACACGCTGATTTCCCCTACGATTGAGAGTTCTCCATCATCGTTGTCAGAACTGATGTTCAATTCACCAGATGCTTCGAGGTTGACGCGCTCAGAAACATTGCCATCAATCATGGTTCGATTGAACCGTCCATCGGACACATTGGCCATGATGATGGTTGTAGCATCACCATCATCGGTTAGGATCAACAAGGTACCAGCCCCTCGTGCATCAAACACTTGAGAGGTCAGCAATCCGCTGACGATGGTTTCATTTTTCCAAATTGAATTCAAAGTTAAATCGAGCGTTGTCTCGCTTTCATTGGTTGTTTCAGTGGAGATGAGGCTGCCGTTTCCGAGTTCCCAGGAATTGAGGGTCAGTCCGACGCGCTCCTGCCATCCTTGCCCAACAAACGACAAAGCAAAGGCTTGGTCGCCATCTTCATTTTGATAGGTTTGATTGAGTTCCCATGTTGTCGCAGTCATCACCTCATGGTCAGCCATTGGCTGATTCCATGTGCCCACTGTGAGGCTTCGAGAGGTTGAGATTGATTCGGCGAGGGTTTCACCATTCCACCCGATGACCTCGACGGTCACTTCGATTTCATCGCCCCAAGCCAACGTTGTGTTGAATTCGATATCGGCGATGCGGGCATCTTCGCTGACCGACCACGTGGTGAAGGTCTCATAGGTCAAGACCTGACCGTCCCGGGCATGGTTGAGATCAACGTTGATTTCGTATGCATCATCGTTGGCAAAGGTCAGGGTGTAGGCATGTCGGACGCCAGAGGCGCCATCATCGGTCCACGACGTCGTGATGCTCGGAGCAGAAGGTTGCCCTTCTGCTTGAGCGCTTGCCATAAGAGGGAGCACCAGCATCAAGCACAGTACGAAGGCGCGGGTTCGTGGCTCGATATTCATGAAAATAATGAAGGCGCACTCCCTTTCAACACTTGCGGTTGTTCGTACCTTCGACTCACAGGTCCAAGACATAACCAAACAGCAACGGAGCGACGATGCTCGCATCGCTTTCGATGACGAATTTAGGCGTTTCTACAGACAATTTGCCCCACGTGATTTTTTCATTTGGTGGTGCTCCTGAGTAGCCGCCATAGGAAGGTGACGATTCGCTTATTTGAGCGAACCATGACCACAAAGGAGCGTCTTGTTCCAGGTCTTGGTTGAGCATTGGGACGACGCAGATTGGGAAATCACCAGCAATACCGCCACCGATTTGCAAGAAGGCCAGCGGTGTTGAGGCTTGTTGATACCATTCTGCTAAAGCGATCATGTAGGCAACCCCACTCTTGACGGTTGAAACCTCCACCTTTGCTTCAATTGAACGAGCAGCGAAGATGTTCCCCATCGTGGAATCCTCCCAGCCGGGGACAAACAAAGGCAGGTCGACCTCAGCAGCAGCGAGCAACCATGACGCCTGAGGATCGGCTTCGTAATCGTCTTCAAGGACGCCTGATTGCAGCATGTCGTAGAAGTACGCATGGGGCAAATGAGACTCTTTGGCAGCGCCTGCTTGTTGCCATCGGGACAGCATGTGATGCTCGACTTTACGGAAGGCTTTCTCTTCAGGAATGCAGGTGTCGGTGACTCGGTTCATGTTGCGTTGAAGCAAAGCAGCATCATCGTGAGCAGAGAGGCTTCGCCAATCTTCGATGCGCTCATACGAGGCATGAGCGACGAGGTTGAACACATCCTCTTCGAGGTTCGCCCCTGTGCATGAGATGCCAGCGATGTGACCTGCTCGGATCATTGGAGCAAGGCTCCGTCCTAATTCAGCGGTGCTCATGGCGCCTGCAAGGGTGACAAAGAGCCGACCTCCATTGTCCAAAAAATCCGTGAGTGAACGAGCGGTTGCTGCGAGTGCACCGGCATTGAAATGACGGTAATGTTCATCGACAAAGGCACGGACAGACATCATCATGCCTCCTCATGCAAAAACCGATCTTGTACGGAGCGCCGCTCGAGGTTGAGGTTCGGCATCGATGCTTCCAATTGTGCTTGAATGAAATCAGCAATCACGCTCGGGTCGCTGCCGCCGCAGGTGAAGCAATCAACGGCCAACCACCCTTTTTCAGAGTAGCAGTGGGCTGATACATGGCTTTCGTCGAGCAAGACAACAGCAGCGAAACCAGCCGGTGATACCGTGCCGTCGAATTGCACAACATGTGCGTGAACGTTTCGTGCATCACTTTGTTCAACGGCTTGTTCGAGCAGGTCCAGCATCCATTTCCCATCGTCCTCAATTTGAGGCTCATAGCCAGTGAAATCAAGGAAGATATGTGTTCCGTGTGCTATGCGTTCGTCCATCATCTCCCTCCCTGAATTGTTTTAGGCGTAGCGCTTTGAATTTTGATATTATCGCTCTGTGGGTTTGGTCAGCGATGTGAAGTAGGTGCATTCGATCTCAGCCCGTTCGATTCCTTTGGCCTTGGAGGTCGCTTTCCAACGACCGTCCTTGCGCGCTTTGAGATGGCTTGCGACTGTTTTGGTCATCAGCATGGCGGCAGTGAATTCTGTGACCGGAGAATGCTCATTCGTGGCAATCTCATTGACATCTGCGCTGATCACGGTTGCATTTTGAGCATTGAACACAGCTTCGATTGTTTCCACTGCTTGCCAATAGGAGAGGCCACCAGGGACTGGCGTTCCAGTTGCAGGTACGAGGCTTGAATCGAGACCATCGATGTCGATGGTCAAATGAACTGGACCTGTCAAGGATGCCAATTCGGTCAGCCAAGCTTGCCACGAATCTTTGCCGGTGATCGGGGATTGAGTGTCGCGAGCGAAGAACGTCGTGATTCGTTCATCCGTGTTGATCCATTCTGCTTCTTCTTGGCTGTAGGCTCGTATGCCGACTTGGAGCAGACGTCCCACGCCCATGTCAAGCGCACGCCCTGCGGCACACGCATGGGAGAAGACCTCGCCATTCAATTCACTTCGAAGGTCTGCATGAGCATCGATTTGAACGATGGTTAACTTCGTGAGGTCTCCTTTGATGCTCGGATGATCTTTCAATGCCCACATCAACGGTGGAAGGATTCCATGTTCGCCTCCTAGGGCGATTGGAAACACATCACCGGTGCACCATGGCGCGAGGTACGACCCCAGTTCGTCGAGTTGCTGGCGAAGGGTTGCGCCATGGCCTTCCCAGGCTGAAGCGGTGTGAATGGAAGCACCTGCCGGAAGGTCTTGGCCGAGTTGCGCGTCGAACAGTTCGACTTGACCGCTTGCAGCAAGGCAAGCAGCAGGACCTTCTGCGGTCCCTTGTCCATAGGATGTCGTCAATTCGTAGGGGAGCGGAAGCACAACAACATCGATGGCTTCCCCAGACTCAGGGAGACCTAGAAAATTGCCTTCAACATAGGTGTCGCTCACACCATGGGCTCATGGGTTGTCTTCTTGAGCCTGTTGTTGAGTGTTGTTTATACGAACTGGGGGTTGAAAGCAAGTGTAGAGGGGGTCAATCCGACGCTCCTCGGGCGCGTTTTGAATGTTCTCACTCACGACTTGGAAAGCGAATTTCGGCGACTCAGGGCGATTTTCATCGATTTCCGCCGATGAGTCTATATGGGTCGGAGGACAATACATTATAGTGTCTAAGGAAGAAGTTGCGCACCCGTGCGGCTTTCCCCTCGGCGAGGTGAAGATATGACAATGACACTTGCACAACTCACAAAAGCCATTCAACAACACATCGATTTGGACATGGATGCTGAAGTTGCACAAGGTATGGCAGAGCACGCACTTGGGTTCTTTGGTTTTTACAACCGCATCATCGACAACGCCCTCGAGCCAACCGACCGTAACCTGTTTTACATGTTTCAAGATTACGATCTTTTGACCACCGAGTCAGAAGAAACCACCCTTTGGGACGGCCGTGAGTGGCGAATCCACTATTGGAAGTTTAAGCCAGACCTCCGCGAACGCGTCGAGGCTTACATGCAACGCAACCTCGAACCCGAAGAAATCGATCCATTTGCCGACATCTACGGTGGCAGCAATGCTCTCAGCCCAGTTGGCACCATTTGGACCCGAGAATCAGAGAAGGTGGTCAATCCGAACGCCTTCACCTCGGATTGGTGAAGCAACCAAGCGTTTTTGACTTACACCAGTGAGGAGAAAGCATGCGAGGGAAAGCGGCGCTCCTGCTTGGACTGTTGATGCTGGGTGCATTTGCCCCAACAGCGACCGCCCAACAACCAGACCTTGTGCAAGAGCACTGGTACCACACCTATGCCACACTTACCGTTGACGTCAACGCTTGGGCAGACGACCATCCCGACATTGTCGACTTGACCATTGCTGGGCAAACAGAACTCGGAAAGAACCTCTGGGTCGTCCGAATCTCAGACTGGAGCAACGAGACCAAACCCGATGGAACGGCCAAGGACATCGTCTACATCGACGGAGGCCATCACGGCAACGAGCACCTCGGAACAGAACTCGCCTTTTTGGTCGCAGAATTCTACATTGAGGGCTGGGCAGCTGGCGAGCAAGAAGCCATCGACGTCCTCACCAACACCGAATTGCACATCCTGGTGATGCTTAACGCAGATGGGAATGACCTCGACTCTCGGTGGAACATCAACCAAGTCGACCTCAATCGAAACTACGATCATCACTGGAACGAACAGGACGAAACTCAACCTGGTTCAGGCCCGTTCAGTGAAGCAGAAACAACGGCGAATGCGAATTACATGAACACCGTCGTCCCCGATGCAGACCTGTACATCACCATGCACACGGGCGTTTGGATCATGCTCCACCCCTGGGGCTACATTCCAGATCAGCCCATTGATTGGGAACTGTACCACTTTATTCGCGACGACGTCCATGCCAACATATCTGACATCCCAATCCGGAATGCCAACGAAGGCCTCTATCCGAATTCAGGCACAAGCCGGGACTATGGATACGGCGTCATGGGCTACCCGACCTTCACCTTCGAAACCGATGATGAGCAATTCCTTCTCGGCACAGTCGAGGCGCTTTCAGATCGCCTTGGCGAAGAATTAGCGGTCATGCGCTACCTCATCGACAACGTGTGGTCATGGCGCGCTCACCTCGACGTCAAGAGCATGAGCCTCGACGGTGACAGCCTAACGATGATGGTGGACAACCCTGCCCGCTCCTCGACGGCAAATGCGACACTGCAGTACATTGATTCAGCAGGACAGGTGCTCTGGAATTCTTCGAATTTCGGCATCAATGCAACCAACACGAGCATGATCACATTGGACGCCAGTGAACTGGATCTCAGCGACGACGGTGCTTTCCACCTCAACTACCAAGTGCGTGTTGTCGAATCTGCCCGCTGGGTGAATGAGCCAATCGAAGGTGTTGACCTTGCATCCTCCGAACAGGAAGATTCCTCGTTCCTGATTGGGTATGGCGTGTTTAATCCCCTGACTCTGATGGCCGGTTTCATCGCTGTTGCGGCGGTGGCAAACGAACGTGAGAACCTCAAAGATGAGGCTTGACCGGCTTGTTTCAGTGTGATTGATTCGCACGAGTATTGAAGTGCTTTGAGCGCTACGGACAATCAGGTGAACCCATGAAGGTCAGCGTTAGCCCAGGACACAACATCAACGGAACTCTTATTATGCCATTTTTCGAAGGGACTGAATCAGTTCCCGATATGCATGCAGAAGGTATGCATACTGCACTAAAGAGCCAAATCAACATGGTTCTCAACGATGGCGACTTCAAATCAAAAGCAAAATCGACCATGTCCTTGATGGGCGGCGAAGGTGGAAAAGCCATGCTCGTTGGTCTCGGCAAGGAATCAGATGCAGACATCCATGCTTACCGCAAGGCCGGTGCATCGGTCGTAGCCAGCCGAAAGAAGGCACACGGTACCGAACTCACCGTCCGCTTCTCCGACGCCCCAGTCGAATGCATGGCTGCGTTCGCAGAAGGCATGATGCTTCGTGACTACTCCTTCGATCGCTACAAGGCAGCCGAGGAAGACAAGGAAGACGAAATCGACGTTCGTGTCACATGTGACGTCGGTCAAGAAACCGAACTTTCGGCACTCATCCACACCCTTTCAGGTGTTACTTCTGGTGTCCATCTCTCCCGTGATTTAGGCAACATGCCACCAAATGACATGTACCCCGAAGCATTTGCAGACCAAGCATGGGAATGGGCAAAGGACTACGACAATGTCGTGGTCACCATCATCAATTACGACCAAGCAGTGAAAGCTGGTATGGGCGGTTTGGTTGCTGTCGGAATGGGTTCCTCGAGGAAACCTTGCATGGTTATCTTTGAACTCAATGCTGATCAAACCGGCCGTGGACCAATGCTTGTCGGGAAGGGCATCACCTTCGATACCGGCGGAATTTCACTCAAACCAGGCGCTAACATGGACGAAATGAAGTACGACATGGGCGGCTCTGCAACGGTCTTTGGAACCATGCAAGCCCTCGCTGCAACTGGATTTACTGGCAAGGTTACTGCCATCACCTGCATGGCCGAAAACATGCCTGCAGCCAATGCACAACGTCCCGGTGACGTCATCACGACCCTTTCTGGAAAGACCGTCGAAGTGCTCAACACCGATGCAGAAGGACGACTCGTTCTTGCAGATGGACTTTGGAAGTCAGCAGAATTCGATCCTGAATACATCATTGACTTTGCAACCCTCACCGGTGCATGCGTCGTGGCCCTTGGTCACGAAGCAACCGGATTGTGGTCCAATGACGACGACTTCCGCACCCGCATCCATGATGCAGGAAACGCAGTCGATGAACTCGCTTGGCCAATGCCTCTCCTTCCTGCCTTCGAAAAGGAAATGACCGACTCCAAAATCGCAGACACCCGCAACTTGGGTGCAGGACGCTATGGTGGTGCAAACACAGCCGCTGCTTTCCTCAAGCAATTCGTGCCAACCCGCGACTATGTAGAGGATGGCGAAAAGATTCCATGGGCACACATGGACATCGCTGGAACATACTGGGGATCCAAGACCAACACCATGGTCGGAAACGGAGCAACTGGCATCCACGTTCGCACCATGTACCACTTGATCACCAACGGGTGAACCGCGTCTCAGACGTCCAAGAGCGTGACGATCATGCATCGGCGCGCTTCAGTACCTGCGCGTATCAACATCATTGGTGAACACACGGATTACCTTGGAGGGCTTGCTCTCCCCTTTGCAGCGAATGTGCGCCTGACACTGACGGCAAAAACTGCCGCCAAGCATGAAGGCGAAGGCACAGTTGTGAAGCTGTGGAAAGCCGCTGGTGGTTGGCCAGCACACCTTGAAGTCAGCAGCGAAATTCCGATCGGTGCAGGCATGTCGTCATCCGCAGCACTCTGCCTTGCCATCGTGTTATGTGCCAATGGTTCGATGGATCCGATGAAGGCGTGCCTTGAAGCACAACGAATTGAACATGAAGTGCTGAACACGCCCTGTGGCCTGCTGGACCAGATGGCCATGATGTTCAGTTCAGAAGGTCATGCAGCACTGATCGATTTCTCAACCAACAGCGTGGAACCGTTCCCATTGCCAGAGAATTGGGTGTTCAAACTGGTGGATTCCGGCGTGCGCAGAGAACTCGGTGCCACTGGTTATGGCGACTCGGTTGCTCAGGCCACCCTTGATGCGCATGCACGTCAAGAGAACCTACGCGTAACAGCAGCCCTCGAATCAGATGCGAAACACCTCGGGGTTTTGCTGAACGAATCTCACCAATCCTTGCGTACAATCGGTGTCAGCCATGCTGCGGTCGATGCGCTTGTCGCTGATTTACAATCCACACCGGGGGTGCTCGGTGCGCGCATGATGGGTGGTGGTTTCGGCGGCATGGTCCTCGCCCTTGTCGAGCATCCGCATGTGATTCCACAATCGCCACCCCTTGTTGCATCAAAGGCTGGTTTTGTTGAGGAATTCTTCGAGTAAAGCAAGGCGCTCAGGCGTTCCCATGTCCCAGAACGTGGTGTCGTCTAGATGGACTGCTGCTTTCCCACCTAAGGCCGGATAGATGGTTTCTTCCCAACTCCAAACCCCTTCCTTGCCATGCGCCAGCACGGCTGACTTTTCGACCACACTGGTGCCTGCTTCGTAGCCGTTGAACTCTTTTGTCGGCTTGGCTTTGTCATAGTTCTGAAGCACGCCATCGTGGTGGTGAAGGTTCACTGCCGAATGTTTTTGTGTCACGGTCATGGTCAGTGGAGCACCGCTTTGCTCGTGGCGTTCAACCAGTGGCCGGTACTGGATTGGATGCAGATCGTCTCCCCACAGCAAAAGGAATCGCTCTTCCAACAGATGCCGGGCGTTCCACAAGGCTCCACCCGTTCCAAGCGGTGATGGTTCACGACAAAATGAAACGGCCATACCCGGGTGGGTAAAACCATCAAATTGTTCGCCAAGGTGCCCGGTAAGCACCAAGGCGTTGAGGCAACCTTGCTTCCGAGCCCAATCAAGAATATGAGTCAATATTGGTTGGCCATTCACTTCGATCAGTGACTTTGGTTTCCGCTCAGTCATTTCACCCAACCGAGTTCCAAGGCCACCCGCCATGATCACCACTTGAGGCGTACGGTGAGCTTTGGCGATGTCAGCGAATTGTTTTCCACCGTTTTTCAACGTCCGCTTTTGGGTCGAGAAATCCACATGGTAGAGTCCAAAGCGTTGTTCATAGCCCTCAGCCCATTCGAAATTATCCATCAAACTCCAATGATAGAACCCTCGCACATCAAGGCCGTCAGCGATGGCTTCAGCGGTGATGTGCAAGTGGCGGCGAACGTGTTCGGGGCGCATGTCATCGTCATCATCAGCCACTCCGCATTCCGTGACGATGATTGGAAGGTTCAGACCTTTGACCATGTCCAAAGCACGGCGAAGTCCTTCGGCGTACATTGGGTATCTGAAATCAGTTCGTTGTTCCCATGGGCGAATCAGTGGGTCAATTTCCACTTTGGTTGGCATGAACGGTGTGGCGAGTAAATGCGTGTAGTAATTGACGCCAATAAAATCACTGCTGCCCTTCAGGCCCTCAACCTTTTGAGAACGTAAAGCAGATGGAGGTTTGAATCGGCCGGTCTGGATGCCTTTGAGCCAACACGTGTTGAACATGCCATTCAACAGGAGGGCTTGGCCCCAATGAACGGGGTTCCATCGACGGTATGGGTCAAAGAGGTTGATGTTCTTGACCAGGCCAATCTGGCAGTGCTTTCCTCGGTCCATGGCCTTGAGGCTCTGATAGCATCGAGCATGCGCCCGCATCATGTTCAGGGCTACATTCCGAGCGCGCTTGAACGAGCGAACGCCAGGAGGGAACTCACCCAGGACATACCCCATCGTAGTGAACACCGCAGGTTCGTTTATTGTGCACCACCATTCGACCCGATCGCTAAGAAGGGCAAACATTCGTGTGCTGAAATCAACCCAGTCCTGAATGTTTTCTTCCCGTTCAAAACCACCGCGTTCTTCCCACCACACGGGTTGGGTGAAATGGTGCAGGGTTGCCATTGGCTGCAATCCTTTGGCCAGCAGTTCATCGACCAAATCAGAATACCATTGAGCAGCATCAGCGTCCCACACACCTGGTTCAGGGACCAGTCTTGACCATTCGATGGAGAACCTGTAATGAGAGACGCCGAGGTTGTGGATCAACTCAATGTCTTCACTTCTTCGATTCCAATGGTCGCAAGCTTCACCGCTTAATTGCTGACTTTTTGACCGGGGTTCAAACACCGACCAATTGTTGGTGTTGCCTCCTTCGATTTGATGAGAGGCTGTGGCGACTCCCCACATGAATCCCTCAGGGAATGCGCTTCCATCCGTAAGTGGCCGGTAATCTACACCCTGCCAATTACGGTGCTCTTCGGTCCACACATTTGCTGCTGTGCGGGACAATTGATGAGTATTTTCATCCCATGTCTTGGATGAAGTTCAGCATGTGGCCTTTTGGAGGCACGCACGAGAAGGCGTGGTTGCATTGGAGGTGCGGATAGCGGGAGTCGAACCCGCGACAAGAGGTTGGAAACCTCCTATGTTACCACTACACCATATCCGCACGATGTTGTAAGCCGTCCGAGAAGCCACTCACCTTTGAGGGAATCGGTCGCCTTGTTTCCGCACTCACTTCATTCCAGGTGGAGGGGGTGGGACTCTGCCGGTAAAGCCGAGTGCTTCGCGGCGAGGATCATTGGCGGTGTTGGTGCTTCGTTCCAATCTTTGACTGATCAAATCTCTTGCCCGTTCCAGCCGCTCTTCGGCTTCTTTTTCCTTGCCTGCACTGCCACGAATGATCAGCGCACCCATGAGGATGAACAGGACCAAGCCTCCAAGCGCAGCTTGTACGATTGGGTTTTCCAGCATGGCAGAGAAGAGCCCAGTGTCTCCACTGGTGTCGTCTTCAATGATGATTCTCGAATCCCAAGCCTCCAATGTAATGGAAACAGAATCCATTCCCACTTCGGAACCAGGTTCTTTCGCTACCAACGTAAGTTGATGGGTGCCCGCATAGCGAACCTCTCCATCAAACGTCAAGGTTTGAGTGCCACCGGATGTCGGGGTGAAGGTAAGGATTTGAATTTCCGAACTCGCACTGATCGCTGAGATGGCTTGCCACTCGACACGAACCGTCACTTGATCAAGTTCGGTTGTCACCGTGCATTGGAAGTTGAACCATCCTCCACCCACGATATCAATACGTGAGATTGGTGTGCATGTCAGATCTGCTTCAGCCGCGTTTCGAGATGGGTCGTTTGGCCAGTGATCTGGTTTGAAGGCTCCAGCGGTTTCATTGTCGCCCCAGCCATCACCGTCTTGGTCCGTCCATTGAGTGGATTCGGAGGGGAAGGCATCTTCAACATCAGCGTAACCATCGTGGTCTCCATCAACACATCCTTTGCTCGCGCCTAGGTTCGAGGTGCCAAACAACAGTGGGCATTCATCGCCGTTGGTACCGGCGAGGTTGTCCCCATAGCCATCGAGGTCTGTGTCAAACCATTGTGTTGAATCGCCAAGCCATAGGTCATTGACATCGCTTGCACCGTCAGCGTCTTCATCTGGGCAGCCATGACGATCGAGGAATGAGGTTCCAACCACATCGGGGCAAGCATCTGGCGAGGTACCGTTTGGATTGTCACCAAAGCCGTCTCCATCTCTGTCTTCCCATTGAGTTGGTTCGTCAGGGAACGCATCGTTGCCTTGAGAGGCCCCGTCGTTGTCGCCGTCAGGGCAACCATATCGGTCGAGGTTTGAAGATCCATATTCGGTTGGACACGCATCGGGGAGGGTTCCGTTTGGATTGTCTCCATAGCCATCACCATCTTGGTCTTCCCATTGTGTTGGGTCAAGCGGCAGTGCGTCAGCACCATCGCTTTCGTTCCAATTGATGCTGTTGCCCGATGCGACGGTTGGATCGGAATAACCGTCACCGTCAGTGTCTCTGCAACCTGTACGGTCGATGGTTGAATTTCCTGGAACCAGCGTACAGTTGTCTTCCAAATCATCCAACGTGTCGCCGTCAGAATCCTGAGTGCGTGTTGGGTCGTCAGGGAAGGCGTCGCTCATGTTGGACATGCCATCGCCATCGCCATCCTCGCAACCGAACCGATCAAAGGTCGAGTTGCCAGGTACACCGGGGCACGAATCAGGTTCAGGTCCTGTGGCGTTGTCGCCATAGCCATCTCCGTCTTGATCGAGCCATTGACCAGCGAGGTAGGGGAAGGCATCATTGTTGTCGCCCCATCCGTCACCATCGGTGTCAAGGCATCCGAATCTGTTTCCATTGGTTGAATTGCCTACGACGCCCGGGCATGCGTCAGGTGTGGTACCACCAAGGTTGTCTCCATAGCCATCACCATCGATGTCCGCCCATTGTGTGTTGTCATCAGGATGAGTATCCTCGATGTTTGCCCAACCATCTTGGTCGGAATCATAACATCCAAGGGTGTTGTTTTGCCAAGAGTTTCCGACAACTGTTGGACAGTCATCGGCAAGGAGTCCAGTTGCGTTATCACCATAGCCGTCTCCATCTTGATCGGCCCATTGTGTTGGGTCGGTTTTGAATGCATCAGAGCCATTGGCAACCGTCCAGCTGGCATCAGGATCAGAATACCCATCGCCATCGGTGTCGGGGCAGCCAATGCGGTCGATGGTCGAGGAAGGCAAAGCCGTCATGACGATGCAAGCATCATCGATTTGATCCGCAACGCCGTCGCTGTCAATATCAGACCATCGTAGGGGGTCGCTCGAGAATCGATCGGCACCATCGGCGAAGGTCCATCCAGAATCGGCATCAGAGTAATTGTCGCCATCAGTGTCCAAGCAACCATAGCGGTCAATGTTTGATGTTCCTACGACGGTGACGCAAGAGTCTGGTGTGGTTCCCAAGGGGTTGTCACCATAGCCATCAGCGTCTTGATCGGCCCATTGTGTCGAGTCTAAAGGCCAAACATCTGCGCCATTGGCAATGGACCAGGTCGGTCCGTTGGTGCCGGTCAGGTCTTCATCAGATGAGCCGTCAGCGTCGGTGTCAATGCACCCGAAGCGGTCTCGCGACGATGTGCCTATAGTGATCGGGCAGTTGTCGGATTGATTCCCAGTTGCGTTGTCACCATAGCCATCGTTGTCTGTGTCCTGCCACTGGGTCCAATCGAAGCGGAAGGCGTCTGCGCCATCCGCGATGGTGTAGCCCGAGGATACGTCAGCATAACCATCGCCATCGGTATCGGTGCAACCTAAGCGCCCATTGCCGGATGAAGTTCCAGAAATTGACGGGCAGTCATCAGCGCTGTTACCGCTGGCGTTGTCACCATAGCCGTCTTGGTCGGAATCAACCCATTGCGTGGTGTCATTAGGGAAGGCATCTGCGCCGTTAAGAGCAGCAGTCCAAGTTGAGTCAGGGTTGGAATAACCATCGTTATCGGTGTCACTGCATCCCTTACGGTCTTGGCTCGAGGTACCTGAGACGGTCGGGCAACTGTCGCCTTCGTTCGCAGGTGGCGGGTTATCGCCATAGCTATCGCCATCGGTGTCAATCCATTGATCAGCGTCGTTCATGAAAGCATCAGCGCCGTCAGAAACCCACCATACTGGACCGTTGGTTCCGGTTAGATCGGGGTCGCTGTAGGTGTCCCCATCAGTGTCC
>JAPKCS010000031.1 GCA_028822845.1 Candidatus Poseidoniaceae archaeon | reverse complement strand
CACCGGCGGCAACAACACAACCTCGCTCTCGAACGTGATGATGTACGGCAACAGTTACACTTCGTCCAACAACCTCAACGCTCTGCTTGAATCAATGGGTGTGCTCAACGCTGATGCAATCACACCGGGTGGACGGCGCCTTGCCCAGCATTGGGATGATGTCAACACCTCCGGGCATGTTTCGAACACCACGCTTCGAGATTCCAGCATCGACTGGGACTATGTTGTCTTACAAGATCAAAGCCAAGTGCCAGGTTTCAATCGGACCACTTCGTCTTGGATTGCCAGCAAAGATGGTGCGGTTCACCTCGCCCAAGCCATTGATGATGAAGGATCTGAATCTGTGCTGTTCATGACTTGGGGACGACGCAATGGCGACGCATTGAATCCAACGCTTTACTCGAATTTCACCGTTATGCAGGAACGCTTGACTTCCGGCTACCTCGACTACCAATCCAACATGACGGCGACTGGCGCTACCGTTTGGGTTGCACCAGTTGGACTTGCCTTCAAACACATCCACGATGATGTGATGGCTGGTGGCGTCAATGCTTCCTTGAGTGGAAACTTGTTTTACGATCTCTATGACAGCGATGGCAGCCACCCTTCCTTGGCTGGTAGTTATCTTGCCGCTTGTGTTTTGCATGCGACAATGACGGGCACCTCTCCAGTCGGTTCAAACGACACAGTTGCTCTCAGCAGCACCATCAAACTGCAGTTGCAGCAAGCTGCCGCAGCGACGGTGTTCAACGAAACTTCCCAACTCGACTACCCATGGTCGCCAAGCATCACGGCCACTTCCTCATCACGCGGGCTCGGTGGCGGAATTCCAGCTGGCTGGAATGTACACTGGGCTGATGATCAATTCGACAACATGAACCCTGGTTCATCACAGCAAGCAACGCTCGAAGTAACAGTTCCAGCAGATGTTGTTCCCGATTACTACGGGTTCCGCTTATTTGTTGCCTCGACTCAAGGCAACCTCAGCACCTCAACCCTGATTGTGATTCATGTGGATGAGGAGCACAACCTCAGCATGGTCTTCCTCGACCAAGAGGCGGCCTTCATTCCCGGGACAACTGTCAACACTACCGTCCAGGTCACCAACACTGGAAACGCTCAGGTCGACTATGAGTGGGATTTGACGACGGTTGGTGGTCCGTGCACCTTCGCACTCCCGAGTGCGTCCACTTTGGACTTCGCACCGAACGCTGTGATCGATTTGCCGATTCAAGTCGATGTTGAATCGACAGCAACCACAGCGGATTCATGCGACTTCCACCTCAGCGGTTCAACCCCAGAAGATCTCGGTGGTTTCTCTGAAGGTGCAACATTCACCCTCCAAGTGGATGAACTCCTTGCGTTTGACTTGGACAGTTCAGTTGCCTCAATCGAGGTCACACCCGGTACAGCAACGGTCTATGAGGTCCATTTGACAAACAACGGCAGTGAAGAGCGAACCTTTGTTTTACAAATCCTTGGGCATTCAAACCTCTCAACCCAACTCACTTCTACAAGCGAAGTTCTTGTTGCTGCAGGCGACATTGGGGTTTGGAGCCTCGAAACCATGGCGCAGCCTGACGTCGTTGGCTTCTTCGCTCAATCCTTTGAAGTTGTCAGGGGTGGAGTGACGGCAACAGCATCGATTGGTGTTGAAGTTCTTCCGACCACGATGATTGAACTGACCGGTCCACTGGATGGTCGAATCTTAGTCCAGCCTGGTGGCGATATCTCAACCATGTTCACCTTGGTCAACACGGGAACTGGCAATGTCTCCGTCGTTGCCTCTCTTTCAGGTCTCCCTGCTTCTGTCCAAGCCGAAATCAGCCAAACATCAATGATGTTGGAAGTCGGCGCCTCAGTTGAGGTGTATCTCAACCTCAGCCTTGCCAACAATGCACAACCAGCCACCCATCCGATCACCTTCGGGTTTGGTGGTTCTGGGGCAACAGCAACACAAAGCATCGATTTACAAATTCAAGATCGGTTTGCAGTGCTTATCACAAGCGCAAACGATGCAGTGGTCGCAGGTCCTTCCAACAACGCTTCAGTGATGTTTGATGTCACGAACTACGGGACAGCGACTGATATCATCCAATTCAACATCGTGGACACTGGCAATACGGATTGGTTTTCCTACAGCCTTTCCACCACATCGCTTTCGATTGAAGCAGGCGCAACTTCCACAGTGGTTCTGACGGTACGTGAACTTGCTACAGGTGCGCCGCTTAACGGCGTGACCGTTGCACTACGTGCTTCATCGGGCAACGATGGCAGCGTTGAAGACCACCGCAACATAACAGTTCGTCCACAGGTAGCTGGTGCAGAAATCACAGTGATTGCAGATGACGATCAAGCTCAACCAGGAGAAAGCATTCGTGGTACGGTTGTCGTCCAGAACACTGGAACAGGCATGGACCAACTCTTGCTCACCACCGTTGGCATGGATTGTGGCGTTACCGTGTTGCTCAATCTTGAGGCAGGTGCCTCCTCGTCAGCCGTTGCTTGGTCGTGCATCATCAACGAAGATGCTCAATCAGGGCTTGGGGAATTGAAGTTCCGAGTCACGAGTTCAGCCCGTTCTGAGTTTGTCCAAAGTTACACCGAGATCTACACTGTCGAACCCTCTTGGGACGCTGATAACATCCTCGCAATTACCACAAACACTGAATCCTACAGCGTGCCATATTCGGGTGGTACGACCCTTGTGGTCACGGTGACGAACCTAGCGAACACTCAGGTAAGCGGTGTCATCGATTACGGTGGCGACGGCTCGGCAATGTTGATTGCACAATGGTCACGTTACATCGACAACGAATCCACCACCTCATTCCTGTTGGCGCCTTTCGCCACCGTTGACTTTGAATTGACCCTTACCTCGGATGTTCAAGCCAAAGAAGTTGCAGACCTGTTCATCAAGGCCACGTTCACCATCGACGCCACATCGACCACTGCCTCAAGCCAATCCCCTGAGTTTACAGTGACGATTGCGGGGCCTGCTGAACCGCCTCAAGGAGTCACCCTGCCCCTTGGTTTCCAACTTGATCAATCCGCAACGCTCAATGCACTGTTTGGTGGATGGGGCTTTGCACTCTTGCTTGCTCTTGTGCTGTATGTGCGCCGTTCTGGTTCCGAGGCAGATGAAGAAGATTCAGAAGCGACTGAAGAAGTGTTGTCGGAAGACAAGGACGATGAATCCGATCTTGGCTACAATGAGTGCAGAATGGATGGTGGCAAAGTCAACTGCCCTTCATGCGAAGCACGACTTGGTGTCCCACGAAGCAGCGAACCGCCGTTCAGATTCACATGCCCTAAGTGTCAAACGATGATTCGAGTCATCGAATGAACATCATTCAGCCGAAGTACGTTGAGCGATCAACAAGAACGCTGTGTGGCCAAAAGGTCCGTTAACTGGTCGCATACCGCCTTTGGATGCTTTGCCCCACTGACGCTCCATCAATTCACCAGCCCATTCGACCTCGAGGCCAGCGGCCTCACAGGATTCCCAGGCTGCTTCAACTTGGCTTGTGACTGGGCAATAGCAAGCAATTCTTCCACCGACAGCAAGCATTGGTGCAACCGCTTCAATGGCGGTTGGATGTTGAGGTAGATCGAGGATGATTCCATCAAAGGCCTGAACATGTTCAGCCACTTGCCCCATGACGTCTTCGATGGCGCCTTCGATGTGGTGGTGTTCGGGGAACACAGGCCAACTTTCCTTGGCTCGTATCATGTTTTTCAGACCCACTTCTGCATGTTCCGAGCGTGGCTCAACCGTCACGTGAATTCCGGTTTGCCCAAGAGTGTGTGCAATGTGCATCGAAAGGCCTGCGCTGCCGAGTCCAGCTTCGAGAATTCGATCACCCGCTCCGATGCCCAAACGAGCGATGAAGTATCCCGCATCCTTTGCGCTGATTGTCTGTGCACGACGGAGCATACCTTTTGATAATTCAGGGAGACGAGGAGGCATTCGAGTCAGGTTCTTTTGGCCAACGGTGACTGGCGATCCATAGGGTGTGTCGCCAATCGTTTCAACGGGGTCAAAGACACCGAGTCCCTTGATTTTCCGAACACCTGGCGTCATTTCGACCACGTGAACTTTACCCTCTGGTTCAACCAAAACAGCCCACGACTCGTTGTCCATAGGGGGGCCAATCGATGTTCGGCTTCAATCCTTCGTGGCCAGCGAGGCCAAGACCAAGGGAATAATGACTTCATCGATGCTTCTGATTTTATTGGCAAATACGATGCAGTCTGCCTATGATGGTGGATTGCCAACTCACATGAAAGGGGTTGGTTTTAATACCGACCGGGTTCTGACAAAAAACATGAAGATGCCCGCTCGCCTTCTCGCCCTCGCCATTGTGACAATTTTCGTTGGAAGTGTTCTGACGGGATTTACCGCAGAAATGAACCCTGCAATGAATGAAAATACCCTTGGCGAAGAACCTGTGACACAGCAGGCAAGTTCAGCAACAAGCCCCGGGCACGTCGTGTTCGGACAATACATCTCTTCAGATAACTGCGGCCATTGTTCCAAAACCGGCGGTGGCTCTGATGCGCACCACGCCATCAAAGGAAATCACCCTGACGAGTATGTTTACGTCACCTACATGTCTGCATCCTATGGAGACACCGAAACTGCACGAGCTGGCGCAGTTGCCCCTTACAACTGGGCTTGGTCCACTGGTGGAGCACCTAAAGCACATTTCGGTGACCGCACAGACCATGAGGTAGTTGGTGCTTCAGCAAATTATGATACATACGATACTGAGTTTTCAAGTGGCGGCGGTATGGCACCAACAACCAATGACTACGGCATGTCAGCATCCATCTCTCAAAGCGGTGGTACCTATGACATCGACATCTCCTACCGATACTCCGGATCCGCTTCTCCTGCAAGCAACATGAAACTTTACGCTGCGCTCGTGGATAAGGATTGCACAGGTTACACCTATTCATCCGGTATCCCTCACGGCTACAACTGCTGGATGGCATGGTTGAACGACGGTGACACCTACAAAGCAAAGGGCTCAGGCACTGGAACTTCCTTTGCTAGCGTCACACCAACATCCTCTTCTCAATCCGTAACATGGTCGAGCGTTCCTTCCTCAGTGGTGCCAGGTGGCATCAACAAGGCAATCGTTGTCGGCGTTCTTATGGCTGGAAACAGCGTCTCAGTCGGTGGTTCATCAGCACACGTTTACCACGCCATTGACTCGACAATGGGGCCCAAGATGGACCTTACACCTGGTGCGCTCAGCGCAACCAATCCGGCAGGCAGTTCTTCCTATATGATCGGCGATACGATCACGCTTAATTCAATCATCAGCAACGTTGGTGACCTCGATTACTCCGCAGGCGGCGATATTGAGTTCTTTTACAAGAATGGCGTGAACGAAGTCCCGATCCAAACCGTGTCTTTGAACAACATCGTCATGGGCTCTTCGCAAACTGCTGAAGTGACCTTTGACACCTCCTCGCTACCAAGCAACGGTTGGAAGACCACATTTGGTGTTCGTTTGACCGGTTTGGTCGATGAGACTCAAAGTGCCAACAATGTGGCCTTGACAGAACTTGACCATGATCGACCTCCTTTGGCTAAGAAGGCACAAGTCGAGGGTGGCAATGTCATTTCTCGTGGCACACAGTTCACCATTTTGGCGAAAGGTGATGCAGACGACAACGTCGATACCATCGACACACTGAGCTTCAACATCGAAGTCTCTCCGACTGGGCTCAATCAATGGTCCAATGTCTCCGTTTCTGGCGGTGAAACAATTCTCTATCCAGGCTCGACCAGTAATGAAGGTCGAGAATACGTCATCAGTCCAACCGTCGACATGTCTGCTGGCTGGTATGACATCCGCTCTCAAACCGTGGATTCACGAGGCCAAACCAGCGGCTGGATGGTCACAGCAGGTACGGACGGGTTCAAACTCGCTAACGGGCTTCCATCAGTCGTTGCTGAGCCAATTCCGTCAGTCCTTTGCGACGTCACCACCAAGGTCGATATGACCGGGCATGTTTCAGACCCTGAAACAGCCTTGGCCGATCTCGTGATCACTTCGGAAAGCCCATCCTTTGTGGCATGGTATCCTGCAACTGCTGAACTTGAAGTCAATTTTGCTTGGGACGAAATCAACGGTTGCCCGCTTAACCAACAAGGTATGGAAATTCGTGTTGACGACGGTGGCGACTACTCTGAGTCCGGTGAACTTCCATACGGTACCCTTCTTTTCAATGTCCTTGAAAATGGTCAACCACGCTGGGAAGGACTCCCAACCCAAACCATCGAAGAAGGTGGAAACGATATTATTAATCTCCTACCATTCCTCTCCGACACAGATGATACTGGACAAAGCGTGGCTGCAGACACCCTCGCAGTTTCAATGGTCAGCAGCACCAACCCAGATTTGATTGTCTTCACACTTGAAGGCTATGTTCTTGGATTCGAGGCCACAGATGACGATGTCAATGGGCAAGCAATCGTGACCCTACGAGCCAGCGATGGTGAGCAAATTTCGGAACAAACAATGTTGGTTCAGATCAATCCTGCGAATGACGCTCCTCGAATTGACATGGAGAACATCGAAACGATTCAAATCAAGCGCAATGAGCAAATGGTCATCGATATTGTCAGCCGAATTACAGACATCGATAACCCAGCTGCTGAAGCCTTCTTGACCGTCACACCGTCAGAAGCAGGATCAGCACGCTACAACCTCCTCACCGGACTCTTGACTCTTCAATTTGAGCAAGTTGGTTCACAAACCGTGACCCTCGAAGTGATGGACAAGTACGATACATCGAGCTACACAATGGACATCAATGTCTATGATGCTCTGCCCTTGACACTTTCAACTGAAAGCAACGGCGACGGTCAAATCTTCGCAGACATGAGCAACACCTACATCGGTCAAACTCCAACCATGACGATGACCCTCATGGATGGCGCTCCAGTCTTCACCTACATTTCAGTGACATGGAACGTTTGCAATGATTTGACTGGCACCTGTGACGGTTTGCTTTCCTACGAACTCGATGTCAGCAAATCCTCTGAAGGATGGGTCAACCAACTCGAAATGGCATCGCTTGTCTTCGAAGGTCAATCTGCTCGTGAAGATGGATCTCGAGACCGAGATTATTACGAACTGGAAGTTCTTGCTACTGACGATCAAGGTGAGGATTACAAGACGCTCACGAAGTTGAAGTGGAGAATCACTGAAACAGCACCAACACCTGCTGAGATGGATGAAATGACCTTCTTCACTTACCTTGCTGACTTGACAACAACGAAATCATCCATTGAAGAAACCATCGCCGGATCAACTGGCGACACAACGGAATTGGAAGCCGATCTTGCAACGATTGAAACACAACTCGATGCAGCTTGCAACGACCCCCGCGCTGAATGTCAATCAGACAGCGCTTCAGGAGCCACCTCTGAACTTACAGAGGGGCTTCCGATTGAGACCATTGGCTTCGCTGTTATTGGCGTCATCATCGCTCTCTTGATCGGACTCCTGATGACCCGTGGCAAGAAAGAAGATGTCGTTGAGAATTGGAACACAGGAACCGTGCCTGCAAACGATATGGTCGCGAATTCCATGTACGGTGGCGCACAGGAAATTTTCCAGGCACCAGCACCAGTCATTCCTCAGCAAGTCGCAGCAGGTCCACAATTGCCTGCAACAGGTTTGCCTGCTGGATGGACCATGGAACAGTGGGCTTACTATGGCCAACAGTACCTTGATGACCAAAACTGAGCCAACGACTTCCATCACAACTTGATATGTGGTGGATTGTAAACCCATAAAGGGGAGTAGCGTGGAGGATACATTGTGACCGAAGACACTGAAAGCGCTGATGCACATGTCGAAGCGGCCGGTGACGGCCCTGTCGCCATTGAGCAAGTGGTCCCCGAAGAGGACACCACCCTCGTGACTGTTTGGTCACCTGAGCCCTCGGTCGAAGCAGATGAGGTTGTGACTGAAAGCGTCGAGGATTGGATCAAGTCCGTTTCCTTTGACTCCACAGAAGACGTTCCAATCCCTGACCGGCTCGTTGACCAAGTGATTGGTCAAGAAGCAGGGTCAGTTGTCATTCGGAAAGCTGCCGAACAGCGACGCCACATGCTGATGATCGGCGACCCAGGGACTGGAAAATCAATGCTGGCTCGCTCGATGACCGATCTTCTTCCAAAGGACGCATTGGAGGACCTGCTGGTCTATCCAAACGAGGACGATGAAAATGAACCTCGTGTCCGCTCAGTTCCAGCCGGTCGAGGCGCCAGAATCGTCAAGTTACAAAAAGAATCCAATCGCACCCAGCGGGAACGTTCACAGAAAATGCTTCTCATTGCTTTTGCAGCCGTGGGTTTCCTCTTGCTGATCGCTACCCTTCAATCCGGTGATATCATCACCCTTCTCTTCGGTGGTTTCCTCCTCATGTTTGGTTACATGTTCATCCGTGGTCGATTGAGTTCGGGCGACGAGAGTCGTATTCCAAAGGTCTTGGTCAAGCACGAGAGTTCCGAACTTCCTCCATTCGTTGACGCTACAGCCACCCTTTCAGGTTCCCTCCTTGGCGATGTTCGACACGACCCCTTCCAATCTGGTGGTATGGAAACCCCAGCCCACGATCGAGTGGAGCCCGGTGCAATTCACCGCGCCCACAAAGGTGTGCTTTACATCGATGAAGTGAACCTCTTGAGGCTCGAAGAGCAGCAAGCTCTGCTGACAGCCATGCAAGAGCGAGCCTTCCCAATATCTGGACGCTCAGAACGATCTTCTGGTGCACTCACCAAGACCGAACCTGTCCCTTGTGACTTCATTCTCATTGCAGCAGGAAACCTCGATGCGATCCAAGGCATGCACCCAGCACTGCGCAGCCGTATCCGTGGTTATGGTTACGAAGTCTATGTCAATTCTGAAATGCCAGACACCGCTCGAAACCGCCGTCGCTTGATTCGGTTCATCGCCCAAGAAGTCCTACGTGACATGGGCACAAGCCGTGAAATACCTCACTTTGATAAGAGTGCAGTCGCTATTGTTTTGCGAGAAGCACAACGACGAGCTGGACGTCGAGGAAAACTCTCTCTGCGCCTCCGTGAACTCGGTGGACTTGTCAGAATTGCGGGCGACCTTGCGATGGAAGAAGGAGCAACGCTCACCACCGCCGCCCACGTGCTCGGTGCTCGAAACATTGCGAAGCCACTTGAACAACAAGTTGCAGATCGTATGATTGAACGCCGCCAAGACTACTCCCTGGTCGTGAACTCTGGAGAACGCATTGGTCGGGTCAATGGTTTGGCTGTCCTCGGTGCGAATTCCGGTCTCTCTGACTTTAGTGGAATCATGCTCCCAGTGGAAGCCCTTGTTACCCCCTCACTTGGTGGTGGCGGTAAGATTCACGCCACTGGTGGACTTTCTGATTTGGCAAAAGAGAGCGTCACAAACGTAAGCGCTGTCATCAAGAAACTCACCGGCAAGAACATTTCTGATTATGACATCCACATTCAATTTGTTGACACGCATGGTGTCGATGGCGATTCCGCCTCGATCACCATTGCCACCGCGGTCATTTCCGCGCTTGAAAGCATTCCAATTCGTCAAGACCTTGCCATGACTGGCTCGCTTTCAGTGCGAGGCGAAGTGCTCCCAATCGGTGGAGTCACTGCGAAGATCGAGGCAGCAGCACGCTCAGGCATCAAGACCGTCGTGGTTCCTCGTGCGAACATGCAAGATGTTCTTCTCGATACGAAGTATGAATCAATGATTGAAGTTCTACCTGTCGACACGCTCGATGAAGTGATGGAAATCGCACTCATCAAGCACGCTGGCAAGGAAAGCCTGGTCGAACGCCTCGGTGCTGTCATCGATCGGCTTACACCCTTGCCTAGCAAAGTTCAGTCGGCTTGAGTGGCTTCCATTCAGAGCTCATCCGAACGCTGATGCCCCGTTGGGTACAAGAAGGCCGTGTGGTTGGCAGTCGCATGGACACCTCAACGAAACGCTCTGCGCCTGTTGTTGATGCGAGCAAAGGTGCCCTTCTTGTCCTCTTTCTTGTCACCGTTATCGACATGATTGGTTTCGGAATTGTGATTCCTTTTCTGACGTACTTGGTCGAGGATCTCACACCTGCGAACCAAGAGGCAAACATCGGGATTTGGGTTGGGGTCTTGATGACCTCTTACTCGGCGGCACAATTTCTCTTTTCACCCTTCTGGGGCTCCCTTTCAGACCGCATTGGGCGTCGCCCAGTGTTGATGGTTGGACTGGTTGGAAACACCGTGTTCTTCACCATGTTTGGCCTGGCCAACACCCTCGTTTTAGCCCTGCTCGCCCGGTTTCTCGCAGGTGTGTTCAATGGTAATCTAGCAGTAGCCCGAGCCTACATTGGCGATGTGAGCACCCCTCAACAACTGGCGACTCGTATGGGCTTGATTGGGGCTGCATTTGGCCTTGGATTCACATTCGGACCCTTCATTGGTGGCGAATTATCCGATCCAGCAAGTCGATGGGCGCTGTTTGAAGGAACCATCTTCGACACCAATCCATACTTGCTTCCATGTGCAGTCGCCAGCCTTCTTTCCGTTCTTTCCTTGCTTGTGGCCATTCGAAACCTTCCCGAGTCATTGCCCCCCGAACATCGCAACCAAAGCCAGCAAAAATCTTGGGCTGCAGGTATGGTTGGCACCCTGAAAAGCACGGGTTCCATGCTTCGTTCAGGTAATGTATCCGTCGTAATTTGGGTCTCGATGTTGTTCATATTTGGTTTCACAATCATGCATGCTGTGTTCATTCTCTACACGCAGATGTCTCCTGCCGATGGCGGTTTGTCGTTTTCCGAGGCTGAGAATGGCCGTGTGTTCGCAATGATTGGCATCACTGGAATCTTGACTCAAGGCTTCCTCATCGGACCTCTTAGTCGAAGGTTCGGCACCCGACGACTGATTCCGATTGCAATTTTAATAACGGGAGTTGGACTTGTCTTGATTCCTTACACGCAATTTGAACAACGCTGGATTCACATCCTCATCGCCGGAGGCCTCATCTCCATCGGTAACGGCTTATTCCAACCTTCTTCGTCCTCTTTCCTGACCCGCATTGCCAAAGCAGAAGGGTACGAATTAGGCGTGGTGATGGGTGCTCAGGAATCAGTCGGTGCTCTTGCTCGCATCATGGGGCCACTCACCGGTGGCTTCGTATGGGTTTTCACCGATGCGAGGGAATGGCCTCTTGATTACCACACTGCGTTCCATTTGTGCGGATTCTTGATGATCTGTGCGGCTCTGCTGTCCCTTCGTTTGCCCCCACTTCCGGACGATAGCGACTTGAATCACCAGAAAAACCTTGCAGAATCCGAGTAAACTGGATTATCTTCAAGTGGTTTGTAGGGGCCGCAACGCTATGGAACACGCAAACACAGCATGGGACTCCGGCCGGTTTAACCGCAGAGTGTCCACATTTGCTCATGTGTTGATCATCATCACCTTGGCCGTTTTATGGTTGATTGTTCTCAAGGGAGTGCTGCAACCATTCTTCGTTGCACTCGCTATTTACTTCGTCCTCAAACCTGGTTCTGACTACCTTTCCATGAATGGTTTTCCAGTTATTCTTTCCTATCTGACGATGGTTTTGTTCACGCTTTTAGTGGTCTCTTCTGCAGCCTTTTTCGCCTATCAGCAAGCGGCTGAGGTCGTCGATGACGAGGCTAAAATGGAAGAATACAACGGTTTGCTCGACGATCGTTGGCATGACATCAAAGCCATGCCTATCGTTTCTGCAGCGTTTGAAGATGAAGCAGCACTAAACAATACATTGGTTGAAGATTTAGCCTCATGGGGTGTGCTCGAAAACGATCAAAAGATTTCAGATGCAGCGGTCGGAATGCTTGCTGGCGTTGGTTCTGTACTTGTGACCAGTGTCACCGTGATGTTCTTTTTGATTTTCATCATTTTCGAAGCAAGTTTGCTTCCCGGTCGGATCGAACGTGCCTGGCCAGGCGGTGCCAGCGAAAAAGTCCAAATTATTCGCGCTAAGATTGAAGCAAGCGTCAACACCTACATTGTCGTGAAAACCGGTGTTGGGTTCGGAACAGCCTTTTGTGCAGGAATGGTGATGCTCTTCTTTGGTATTGATTTGTGGTTTACTTGGGCTTTGTTGACGTTCCTCCTCAATTATGTCCCGTACATTGGATCTCTGATTGCGACCTTGCCACCGATTGTTCTTGGTTTGATTCTGCTTGATCCAGCGCAACTCACGTTGTTAATTCTCTTACTTTTGACCAATCAACAAGTTTGGGGTCAAATCATCGAAACACGTTGGGCTGGTCGAGCCCTCGATTTGTCACCTGTGGTTCTGCTTCTCGTGACTGCCATCTCTTTTGCTGGATGGGGGATTCTTGGCATGATTTTGGCAGTACCCTTTGCGGTGATCATCAAAATCGTGCTCGAAAATATTGAAGCGACCCGCCCAATTTCGATTCTCCTTTCAGAACGTGCTCCTTCCATTGATGAAGCATGGATCGAAGCAATGAAAGATGGCCGTTTGTCTTCTTTTGAAAGCCAGTCACTCACGCAATTGCAAGAAGTGCTCGGGTATTCGAACCGTGAAATCAAACTGATTTCCGGACGTGTTGCGATCGAGCGGGTCCTTCGCCGAAACCGAATTACGGACGACCAATTGGACCTCATCGGAGGGATGGCGGACGAATTGCGTCACAACCAAGAACTTGCAGCAGAAGTAACAACATCGTTGCATCAAGGCAAGATAGACAAATCAATTCGTCCACTCTTAAACCGCCTTTTGAAGGCGATTGAAGAAGAAGAGTGATCACAGAACTTCTGTTAGAATCTTTTCCAATTCGGTGTTGATCATCAAAATCAAGGTGCCGAATTCTGGAGGAATGTTTGGATCTTCGTAGAGTTCTTCGAGTTTTGATTGAGCCATTGCGATACGGACATCGATTTTCTTGGCTTTGTTCAGCAACCAGTTTTCACAGGCTTCCTTTGCTTGACGGCGGATGTTCCGTGGTACCTTTGGGTCATCAAGTTGAGTGATGACGGTGGCCACTTGTAGAAGACGAGATTCGATATCCATAATTACAGCCCCTTTGGTCGCTACCTGTTGCTGTGTGTAGGCCGTCTTTAAGTTGATTGCCGCACCCCGCACATCATGGACATCAGCGAGACGGACCTTCTTGGGTGGTCGCGTATCTTTGCCCTCACCCTCGGTATGGGTTGGGCTGCTTGGATGGACCACAAAGAGCGTCGAGTCAACAATGAACACTGGCTTGTGTGGGTGAAACCAGCTCTTTTCCTATGGGCCTTAGATTTGATGAACCAAGGTGCGGATTTCACAATCTATCTCACAGCATCAGCGGTTGTCGCCTACGCCAGCGGCGCTGTCCTTGGTCGCCCTTCTTGGCAAGACCTCCGCCGAGGCTCAAGGATGGACCTCACCGTGTCATTTTGGTACCTTATCAGTGCAATAGGCTTGATCATGGGTGCGATTCGATATCAATCGACCAGCCCACTGGATGTAATGATTGCCGGTGATGCTACGTTGGGTGCCCTTTGGTGGCGAACCTTATCGGTCTTGTTTGTCATTCTCGTTGTGGATGTTGCTTGGAGATTGCGCTTGCTCCATGGCGGTGCTGATGCCAAGGCTTTGATGTGGGTCGCTCTTTTGATTCCAGATTGGACAACCGTGCCACTTTTGTTTTCCTCAGCTACTTCGTCCGCACTGGTCGCTCTGCCGCCAAGCCTCGCTCTCTTGATGTGGGGTGGCCTGAGTTTCTTGCTGATTCCTTTCCTTCTTTTGGCCAAGAACCTATCAGCGGGGAACGTTACGAGCCTTGGAGATTTACGATTGGCGTGGCATGCATCAAAAATCGACCGAGGTGAAGTTCTCAACCGGCATGTTTGGCTTTTGACCACCCTCATCGATTTACCAGATGGTACCACACAGGCACATCATCGCACAAGAGCGCCTCGCACGACACCAACGCAAGAAGCCCTCCAGGCTTCACTTGATGTGCTTGAAGATGCAGGCGTGGACCAGGTGTGGGTCAGTTCAAAATTACCTTTGTTGGTGTTCTTGTTCCCAGCGATTGCACCGCTTGTGTTGCTTGGTGATCCGATGATGTTGATCATGCCGTGGTTGGGTTTGTGAACAAACCAAACGACGTTGAGAATGAAGTTAAATCAAGCGCCTTTGCGCTCGATGTTCTTAGCCCGAAGGCCCTTGTAGCTGCACTTACGGCAGCGTGCGGCACGAACAGCGTTGCGTGCGTTACAGCGCATGCAAATCTTGCGGTGGAGCAAGCGAGCTTCTGCTTCCGGGAATCGTGCCATGCCCAAGCGACTCACTCCCCCTATTTAATCACAACCGAATCCTTCAATGTGGGACAGTGCACCCTTTTAGTTGTCCTCGGTCCCAATGACCTCCTCATTGAGCAGTGTTCAAAGCCCTCCGCCGTTAGGAGCGGGTATGCGTGTCTTGCGCCTCCCGGGGATTCACCACGATTCAAACGTGGTGGTTGTGACAGGTGCCGCAGGGTCCCTGCTCATCAATGCGGGGACGTCCTGGTACCAGAGTCTCCAAGTCGAACGTGTCAAAGGTGTGATTGGGGAGGACCAGACCCTCGATCGAATCTTGCTCACCAGCAAGCGTTACCCTTGCTCAGGTGGCGCCAAGCATCTTTCAGAGATGTTCGGCGATTGTCCAGTTCACATTCATGAGGAGGGTCAAGCGGCCCTCGAGACGGGTGACTTTTTCACCACTTGGGCGAACCGATATGATTCCGATATGCCCTCGCTGCAAACCGAAGCGAGCACAGACGGGGAGGTTTTCGCATTGGGTGATGGGCAAGTGGAAGCGATGCACTTACCGGGTTGTTCACCGGATGGTATGGGCTATTGGATCAAAGAACAGAACATGATGGTTGTGGGTTGTTTGCTTCCACGGGCAGATCGGCCAGCCCGTTGGGATTTACCAGGGGGATGTTTACCAGACTTGATTGAAAGTCTGGAGCATGTCAAGCGACGTCAACCTTCAGCTATCGTTCCCCTGCAAGGTCCAGCCATTCGTGGTAAAACTCATGTGGCTGAGGTTTTGGACCGTCACGTCAAGTTTTTGCGAGAATGCGAACAAAGGAACGGAGCAACACCTGTTTCGTGGGGGCGACCTACGCCGACTGCTGTTTGGTACAGTTCCCATCCACCATGGCCGCTGGAAGAAAAAGAAAGCGTCTAAGCAACCGCAGGCAGATCGAGCATCAGCGGTTGTGGTTGATTGCTTCGTCGTTGCTCCGACTCCATGATTTTAGCCCGTCGATTGGCTCTTCGCTGAGCTTTCTCTTCAAACGGTTTCATGCCATCGAAGCGGGTGGTTTGATTGCCATCCATCGAATAATTGGCCCGATGCCAGCCGCTTTGGATGTGGATGGTGTGTTGATGCAAACGCATGCTTGTAATCGGTCCATCATGCGTGAACAATTTGATCCGTCGGTTAGGCACATGCGCTCCAACCATCCACACTTGCCCACCTTGGGTGGCGGCGAGAAATGAAGTTTCACTCGCTGATACGGTGCACATGGAGCGGACGATGCCTCCTTCGATGCTGAACTTATCGACCAGATCCAAGTTTGGGAGGGAAAGCAGGGTGACACCACCATTGGAATCACCAATGACTGCAGTCTCAATGCGAGAGGAAGGGCCTTTGAGCACGAGCATGACCGTTGCGATCGCATCGAGTTTGGCTCTTCTGTTGGTGCCATGGGTTGGTCGCCATTGGATCATACCGTCGTCCATTGCGACAAGGCATCCTTCGGGTGTGACAAGACTTCGGACAACGACTCTGTTGTTCATACACCGTTAAGCAGAGCCGGGGGTAGTCTTTCTTTTCGCACACCCATCAGGTGAAACTGAAAGTGAACGTCAATACGATTCTTCTGCCTTGCTGTCCTTCTTCCACTTACGGTAGCAGGACTTGCACACACGGACTCGGCCTTTTCGTTGAGTGTAACCACTGTCGCCCCACACATCGACTGCGTTGTCGATTGAAAGGGAACGGCCACCAAAACTTTTGTCTGCAAACTTTTCACAGGTGTTGACTCCACAGGGGATCTCCCCTTCTACGGTGGTTTTTTTGCTGGTCTTATCGACGCTTTCGCCAGAGTTGGCCTTGTGCTTTTGTGCCTTTGCTTTGAAGCCCATGAATCAAAGGACCGGTGTCCGATTCATCAAGGTTGCCACCGAGACGTTGGCTCATTGCTCAGATACGTACCCGAGTTGACTGAGCAGACCATCGATGAGACGGAGCAAACCCCTGAGGGTCACTTCAGACACATTGGCGACGCCACAGACCTCAGATTGAGTGCGGGGTGAGCCGGATTCAAGCGATGCCTTGTAAATCAGTGCTGCAGCTACGCCCATTGGTTTCTTTCCTTGCCAGATGTCTTCATGGGGTTGAATGGCAGACCAGAGGTGGCCCACTTGGACGTGGGTGTTGGGCGGCAGTTGCAGATCGGAAATGAATTTGTCAAAATACTGATCCGGTGAAGAGATTTTGTGCAAGTTGAGTTTGCGTGAGACTTGACGGATGAGCCTAGACAATTCCTTTTCGGCCACGTCGAAGGCCTGGGAGATGTCTGGGATTTGCCGAGGAAGATTCTCTTGGCGTGCGACGAGGTATGTGCAAGCAGCGGTGACACCAGCAATCGAACGACCGGTGACGAAGCCTTCGCCCGACAAACGTCGGTAAAGCCGTGCAGCTTCTTCTTGCAGCGGCTTGGGTAGCCCCGAGTTGTCTCGAATAAATTGATTGGCTCGCACGAGGTTTCGTTCACGGCTCTTGCGAGTTTTGGAACGCTCGTCGATGACTCTTCGGCGTCGCCATTCACGGCGGGCTTGGGAAGAAATACCATGGCGTCCTGCAGAGCCTGTGTTGAGGTCTCGAACATCGATGGTGGTGTTGAGGCCCTTGTCTGCGAGTGTGTAGGTGAGGGGTTGTCCAACACGTGAGCGATCTTGGCTTCGGTCTCGATTGGTCCATTCTGCTCCGGGGTCAATGACGTTTTCTTCGACGACGATGCCACATGCGTTGCAGGTGATTTCGCCCCGACTTGCATCCATTTGCCAATCCACAACACCGCATTCTTCGCATGGTCTGGTGTGGCCTTCGACAGTGCGACGAATCGCATTGCTGTCGTCACCCTCATCTTTTGGGCTTCGGGAGCTCGTGTTCATTGTGTTGGCTTCTGGTTTTGTATCTTGCTTCATCTTCTCAACTCCTTGTTCAGTAGTTGAGAACCTCTCTATATAAAACCCTGTGTGGGTGTGTGTGGCAGATAATGCCACACTCCTCGTAGGATAGACGGTGTGTTTGGGGTTCTCTCTCAGTAAGCAGGAATCATGCTGAACTTGATATAAAGGGTTGTTTCAATAAGTTCAATCTAGAATTCCAAACAACACTTCATCGAGGGAGGGTTCAAAGACGGTACGCGGTTCCAGCGAATCGGGGAGAAACATATGCCAGCAACCGTCATTCTTGGTGCTCAATGGGGAGATGAAGGAAAAGGGAAGTTGGTGGACCGTCTTGCAGAGCAGGCAAGTTGGGTCGCACGCTTCCAAGGTGGCAACAATGCAGGGCACACAGTCGTCATTGGAGAACAGGTGCTGAAGTTCCATCTTCTCCCATCAGGAATCACCCGCAAAGAATGCAACTTGGTCCTCGGTGATGGCATGGTCATCGATCCGTGGGTTCTCGATACCGAACTCAACGGATGGAACAAAACCACTGGAGAAGACCCGAGAGGCGATCGACTCTTCATCAGTGAGCGTGCTCACATCATTCTTCCATACCATTGTCTATTGGACGGTCTGGACAAGAAAATCGGAACAACTGGCCGTGGAATCGGTCCAACGTACGCCGATAAAATCAACAGAATTGGTCTGAGGTTTGGCGACCTTGCTGAAATCGACGGTGATGAGTCCTGGACCACATCGACCGTTGCTCGTATGAACGCAAGCTTGGAAGCAGCAGGAAGTCAAGATCGAATCACAGAAAAACAACTCACTGAAGACATTGCTTGGATTCGAAGCGCTTACTCAACCAGCATAGCCAACACCGGTTTGATGCTTGACAACGCCCTCAAACTTGGTGAACACGTCATTCTTGAAGGAGCACAAGGGTGCCTCCTCGACATCGACCAGGGTACTTTCCCCTTCGTCACCTCTTCAGTCACCTCCCGTGGAAACGCAAGCCATGGAGCAGGAATCCATCCTGGTCATGTTGGTGAAGTGATTGGAATCACCAAGGCCTACATTACCCGTGTTGGCCACGGTTCGATGCCGACTGAACTGGAAGATGCTGCTGGCGATCACCTTGGAACCGTCGGCCATGAATTTGGTACAACCACCGGGCGGAAGCGACGTTGTGGCTGGTTTGATGCAGTTGTCATGCGACATGCTCAACGGATCAATGGATTCACTGGCTTGGCATTGACCAAACTCGACGTGCTTGGAGGTCTTGAAGAAATCAAGATTTGTGTGGCCTATGAGTTGGACGGAAAAGAAATCCTCGAGATGCCTGCGAGTGCAACTGCTCTTGGACGTTGCAAACCAATTTACATCAGCATGCCCGGTTTCCCAGGCCATTCATTGGAAGAGTGGCTCTCCATTGCCAAGAAGGCCAACTCCGAAGGGACTGGATTCAACGCTCTCCCTTCATCTGCTCAATTGTACATCAAGAAGATCGAAGCGCTCGTTGGCGTGCCATGCACCAGTGTTGGTGTTGGCCCAGACCGTGATGCAACGATTGACCTCGCAAATGCGTGAGTCCTTTCATCCTCTTTTGGGGTGAACACTCAAAAAGGAGTGGCACGACCGTTGGTTTACAGGGGCGTTTAGCTCAGTTGGAAGAGTGCTTGGTTTGCAACCAAGATGTCGTGGGTTCAAATCCCACAACGTCCACCACCCT
>JAPKCS010000030.1 GCA_028822845.1 Candidatus Poseidoniaceae archaeon | reverse complement strand
AGTGGACTTTCAACGACCACCTTGGCCGTGGCTTTGCTTGGCTTCGTTGTGGTGTTTTTCGTCGTCCTGTTGCTCACTGGAGTGATCAGCGACAAAGAAGAAGGATCCCTCGCCGGTGTCGACTTCAAGACCCTTCGTACAGAAGGCGAAGCAACTGAAGCCGAAATCGATTCAGATGTCTTGGTTGGCGACAGTGACAGTGCTTGAGGCTTAATTTAAGCCTTCTTTCTCTCCTCCGCCGGAGATGATGATAAAAGCAAACATGGTTTCATCTGTTCATGCGATGGCTAAAAGATCCCGTGGATGCGCATCATCCTCGTGTCAATCGGTCCTATCGCCTTGCTCGGCGAGTTTTCCGCTCCCTTGTCTCAGTCTGGTTCCGCGAAATCAACATTGTCGATGATGAGAACATTCCTCCAAAAGGCGGAGTGATGTTCATCTCATGGCATCCGAGTGGTTTGGTCGATCCTATGCTGTTGAACGCATCGTTGCCTGGAAGGGTTTCGATGATCGCAAAACATACCCTGTTCAAAATGCCAATCATGGGACGCCTGCTTCGTGCTGGCGGCGGCGTGCCCGTTGAGCGCGCTCAGGACAGTGCCGACAAGGAAGCAGCAAGCGCCCGAAACGCAGAGATGCTTTCCGGTGTTGCTTCAGTTGTAGCCCAAGGTGGGCGATTGATGATTTTCCCAGAAGGGACCACGCACACTGGATCCAACGTCAAGCGTGTGCGCTCAGGCGCTGCACGAATCCTTCTCGCTGCTCGTCGGGAAGCTCAACGCGATGGATTGGCTGAACCGCAAATGATCCCAATTGGGTTGCATTATTCAAATTCCCAACGCTTCCGAGAGCGTGCAGCCGTGGTCATAGAACGAGCCATGGTGTTCCCGCCAATCCCCGAGGAGTCCGACGATGAAGTGCGCCAAGACCGAGAAGACCGAGCCTGGGTCAAAGGTGCGACCGAAGACATCAGCACTGAACTGCAACGAGCAAGCCTCTCAAAGACAACATGGCGCGAACGCACCCTGATCTGGAAAGGTCGAAGTTTGGCCTATGCTGAGCGGGCGCGACAAACCACTGGTAAATTGAAGAAACCAAGTTACGCCCATGCTGTGCTCGGTGCCCGCCGCGTGCGCGCAGGATGGGAATACATGGCTCAGAACAACCCCGAGATCACCACCTCGATTGTTGAAGAAGCCGAAGCCCACTTTGAAGCGCTCGACCATCGGGACATCACTCCCTTTGATGTCGACTCCCGTCCAGAAAGGCTGTCCTACTCTGGCTTCGTGAAGTCGTTCCTTCTGTGGGCTTGGGCCGGTGTATGGATGTTCGGATTGATCACATGGGGTGCCATGATTGGCAACCTTGTGCCGTACCGAGCAAATGCCTTGATCGTCGGCCATATGAAAGCGAAAGGTGCAGATGGGTCAATCCTCAGCACCATCAAGTTGCTTTCCGCCATGGTCTGTTTCCCGCTTTGGTGGTTGGCTGCTTCGCTGGGTGCGACGTGGTTGCTGCTCAGTGATGCGAGCCCGGTGAATGAATTGCTGCAGATGCACTGGCTCTTGGAGAACTTAACCCGTCTTCCGTTTTATTTGGTGTTCTGCGTGTTCTTCCTCTGGTGGCCGACTTCAGCCAAAGCCCATCTTCGGCTCTATGCCAAGGTGGTGGTGAATTACCGGGCCCTCAAGCGATGGCGAGCATGGCGCGATGAAGAAGTCAATTGGGATGGACTGGTCCTTCGGCAACGCAATTTGGCAAGCCGCCTTGTTAGCGTCGGTGAAGGTTTAATCCTTCCAGGGGATGAAGATTGGATCGACCCTCCTGCTGGTGAAGACGATGTCATGTCGGTACGCCAACGACCAAGCACTGATGCATGAGTGAAAATTATCGTACCTTAGGTTGATATGCACCGCCCCCTACCTCGCCGTAGGCGACAACCATGGTAGGCACTGAACACGTTGAGATGATCCCCGTCGCGAAGAAGGAAATTTGGTCTGCAGAGGTCAACGGAAGGCCTGTTGAAGTCCTCGCACCTTCAAATGCTATCTTACTTGATGTTCTGCGCGACAAAGTAGGGACGCTCGGCGTGAAGCGTGGTTGCGATCTCGGCACATGCGGTTGCTGCAGCGTCTTGATTGATGGAACGCCTCGTTTGTCTTGCCTCTGTTTGGCAGGTCAAGTTGAAGGCTCTTCGATCATCACCGTTGAAGGCCTATCCGAAGGTGCACATCTTGCTCCGATCCAATCCTGCTTTGCCGAATACGGCGGTTCCCAATGTGGCTTTTGCACACCAGGTTTCCTTGTCACGGCACAAGCCTTGCTCAATGAGAACAACAACCCAAGCGACAAGGAAGTTGCCAATGCCATCGAAGGGAACCTCTGCAGGTGCACAGGCTACCAGCAAATCGTCGAGTCCATCCAAGCTGCTGCAGCGATTCACCGCGGTGAAGTCGAACCCGCAGCCCCTGCAAGCGACCCACATCCCGATCCTCATCCAACAGGGCCTGAAGAGCCGCAAATGCCGCCGGGCCACGCAAGGTGATTATTATGTCTGGAGGATACCGTCAACAGCCAGGTTCGCCTGGAAAAGTCACTCGTAAGGATGGCAAACGCGTCGCAGGAAAGCAAGCCTTCCCGCCTCCCGGTTCTGGTGGTTCAAAACCAACAATGGCTCCACGTGACCTTGATTTCATCCCCGAATTGGTGGGTGGTCGGGAAGCGCAGCCCGCAGGTGCCCACGTGCACGACCGTGCACGAACCGGTACATCGGTTGGGAAACCCACGGCATTGGTTGATTCCAACGCCAAAGTCACAGGTCAGGCTTGGTACGGTGACGATGTTCGCCTTGCCAATGAAGTGATTGGGAAAATTCTCCGTTCACCGCATCACTACGCCAGAATCAAGTCGATTGATACCTCGAAGGTCGAGGCTTTGCCAGGTGTTCTTGCCGTGGCAACTGGTGCTGATTCGCCTCACCAATTCGGTGTGCTCCCAGTCACCAAAGATGAACACGCCATGGCGGTGGATAAAGTCCGTCACGTCGGCGATCTCGTGGCTTCTGTCGCGGCAGTTGACGAAGCAACGGCCATGGCAGCTCTCAACCTGTTCGAAGTTGAATACGAAGTTCTTGAGCCTGTTTTCGATCCTAAAAAGGGCCTCGAAGATGTGGATGAACCAATCCACTGGCGAGGCAAGTACCACTTGGCTCGAACCAACGTCCAAAAGCGAGTCTTCCAAGAATTTGGAGACCGTTCTCTGGTCCAAAAACCCCTTGCCTCTTCACACGGCAAGTGGAAAATGGCAGGCGTCCACCACGGATTCACAGAGCCTCACGCTGTGGTTGCCCATTGGGGTCCGAACGGACGATTGCAACTCTACACACCTCAACAAGTGCCACACTACACTCATCGGGCGTTGGCAACGGTTTTGGATGTACCAATGCACCAAATCAACGTCATTCGGACCTTTGTTGGCGGTGGTTTTGGCGGAAAGTCCGACCCATTCCCTCACGAGATGTGTGCAGCAATTCTTTCTCGAAAAGCAGGACGTCCTGTCCGCATCACCTTCGACCGAGAAGAAGTCTACTGGATCAACCGTGGACGTCACCCGAGTCACATTGAAGTCAAGATGACGGCAGATGATGACGCTCGTATTTCTGGTTTCGATATCGATGCTCTGATCGATGGTGGCGGTTTTGCTTCCTTTGGTCACGTTACATCCTACTACAACGGTGTCCTTGCAACAGCACCTTACGAACTCGGTTCTTTCCATTACACGGGCGCTCGGGTTTGGACCAACAAACCAGCCTCTGGCGCTATGCGTGGCCACGGGGCTGTGAACACACGGTGTGCTGTTGAAGTTGGCCTCGATGAGATGGCTGATCAGATGAAGGTCGATCCGATGGATCTCCGTTTGGCCAACCTCCTGCCACCTCACAGTCGAACAATCAGTGGTTTCAGAATCACTTCCAATGGTATGCGTGAAGCACTTGAAAAAGTACGAGAAGGCTCCCAGTGGGACACCAAGTTCCGACAAATGCCGCTCGGAAAAGGCATCGGAATTGGCTGTGGTTTCTTCATCTCCGGCTCTGGACTGCCGATTCATTGGGATCCAAACCGCTTCCCACACGCAACGGTGCACATTCAGGTCGACATGGACGGTGGCGTCACGGTTCACACCGGTGCAGCCGACATCGGTCAAGGTTCGACAACAGCCATTGCTCAAGTGGTCTCCGAAGTCCTAGCGCTTCCGCTTGAAATGATTCACGTGAAGTGCCATGAGAGCGACACTTCACCGGTTGATCTTGGATCGTATTCCAGCAGAGTGACGTTCATGAATGCGAACGCTGCCATTCGAGCAGCGCTTGAAATTCGTGAGCAATTGCTCAAAGCAGCATGGGAGATTCTTGGTTACCACCCGAACAACCTGGTCCTCAATGATCGCCGGATTTATTACAAACACGACCCGGCCATTGGGACGTCTTACCTCAAGGCTTTGCACAAGGCACAGGAGGACAAAGGAGCCCTCATTGCGAGCGGTGCCTACCGTTCGCCTCCAATGGGTGGCGTTCACAAGGGTGCGGCTGCAGGACTTGCTCCGGCCTATTCCTTCTCAGCTTACGTTGCAGAAGTGGATGTGGATGTCGAGACTGGAATGATCAAATGCACCAAGGTATGGGCTGCCCACGACTGTGGTAAGGCCCTCAACCCATTAGCGGTCAAGGGCCAAATCATCGGTTCGTGCCATATGGGTCTTGGACAAGTGCTGTCTGAGAAAATGGTCTATGGTCGAACCGGACATTTGCAGAATCCGAACTTGCTTGATTACAAGATTCCCTCTGTCCATGAAATGCCTCATGTCGAACCAATCATCGTTGAATCGTGCGACCCCGAGGGTCCATTTGGTGCGAAAGAGGCTGGCGAAGGGCCACTTCTACCCATTCTTCCAGCTGTTGTTAACGCCGTCTACGATGCGATTGGCATCCGTCTTCGTGACTTGCCATTGACGCCCGATGTGGTGTTCAAAGGCATCGAAAAAGGCATGAAAGCAGCAGGCGTTGACGACCCACTCGATCTCGCTCCACCACGCGTCGAGCATGGAGAACTGCAACCCTTGCTCGTCAAACGCGCTGCTGAACACAAGATTCGTGATCAAGCTCGCCAACGCAGTGAAGACACCAGTCCTTACGTCAACGGCGTTTTGTTTGGTTTCGATCCGAACATTCCACTCGAAGATCAAGTCGAAGGTTGGCGAATGGCAACCGAGCCAGACCCGGAACAACTTGCTGCACTGGGTCTTGCAGGAAAGGCATGGCTCAAAAAGGAACAACGACACATGGGCGGTGATGAATGATGCTAATGCCACCATTCACCCTTCACCACCCGACATCGGTCGATGCAGCATGTGAATTGGCTGCTCAATTGATGGCTTCTGGAGAATCCTTTGACTGGGTCGCAGGCGGAACCGACCTGTTGCCAAACTACAAGTGGCACATCAACACCAAGCCTCACGTGATTTCACTTGCTCGAATCGAGGGGACATCGACCATTTCGGCCAGCGAATTAGGCTGCATGACTCGGCTGGCTGACTTGACTGAAGCAAACGGAGTGCACCCCGTGATCGTACAAGCCGCTTCCAAAGTGGCCTCTTCATTGATTCGAACCAATGCCACACTGGGAGGCAACCTGTGCCTTGACACACGATGCTTCTGGTACAACCAAGGTGAAGATTGGCGCCGTTCAATCGATTGGTGCCACAAAGCAGACTGTGGTTCTGGAGCAGATTGTCGAGTGATTCCAAATCAAAACACCCTTTGTGTGGCGACCTACCAAGGCGACATTGCCCCGACGTTGATGGTGCTCGGAGCCAGTGTACATTTGATTGGGCCAAACGGCGCTCGCACCCTGCCGATTCAGTCGTTCTACCAACTTGACGGGATGAAAAAGAACGTTCTCGAAGAAGGAGAATTCCTCCTCAAGGTGACCCTCCCAGAGGAGGCCGCTCTTCGGACAGGTTCCTATCAGAAACTCCGTGTTCGAGATTCATGGGATTTCCCTGAAGCGGGCGTTGCAGCATCATGGATTGAAGGCGACCCTTCGACCCTCGTTTTGGCCACAACGGCGCTTGAATCAATTCCACGCTGCCACCCTGAAGAAGTCGCAGCCGTTCTGGCTGATGGCTGGGACGGAGCTGCGTCGATCAAAGCCTTGTCCAACAGCCTTCAAAAGAGCGTCAAACCAGTGAATAACACAGCGCTCCCTCCACGGTACCGCCGGTCGATGGTCCGTGTCCTGACAAAGCGAGCAGTGCAAGGAATGGTGAAGTGATTTGATGAACAAACGCGTGACCCTCTTTTTCGCCTTTACAGTCCTGCTGACCCTTGGGTTGAGTCTCCCGCCTTCGGTGATGGCGCAAGATCAATTTGAAGCACCGAGTTGGACCCTTGGTTGGTCCACTGATATGGACGATGGGTTTACTGTCACCATGGAAGACGATTGGGACATCGAAGGCGAAATTGTTGCTTATGTTGAGAACACCAGGATGAGCCAAGTCCAATTGGAATTGACCTATGAAATCACCACATGGGTGCCGTTCACGTTTGATGGCCCCGAGTCGATCACGGTTGGCGCAGGTGAAAACAAGAGTTTCACCATCAACATAGCCACTGATTCCAACGTCGATGCCCGCGAATACAATCCAGACAACACCTCGACATTGACCATCGCAGCCAATGAGAATGTAGGGGACACCTCGACAGGAGATCAAGAGATTGAGGGTTCCATCCATGTTCCTAAAATATTCAATTTGCGCCCAGAAATCACCCCTTCTAGCGATGAACTTCATGCAGGTTCGACGGTCGAAATTTCGATTCAAATGATCAACCTTGGGAACGCCAACGATGCCGTCAAGGAAGCATCAGCACAAGTTCGCAGTTGCCCGCACCTTACCGTTGATGGGCTTGAAGCACTGGCCAACACTTTGGTCGATCCAACCGGTGCACGCAACGGCAGGGATGCCTTCGCTACCCTGACCTTGGTCGCCTCTGAGAGTCAACCGCGTAGGTCCTGTGAAGTTACTATTTCTCTGATTTCAGAAGGCGATGATGTTGGACGAAGCACCACTTTTGATGTCGAAGTGTTCGCTTATGTCAACGACGACGATTCCTCTTTTGGCGGCAATGATGAGGTGGATGACAATGCTGATTCGGGATTGAACGTTGAATCGAACACCCTGCCCGGCTTCCTTGCCTTGGATGCTGTCCTCATCTTCGCTGCTGTCGGCGTAATCTGCCGGAAAAGGTCGACTCTTTGAACAAAAGGCTGTTTTCTTACACTTGTGTGTTGAAAAAGTTCGTATTTTTGTGCATAGGGGGTATATCAACCTCTTGGCGTTTCTATTTTCGTCGGAGCACTCATGGAGAACCATTATGAGTGGAGCGAAGTTCCGACAGATGTCTTACGAGCAGTTGTTACGCGAGATGCATAAAAGGAGGGAGAGAAATAGCAGAAACAGAAGCAAAAAAACTCTCCATTGAATCCTGGCTCAAAATTGGGTTAATGACCTCCTTGGTCCTCTCCGTCGCTTTGATCGGATTGGTCAGTTTAGACAAACAAACAGTTCTTTCACCTTACGCAACGGCCGATGACGCATATTCCAGCCAACAACTTACTTCGATGCGCGACGATTTTTCTGATGCTGACTTTTCGATTGCCAACACCATGTCCACTCCTATGCTCGTCAACGATTGGCAAGACCCTCATCGAACCATGCTTGTTATCGCTGGGCCGGAGAAGCCCTTTGATGCTGCTGAAGCCTCTGCTATGTACGACTTCGTCACCAAGAAAGGCGGAAAAGTGATCCTCGCTGCAAATTCAACCAATGCGCAACTCGTTGCGGATCAATTCGGCGTCAAGTACTTCGGCGACATGGTCCTTGATGATCAGCGCTATTACGAGATGACCAACAACCTCGATGAAAACCAACCAGGAGACTACCGTCGCCTTTGGGCTGCAGCAAGCCTTCGTGCCAACGTCACCGAAATGGGCGATGAGCGTTTGATCCCCTGCGCTCAGGGCAGCCTTGACATCGGTGTCTACGATAACTGCCGACTGCCTGTTCTCTTCCACCGCCCGACCGCCATTCAGGTGCTCGACGATCAAAGCGATACCAACCGTGAGGTCAATGTCCTCGCTGCAGCCTCAACATCGGCTGTCATTGTAACAGATGCCAACAACATGGACATCAACAGCGACAAGAACCCAACATTGGGTGAAGGAAAGACTGGCCTCATTGTTCGAATCGATTACCCCGGAATCGAGGTCTTGGACGAGACTCTGGACAACGATCAAGGTGAAGTTACTGTGACCGGTTCAATCGTCTTTGTCTCCGATCACTCGGTGCTCGCAAACCACCTATGGGACCAAGACATCGCAGAAGAACTCGGTTACCAACAATGCACCTCTCCTTACTATGTTGAAAACGGCCACAACTGCTGGAACTCCGATTCCAACGGACTTTCCGATGCACAAGGGGACACCAGCTGGAACGGCAATGGGCAGTATTTCGAAGCCCTCATGCAGGACATGATGGAAAAAGACAACGAAGACATCTCCACATCCGTGACCCGGTTTAATTCCAACTTCTACATCGTCTTCGATGAAAGCCGTCACGTGTCAAGCGCTCTCTCCTCTCCGTTCACTGAAGCCATGGGCGCCATCGTCTTGCTGACCAGCGACGCGGTCCTGAAGTGGCTGATCATCCTCAACTTGTTTGCGTTGTTGGCCATCGCCATCATGGTCGTTCCAGAAAAGGAAAACTGGCGCCACGTTTTCGATCTTACTCGATTTAGAGAGCGACCTAAGAAGGTCGATGCCGCTCAATACCAAATGCGTACACGGGAAGCACTTCTTTCCAAAGTACGGCAATTTAACGATCTCACGCGTGACGAGTTCATGCGCAAATCCCCTGCGGAAATCATGCAAATGGTGCGTGACCCGCGATTGGTTGAACTGATCAGTTCCAACCGCATCTACTCCAGCGAAGAATTGCGAGAGGTAATCCCGCACATCCGACGTTGGGGTAATTGAAACTTGGAGGACAATAGACATGCAACCCCCTGCCCCCCCCGCAGCCCCGCCCGCGCCAGCGCCGCCAGCGCCAATGGCTCCAGCCGCCCCCGCAGCACCTGTTGCGCCAGCACCACCAATGCCGGCCGCACCAGCACCAGCAGCACCAGCAGCTCAAGCCCTAGCACCAGCAGCACCGGCCGCTCCGGCCCAGCCGAAGCACCAAGCCAGCCCCGAGGTCAAAGCCCGCTTGACCCACGTCGGTGCAATCTCACGTGCGATTGCAGCCGAAGTGGCGAAAGTGATTATCGGTAAGCCACACGTCATCGACAATGTGTTGATCAACATCTTGTCGAACGGTAACCTTCTGTTCGAAGATTACCCTGGACTGGCTAAGACCTTGATGACCAACACCTTCGCTGATGCGTTGGGCTGTGATTTCAAGCGTGTACAATTTACGCCTGACTTGCTCCCTGCTGACATCACAGGTACCAACATTTACGACGCAAAGAAGGGTGAATTCACCTTCAAGCCAGGACCTCTGTTCTGCAACCTTCTCCTTGCTGACGAAATTAACCGTGCTCCTCCCAAGACCCAAGCTGCTTTGCTTGAGGCTATGCAAGAGAAGCAGGTGACCATTGGTACGGTGACTCACAAACTCCCAGCACCGTTCATTGTTATGGCCACACAGAACCCGGTCGAGCAAGAAGGTACCTACCCGCTTCCTGAAGCACAACTTGACCGTTTCATGTTCAAGATGTCCGTGGGCTACCCAGACCGTGCAGACGAAGACGAAATCCTCCGCCGACGTATTGCTCGTGGTAAGGACGCAGTCGATGTCGATGTCATCACTGACCCACAGCGGGTCATTGCCATGCAACAAGCCTGTGAAGACGTTTACGTCGACCCTGCTCTGCGCATGTACATGGTTGAAATCGTGTCCCGAACCCGTGAAGATCCTCGTGTTCTCGTCGGTGCTTCGCCCCGTGGTTCCCAAGCTTTGCTCAAGACCTCTCGTGCTGCTGCAGCTCTTCGTGGTCGTGACTTCGTCACACCTGATGACATCAAGGCCGTCTCAGAACTTGCTATCGCACACCGAATTATCCTCAAGCCCGAACATCAAATCAAGGGACTTGAACCTGGTGAAGTGATTCAAGCTATTCTACGAGAAGTCCCTGTACCAACTGTTTGAGTTGACAAACGTTACTGATTGAATTGAGGTGATGATTGATGTGGAGCCGTAAATCTGCTATGCTAGGAAGCTTGGCTGTAGCCATGTATTTGCTTGGGTTAACCTTGCGAAATTCCCAGCTTGTAACGATCGCAGTGGTCATCTTCGTGTTCCTGACTTGGGCTGCCTTGTTTGGCGGCCACGCTGACGTCGCATCAAGCGGCCGACGTGCAGAGGAATGGTTGGGTGAAGAGGGCGTTGCGCTCGGCAGTGTTACTGCTATGCGAAAGCTCTCCAGTGCCCGTATTTTCGAAGACGGCGAACTCAATGTTACGTTAAAGATGCAGAACCATTCATCGCTCGCCAAGATTTTGGAAGTTCGAGACCGTGTTCCTGAAGTAATGCGCATCAAAGATGGTGCCAATTACGTCCTCATGGAACTTGGTCCTCGACGTGAAACAAAAATCGAATACTCCGTCGAATGCCCTCTAAGAGGCTTCTACAGTCTAGGTCCTGTGGCTGTCAGGATCCAAGACCCCTTCGGACTGTTTCACAAGGAAAAAGAATTGCATGTCTACAATGACTTCCTTGTGTTCCCGAAAATGGAAGACCTCAAAGAAACGTTCGTCAAATCCCGTGTTCCTAAGATTTTCACCGGTGCTGTCAACATCCGCCAACCTGGTCCTGGTTCCGAGTTTTACTCGTTGCGAGAGTACTTCGAAGGCGATTCGTTCCGAGCCATCAACTGGTCGGCTTATGCCCGATCTGGAAAACTCATGGTCAACGAACGGGAACGTGACGCTGTATCGGACATCATCATCATTGTTGATTCCCGGTCTGTCGCTGAAACAGGTCCAGTCTCCAGAAATGCTCTGGTGTACTCGACCCGAGCCGCTGCTTCACTTGCCAAGTACTTCCTTAGCCGCCGTGACAGCGTCGGCGTCATCGTCTATGGCGATGAGGTTGTCAGCGTCGACCGAGACACTGGTAAGAAGCAACTGTACGTGATCTTGACCAAACTCTCAGGGGCTGTTGCTCGAGGCAACATTCCACTGCAAGTTGTCGTCAACCGTATTTTGCCGCACATCAACAAAGGAAGCCCAATCATCTTCCTTTCCAATCTTGAAGACGATCCAACCATCGTCAGCGCCCTGCGTGACTTCCGAGCTCGTGATTTCGACGTAACCGTGCTCACCCCGTCCTCTCTTGAGTTCGAATTTGATGCTCGTCGTATCGACCGAACTGGATACGAGGTCATGAAGACCGAGCGCGACGTACTCATCAGTGAGTTGCGTGGTCTCGGCGTCAACATCATGGATTGGGAGCCTGACATGCTTCTGTCAACCGCTCTTGCTGGAGCACGAGGATTCTGAGGTGAACAAGATGACTGTAAGCAAACCATCCAGTGATACCGCCCATCTTTACGATGGAAAGACCGTCCGATCATCCGCTCCTTCTCGAAAGAAGGCAGCGGGGCAAATCGGTTCAGGCAGTGAGATCCCTAAGGATGCAATACCAACCGTTGAAATCCCAACATTCATCGAAAGTTTGCTTGGTGGTCCCTTGGTCCCTAAGAACAAATTCCTGCCACCCGCCAAGTATGTGCAAACCCTCCAACTCTGCGTTTACGGAGTGCTGGTCGCTCTGGCTATGCTGACCTACATGATATCCCCTCCAGAAGGCACCGTGTGGTACATGCTCACGGGCAGCCTCGGCATTGCAACGATCTTCCAACTCGCGTTGATTGTTGCAGCAACAGTCACTGGCTTCTGGGGCACCTTCCAGCGCGATGGAAGGTTCAGTTTGGTGAGCAACATGATGTTCATCCTTGCCATTCTTCGATTTGCTTCTTCGAAAGTCACCCTCTCCAACGACCTCTTTGGTCTTCAAGACAAGCCGTTCCTTCTCTCCGCGCTTGTTGTGGTGTATGCAGTGCTCTTGATCATGTACTTCGAACTCAGCAACGGCGTCCTTCGCTACTCAATGCTCGACACAAGCATTCGAACCAATGAAGTCTACGTCATGAGTCCACAAAAGATTGTTGGAAAGTACCACCGATCGCTCATCATCAACCCAATCATCGCCGTCGTGCTCGCTACTGTTGTGCTCTCGGCCAACACCATTCTGCCGTTCTTCGTGGGGATCTTCTCTAAAGACACGGCCACTCGAATGGAAGAATCCGTGGAACTGATTTCGGTTTACGGTGTCGCTCTTGGAACCTTCTTTGTCTTCTGTGTGGTTGGCGGCTTATTCGCCCTCAACCTTCCAACACACCTGCAAAACTTCCGTGAGAAGCGAGCAGATTGATTCGCCGCTTCTCTACAAAGCGTGCTTTAGACCACAGCGCTGGCTCAACTGTTGCAAGAGTTCTGCCATGTCTTCTTTTTTCGTGAGCATTCGTACCGCATGACCGGTGTCTGACAACACTTCGACGCCCAAGTGTTCGGCTTCTTCTAAGCGTAGGAAACTGCCTCTATGGGTTGTTTCTCTGTTCCCAACCAGTGAGACAATGGCGCTGAATGTTTCTGAAGACGATTCACTGAAGTGCTCTTCGATTAATTCACGTGCTGCATCCGCATCATGTTGAGAGACAATCCATCTAATTTCTCCAGGCTGTGCATCGAGGTGCCAACAGGCGATTTCCGCCTTGGCAAAGTTCACTAAAACCTCGCCTAATCGCCGGCTCTGCTGTTCAAGGGAGCGCGTTAAGCAATGAATTGAAACCACGCTTGGTAAGCAACCAATCGCTTTGATGACGTTTTCTTCATACAGGTCAGGACCGACCACGGTTGCAGCCCGCTCCTCCACTTGTCCGTGTAGATGTCGAACTTCCAACGGGATCCCTGTGTCCGTGAGTGGTTCGACTGTAGCGGGATGGAGGATGGGGGTGTCAAGTCGAGAGAGTTCCATTGCCTCGCCGTAACCAAGGTAAGCGATTGGCTCAGTTGCGATGCCCCAACGTGGGTTGAGGGGCAAAATCCCTTCGACATCTTTCCAAAGAATCACTCTGGCAGCATCGACCAAGCGACCGATGGAGGTGGCAGTGTGGTCAGAACCCCCACGGCTGAGAAGAGCAAGCTCTCCATCCTTTCCTTCACCGAACCAACCCGTGATCACCGGTGTGTCATGGAGCGCATTGCGATCGAGCAAACCCATTGAGGCTGCCAAATCCACAGTCGGGGCCCGGTTGATGCCATTCAACCTCAAACCGATGTCTTCTGCACCAACTGGGTGCGCTTTGATGCCGTATTGCTTGAGGCGGTCAGCGACCACCAAAGCCGAGAGGCGTTCACCAGCAGCGAGGAGTCGATTGATGGCGACACCGTTGTTTGGCTGTCTTGCCAGTACGACAAGCGATTGCTCGATGCCCTTGAGCACTTTTGTAAATAAAGGTCCCAATTCACTGCTCAGCATTCCAGGAGCGAACCGAAGATGCTGGCTCGATAGATCGTTGACCAAACGACTGGCGTAACGCGGTTCTTTGCTGGCTCGCATCAATCGGTCGGTTGTGCCCCAGAGGGCAGAGACGACCACCATGGAGCGGCCTCCCCAGCCACCCACCACTTCAGCGATTCGATCGAGGTCGGATGAATCCCGGAGGCAAGAGCCTCCAAACTTGTGAACAGTGATTGGTTCAGGCATCGATGAAGCCTCCCCTGAGAGCGAGGTCTGTAAGGACCAAAGTCGCCATTGCTTCAACCACCGACACGGCTCGTGGTCCAAGCACTGGATCGTGGCGACCTTTGACAGTTAGCGGTTCAATGGTACCGGTCTCGAGGTTCAGAGTGTGCTGTTCAGCTGCGATGCTCGATGGGGGTTTGAAGGCCACAGAACAGCAAATAGGAGCGCCAGTGGCCAATCCCGCTAACACGCCGTCCGGTTTCTCACCGAGGAGCACAGGATGTTCAGGCGTGCCACCCCACAAGTCATTGTGTTCTTTTCCAGTCATCGATACGGCTTCAAATCCGTGTCCAAAAACCACACCACGTGCGGCTGGGATCGCCATCATTGCCCGAGCCAATGCTGGTTCGAGACCATCGAACCAAGGCTCTCCAAGGCCGAAAGGGACATTTTGGATGGTGAGGTCAACTTGACTTCCAACTGAATTGAGGTTCATGCGATGGGCTTCGACGCATTCCACCATTGCTTCTGCCGCTTTTGGATCGCGGCATCGCATTTCCTTGCATGCTTCGCTGGCCCAGCGGGGTGGTTGATCATGCATTGAACCTGCTTGGACCGACCCAATCGCTCCAACATGGGCTTCGATCTGAATTCCATGAAGTTTGAGCAATGGCGCAACAAGGGCTGCAGCAGCCACAAGAGGAGCGGTAAGTCGTGCAGAAGACGAACCTCCACCTCGAAGATCAGCTTCACCATTCATGCGCTTGTGCATCACCATGTCTTGGTGGCCTGGGCGTGGGTGATTCGGAAGGAAACTGTAATCCTTTGATTTTGCATCTTGGTTGGCAATTGAAAGTTCCACCGCTTCGCCCGTGGTGCATCCATTGTCCACACCGCTAAGAAATTCCACATGATCTTCTTCACGGCGTTTGCTCGCATAACGACCACCAGGGCGGCGTGCAACCATCGCTTGGCGCAGTGCTTCAAAATCCACGATGAGTCCTTTAGGAATTCCTTCAATGATGGCTCCAACGCTTGGGCCATGGCTCGTCCCGTACAGGGTTAAGCGAAGGTGTTCACCAAGCTTCATTTGCATGTGAATCATTCTTTCCAGCAGTGCTTCCTTCAAGAAGTTGCGTGCGGCACCACGGGCGTTTATTCTTCGGTGATTTGGTTGAGGAACGAAGTCTCAATCACGGTGATTCCATCTTCTTGATTTTCAAAATATTGTTTCAGTCGGTCACACGTCGGCTTGCTCACTTTTGGAGCGACCACCACAAGCGCAGTCCCTGAGCCAGAAACGCCTGCTGCTCGTGCGCCATTGATCAGCGCATCGTTGGTGAGTTTTCGGCCAAGCCCATCACCCAGCACACTGAGCATGGCTCGACCGTTCCATGTAAGAGCAACAAGTTCTCTGCCTTCTTGAAGCGCACTTAGCGCTTGTTCGAAGGCTCCGCGATGATCGACGAAATCTTCCAGAGTAGGTCTGTGTTCTCTGTCGCCTCGACAAACAAGAAGCACGTACCAATCCTCTGAACTTGGTCCAGGGCTCTCCAAAAGGACGCCCGCTCGGATGTTCTCTGCTTGAGGGTCGACGAGTTTCCATCCAGGTGTTGCACATGCCCATGCGTCATCGATGGAGCCAGTCAAGGACACACCAGCGTCAATTTGAGCTTGTGCTGCGAGCGCCACGATATCTGCATTCTCCAGATCAGTTGAGGTGGCATCAGCAAGCGCCCGAATCGCTGCAACCGCTGTCGCAGCACTCGATTTGAGGCCTTGGCGAGCAGGTATTTTGGATGCGACAGCCCAATGCAATTCATCCGCCGTTCGATCGTCTGGAAAAGAGTAGCCAGCGTTCTTCCATGCCAAAAGAACCTGACCGAGCAGGCCGTCAGGGTCATCTAAATCGCGTTTACTTGGCGTATCAAGAAGTCGAACAGCGATTGGTAAGTCGAGGGCAACGCTTGCCCCATAGCCGATTCCGGCCGCATGGAGGAGGCTACAAGCACCGTGTGCTTTGCCATTTCCGAGTACCGCCAACTGTTCACCTCTCTGAAACGGTGCTCGAGATGGTGACTCCAATGTGGCGTGCACCTGCGTCAGACCAACCAAGAATTTCATCCCCAATTGCCAGTGAAGTCACTGAAATTGCGGTTCCGGTTGAATCAACGGCTCGTACCGTCTCTGCTTGTTGCAAGAACATATGCCCCTCTTTATGGTTTTCATATACCCATCGGAATAATAAAAGTGGACGCTGCTCAATCTTGAGCCGTCCAACGACGACATTTCGGGTTGCTCCTTGGGCGTTAACAACACTCACTTGGTCGCCAGATGCTAACTCTGCGAGGTATTTTGTTGAACCATCGCCCATCAAGACATACGACTGTGGTGAACCAGCATTGACGCGAAAAGGCCGCACTGGTACGAACTCAGAAGGTATTGTTTCGCTGTGAACCATCATGAAACTCGAGGCGTTGGAACCGATCAGCATGCCTTCGCCGAGGTTGAGCAGTGAAGTGAAATCGATGCAGTACCGCTCGCCTATGCCGCCTTCTTCGATGGAGGTAATCTTCAATTTACAAAGTGGGAGGTTCGAAGAGGCGATTGTTGTTGGTACCGTAGCAACATCTTGACGTTCCAACCGTTGCGCTTTCGAAATTTGAGCAGCCTCAATCAAGGCCTCCTCTGGGTGGACCACAACAGCATCCACGCCCCGTTCAAGCGCAAAAGCAGCGCCTTGAATTTGGGTGGCATTGGTGAGGAGAGCAGCGATTCGAGTGGGTGTGCCTTCTGCTGCAGCAATCAAGTTCTCAAGAGGGATCATCGACCAGTCTTCAAAGGAGACAAGCAACCAAGAAACGCTGCCAATCAATGCCCTCGCTTCATCTTGGTTTGCACCTTTTTCGATGTGAAGGACGGCACCAATGGTTGTGCCTGCTTCAATGAGTTTGTTGCCTTCAACAGTGACATCGCCACCGATTGAGCGTTCAAAACCCATTGGTTTTGACTCTTGAGGTGTGTTGGATGTGCGTAGATCAATCCAAAGTTCCATGATGCAACCTCACAAATCGCAGGCGTGCAACGCATCGTCAACCGACGCGTTTTGGTGGACCAGCATCACCAGAGCACGTGCAATGCCCTCGACGTTGTCGTGAGCAAACACCTGGCGGCCCATGCAAACGCCTGATGCACCAGCATCGAGCGCTGAGCGGACCATCGTGAGGATGCCTCGGCTGTCTCCAGTCGAGGGACCTCCAGCGACAAGGATGGGTATTGGGGCTGCAGAGGCGATGGTGCTGAAGGATTCGCTGTCGCCCGTCCATACGGTTTTTGCAGCGTCGCAACCCAGTTCAAAAGCAAGGCGAACAGCATGAGCGTTGCCGCCAGTCGTATCGCCTTCGATTGGGTCAAGGTGCTCCCCGCGGGCATAGACCATGCCGAACATTGGCAGCTGGTGATGGAGGGCTTGCCTGCTCATTTCACCCATCCTTTCGATCATTCTTGCTTCATTTGGGCTGCCCATGTTCACCTGGCAGGAAACGCCAAGTCCACCGCGAGAGACCACTTCATCAGCATGACCAACCAACACCTTGTTCGCAGCATCTGGTCCTGCATGCCTTGTGGATACTGAGAGATGAATCACCATTGAAGTCGAACTTCCATCACAGAGATGATGGTAGTGATTTACAACGCCCTTTTGGGCGATGATACCGTCGACGCCAGCGGCAACCAGGGAGCGAATCACGCTCTCTGTGTCCGTGAGGCCAGGGATTGGGAAATCCGAGGCACCATGGTCAATTGGAATCCAGACGCCACGGCCATTTGGCAACAGCTTTTGGAGCCGGTCGGCTTTGTCCATGAGGTGTCCACCGCGTTCCCATTCTCAAGGTTTTGCACCTGAGTGTTCTCATTCAATTTGGTCTGAACCCCATTGCATAAGTGCAACTTCGGCCCGACTAAGGTGTTCTTGAAGCGTCGAACGGGGTGTGTCCATTAATTCTGCGAGTTCCCTCAAATTGATGGTCTTGGGGTGTTCGTAATACCCTGATGTCACGGCAACTTTCATGCATTCAATTTGTCGTTCAGTGAGCAATGTTTCGACGATGCTTTTGCTGCTTTCCATTTCAACGACTTTCACCACATCCGGAGGCAGGAGCTTACGAGCAATTTTCAAGAATTCAGAAATACCACTCGGGACGCCTCGGACTTTGATTGAGATGCCATCGCCGCCGTAGGTGTAAGGCGGAAGAATGTGAATGTTTTCGAACTTGATTGCGGCAATCGAAAGAGGGTGGGAATTCCACACCACAAGGTAACCTCCTTCGCCGACACCCAACGCAGATTCGACATCTAGAAACGGTACATCGTTGAGGTCATCGGGTCCTTTGCCTTCGCAAAAAGTTGGATAGATCAGTTGTCGGATGCCTTTCTCGCCGATGTCAAGGTGGCCTACAACCTCTAAATTGTGGGCTATTTGGGCAATAGGCGCATATTCGGAGTTCGCAACGGTATCCGCTGTCCAACGAAGGTGTATTTCACGCATATTTGATGAATGACCATGCTTGGTATAAGTGCTTCACCACGCAGAAGAATCAGTTGGCGAAGTCCCACCAACATAGAAGTACCTCAGGCTCGGTAGGTCTGGGTGAGGAGAATGAGCGTATGTCATTGCTACAAATGAACGACCTGCAGAGGCATTATCAAACACCAGCAGGCACTGTCAAAGCGCTTGATGGCATCAACCTCGAAATCCAAGAAGGTGAACGAGTCATCCTGCTTGGCCCCTCTGGTTCTGGAAAAACGACCCTCCTCAATTGCCTTTCAGCGCTTGATAGCCCAACGGGTGGGACATACATGTTCCAAGGCACGGAAGTACCTCGAAGCCATTCAGAGAAAATGACGTCCTTCAGAAGAGAAAATATTGGTTATGTGTTCCAGTTCTTCAACCTCTTGCAAGATCTCACGGTCCTCGAGAACATTCACTTAATTCAAGAATTGGCTGGCAAAAAAGACCCAATGCGAGCCAAAGAATTGCTCAAACTGGTTGGTCTTGAAGCAGAGATCAACCGTTTCCCAGGTGAAATCAGTGGAGGCCAGCAACAACGTGTTGCCATTGCTCGAAGTATTGCTAAGCGGCCAACACTCTTGCTTGGGGATGAACTGACTGGAAACCTCGATACCGAAACTTCAAACAAAGTCATGGAGGTTTTGGTTCACGCTTGCAAGCAAGAAAACATTACCGCCGTCTTTGTCACTCACGATGAAGGGTTGGTCAAGTATGCAACCCGGGTTATTCGAATAGACAGTGGTAAAA
>JAPKCS010000012.1 GCA_028822845.1 Candidatus Poseidoniaceae archaeon | reverse complement strand
CTAGCCATGGATTCAACCTGAAGCAAAGTGCTAGCAAAGTTGCTCCATGAAGAACGCTCTCGCCCGAACGAGAGAATCCGCACGAGCAGCGGGGTTTCCTTCCACGTGAGCGCCTCGGTTTCGCAAGATTCGGATCACCCAGCGTCGTTGCCAGCGTTGGTTCAAAGGGAGTCGGATGCCGAGAAACAATTCTCCAGACATGTTTCCGTTCTTGTTGATTGTCACAGTTCGCTTTTTCAAACGCACTGCCTTTGGAAGCAGTGTGAATTCTTTCTCGCTGTCGAAGGAATGGTGCGCTCCTGGGTAGACGTGCAGGGTCGCATTCGGTAGTTGGGGCATCAGTTCTTCAACAAAATGAACTGGAGTCCAATCATCAGCATCTCCGTGAAGAATCAACATGGGCGAGTCAGACCAATTCTGAACTTCAGGGCGGAGATGAGCTGCTGGATAGAATGGCAGATGGGCGTCAAATGGAGTCCCTAGAAGATCGATCATTGGCGCCCATGCAGAATACAATGCGACCGTTCCGCCAAGGCTCCATCCTGCTATGCCGATCTTTCCAATTCGAGGATCCTGTTCGAGCACAGAACGGGTCCTGAAAACATCAACGAGCATCATTGAATGGGTGACTGAGAGTTGATCGTCAACCGTAGAATCAACTGATCTTGATGTGAATGAATGCACCTTACAAACTGCGAGGCCAGCATCGAGCCAACCATCGACGTGGTCTTGATGATGAGATGCCCAGCCAATGCTTCCGTGAAGAGCGATCACGCAACCGAATGGTCCTTCACCTTCTGGGAGAAACAATTCTGCCTCAACAGTTGTTTCTGGCGTCTTTTCCAAACCAGTCAGTATGTGATGAATCTCAAATGGGGAGCGGGATTGAACTTGGAACCGCTCGACCATGAGCATACCATGGCTTCCATCACTTCAAATGTAGTTTCATAATGATACGATGACAGTGCCCATTGCAACATCAAGGCGATGCCGGAAGATTAGCAGCCGATCGCTTCAGCTCAGAGCGTTTGAACTCACTCTTGAGTCGGCGAGCCCGTGGGGCCAACGGTGAGATCTGAGTTCAGAGTTGGTTGAGATGCATACAGGAGCAAACCAAACATCCCGCAAACCATTGGTGCAAATAACAATGGCAAGAGGGCTGTGATAAATTGCGTCGCTGCAACAACCGATAGCCCGAGCAGGCTGAGGGCATACACAATCACGTTGGTCGCTGTAAACATTTTCTTGGTCTTTGACATAATTCCGTCCATGAGTCAAAGAAGGAAAGTGGGGTTTATGACAGTGTGTTTTCCTCTCACCAAGAAATGGTGTGGCTCTATGGACTGAAATAGACTCGCAGTGGGCTCTTTCTCACGGGCCACTGTTCTCTTGAATAGTGTATTACAAAAAAATACATTCCCAGTTTTATCGATCAACCTTAGACCCAACTCTTGAAATCACTCACAAATAAAGGGATATGAATGACCCTCAAACCGGGATCACTGCCCGAAAATCACGAAGATTAAGAATCCAATAAAGCCAATCAAGACCGCTCCCATTATGGCTACCATGGCAGATATTCCAATTCCAAAAAACATTGCAGAAGCCTGAATTGCTGCGGCTAATTTTGAATCAGGGAAGGTTTTCGAAGCATGAGGGGTTGTTTCAGTTCCTAAAGTTCGATTGCTAATGCCGAGGTGTTGTTTACGCATACTGTATCCCAAAATGGTCAGAAAAAACGAACCAGGGACCATTAGGCAACAGGAACCAAACAGTAGTTTTACCGTTTGAGTCTCCCAAAGAAACTCATCTGAATTACACGATATGAATTCTTCACCGTCAATCATGCTGGTGCTGCGATCTTCTTCAGGACATATTGTATCAAAAGATAATGCATTGAAAAATACCATGATTGCTAGCACGCCCAGAATTAATCCACTTATGGATATGGCTAACGACAATTGGTTTTGAGTAAGACCCGACGAACCTGAGTCACTCGAATCGTGATCCGAACTCGAGGATTCATACTCGAAGGTATCACCGCAATGCGGGCAATCAAATAATCCGAAGGAGTTGTCTTCCAATTCCACAACCTCTTCACAATGAGGGCATTGAATTTCCACCATGGACAATCCATACAATTTTTGATGATAAAGATTGAGTCGGTATCCACTTCAAAGGTCTCCAAGGTCGGAAAATATGGTTTGATGAAGGCCGAGTACAATTGGACGGGACGGTCAATCTGACCATCGATGATTGGGGCGTAAAAGTTGAGTTTGATAACGAATACCGTAAACCGATTTATGTTTCAGGACCTTGGGATATCCTCGTTGTCCACTCCGATTCCATATCGGCTCGTTCCTGCGGTTGGAGTCTCAGTGTTGAGTGTCCTTACCCCGAAGTTGGTGTCAACATACACTTTTCTTGAACCCTCGAAGGGTTCATTTTACACCGCTGAACAGACCTGGTCCGAGTCTTGAAGTTCTGTAAATCTAAGGTTCTGGTGGGCCGTTTGGTTCTTCCATGCCAACAATCTCATAGTTGGATGGGAATAAGGCGATTCCAACACCAAGGATCAAACAAACAAGACCCCATCCAAACATTTGTTGAACGAATAACATTTCTAAGGCCACGACGACCAAGAGCATTCCACCAATGTTCGAAATCCAGACCAAGGTCTTGAACGTCGAAAGGGTCACGCCAGGCGTTCCTTCCTTGCGGTAAGGTCCAAACTCTCCACCGAAACGTTGCGCAGTTTCTTCTTTTCCTTTCTTTGACATTGGTGTATCCTCCTTAGCGGTCAATCATGGTGATGGCATCGGTTGGGCAGGCAAGGACGCAGAGTCGACATCCCGTGCATGGGTCGCGAATGATGCGCGCCTTTCTGTTCGATTGGACATTGATGAGCGGGCTGGCCATGGCCACCTTGTAAAGATCGATTGCCTCATCGTCGCAAACAATGGTGCATTGATCGCAACCGATGCAAAGCCGTTCTTCAACAAAGGCGACTGCTGTTTCACCGCCTTTGGACGCAGCGTGTTGTTCTCCGCGTTGACGGTTGAGGGAACTTCGAATACGCAAGGCCTCGGCCTCTCTGCGATTCCTCAGGTCCTCGGAGGTGGTCATACAGAATCCTCCAGATGCTCCTTCCCTTCAAACTTGACGACGGCCATGTTGACCAAAAGGTCCCCAAAGCAGTAGAATGCCCCAACCAAAAGAGGTGGGTTCCATGCGGTCAATCCAGTCCAGGGGACTTCCGTCGCCCAGGCCCAATTACCAAGTTGAGTGCCAATGATCTCCATGCCCAATGCAGCCCAAGCCATGGCTGCATACAACCTCGGTTGCGGTCCATAGCGTGTGAATACGAGCACAAGCACAAGCAAAAACACAGCAGACGTGTCGCCTCCAGTCAAAGCGCCATAGGCCACCATTGGGACGAAGGGCATCAAGGCGGGCATGGCCCAGTTTTGCTTCATTTTTTCCGCCATGATGCGGCCCAAATCAAACAGAAAGTAATGCCCTGCAGGGACAAATAAAGGCATGAAATCACGCTGATATTCATAAATCCGCCAAACCTCGCTAAAGTACAGCTCCATCGGCGTAGCGAAAGCCACAACAGTCAGCATTTCAATTCTAATTTTACGGGATCCTTTGAGGTACAACGTAGCAAAGAGACCCCAGCACCAGATGTTGACGGGCCATTCTGCCCAGACTTCGGGCAGCATGCCACCGGCACCAGTTGCCGAGACCCATAGGCCAACGGCGATGGTGAGGATGTACACCCACGCCCTGTGCATGGCTCGCCGAGGATGCACGTTCACTTAAGCAACTGCGCCTTCGTTGCTTTCTTGATAAGCAAGCAATTCCTTGCCCATTGCCAACATTGAGAGTTCAGCAATCAAGGCATGCCATCCTTGAGCGTGTTCACCGTACTTTTCTTGAACATCATGATATGATTCAAATCGAGCGCTTGGAGAATTGAGGTTTTCATTGTCGCCTTTCTTCGGGTTGATCCTGTAAAACCAAGAGGCTGCTTGACCATCGACAAGGTAGACTACCGGCTCAACAGGGGCTCCCTCAGTGGTGAGGAGGCTGGTTGGTACGCCTTCTTGAATGAGGAAGTTCTCAACGTCAACTCCTCCTTTAGCGTACATCAATTTGTTCATTTTCCGGTTGGAAAGACCCAGGATTTGCTCTCCTTTGGTCACGACCATGATGCCGAGGCCATAGGTGCCACGATCGTTTTTGATGAAGGCCACAGGTTCTCTTTCGATCCCATGTGCGGCATACTTCTCGGCTAAGCCTTGGAGGAATTCATCGATTTCTTCTGCGAGACGCAACCTGCAACTCTCTTTCTCGAGGCATTTATTTTCTGAGACAAACCATTCGGTCATCAAATGCCACGAATCAATTCCGAGCATGTCGGCCATTTCATTCACATAGGCTTGAAGTTGAACATAGTGTTCTGATTTCCTACGACGGTGCCATCCCATCTCCTTTGGTGGGAAGACATGACTTCCAAGTCCTGGCAACATGCCTTCGGTGAGGTCATTGTTCAGAAGAATGAGGTCTGGTTGTTTACCTTCGACGAGCAAAACCTCCTCTTCGTTGATGATTTCAACTTCGGTCAAGGCTAAATCGACCGGTCCTGACAGCCCATCAAGCCAACCTTTGTCAGCAAAAACAGGTGAACCAATCGTGCATCTGTACCCAGCCATCTCGAGGAGTTTTTGGATGGTTGCAACGTTTTCCACATAGCCCTTGTTTCTGGTGTGGGCTTCAGGGTAGAGGTGAATCCAGCGGCAGATGCCATAATTCCGTTCAATGTGAGTGCCCATCAAGGCCGAAATGGCCGACATGTCCTGTTCATCGATGTTGTTGAACCCGGCAGGAAAGTGATTTGCATCGACAACGGCAATTTTCCAACCAGCATCTCGAACGTCCACGCTTCCATAGAAGGGGATTGGAACTTCCGAGCGCTTCTTGTCCATCCATTGGGATATTTCGTCGCGCTTGGATTCAAGGTGGGCGCTTAAGTCGTGTAATTTACTCATCCAATCACCTCATCCAAAAGGGCCACAGCACTCATGTTAGGTTTTGAAGCCCCACGGTCGACTATATGAATTGCTTCAAACAAACCTATCCCAATGGCAAGTTCTGGTTGACCCTTGAAGGCTCGAACGAGGTTCGGATAGCGCAGAAGAACTTCTTCACTCCGAGGACGGAGTTCTTCGATCATGTTGGAAATCAGCGTCGGTGAGGTCGCTCGACCAGCTGGCAACTTCGGTCGACGAACGATGTCTGTTGGCAACCGAGTAAGATCGGCTGCTGCTCTCAACGCAGCCTTTTCTTCCATCGATGAAGGAAGACGCCAATCCATCGGTAAGTCATTCGAAGCGCGCCTGTGAGCGCTTCCTAAAAATGGCACACGCACTTCTAAAGAATGCGCCATAGAATGACGATCGACAAGCCTTAATTGGAAATTGCTAAGTTGACCATGTTCGAGTTCGAAGTTGAGAAACGACTCAAGCGAATCAGTGTGAGCGCTTCCACTGTGATCATTGGTGTACCACGCATCGCCCACGGGGAGTTTCCCTTGTTCGATTTGACGAGCAGCAGGGTGATCCATTGATGCGAGGCGAGCGTCGACCAACGAGGCATGCTGTTCAAGGTCTCGATAACGGGGATAGCCCCCGTGCAATTCGTCTGCACCTTGACCACATAATCCCACGGTCACCTTTTCTGCCATCCGTTGGAAAAGGGGCTGGAAGAAGAGAACGGTGACATCGAAGTCTTCGCCGTGCCATGTGAGGTCTGGCAGGGTTTTGTCGAAGGTATCTCCCTCGAGTACATGTTGGTGGTGTTCTAAATCCAATGTCGCAGCGACCCGCTCTGCGGCAATCCAATCGGGGTTGTCTTCACTTTCCGCCACCGTCCAACAGGCAGGGACTGGTTGTCCTGCTCGCTCTGCTGCCTCGTGAGCCACTGCTGCGACCAAGGATGAATCCAAACCTCCAGAGAGCACAATTCCCATCGGTACTTCTCCCATCAAGCGTTGACTCACGCTGTCGACAAACGACTCCAGCAACGCTTCTGATTGAGTTGAAGGGTCCCAGGATGTTGATGGTGTCAGGCGTTGACGCTCGACGTTGGCTGTTCCAATGCGTTCAGGCTTGCCGTTGACGAGGTGCCACACCTCGACTGTTCCGGGTCGGATGTGGTGCACATCCTTGAGAAGGGTCGTTCCATCAAGCGGGTATTCCCAAGCAAGTCGGGCAACGAGTGCGACTTCGTCGAGGACGGGGATATGGCTTTCATGCGCTCGTAAAGCCTTGGCCTCGCTTGCGAACAACAAACTGCCTTCAACCACCGTTCGAACCATCGGCTTGATGCCAAGCGGATCTCGAGCAAGAATGAGTTGTTGATGCTGCGGATCCCAAAGGCTGAACGCATACATCCCATCGAGGTGTTTGATCCATTGTGCGTGATCTGCGGGTGACAAAGGGCCATGGCTCGAGCTTTGTTTGGCCTTGGTATGAAGCGCTAAGATGGCTTCTGAATCGACGTTGGTTGTCCACGGGTAATGAGGCAGGCTGGCACGCAACGTCGGATGGTTGTAAATTTCACCATTGGCGATCAGAACCTCACCTGATGGTCCAAACAGTGGTTGGTCGCCACCCGCTTTGTCAACGATGGCGAGTCGTGTGTGGCCGAGGGCTATACCGTCATCCATCCAGGTACTTTGACCGTCGGGGCCGCGATGTATTTGATAGCGGTTCATGGCATGGATGACGTTGATGTCTGGTCGCCCAAACATACCAGCGATGCCACACATAAACGAAATTCGGGGACTCGCCCTTCTTCAACCATTGCTTGGTTTCTGATTCACCAGACAGGGTACTTGACCATGACAACAGCCATGAGGATGATGGCTAATGAAAAGCCAATGAAGTATGTGATTTGAGGGGGTTCGGAGGATTTTATCTGATCGCTCATGGTCTTCACCGATTTGTCCACTGGTCCCCATCATTTGAACATATTGAGCCGTTGGTATCCTCACGACATTATTTTGAGGAACGGTTCTAAGATGAGCAAGGCAGCCATTGGAATAAGAATCATTGTGGCATTGTCGTCGATGTATCGGAGGCGAGGCCATTCAGAAGCAACGCACAGCGGTCCAAAAATCACGGCAAGCCACAGTGGTGTAGCGAACCAATACCAGCATGCAACCCAAATGGCTGCAATGAAGATGCTCGAGTAGATCACGACATTTTTCGATTCCATGCCTTTCCGGCGCAGTTCACCCATGAACGGGTCGCCAAGCGAGAGTGAAAGAATCAGCGGCCATGCATAGGCTTCTGTCGGCGTGAGTAAGAACACCATGCCAATACCAAAGGTACCCCAAGCAAGGGCTGAAACTTGTTTTGCTTCGTATTCGCGCTGGCCGAAGATGGTGACTCCTAATTTGAGGCGCAATGCTTCAACCGCCAAAATGGCGATGATCACCAGCGATACAGCTTGCTTTTCCGAGGTGCCAAGTGCTTCAGAGATGCTTTCACCCCATTCAAAGTAAATGAAGGGAAGTGCGCTCATGGCAAGGTGGATGGCTCGGCGGAACAGATGGCCATTCATTCCACCGACTGACAGGTCAACAGGGTTGGTCAATTCGACGTGGTCACTCATTCTTTTCTGCCCCGATGGACTCGATGACATCATCAAGCGTCATTGAACCTGCCGCCAAACGTTTGAGCATTTCGTCGAGTTTTGGGGATTCGAGAATAAGCCGTTCATGATGAGCCAGCAAGCGTTCCCGCCAGCGTGCACGCTCTGAACGTCCAGAGGCTTCGAGGCCGAGCAACATGTCAGCAGCGGGTTTGATTCCCGTCCCATGGAGGGCTGATGTGAGCATGACAGGAGGTGGGGTCCCAAGACCAAGACCGTAGGATTCACGCAATTCATCAGCGTGACGTTCAGCCCCGGGCAGATCGCATTTGTTGACGATCACCGCATCGGCCAACTCCAGTAATCCTGCCTTTTCTGCCTGCACCCCATCGCCGCGCGCCGGGCCCTCAACAACGAGAATCCGGTCGGCAATAGCGGCGCATCGAACTTCAGCTTGACCAGCGCCAACAGTTTCGATGAGAATTCGGTCCCACCCAAGTGCCAAAAGGAATTCAGTCATGTCTGCAACAATAAGAGGGACGCTCCCAGAAGCTTTTCTGGTGGCAATCGAGCGAAGGTAGACGTTTTCTTTTAGCGTGGGATGATCGACGACGGTCATACGAACTCGATCACCTAACAGCGCTCCACCGGTGCGGGGCGACGACGGGTCCACAGCAAGAAGGGCAACTCGAAGGCCCGATTCAGCCCAAACCGTAAGCAAACCGTCCAACAAGCATGACTTACCAACCCCGGGTGCACCGGTGATAGCAAGCGATTGCCAGTGATCTGGTTTTGGTTTTGGTTCACCCATTAAGCCGAGGATGTGTTCGAGGTTGGTCGTTCTGTTTTCCAAGGCGCTGAGCGTCTTCGCAAGGGATCGACGATCCCCTTCCAAAGCCGCTTTGATCAGGTCGTCCATCGGAGGTTCCCTCATGCGTTTCAAGCCCAATGCCAATCGCTGGATTGACCAACGCCTGCATCGTCCATTGCGTTCGATGTTTGAATGAATTCAAGGATTTCGGAGGTAGGAGTCCCTGGACCAAAAATTGCTCGGATTTTACACTGATAAAGGGCTTCTCGGTCATCTTCAGGGATGATGCCGCCTCCGAACACGATCACATCGGTTAGCCCTTCGACGCGCAACAGTTCGCACACTTTTGGAAACAGATGGCTGTGTGCTCCAGAAAGCGAAGAAAGCCCGAGGAACCGAGCGTCTTCATCTCGGACCGTTTCGACGATTTGCTGGGCACTCCGTCGCAAACCAGTGTAAATGACCTCATGGCCTGCGTCACGAAGAGCGCGTGCCACAACTTTAGCACCTCTGTCATGACCATCAAGTCCCGGTTTTGCTACAACAACGCGCAAAGGCTCGTCCATGAGGTGTGGACGAAACGCTTCCCTATCAACACACCCCTTCTCAGGGTGAGGAGGCGCCTTCATGGCTCGATTCGCCGATGTTGACAGGTCACGTGCAGAACCGTCCGATTGACGGGCGCTGAGTGACAATGCATAAGGGCGGGTTTTCAGTCCGTCACATTGGGAAGCCTATGTCATCGACAGAGCAACGACTCCAAGATTTACGCAATCGGAAGGCTCGCAGCGAGGCCGGTGGTGGCCAAGCTCGCGTCGATGCCCAACACAACCGTGGTAAAATGACGGCACGTGAGCGCATGGAAATGTTGCTTGACGACGGCTCTTTCCAAGAGATTGATGCTCTTGTTGAACACCGTTGCCGAGATTTCAACATGGACAAGAACATCATTCCTGGTGACGGTGTTGTCACCGGTCACGGCACCATCAATGGTCGCGAAGTGTTTGCCTTTGCTCAAGACTTCACCGTTTACGGCGGATCACTTGGTGAGATGCACGGTTTGAAGATCTGCAAGGTTCTCGATATGGCCCTCAAAACAGGACGCCCAGTGATCGGCATGAACGATTCAGGTGGAGCTCGTATTCAGGAAGGCGTTGCATCGCTGGGAAGTTATGCTGAAATCTTCTTCCGGAATGTACGTGCATCTGGCGTCATCCCGCAAATTTCTGTCATCATGGGTCCGTGCGCAGGTGGAGCAGTCTACTCTCCAGCCATCACTGATTTTGTCATCATGGTCGACCAAACGGCTCACATGTTCATCACTGGTCCAGAAGTGATCAAGACGGTCACCAATGAAGTGGTGTCCTTCGAAGACCTTGGCGGAGCAATGACACACGGCAGTAAATCCGGTGTGTCGCACTTTACCGCCAGCGATGATGAAAATGCAATTGCTTTGGCGCGAGACCTCACAGATCTGCTGCCGCAGAACAACCTTGAACGCCCTCCTGACAAGAAGACATCCGATCCAATCGACCGTTCATGCGACGCCCTCGACTCAATCATCCCTGATGTGGCGACCAAACCCTATGATGTGGTTGACGTGATCACTGAAATTCTTGACGACGGTGGATTCCTTGAAGTTCAAGCAGATTGGGCTCAAAACATCGTCATTGGCTTTGGCCACCTCGGCTCGCATACAGTTGGCATCGTCGCCAATCAACCCAAGGTTTTGGCGGGGTGCCTCGACATTGACGCAAGCGATAAAGCAGCCCGATTTGTGCGGTTCTGTGATGCTTTCAACATCCCTATCATCACCCTTGAGGATGTACCTGGGTTCCTACCAGGGACAAACCAAGAATGGGGTGGCATCATCCGTCACGGTGCTAAACTCCTGTATGCCTATGCCGAAGCAACGGTGCCTAAATTGACGGTTATTCTTCGAAAGGCATACGGTGGCGCCTATGACGTCATGTCTTCAAAACACATCCGTGGCGATTACAACGTCGCTTGGCCAACCGCCGAGTTGGCAGTGATGGGCGCCGACGGTGCTGTTGAGATCATCCATAAGCGAAGGATTGCCAACGCCCGCAACGCAGAACAAGAACGAAGTCGTTTGACTGAAGACTTCAATGAGAAGTTCGCAAACCCGTACAAGGCTGCTGCTTTGGGCTACATCGACGATGTCATCGAACCGAATGAAACGCGCCGTCGGTTGTGCCGCTCGTTGGAAATGCTGCTCGATAAAGAAGAACTCCGCCCGGCTCGGAAGCACGGGAACATCCCTCTGTGAGGCATTATCATGTCGGCAACAGATCCAGCAACTTTGCGCATGGCAGCCATTGCAGCTGTGCTCGCAGAAGTAACACAGCAAGGTGAAGACCCTGGCCAAATCGCACGAAAACCAGGCTTAGCTTGGTCGCAAGATCACCGCAGAATCAACACAGGGCAATCCAGCCTTATGCACCGACGAGCAAGCCGCTCACCTTGGAAGTGAATTCATGTCTGAAACCCGAAAAGTCGTCGTTGACGGCGTAGAATTTGAAGTTGAAATCGATGGTGAAGGTACGGCATGGACCGCTAAGGTCGAGGGCCAAACATTCAACATTGAAATTCCAGATGCAGCGCCAGTTTCAAAGAAGAAACGTTCCGGTGGTGGCAAGAAAAAGAAGTCAGGAACCGTTTCTGCTAATATTCCTGGTAAAGTGGTCACAGTTGAAGTGAATGAAGGCGATGAAGTGGTTGAGGGGCAGGTCATTTTGATCCTTGAGGCCATGAAGATGCAGAACGAAATTCAAGCACCAGTTTCAGGAACCGTGATTTCCGTGCAATGCGAAGAAGGCCAAGCCATCGAAGCCAACATACCGCTGGTCATCATCGAACCCGTTCCTGAGCCAACTGCGGAATAATCTGGCTTCGTTTAGGGATGAAGCCCTTTTTTTCATGGATATGTACGACCATTAAAGAGGTGTCAGCGTTTGTCTTTGGGTATGGGCGGAACACCAGTGTGCGATTTTCCAGGTTGTGGAGATGAAGGTATGATTGTTTCTCGACTCTCTCCAGAAGGTTACCTCGTAGCCACAGGGAAGAAGGCCTATTCATTTCGTGAGGCTTACCGCCGATTTCACTATTGTACCATCCATCATGACGAATTGATGGGTGGCGTCTGGTCTCGAGTTCGTAAACCCGATGAAAAAAAGCCCGGCCACGTAGCGCCGACTGCTATTTGAAAGTCCTAAAAAGCGAGATGCTCTTAAGCCAGCACCGTCTCCAAACACCATGTACAAGCAAAGCAACGCTGGTCAAAGGAAATTTACAGCGACATTTCTTGCTGTTCTTATCGCCCTTATGTCGGTGACCTTGACTGCTCCAATGGCTTCCGCTGTCGGCGCAAACCAATCTGATCTAGGATCGTCCATGGACCTTCCAGATAATTCCACTTCGATCAACAGTTCCGCAGCGGTCATCAACCTGAACGGGTTTTCTCCGGTTGCGTCAGGTCCCCAGTACGGCGAACTCGACGTCGGCGATGACCAAGATTGGTTCGCGATCACCATCGACGCCAACGAAGGTGTCACGCTCCAATTGTCATACAACACCACTTACAACTCATCAAACGGGTCGACCTACTCAAACGCTTTCGATTTGTTCATTTTTGATGCCTCTCTCAACGGGATCGATTCTTCGTTAAACAACAATCCGGAGATTGTTTCAACCAATGCAACCCAAAACCCTCACGGAGGTACGGTGTACGTCCAAATCTTGCGATACAGCGGATACGGTTCCTACACGCTTGATTTCTGGACCTTCAGTACCTCAACGGGCGGGAACGGAACCGGTGGAAACGGGACGTCGCCACCAACCAATTGCGTTGGTAACGGTACGACAAACTCCGATATCCTCGAGCCAAATGATGCAACATCAACCGCCACACTCGCTTCAAACCTTCCAATCTATTGTTCAGGTCTCTCCCTTCACACCACCTCAGATGTTGATTATTTCCAAGTCGACATGTTGAGCGGCGTGACATATTATGTCAACATCACATTCAATCATGCCTCTGGTGACATTGACGCTGGCTGGGATTCTGCAAACGGAAACTACCTCTCCTCTTCGGGAGGCTCGACGAATACAGAGTACATGAGCGTCTCTTCATCATCAAGCCAAACCACGTACATCGATGTTTACGGCTGGATCGGCGCCATCAACACCTACAGCATCGAAATCACGACAGATCTCCCGGGTGGAGGTCAGTCCTTCGAATCCATCGAAGTGAACCAAGTCAACCTTTCAACAGCCACCATCTTCATCGATGGACTCAATGCTGGAACCAACTACACATATGATTACTCGGATGTGCAATATTTCGATAATGGAACCTCAGCAGTGAGCTCTTCAACCTCCGTTAGTTTCAACGCAACAGGCTCGAATTATTCGACGACTGTGACAACATCGACACCGGTCATGATTGAATCAAATTTCTGTGTAGAATCTGACCTAATGGATGCTTCTGGTAACCTCTTGAACATGGATTTTGATTGCACCTACCTCGAAATACTCGAATCTGAGGCACTTTCTTCCACCACAGGGGAGCATACAGCAACCAACCTTTCACTCAACACGGACTACACCTTGTGGTGGTTCGTCTACGATATCGTCCAGTTTGAAAATAATTATACTACTTCCAATGATGTGGAGTTGGCACTTGCAGTTTCGGTGGTCTACGAACAAACCGAGAACTTCACCAGCACAACCACTTCGGAAATGTGGTCCGTAAACTGGACCGGAATCACCACGGGGGACATCCATGCTTTGGTCGGCTTGCTCTCCTACGCAAACACCCCGATCAACCTGTCCGCAAATGATGGGTACATTGGCTTCCACGCCTCAGACTTTATTCCACAATTGCCATCGATGGTGATCGATGCCTACTCAACAAGCAGCACCTCAGTCACAAACAACGTGGACGTCAAGGGTTCAGACCTCGTGACTGGCGATTCCTATCGATACCAAGTTCGTGTTGTCGACCAAGCAGGTGCAAACATTGCTTCATCCACCATAATGAATTTCACAGCATCGGCCCAAAACATGAGCATGCCAACCTTCACTTATTCGACACCGAACATGTCTGGAACCTATTGTGCAGAAGTTCTGCTTTACTCTGCAGCCAGTGTTCAACTGATTGGCGACAGTGACTGTTTCAACCTCTTCATCGATGATGACAACGATGGTGTTGCCAACGAATTCGACCTCTGTCCGAACTCGGCCGCTGGTTCAATGGTCGATATGGACGGTTGTGAACTTTCTCAAAAAGATTCTGACAGCGATGGTTACAACGATGATGTCGACGACTTCCCATACGATTCAAGCCAGTATTCTGACATGGATGGTGACGGTTATGGAGACAATGCCAATGGCAACAGCCCAGATGCCTTCCCTACAGATTCATCACAATGGTCAGACATCGACGGGGATGGGTATGGCGATAACACACAAGGCAACAATTCCGATACCTTCCCTTACGACCCGACGCAATGGTCAGATGCTGATGGTGACGGCTATGGAGACAACGCCTCTGGAAACAATGCTGATGAATACCCAACTGATTCAACCCAATGGGCTGACGACGATGACGATGGTTACGCCGATAACCCAAACGGTACCAACGGTGATCAATTCCCTAACGATGGTTCACAATGGTCCGACACCGATGGTGATGGCTATGGTGACAACCCTGCAGGAAACCAACCCGACGCCTTCCCCACCGACTCGACTCAATGGGTCGATGCTGATGGCGATGGCTATGGTGACAATGCTGGTGGCAACGACGCAGACCTCTTCCCAAACGAACCAACTCAATGGTTCGATCAAGATGGGGATGGCTTTGGCGATAACCAAGCTGGCAACGATCCCGATCATTTCCCGACTGATGGCACACAATGGCAGGATGCTGACGGTGACGGTTACGGTGACAATCCGACAGGAAACGCCCCTGATGCCTTCCCAGCAGATGCAACACAGTGGATGGATGCAGACAACGATGGCTATGGCGACAACGCCATGGGCAACGATGGGGACCAATGCCTCGGTACCCCTGCTGGCCAAGTTGTTGACACATTCGGTTGCAGCACCTCACAGATGGACGATGACCTCGATGGTGTTGCAAACGATCAGGACGCTTGTCCTGAAACTCCAGCCGGCGAATCAGTCGATATGTTTGGATGCTCAGGCTCCCAAGAAGACGCTGATAACGATGGTGTAATGGATGCATTCGATCTTTGCCCTTCGACCACGCTTGGTGCAATCATCGATGCTGCAGGATGCTCAGATGAGCAATTGGACAGCGACGATGACGGTGTTAGCAACGACGTCGATGACTGCCCAATGAGCGCCCCAGGTGTTCCAGTCAATGGCCAAGGATGTGCCGCCAGTGAGCGCGACACGGACATGGACGCCGTCATGGATGCAGATGATTTCTGCCCAATGACTCCAGAGACCGAAGAAGCTGATTCAACTGGTTGTTCCGACTCACAGCGCGATGACGACAATGATTCATTCAACAATGATGTCGATGCGTGCCCAAACACAGCGCTCGATGCCACTCCGGATGCATCAGGATGTTCGCCAGAACAGTACGACGACGATGATGATACGATCGACAACACGATTGACGATTGTGCGGCAACCCCTCAGGGTGAACAGGTCGATCCAACAGGATGTTCCGAAACACAAACCGATCAGGACATGGACGGCATCAAGGATGCATATGACGAATGCCGTGACACGGGCGCTGGACATGGTCCCGATCTTCAAGGATGTTCAGAGCATCAGAAAGACGACGATGAAGATGGTGTTTTCAACGTCGCCGATTTATGCAAAGGTACGGATTCCAATCAAACTGTCATCGACGATGAAGGCTGTGGCCTCAACCAAATCGATACCGATGGTGATGGCGTGAATGACGAAGTCGATGACTTCGTGTTCGATGCCAACGAAACGCTTGATTCCGATGGTGACGGCGTTTCCGATCGCTTTGATGACGCACCGTTTGATGCAACTCGCTCAGAAGCTGCAGTTGAACAGAAGGGTGGAGGAGGTCTTGCCTACGCCATCATTGCACTGCTTGTTCTCTGCGGATTAGGCGCTCTTCTTGTGGTCCGTCAGAATGAGACTGAACCTGAAATGGGCTCGGCCTTTGCCGAAGCCAATTACGCTGATTCCCAAACCGAAAGCCAGATGAACGCATCAGATAAATCGGTTCCAACGATTGGAGAAACATCCCAAGAGTGGGAAGAAGACGGTGTCAACTGGTCGAAGGCTGCTGATGGAACCCTCTCCTACTTCGATGCAAGTTCTGAATCCTGGATCGTTTACGACCAATGAAGGATGGCTTAGTTTAGCGCTGCCTGGGCATGAATCAACTGCGCTTGTCTGGTGTTCATAGTTGGAATTTAATGCCAGTGAGTGCTTCGGTGTGCTCCCATAATTTACGAGCCATTTCTTCATCAGCAGCCCTTGCGGTGATCTTGGCCTTTCCTGTCCATCCACGTGCTTCGAGGATTCCGATTGGACCCCAGTATCGATGGTTGATGGCATCGGGTATCGTTGCAGCATAGAGTGTGGGTGCTGCACCTTTTATTGGTTTCATGCCGAAGAGTGGGTTCAAGCATCGCCAGGCCAAGGAATGCCTCTGGAGGTCTGTGTTTGAATAACCAGGGTGGCTGCCGAAGGATTCGATGTGAGAACCTGCTGCCTTGAGCCTTCGATCGAGTTCGAGAGCAAAGAGCAGGTTGGCCAGTTTACTCTGGCTGTACATGGCCCATTTGTCGTATTTTTTCGCCTTGCCATTGATGTCGTTGAGGTCAATTCGACCTGACCAATGGGCAATGCTGGAAAGCGTGACAATCCTTGGATGCTTTGCTGCAGAAAGGAGTGGCATAAGGTGGGAAGTGAGTGCAAAATGTCCGAAATGATTGGTACCGATTTGCAATTCAAAACCATCCGCAGTGGTTGACTGTGGAGGGATCATGACCCCTGCGTTGTTAATCAAAATATCCACATGGTCGTGGCTCTTGGTAAGGCGTTGCCCGAATGCCTCGATACTTTCGAGGTTCGCCAAATCGAGTTCTTCGACCGTGATTAGGGCATTTGGTGATGAATCAATGATCTCTGCTCGTGCTTTTTCGCCTTTTTCGAGATTCCTGCACGCAAGCACAACCATCGCTCCCTTATCCGCAAGTGCCAAGGCCATTTGGTAACCAATGCCTGTGTTGGATCCTGTGATGATGGCCAGCTTGCCTTTCTGGCTGGTCATGTCTTCGACCTTCCACTTGATTCCGATCTTCTTCATATATTCACCTTTGAGACTGTTTTGTTAAGATGCTGGTTGCAGTTTTTTTCCTACACACTGACCACATGGACTTGTGTCCATGCGGCGGTGTGGTTGCCGTATCTGCCAAGTTAAGTGGCTGCTTTAGGATTCAAGCTTCAATGGTTGTTGAAGGCTGAACTGAAGCCGCTGCTTTGGCTTTCTTGGCATCGACTTGGCGAGCAAGGAAGGAGACAACGTCGAGGATCTCGATGTCAGCATAGCGCTCATCGCCTTCGAACTTGAGGCATTCAAAGTGAGAGACACACTTGGGGCAGGACGTCAACATGGTATCAGCACCTGTGGCACGGATTTCTTCCATCCGTGTGACACGCAGAGCACGAGCGTTCTCATTGCATGACATCATGCTTGAGACACCACAGCACATGGCGTCTTCGCCACTGTGTTCCATTTCGACGAGTTCCACACCTTCGACGCCAGCGATCAAGTTTCGAGGTTCATCGTAAACTCCCATTTGGCGGCCAAGACGGCAAGGGTCGTGGTAGGTGACCGTTGTTTCTTCTTCCGCTTTGAGGTTCATATCGAAGCCGTTCTCGGTCAAGAATTCAGTGGTGTGCATGACCTTCACGCCTTCAAGTTCGTAATCCCGGGCAAAGGTTCGGAAACATTCTGCACAGGAGGACACCAGGGTGTCGATTCCGGATTGTTTGATCTTCTTCTGGTTGTAAGCCTTGAGCTTGTCAAAGACCTCATCAAGACCTTGCCACTTCTGGTCGTGGCCACAGCACTTGAGGAAATCTCGTCCGAGGTAGTTGACATCAACGTCCATCTCATCGAAGAGGGTGAACGCTGCTGTGGTTGAATCACCGAGGTTCATCTCACCTTCATTGACGTGGGAGAAGACCATTTCTTGGTCGAGGTAATCAACACATCCTGGGTAGTAACCGATGTTGGATGTGATTGGGTAATCTTCAACGGCCACGAAATCATCGTCTGCAGATTCTTCTGCTTCAGCAGCAAGCACTGCTTGCAACACCGTGTGAGGGATTTCAGCTTGTGGTCCACCAACGATCAACGAGCGTCGGATGTCGACGTATGAATCGTAGTTGACCAGTTGAGGGCATGCGTTGGTACACGCCGTGCATGTCAGGCAAGAATACAACGGTACACCGTCGTCTTCATTGTTCCACGAGTTGTAGATGATGTTCAGTTTGTCACCTGCGTTGAACAAACGAACGGGGCATGCGTCATCGCAAAGGTCACAGCCGTAGCACTTGTTCATCTCAAACTCATAGCCACGGGCCATGGAACGAAGAAGGACGAAGACCATGGCACCAAAGGTCAAACAAGGGATGAACATGGCGTAGGTCAGTTTTGCATCGAGGGCCTTTGGGTTGGTGTGGAAGGTTGGGTTTTCAATCGCTGCATAGGCTGTGCCGCCGATTGCCATTTGGCTTTCATTGGTTAGGTCAACAGTTCGTCCAGCAAGAGCGGGTGGTGCATCTTCAGTCCAAACCAGCAAAGGTTGGAATGAGGCGATGGCGAACGAGGTTTCGGTTACAATGCTGTCATTGTAGGCGAGCGCTCCACTGACTTCCACGGTGTATGCATAGGTGTACTCGCCTACGGGCAGCTCAATGGTGTCCCCTACGCAGTTATCGAAACTGGTCATGGTCTTGCCGTTGCTGTCAGTGACGGTGAGTGTGCTCGAGAGCATGGACACTGTACCGATATCGTTGATTTTCCGCTCAGAGGCTCGGTACTCACAAGCAAGATCAGTGGTCAGGGTCTCGACGCTTTCATGATGCCCTTCTGGGAAGTGGTTGAGGTCCTCGGTGACGGTAAATGCGCCAGCGGTGGTCCAACCTTCTCCGCCGTTGAAGGCGGTGGAGTCGGCAGCAGCGTTGATGCCGAATTGAGCGCTTTGATGCCCGTTCGAATCGGTGAAATCTGTGATGACGTAGCGTGAGGGTTGGTAAATGCTCCAGTCAAGCCATGCAGTGGCCGGGACAATACCGTCTTCACTCCATCCTCGGTCGTCAGTGAATTCGTTGACATCGTGCACGTGGACATCCGTCGGTTGAGTGCGCATTGCTTCCAGTTCAGGGTAGTAATCGTGGGTTAATCCCTTGATGGTCAACAGACCACCTTGGTCCCAGAATCCGTCATCATAGGTGTCCCATGTGGCAACGGTTCCTGCGGTCGAAATGAGGAGGGTTCCAATGAGGATTTGTTTGGCGTGTCCTGGTTTGAAGCCAGCACCCAATGCTTTGACGAGCAAGGCTCGAGAGATGAAGTAAATACAAATCCAAGCCAAAACACCGGTCATGACCCAAGGAATCGAGTTGAATGCATCTGCTAGCCAGGGGGATCTCGTCCCACATAACAGATCGCCATGGCTGTCCAACTTACAATAATCAGAACGATTCTTCCCATATAACTCGAGGAAGATATTGATCGAAAAGACTGAGATAAACCAAATATGCGCGAGGTAGACCGCACCGGCAGTGGCAAACCACGGGTCTTCAACAGGTCGCTTCTCTCTGCCACCCAAGAATGGAGGGAGGGCAAGAATACTCACTGGAATTCCAGTCAGTGCAGCGCCCCACCATGCAGCGTTCCAAGGGAACACAGGTTGGCCGACGATTTCACCAACGAAACCAGTTGGAACGGTGAATTGTGGCAGGTATTCGCCCCATCGGAGGTAGCCATATGAGAACAGTACGTACCAATCAGGGAACACGAACCCAGCTTGTGCGTAGGGATCAGCAGCACCGTGGAGCGGTGGTGGAATCAGCCAAGCGTAGAACAGCAAGACTGCTCCCATGAAGGCGAAGATAATCGAATCACGCAGCACCTCTTGTGGCCAAAAACCGTGACCAGTTCGGGTTCGTTCACGCGTTTCTCCAGCAGTTTGGAGTTGTTCCTTTTCTTCCATATAGGAAGAAGCAACACGGCCAAGATTCTCAATAAGTCCCATAATTTATACCTCCAAAGATCAATGTGGTTCTGCAATGCCCTGCACCCAGACAATGAATAAGTGAATAATGATCAGCGTTGTCACAATCACAGGGAGAATAAAGACGTGAATGAAATACATTCGTGTCACGGTTCGTGGCGTCAATGAAGAACCACTGAACAGCAGGGTTGCCACATACTTCCCGACAAGAGGACTCGAGTTAGCCAGGTTGATACCGATCACGGCAGCACCGTACGCTAGAGAGTCCCATGGCAGAAGGTAACCAGAGTAACCAAACACAATGGTGAGTGCCATCAGGGCCACACCGATGAGCCAGTTGAGTTCCCGAGGGTTCCGGTAAGCACCCGTGAAGTACACTCGGCACATATGGAGGAACACACTGGCAACCATGAAGTGCGTCGCCCAGTGATGGACAGCACGGATGATGTAACCAAACGGTAATTCGGTCATGATGAATTGCATGCTGGCGTAAGCGGGGGACGGATCGCCTTCGCCTCCGGGCACGTAGTAGATGCCCAGGACGGTTCCTGTGACGACGAGGATAATGAATGAAAGGAACGAAATGCCACCGAGGCAATACAAGGGGTACCAATACCAAATGATTCTGAGCTTGTACTTCTCAGCGTGCGTTAACGGCATTTGTCGGTGCATGTTGTAGTAGGCACCCTTTGACATGTTCCAATAATCTTGGAGGCGGAACCGTGTGTCGAGCCATGAGAAGATCCACAGGAATAAACGCTCAGCAAAACCCATTTTGCCGGTTGACTCCACGGCACGGAGGATTTCACGACGAGGAAGGTCATCGTTTTCCTTACGGAGGGTTAACGCTACCAAGACGATGACGAAAGCGATGAAAAACCACAAAATCCAGAACATTGTTGTCATTCAAATCACCTCAGTCGCAGTATGTGTACCAATCTATGTAGTCTGTGATGCCTTCGATGACATCACCGTTGAGTTCAATTGGAATCAGTGGTAGGCCGACAGGAGCAGGTCCTCCGGCCTTTCGAATACCTGCGTACTTGAAGGTGGAACCGTTGGAACGGTTTCGGTTTGTGTTCATTTCAAGAGCGGTTGGATCGAAACGAGAAGAGTGGCAGATACAGAACAACTTGGTGCCACCATCGTCGCCACCACCGGGGGACCACGAGTCTTCAGTGAACGAGTTTGAGATCAATTGCCAACCGGGGATGCAGCACAAGTGAGTGCAGCGTGCGAAAATCATGACAATGTTCTCTGACGGGAAAATCCGAGGGTCGGTGTCACTCAAATCTTCAAAGTGCCCAATGGTTTTTCCTGTTTCATCGACCCCTTCCATGAATTGGAAGCGAGCCAATCCTCCGGAGACGGGTGTGTCTTTGTTTTCTGAGTGATTCACGTAGGTGACCACAACGGGGACGCCGTTCCAGATTCCTGCGGCGCCTGCCGTGCCAGTGTTGGACTTTGCAGCTTCTTCAACGAAATCAGTCTTGGTCATCAGTTGTTCGTGCTTGGCTCCGTACCATGCTTCATCTTCTCGACCCTTGGCCCAGTAGACCACGCCGAGTTCACCAGCGGTGCTTCCGCCAGGAGGTAGGAGGATCGAAGCAAAGCCGAGCACGCCAAGCGAGGCTGCCATCACACCGGTTGCGGTGTTGAATCCATACCTGAGGAATTGACGTCGGTTGATGTAGGATGCACCAGCCTCAACGGCTTTGACTCCTTCGACAGGTGCAGGTTTGAGGTTGTAGTCACGCGCCATGATGGTTCACCACTTGTACTCCTTCCAATCTTTTGTATGCTCTGGAATGAACTTATTCTGAGCATGCTTGACAATGATGGCGTCTGGGATGACGAATTTGAGGTAAACCATGCCCATCATGCAAAGCGTGACGAGGACAATTCCAAGGTGGTAGGCCAATTGTTGTTGGTCCCAGCCTTTGGCGAGCCCATAGATCAGGGAGAACACCCAGTAGCATGACCAAAAGATGCCCCATACGAAGAACATCATGGTGAGGTATGAGCCTCCAGACGGTGCGAGTGAGGCGCTAACGATCGTTCCTGGTTCAGCTGGGTTGAAGACACCGTGGTCGATGGCAGAAACCATTTCTTCTTCGGTGAGGGTTGCGTCTTCCAAGGCCTTTCGTGCATCTGCGACGCTGATGGTTCCCTTGGCGACACCACGGAGCAAGGTGGAGATTGTATCGTCCATCACTGGTCACCTCGGCGCATGAGTTTGTATCGGAGTCGCAATTGGTTGGAGCGTCCCTTGTAGGATGTGGAGAAACTGTATCGGAGCAGAAGTCCTGCGAATCCAATGACGGCGAGAACAGCGCCGAATCCGAGCAGACCGAGCCAGTGCGCTCTGAGTTGAGCACCCATGTGTTCGAGATCGACGCCATGGGATTCGGGTGCTGGTGGGCTTACATTGCCATCACCGGCAAACAATGTGCGGGTGCCAAGAGCATCGGTGTTTTCATCACCTTCTTGGAGGGCGAAAAGAAGTTGATTCCACTTGTCTTCGACACCGGGGAGTTGATCGCCGTTGACTGAGTTGCCGGTGATCCAAAAGTTGACCGTTCCTTCGCCGGATGCTGGTGCCTGCCAGGTAATGGTCCAGTGTCGCTCGGGTGAGGCAGATGAGGCTTCAGTGTGCGTCAGGGCCGTTGGGTCTTCTTCCCAATTCTGGACTTCTTCTCCGCCAAGGATGCCTGTTGACACCCTCATGGCAAACCCGCCGGTGTAGGTTCCAGTGGCCGAAGGGCCGCCGATGAGTTGGAGGGTCATGGTGTATGTCTCTCCACCGACCCATCCATAGGGGACTGCATCGAGGATGACTTGCACAGAGTTATCGGAATCGCCGTTGTGGCAAAGACAGCCTTCTTTGGCGACGTCATCAATCGTTTCGCCAGCGTTGCTTTGCTCTCCACCGATGCCCGTGTGATAGGACGTGACAAGGCCTGGAATCATCAACAAAAGGATGAGCCCGGCAACAAGTCCGGTTCGAGAAGAAATCGACTCGCGTAGCATAGCCTCACCCAGGTGATTCAACCGAATCGTAAGTGCCCCTTAAACATTCCCAGCCAAGGAGATGGTTCAGTGCCTTGCAGTGTGCCGTTTTTTGCATGGTTTTGGGGGGTGCTATAAACACTGTGTTTGCCATAGGATTGAATGCCGAATTTGGCCTGAAAAAGGCACTTTATGCAAACGGCAGAAGGGTTCTTTGAGGTGAGGCCATGAGAATGGACCGGTGAGCCCATGTCGACAACCTTTGACAATGTCTATGATTTGACCACAGAACAACTTGAACTTCTCGATGATGCAGAAGAGATGATGGTTCGAAATGACCTTGGCGCTGCTGAAAAACTTCTGTTATCCATGCTTGAATCAGATGAGCAATGCATCCCAGTGTTGTCGAATTTAGGTCACCTCTATGGCCGCTACCTCTCTGAATTCGAAACTGCTATCGAATTTTATGATCGTGTTCTTTCCCTTGAACCAGACAATGCTTGGGCGAGGGATGCACGACGGCGTTACCTCCGCTATGTGTGAAACACCGTCCAACCATCAGCCAAAGTTCATGTGGCATCGGGTGAAGGAGGGTTCATGGATGCAGACCAAATTCTCATCGCAGGTGTCGGTGGTCTAGGTTGTGCATGGGCCAAAGGGGCAAGTGTCCGCTGTTCCAGCGACACCAGCGTCCTGCTCATCGATGCAGATGATGAGAGTTTGGCTGACGCTGGAAGCGCCAACATCCTTCGACTTGGCCACACCCTTGACTCGGTTGGCTGTGCGGCACTTCCACCCTTGGCAGAACAACGCATGCGAGGCTATGCTACGCTTGCCTCGACGATCCTCGAGCCAGTGGAATTGGTCATTCTTCTCACTGGACTTGGAGGCGGTACGGGCACTGGTGCAGCACACGAATTCGCTCGTCAAGCCAGGCAATCAGGAGCGCTTGTTCTTGCTGTTGCAGCAATGCCTTTCGAAGTTCAAGAAACACGAACCATCATCGCCCAACAAGGCTTAGAGCGGTTGGAACACATCGCCCATGTCACCGTTCGACTTTCGCTTGATCGGCTCGCCCGGCAAGCTCGCCAGAAAGGCCAAACCTGGCAAATGGGCGCCGAATGGGTTGAGGATTTGGTCGACGGTTTGGTACGCACCCTCATGCGCATGGGCCTCATCAACCTTGATTTGATGGATTTGCGAGCGATTGTCGATCAAGAAGGCGAAGCAACAATGCTTGTCGGTTCAGGCCGGCCTGACGATCCTGAATCAATCCTTCAATCGGCCATGATGGCGCCGCTCTCTGCTTTGGACGTCGGAGGTGCGAGCTCTTGCCTTATTCAGGTCGAAGGAGGGTTAGGCATGACCATCGGGCAGGTCGATGCTGTTGCAAACCTGTTTACCAAGGCCCTCGATGCTGATGCACAGGTGATTCTTGGAGCAAGGGTGAGCGAAGACTTGGAAGACACCATACGAGTTGTGACGTTGTTAGCAGGTATACGACGGTCTGCTTAATCTTCGATGGTGATGACTTCTTCCCACTCAACTTCAGCCTTTAGGCCAACATCCTGTTGTTTTTCCCAGTCGTTGTCCAATTCACTTCGCCAATCCTCTTGCTCGTTTTCTGGCTCCTCGAGGTGAACGGTGTCCATGGTCTTGGGTCTTCCATCTTCATCCACGGGGTGTAGATTTGCAACCGTCATGATGCGTTGAATCTCCAATTCATTGACTCGCTGTTCCAGTAATTTCCTCAGGATTGAACGGTGCATCAGCACACCAGTCATGGCGGCAATGAGGTGGCCTAGGACCATGACCAGCAGGAGGTTTTCTCCCAAAAAAGAATTGATCACTGCGACGCTTCCAGCATAGGCGTACCCAAACGCCAATCCCCAAGGCAAGGCATTGTTGTTGTTCAGAAGTTTCAGTTCCGACCCAACACCACGTGACGTGAGCGTCCATATGCCCATGAACACGGTTAGAATCATCAGCGCAATTTCTTCAACGTAGACTTCCAGTTCACTCGGTTCCATCACGATATGCCTAAACACGGTGAGGAGGTGCCAGGTGACGAACAAATGGGCAAGCAAGGACCAGCGGAAATGAAAGCGGCGGAGAGCTTTGTCTTTCATGGCCGTATTTCTGTACTTCCAAGTTAATCCTTTCATCAATACAAAGACACCAAGGGAAAGACCAGTGAACAGCAGAACGTATCCAATGTTTACCTTTGAAAGTGGGTTCGTTGAATGGAGCAGAGCATAGGCCATGACGCCTGCTGCCCCTAAGAGGGTGACAAGCGTGCCAATCATCGTCAGGCCAACATAGCCATTGCCCGTCTTTTCACCCATTGCGGGCAGGTTTTTGGCAGCAACCGATGCAGCCCATGCCGAAAAAGACCGCCCCTGAGCGACCGCCCAGAAGACAAACAGGCTCGCCAGCACAACGGCAAGGGCATCGACAGCGGCATCATTTGTCAACATCAGGAAGCAGAGCCCAAACACTGCTGCAACAGAAAACGGTACGATCAGAATGCGGGTGCTGAGGAGTGTTCGTTTCAACAACGGAGGCCGTTCGCCTTCCCAGGGGGCCAGGTGCGTCCATGAACGGATGCCATCATTGTTGGAAAGCAAGGCAGTGGTTGCGTAGCCGATTGCAAGGGAGGTGAATCCAACAGCAGCGAGGCCTTCACTGCCAGCAGCGATCGAATAAAGCAAGATTGAAGCCACGGTCAAGGCTATGATGTGCGGGAGGGTTTTGACTGCGAGGAGCGTGAACAACAGGCCGAAAAGAGATGAATCTCTTGAAGCGAGTTCACCGAGCCCTTCCTCGATTTGAGGGCCATGATTCTCCTCGAGTTCGCTGATCTCCTCTGGGGCCACGGCGTTCACGAACGATTCACTGGTTTTCACTTTATGGCCCATTTGATGATTAAATCTATTGAAGGAGAAGGTTTCTCCGGTTTTCATGGCCAAGCGGTTATCAAAAGCCCTGAGGGGGAAACGCCGCTGGGTTGGTGTGGCGTTCGATCCAAAGATTGAGCATCGCAATGAGGCTAAAAAAGCCATTGAAGATGCGTTTGTTGAAGTTTCAAAAGGTTTTGAAATTCGTTTGATGGACTTTCATGCATCTGACAGTGAACAAGCCCAAACCAGCCACCTTTCCCTTGCCAGCGATGAAGAAACACCTGGCCTCGGCTACGGAATTCTTCAGGTGCCACATGAGATTTATGCTGCCGTAAAAGACCTCTCTCAAAGCGCTGAATCCTTGTCGGAAATCGGCATCAAGAGCATCACATCAAGTGGTAAAATACGCCTCGTGAGGGAACGACTCAGCTTGGTACGACCGCCTCGGCGTCGCTGACCACTACGTTCATGAGACGAAACCAGCACGCCACCTCATGGCTGGTGGTGGGACTGCTCCGAGCATGAAGATGAGCGATGTCTTTCTGCTGGTTGGTATGAGCCTTCTTCTCGGTGGCCTCATCATGCATGCTTGGGTCGATCCAATGTCACTGGATGAGGAAGAGCCCAGCCTCAACGGTGGGGCTTCGATGCTCAAGAGTGACACGATCACATTTGATGTCATGGCCATTTCCGAATCCACAGTGACCATTGTCATTGAAGATGAATCGGGAGAGGCCGTCCGTGAAGAATCGTGGAATGTGGCAGCAGGGGACGACCTCGAATTCGAATTCATGGCTGAAGATGGTGGCTTTTACACCTATAATGTGACTTTTGCCAACGGTGAAGGCGAAGTTCTGGTTGACGTCGACCGTCAAACAATGCTCGACTTCATCGCCTACCCAATCGGCATTGCGTTTGTCGGTTATGGTTTGTACAAGCGCAGCCTCGAGACAGAGGAAGTGCTCGATGCTGAACTCGAAGGTTAAATGCGGTCGAAGGCAGGCCAAGAAAGGTCCTCGCCATCAGCGATTTCTTCGGTAGCTCCACTCTCATTCACAAGCTCCAATGTCCCTTGGTCGTCGAGGTTAAAAATCTGCCAAGTTTCATCTCTATAGATGGGTTTCCCGAGAAGGTTTTGACTGCGTTTCATTTCTGCTAAAATAGCAGCGATCATCTCCGGTATTTTGTTGTCCCTGATGCCTTCTCTTTGCTCAAAAAATGAAGCAATAACCGCATGAAGAACGGGTGCGTAATTTTCAGCAGTGATGTGTGGGAGTTGGTTGTTGAGATGGGCGATTGGAAAGGGCCGTGAATCCGTGTTGTTGGAAGAAAGATTCACGCCTATGCCGAGAACGATGGAGCTTTTGTTTCCCTTGCTTGTTCCTTCGACCAAAACGCCTGCGATTTTCCCGAAGTTGTCATCAATCAAATGATAGACATCATTCGGCCACTTCAGTGCGATACCTTCGTCGGGGATTCCAAGCAATCGGTGTGTGGTCGTCACGGCGTATCCGCCAAGAATTTGCATCAGTCCAGGGTTCATGGGCGGTTGGCCAGAGGCGATCAGCCAAGATCCAGCGAAGCATTTGCTTTCGCTCGTCCAAGACCTTCCTCGTCGCCCACGCCCGTCAGTCTGCGTATCTGCCCTGAAAAAATCACCAACCGTTGTGGCTTGTTCGAGGGCAGTCTGATTGGTCGAGGCTAGGGTTTCGAATTTTTGTTTTTGTGACGATGCATAAGGATGCCAAACCGCAAGAACGTGCAGTTCTTCACCATCGTCAAAGGTATGTTCCGCCACATACCGTGCTGCGAATCCATGCCTCTGAGCTGCCAGCACGGCTTGTTTCCCGCGCTCATTCCCACTGACAAGAAGCAACATAATCCCGTTCTTTGCTAAAAGTTGGTTTTCGCTTACTTGGAGCATGAGGCGCGATGAAAGGCCGATTTGGTCGGTATCAAGAAGCGCTGCTTCTTCGAACGGTCCGAGCACCTGATCGATGGTTTCATCATGCGTCAGATAGGGGAGGTTCCAAACCAACACATCGTGGGTGTTCGGCCCTGCCCACTGTTCGATGCCTCCGTCTTCAACGGGCCCAGGCCCGCCTTCGTGGACGTCGACATTGAGGTTTGATCGCTCAGCGTTGGCGCGGGTTGCTGCCACTGCATAGGGGTTGATGTCACACGCTCGAACCCGATAGCCGAGGCAGGCTGCGTAAAGGGAAACAGCACCTGAACCACAACCGATTTCTAACAACCGTTGCCCTTTGCCCGGCCCGAGGTTCCTCAATGCTCGGCAAAGCAGGTCAGTGTCTTCTTTTGGAGGATAAACAGTCGGGGGCGTGATCACTTCCAAAGATGTGCCATCTGGAGTGGTCCAATTTTGGTGTGTGGCCGCGCGTTCTAAACGAGAAATTTCGGCCTCGGAGTCGTCTAAACCAAAGATACCCTCGTCCATGTTTTGCCCCAATTTCGGCGAGATGGACATGGGCTATATTGCTATCCGCTGGAGAAAAATCGTGCAACCCCGGCCATATCTCCACTTTCCTAATGTTGAAATGTCCTTGTAATAGATAGACTGTGGTCGATTTACCGTCCAAGTTTCGCAGCCGCAACCTATATCAACAGTTGGTAAGTCGGGCCAAAAGCCCAAGGTGCACTATTGGGCCTGTAGCTCAGTCAGGTAGAGCGTCGGACTTTTAATCCGATGGTCGCGGGTTCGAACCCCGTCAGGCCCGCCTGACTGAGCTGAAGGCCACATAGGGCAGGGCTGAGCGGGGAATTTGTATGGTAGTAAAAAGCGCAACGAAGAAGCGACTCATGGAACTCGGCGTCTCCGAGGAATTTGCACATAAACTTGCAACAGATCGCAACATGACCGATATCAAGGCCATGTCATCTGACGAAATAGCCTCCACGCTCGGCGAATCAAAGGATTCAGAGCAATTCATCAGTACAATGTCCATCATCGCTGAACAAGGTTCCCGCCGACGTGCAGCGAAAAAGAGCAAGAAAATCACCATCCGTTCAAAGGCCATCGACGACTTCGATCGCCCAGAAATCACCCTCCGTTTCAACGCACTGAACCATTTCCTGGTCCCCCACCAAGAACTGGTTGGCGCCCCGAACATCTCCGAAGAAGAGCAATTCGAAATTGAAAGCGCTGAACTGACTCCTTGGAACATGATTCAACCCGATGACGAAACCGGTGAAGATCGTTTGGCCAAAGAATGGCTTCCAAAGATTTTGATCACCGACCCCGTTGTTCAAGTCATCAAGGAACTGTCAGAAAACGAGGACAATGCTCGCCTCGCAGCTGACCCTGAACACAAACCACTCGCCGCCGGTTGGATCGCTGACCGTGTGCTAAAGGTCGTCCGCCTGTCCCCATCAGCTGGACGTATCATCGCCTATCGCCTGATAGTAGAGGGCAACTGAGGAGGGATTATCATGCAAGAAATTATTCAATCATTTTTCAAAGAACGCAGCCTAGTCAACCACCAACTCGCATCATACGACGATTGCATCCCTTCCGGGGACAACAGCATATCCCGTATGGAGAAAATCATTCGAAACATTCGTGTCGGTACCGATGAAGAAATTCACGACGACGACGGCGGCTTCATCAAGCTCGACGTTGTTGACCAAGACATCACCATTCGCCTCAAGAACATCCAACTTGGCGAACCAACCATCCGTGAAGCAAACGGTGCTGAGCACCCATCCACTCCTATGGAATGCCGCCTTCGCAAGTTGACATACATGTCCCCAGTCACCATTGACTTCCAAATTTTCCGCAACGGCATCCCATCGCCTAAGGAAACAGGTGTTCAAGTTGGTAGCATGCCAATTATGGTTCGCTCCAAGCGATGCAATCTGCACGCAGGACACATTGCTGGCGACCGTCAACTCTACCCAACAACCTCAACAGAAGATTCCGCACTCTGGGACAACTTGCTCCGGAAGAAGGGCGAAGATCCTCTTGACCCTGGAGGCTACTTCATCATCAACGGTACAGAACGTGTCCTCATCTCCATGGAAGACCTTGCTCCAAACCGTGTCACCGTCGAAATCAACAAGCGGTACGCAAAGCGAACCGAAGTTGCTAAGATTTTCTCGCAGAAAGATGGAATGCGCAAGCCACTCAACGTCGAAAAGCGTCGTGATGGAATGCTCATGGTCAAGATCAGCACTGCTGGAACAACCGCCATCCCTGTCGTCTTGCTCATGCGAGCACTTGGTATCGAAAACGACCAAGAAGTGTTCCAGGCAATCGCAGGACCAACTGAAACTTTCAAGTACATCGTGGCCAACCTTAACGAAGTCAATGATAACGAAGAGTATGCAGTCCAATCGATGACTGAAGCTCACGAATGGTTGCAGAAGAAATTCGCAGCCGGTCAGCAACGTGAATACCGAGAGCAACGAGTCAACCAACTGCTTGACCGTGAACTCCTTCCTCACTTGGGCGACCAACCTACCGCTCGCAAAAAGAAGGCAATTTTCCTTGGCCGCATCGTCCGCCAAGTTCTCGAGATGGCCCTCACCAACCGTGAACCAAACGACAAGGACCACTACGCAAACAAGCGTGTTCGTTTGGCAGGTGACCTTGTCGAAGATTTGTTCCGTGTTTCATCTGGGCAACTCGCTCGAGATTTGAAGTACCAACTCGAACGTCACCACAACCGAAAGCGAGAACTCAAAATCACTTCTTGCCTCCGTCCGGATGTCTTGACCTCGAAGATCATGCACGCTCTCGCAACAGGAAACTGGGTCGGCGGCCGCTCTGGTGTCAGCCAATTGCTCGATCGAACAACCTACCTCGCTTCGTTGTCACACATGCGCCGTGTCACCTCTCCTTTGGTCCGAAGCCAACCCCACTTCGAAGCTCGTGACCTGCACCCCACACAATGGGGCCGCTTGTGCCCTAACGAGACCCCTGAAGGTCAGAACTGTGGTCTTGTGAAGAACGCAGCTCAAATGATTGACATCTCCGAACACATCAGCGAAGTCGAAGTCCGACAACAACTCGATGAATTGGATGTCTTCGAACCAGACGACTGGACCTCTGGTGACAGAATCCACGTCAACGGTGACATTTATGGAATTCACAAGAATGGAAAGAATTTGGTTCGCCACTTCAAGTCCGCTCGCCGACGAGGAACCATTCCTGCCGAAGTTTCGATTCGCTACGATCGTGAGAACAAAGACATCTTCATCAACACAGATAAGGGACGTATCCTTCGTCCTCTGTTGATTCTTTACGATGGTGCACCTCGCTTGACTGGAGCTCACCTCGCAGCACTCACAGCAGGTGAAATGACGTTCAAGAACCTGGTCAACGAAGGTATCGTTGAATGGGTTGACGCTGAAGAAGAAGAAGACCTCCTCATCTCGCCACGTCCGTTCGTTCTGCCAGAAACCATCCTTGACGGGCCACTCGCTGGACGTCCACTCACCAACGAAAACGTTGAATGGACCAACCTCGGAGAACCTGGCGCTACCGTCGCTGAACTGAAGGCACGCGTTCGCATGCCCAACGGCGAATGGCAAATTGCAGATGTGGAAGTTGAATTGCTTTACACAGAAGAACACACACACTGTGAAATCGATCCACAACTCGTGCTCGGTGTCTGTGCTTCGTTGATTCCATACCCGGAACACAACTCGACACCTCGTGTCACTGGTGGTACGGCAATGGTCAAGCAATCCTTGGGTCTCCCAAGCGCAAACTACCGTATGCGACCTGACACACGTGCTCACATCCTCCACTACCCACACCGTTCGATCACTCGAACCCGTGCAATGGAGACCACACACTTCGACGACCGTCCCGGTGGTCAGAACTTCATCGTTGCCATCATGTCTTTGCATGGTTACAACATGCAAGACGCTGTGATCATGAACCGTGGTTCAATTGACCGCGCACTCGGACGCTCAACCTTCAACCGAACCTACAACGCCGAACGCCGCCGATTCCCTGGTGGCCAAGTTGAAGAAATCGAAAGGCCTGGTAGCTCCCTTCAAGAAGTGAAGGGCCTCAAGCCCGAAGAAGCCTACCGACACTTGGAAGCTGACGGTTTGCCACTCCCTGAAAAGGAACTCATCGGTGGCGAAGTGTTGGTTGGTAAGACCAGCCCTCCTCGGTTCCTTGAAGAATCTGCAGGCGGTGCATTCTTGCTCGCTCAAGAACGCCGAGAATCATCCATGCTTGTTCGCCACGGCGAGCGAGGCTGGGTCGACAACGTCTATGTCACAGAATCACTCGACTCCGGTCGTTTGGTACGTGTCATGGTTCGAAGCCACAAGATTCCTGAAGTTGGAGACAAGTTCGCTTCTCGTCACGGTCAGAAGGGTGTCATCGGACGCCTTGTTGATCCTGAAGACATGCCATTCACCGCAGACGGTGTTGTGCCTGACTTGATCATCAACCCTCACGCTATTCCATCCCGCATGACCGTGGCTCACGTCCTGGAAATGATTGGTGGAAAGGTCGGCGCCCTCGAAGGACGCCGAATTGACGGTACTGCTTTCCGTGGAGAAAAGGAAGGCAGCCTCCGAGATGGTTTGGTTCGAAACGGCTACGCTCACACGGGCCGTGAAACCATGATCAACGGTGAAACTGGTGAAGTCTATCCAGCCGAAATCTTCGTTGGTTGCATCTACTACCAACGATTGCACCACTTGGTGTCGTCCAAGATTCACGCCCGTTCCCGTGGCCGTGTTCAAATTCTTACCCGTCAGCCGACTGAAGGTCGTGCCCGACAAGGTGGTCTGCGATTCGGTGAAATGGAACGTGACTGCCTCATCGCTCACGGTGCTTCGATGGTTATCAAGGACCGTCTTCTCGACGAATCCGATGGAATCGACATGTACGTATGCGCTCAATCTGGACACATTGCTTGGTACGATCCTAAGCGAAGAACCTACGTCAGCCCAATCCATGGAGACGGCGCTGAAGTTTACAAGGTGCAAACCTCGTACGCTTTCAAGCTGCTCTTGGATGAGATGAAGAGTTTAGGTGTTGCCATGAGACTCGAACTGGAGGACCGACGATGAGCCAAACAAATACAATGATCCCAAAGCGAATCGCACAGATTCGCTTCGGCCTGATGGACCCAAGTGAAATCCGCAAGATGTCCGCTGTCGAAGTGAAGACTGCTGACACCTACAAAGACGACGGTCACGCCTACCGACAGGGTCTCATGGACCCTCACATGGGTGTTATCGAACCTGGTTTGGTCTGTCCGACTGACAACTGCAAGTACGACGAGTCGCCTGGTCACTTTGGCCACATTCAACTCGAACTTCCAGTTATGCACATTGGATTCGTGAACCTCATCAAGACCGCTTTGAAGGCCACTTGCAGCAAGTGCAGCGAGATTCTCCTTCACAGCGAGAGCGGTTCCCACCCATCGAACCCAGAACTGTCTGAACAGGACTACTTCCGGGCACGTATCCGTGATATCATCACCAAGCACGGTGTTGGTTCAACTGAATTTGCCAAGATCATCAAGGAAGTCGAGAAGGTCACCACCGGTACAAGCCGTGGTGTGTGCATGCACTGTGGTGAAGCACAAGGTAAAATTGCCCTCGACAAGCCTACGACTTTCAAGGAAAAGAAAGAGTCGCAAGGCCAAAGCGGTAAGGACGAAGGATGGCGCAAGCTCAACCCTCGTGACGTCCGTGAATGGCTCAGCGGTATTCCATCGGAATCCTTGATCTTTATCGGAATGGACAAACAAAACCGCCCAGAGTGGATTGTCCTCAAGGTGCTTCCAGTGCCTCCGATCACCGTTCGACCTTCGATCACCCTCGACAGTGGCGACCGGTCAGAAGACGATTTGACGCACAAGCTCGTTGACGTGCTCCGTATCAACCAACGCCTTCGTGAAAACCGTGACTCCGGTGCTCCACAACTTATCGTTGAGGACCTTTGGGAACTGTTGCAATACCACGTGACCACTTACTTCGACAACCAGACCTCTGGAATTCCTCCAGCTCGTCATCGGTCCGGACGAACCCTCAAGACGCTCACTCAGCGACTCAAGGGTAAGGAAGGTCGTTTCCGTAGCAACCTGTCTGGTAAGCGTGTCAACTTCTGTGCTCGGTCCGTGATCTCCCCAGATCCGTTCCTCGGCGTCAACGAAGTTGGTGTTCCAACCAAGATTGCAAAGGAACTGACCGTTCCAATCCGTGTTACTTCTCGAAACCGAGAGCAATTGCGACAAATGATTCTCCGCGGTCCCGACGTTCACCCTGGTGTCAACTACATCATCCGTGGTGACGGTCGACGTGTTCGAATCAATGAACGCAGCCGATTGATCAACGCTGGTTTCCGATGTCACAACCCAGAATGCAACGACGAAACCACAACCCGTCTCGACTTGCACTCCGTGCTTCCTGCACCAAACTTCCTACCAGGATTGGTCATTAAGCCACAGATCACCATCGCAACCGATGGCACATCTGAGACAACGTACATCGTTGATGACAACGCAACCCTCGCTAACCTTCGTGGCGAAGACGCAGAAGGTCACCGCCTCCCTGAGGACGACCCACGTGCTAAGCTTCACTACCGCTGGATGTGGGATCTTGCAGAAGCAGATAAGGTCCACCCAGATGCTCTTCCAGAGCAACTCAAGGTCAGCTGCCCTCACTGCCACAGCCCACAAGACGAATGGGGCGACAACACCCGCGTCGAAGATCGTCTTTCGACAATCGACCGCAACGGCAACCCAAAACCTGGATTGCTTGTTGAGCGACACTTGATCGATGGCGACGTTGCTATCTTCAACCGACAACCTTCGCTTCACCGCATGTCCATGATGGTGCACGAAGTTCGTGTCATGGAAGGTAAAACGTTCCGATTTAACCTTGCAGTTTGTACCCCGTACAACGCTGACTTTGACGGCGACGAAATGAACCTTCACGTGATTCAGTCTGAAGAAGCACGTGCTGAGGCTAAGATTTTGATGCGTGTTCAAGAACACATCCTGACCCCTCGCTACGGCGGTGCGGTGATCGGTGGAATTCACGACCACATTTCCGGTGCGTACTTATTGTCACGTCCTGGGACCCTCATCAATCGACGTCACGGTTTGGAAATGCTCGGTAGCATCAACTGGGAAGGCGCATTGCCTGAGATCGTTCTGGATCACCGAGGCAAGGAATGCTTCCGTGGCCAAGACATCATCTCTTTGATCATCCCCGACAACATCCATCTTCGATTCCGAAGCCGATCGAACGACGAAGTTGTCGTCAAGGACGGTAAGGTCGAAGGAACCCTCGACAAGCGTGCCATTGGTGCAGAAGACGGACGATTGCTGGATGCAATTGTTCAAACCAACGGCCCTGAAGAAGGTGCTCGTTTCCTCGATGAGTTCACACGACTTACCATCGCTGCCTGTACCTCACTTGGATTCACAACTGGTATTGATGATGAAGATTTGAGTGCTGAAGCACTCTCAGCGATCGTCAAGGCTAACGTGGATGCTGGAGAATTGGTTGAAGAAGCCCTTGCCAAGTTCGGTAAGGACGGTCGCGGCTACGAATCTCGCCCAGGTCGTACACCTCGTGAAACCCTCGAAGAAGACATCATGGTCATCCTCGATGGTGGTAAGCAAGAAGCTGGTGACGTAGCAAAGAACGAACTGGCTCAGTCCGGTTCCACCAATGCTGCAGTCAACATGGCAATCTCTGGAGCCCGTGGTTCCATGGACAACCTGAACATGATGGCCGGTTCCATTGGACAAGCAAAGGTTCGTGGAAAGCGTCTTGAGCGTGGTTACAACGAACGTGTTCTGCCCCACTTCCGCCGTGGCGGTCGTGCAGCAGCCGATCGTGGTTTCATCTCGAGTTCATTCAAGCGTGGTCTTGAGCCTACGGAGTTCTTCATGCTCTCCGTGTCTGGCCGTGAATCACTGGTCGATACCGCTGTCCGTACTGCAAAGTCCGGATACATGCAACGTCGACTGATCAACGCTATGGACGACTTGAAGGTCTACGACGATGGTATGCTATCTGTCCGTAACACTGCAAACCGAATCATTCAATTCAGCTACGGTGAAGATGGTATTGACCCATCCCGTGGTGTGCATGGTTCACCATTCAACATCGACGTCATTGTCGATGAAGCCCTAGGAACCGAAGGTGCAAAACTCGACGTACGCGATTCCTTTGAACCAACAACTGCCCGAATCGATTCCGATGATCTCGAGCATGGTGAAGCTGGAAATGCCGATGGAGGCGATGACTGATGGTCGTAAAGAGTGCAACTAAGAAGAAGCTCATGGATTTGGGCATTGCAGAAAACTACGCTCACACCCTTGCTGATGATAAGAAGTGGGACGACGTCAAGATCCTTGGCGCTGGAGAAATCGCACAGTTGTGTGAAACTGATTCAGAAACCGCTGCAACCATCAAGGCAACCATCGACGCTGCCAGCAAGAAAGGCGGCGACTCCAACAGTGAAAACACAGGTCCTACAACATCCGTCCGGCTCAAGCGCCGAACTGGTCGTTTGAGTGCCCGTGCTAAGACTGCAGCAGATATGGACACCTACGATCCATCAGAGAAACTCTTGACCTCGATCGACCCATTGGCAGACGACCCCGTCTTCAAGTCCCTCGTCGCTGCTGTCGAGACCAACGGAACCGTTCGTTTCACTGACCGAATTTTCCACGACCTTACCGTGGCTATTCACGCACGTGGGAAGAAGAAGTTGACCAAGCCTCAGGCCAAGAAGGTCGTCGATGAAGCCGTTGTCGCACTTGACAAAGCAAGCATCGATCCTTACGAAGCTGCAGGTATTATCACCGCTCAATCCATTGGTGAACCAGGTACACAGATGACCATGCGTACATTCCACTATGCAGGAGTTGCAACGGTCAACGTGACCCAAGGTCTTCCACGGATCATCGAAATTGTCGACGCTCGTAAGGTCCCAAACACCCCTACGATGACCATCCGTCTCTCCGCTGAGAAGAAAACTTCAGCAGAGGAAGCTCGAAAACTCGCGGCTGCTATCGAAGTGACCACAACGGTCAACATCGCTTCTCTTGAAACCGACGTCGCTCAACGCCGATTGGTTTTGAAGCTGAACAAAGGCAACCTCAAGCAGAAGAACATGACTGGTTTGGAAGTGAAAGACAAACTCGAGCGTGCAACCCGATTGTTGGTTCAACCTGACAAGGACAAGAACCCGTCCACATTGACGTTGATCCCTGGTGTTCACTCACCAGAAGATCTCGCCGAACTTGCTGAAAACCCTCCATCGTACACAATGCTGCTTCAACTTGAAGAAAAGATACGTGACATGCGACTCAAGGGAATTCCAAACATCGAACGAGCAAACGTTCAACTTGACGATAAGACGGGCGAATACTACCTTTCGACCATCGGTTCAAACCTCACTCGTGTCAGCGAAATCGAAACCATCGACCGCACACGAACCTACACCAACAACATCATTGAAATTTACGAGTTCCTTGGAATCGAGGCTGCTCGACAATCGATCATCAATGAACTGCAAGCGACCCTTGACGGCGCACGACTCGAAGTCGACGTTCGTCACTTGTTGCTCGTCGCAGACGTCATGACCTCCGAAGGTGAAGTGCGGGCTATTGGCCGTCACGGTGTGTCCGGAACCAAGCACAGTATCTTGGCTCGGGCTGCTTTCGAAGTCACCGTCAATCACTTGCTCAAGGCCGGTATTATCGGCGAGCGAGACTACCTCACCGGTGTTGCAGAAAACATCATTGTCGGACAACCAATTTCATTGGGAACTGGCAGTGTCGAACTGTACTACATCCCTGAGTGAGTATCCAACCATGAGAAACAGAGTGGAGTATGGAGGAATAAAAAATGGATCTAAGCCGACAACTAAAAAACGCAATTGCAACCGGAAACCTACGATTTGGACAACGACAAGCACTCGATGCATGTGCTCGTGGTGAAGCTAAACTCGTGATTTTGGCAGCAAACTGTCCGACCGAATTCGTGGATGATCTGCACGCCCGTCACCCTGAAGTGACAAAGTTCCGTGCAGCATTGGTCAACCGAGAACTCGGTATTGCTTGTGGTAAGCCGTTTTCGGTTTCCACACTCAGCATCATCGATGCTGGTGACAGTGATCTGCTCACCCTTGAAACCAACCTCGAGTGAACTTAAGCGCCTCTTTGGCGTTCAAGGCTCGCGGTCAATGGATGGAAGCCTTCTTGTCCTCTAGGCTCAAGCATTGTCTATGGCAACCGTATTGCTTCGCACATCAGCAACCTCAATCATGCTTTTGATGCTTCTATCGGTCTTGGCACCGATGGCAAGCCTCGCTTCAGATTCAGAATTACATAACCCCTCTGAGTTGTCTGAACCGACCTCCGTAGAGCGTGTTCAAGCACGTGCCAACAGTGCCAATCCAATGCTGGTTGGCGGTGGTACGCCATCTGGTGCAGAATTCATTGAAGCCTTGGAATTTACCTTTGGTACCTATGCTTTCGGCGGTACTTGGAACACGAGCAACGCTCAAACCCTTACCTTTGGAACCCAGACCCTCAACCCATCGAGTCCTTTTGGACAGGAATTTTACATTGGAACAGTGGACAGTTCAGGTCAGTACCAAAACCTGCAAGGAGCAGATCATAACCTTCCTAACAATCCTGGAGTCTCCGTGTTCGGTGATCTCGCAGTGGGTATGGGTGGCGAAATTGTCGTCGCTGGATTATACACTGGCTCGATTCAATTTGGTATGTTTACCATCGCTTCCCCATCCGTTGACGGATTCATCGCTATGGCCGACACCAGTGGTCAATGGCTCTGGGCCCATAGTTTCCAGACCGTGGTAAATAATTCTCAAGAAACAAGCCAAATCGAATCGGTGACCATTGATCAAAACGGCGATGTCATTGTCACAGGCGTCCATCAAGGGGAGACTGATTTCGGCGGAATTACATTCAATGTGAGCGATCAAGAAGTTTTTGTAGCGAAAATTGACGGTATAGCAGGATCCCTCGTTTGGGCGGCATCCGGCGGCGGTGTAGGTAACCAAATCGTATCCGGAGTGGAAGTAAATTCAATGGGCGATATTTTCATCACTGGAATCACCTTTGGCAACATGATTTTCGGGACCAACTCCTATATTCCATCCGGAACCAGTGACGCCTTCTTCATCAATTTTGATTCATCTGGCACCGTGAAAACACTGAGCGGACTCGGCACTCCGAATCAAGACACTCAAGCGACTTCCATGGCGATGAGTATGAATGACGATCTCTACATTGGAGGTTTGTATGACGGTACCCTGCAAGGCAGTGGTCCTTCGGGTTCATGGTCCATTACAGCCACTCAAGGTCAACAAGATGCCTTTGTGCTCAAAAACCCCTTCGCGACCCTTCCTGGTACCAGTTGGGCAGCGACCGGGGGCAGTTCTTCTGTCGACTCCATTCGTGACATCGCCATCAACTCGATGGACGAAGTGTTCGTTGTCACAGTCCTCGATGCTACCTTCACCGGTGGCCAACAATCTGCCGTGGTTGGTGGCAATTTCGATGGAATGGTCGGCGCATTGTCTTCAAGCGGTATATGGAACTGGATGGAAACAACTTCTGGTGCTGATTACGAAGTGCTCTATTCCATCGCCATCAACGAAACCGATATCGTCACCGTCGGTGGCGGACTTGGCGGCGGTTCCATGAGTAAGAGTGGGTTAACACTCACTTCCACTTCCAACTGGGACGCTATCTTGTGGTCACTTGACCCCAGCGCTAAGAAAGATGCAGACGTGGACGGTGTTCCTGATTCTCAAGATAACTGCCCAAATGTTTCGAACCCAACTCAAGCCAACACGGATGGGGATACGAGCGGTGATGCTTGTGATTCCGATGACGACAATGACGGAATCACCGATAACTTCCCTGACCTCTGCCCTCGTGGAGGCGAATTCAATTGGACGAGTGGACAAGACACATCCAACCCATCTGCTTCAACAGATTGGGACAATGATGGATGCAAAGATGATGGCGAAGATTCAGATGACGATAACGATCAAATTGACGATGCCGATGACAACTGTCCTTGGACCTCCTACGCCCCACCTCGTCCAACATGGGTCTCCGATGCCAGTTCTGACATCGACAGCGATGGTTGCCGTGACAGCGATGAAGACACCGATGATGATGCCGATGGTTTCAGTGACGTTAGCGATGATTGCCCGACGGTCTCTGGTACCTCTCTCAACGGGACTCAAGGCTGCCTTGATTCCGATAGTGACAGTTGGGCCGATGATTTCGACGACTGTCCGAATGAGGCTGGCGACTCAACCCTTGGTGGGAAGAACGCCTGCCCTGACGCCGATGGCGATGGTTGGGCTGACATCGACGACGCCTTCGATGCTGACGCCACACAGTGGGCTGATGCTGACAACGATGGCTATGGTGACAACACACTTGGCACAACTCCAGACGACTGTCCAAATCAACCAGGAACCTCAAGCCTTGATCGCCTCGGCTGTTTCGATGCTGATGAAGACGGTTATTCAGATGCTGATGGTTTCTGGTCCTCCGAAGATGGAGCTGACGCCTTTGGCAATGATCCGACTCAGTGGTCAGATTTCGACGAGGATGGCTTTGGTGACAACTGGGCCAATGTTACGTGGACAGACCGCAATACAATGTGGCCTGGTGAATTCAACGCTGATGCTACTTCACAAGATGCCTGTCCACTCCAGTCAGGTACGTCTTGGCAAGCCGGAATGATCGGGTGCCCCGATGCTGATGGCGATGGCTGGTACGATGTGATGGATGCCTTCCCACAGGAAGCAACTCAGTACCTCGACACCGATAACGATGGTTTTGGTGACAATACAACAGGGTTCGAACCTGATGCATGCCCAAGCGTGGCCGGCACCTCCACCTTCGACCGATACGGATGCCTCGATTCCGATGGTGACCTTCGTTCAGACCCCGACATCAATTGGATGCCTACACAAGGCGGTGACGCATTCCCTGCTGAACCAACACAATGGGCCGATGAAGACCTCGACGGCTACGGAGACAACCCAACCGGTGTCACACCTGACGATTGCCCAACTGTTCGAGACACATCAAACATCGATCGTCTTGGATGCGCTGACACCGATGGTGACGGCTACTCTGACCCTGATGCTGAGTGGACGCTTGCTGATGGTGCTGATGCTTGCGTGAATGGCCGAGGCAACTCCACACTCGACCGCATCGGATGCTACGATAAAGACGGTGATGGCTATTCCAACCCAAGTACAGATTGGACCCTCGATGATGGCGCAGACGCTTACATCGATGACCCAACTCGATGGATTCAAGAAAAAGAGACATCAAGCGATTCGCTTTCCAGTGGCTCGGTCGCTATGTACGGCTTTGGCGGCTTGATATTGATTGGTGCGCTCGCTGGTGGGGCTTTCTTCCTCCGAGGCCGGAGTGCCGATGATGAACAAAAAGCATGGGCACAGCCTGCAGCCGGTGGTATGCCCAGCATGCCTCCGATGGATGCTCAACCGGCAGCCGTTGCAATGCCAAACTTCGCAGCCCAACCAGTGGCTCAACAGGCAGTTGCAACCTACGCAGCCCCAGCAGTCCAAGCAATCCAGCCAGTTGCACAACCAGCGCCAGTCGCTGACCCAGCTCGCGATTATTACAACGGATTGTTAGCCCAAGGTTATCCTGCTGCTGACGCCATTGGCTACACGCAACATTACTACCCTGCTTTCCAGGGTTAATGCGTCGACTACGATGCCCCTGTTGATCACGAATCGATCAACAGCATCCAGTTTCACGGATTGGAGCTGCGACAAAACTCACTTTGTCAATGTCTTTGGTGTTGTTGAGATGATCAATCGCATTCTGGAAGGTACGTGCCGTACCTCTGACTTGCATTGTGTCAACGCAGGTGTGAGAATCAGTCAGGCAGTTATGATGGAATGAAAACACTTCGATGTCCTTTGAGTGCCTCAATTCCATCAACTTGCTTTCAACTCCGTGTTGGTAATAGATGATCATCGTTCCTTCAACCATGAGCTCCTTGGCCATCGACTGTAAGTCTCCGCGCTGTTTCGCATCGGCGAAGTGGATGCTTGCATCTCGAAGAAACTGACTTCGGTTGCTGTAGCCCGACTTGTGAATGAGGCTTGGAAGTTGATCTGCAAAATCATGGTCGGTGCTGAACGATAAGACACGGCTCATGGCCCTCCCATTCGCTTAGAATTAATAACATTTTTTAAATACCTATTATCGGACAAAAGGCCATGGCCACAGCACCATTGTTCTACGCAGCACTGACCCTTGTAATCGCCTTATTCGGTGGACTGCTCCCTGTTTTATCATCGATAAAACAAAACCCTGAACGCTTGAAAGTTCTCACTGGCCTCGCTGCTGGAATTATTATTGCTTCTGCGATGATGGTTGTGATTCCGGAAGGGTATGAATTGGCCACGACAGAAGAGCATGATTCACATGCAGAGGATGATCGAATTGCAGGCAGCATTGCTTTGGTGATGTTGGAAGTCGATCACGGTGAAATCAATGCTTCGCAGGCAATCGAAGAGATTGAAATGCTTGTAGGTGGGCATGAAGCCCACAGTGAAGATGGATCTGAGAAAGAAGATGCCCATGAGGACGAATCAGGGGCAGAAACCCTTTCAGCATCCGTGCTCCATGTAATTGAAGAAGTCGAAGATGGCGACATCAATGCTACAACTGGCTTGAATGAAATCGAGGAACTGATCACAGGCCATGCCCATGAGGCATCGGATTCTCATGCTTCACATGATTCACATGGCGACGGCTGGTTGCTCGGTGGAGCGATTCTTGCCGGGTTTGCGTTGATGCTCATTCTCGAAGGCTCAGGAATTGGGCATGCTGTTCATGAAGAACATCACGATCATGATGACGAACACGGACACGAACATGTTCATCATGGAAGTGGTGGTTGGATGATGGTTCTTGGATTGACCCTTCATTCGGCTACAGACGGATTAGCCATTGGAGCCGCAGCCGCCACCGGTAGCGTCGCTATCACTGCCACAGTGGCCATGGCAGTGCTCATTCACAAAGCCCCTGCAGCGTTTAGTCTTGGAGTGTTTTCGATGCACGAACGTAAAACACGAAAAGAATCAATCATTGACGTCCTTGTGTTTTCCCTGGCCACCCCGGTTATGATGATCATCGCCTTCTTTGCTCTTGCAGATTTAGAGACTCATACCATCGGTTTGGCTATGTTGTTCTCGGCTGGAACCTTCCTTTACGTCGCAACCGTCGATACGTTGCCTGACATTCACAATCCCGTTACCGGACGGAAGGCCATGCTTTGCGTTCTTGCAGGGGCATTGTTGCTTGTGGGACTCTTGGTTGGTGCAGATGCAACTGGCCTCATCGAACACGGACATTGAGTTTGAAACCATTGGGTTCGAATCGCTTGTCCCTCTGTGCCTCCAGGGGTAGACTGCATAGTGGTCGACTGAAACCCATTCCAAAGTTAAATTACCATCATGCGTCGAGGGGTGAATATGCAGCACCGAACGCTTGTTCTCACATTATCTGTGGTGCTTGCAGTTTTGTCAGTACCATTCGCTTCTGCGCATGGTGACGAAAGCACGAGCGGTCCTACAAATTTGCAAATCATGCTCATTTCAATTGTTCTTTCTGCATCCATATATATCCTAATCACTCGATTCCTTGAACTTCAAACGTGCCTCTCAAGTCCATTGGTATTTGCACTTGCATCATTCACAGGTTCCGTGCATATCTTGTTGGGTTTGAACGATAATCTGCTCCTGTTCGGTGGAGTTGGGGTCATTGCCATTCTGGGTTTCTCCTTCTTGGTTAAATTTAGTCAATGGCAGGAAAAAGTTGCGAGGTTGGGATTGGGACTCGGTGTTGCTGTCATGTTTGGCGCATATTTTGTATCCAATCATGATGTACACTACATCCTCGAAGATTACTTGGGTCTTACAACGAAAATAGCTGAATTAGGCATCATCATTTTGCTGATGAAAGAGTGGAATCAAGGAACAAGTTATCGTGAAGAGGAGTAGACGATTTCCTCGAACACGAACTCGACAGAGTTCTTGATGGAGCAACTTTGCTAGAATCATTCGCAGACTTTTGGATTCTTATCATAAATCAATCTAGATCTTCGGGGATTTCGGGAAGAATTTACATTTTCGATATCTTTATGACTTGAAGCAAGAACCAAGAATAATGAACAATCGAATCCTTCCACTCTTCCTCGTTCTGCTTTTCCTTTTTTCAACGGTTTTCATCCCCAAAGCCTACGCAGATTATGATTATGATGGCATTCCTGACGCAGAGGATTTGGACGATGACTCAGATGGAGTTGCAGACGTTGATGATGCTTGCCCAACTGGAACACTCTCTTGGACTTCAAATGAGACAAGCGATTACGATGGCGATGGATGTAAAGACCGTTCTGTGTTGATTGACCTTTATGATACTCAAGATTGGACGTATCAGGAATTCAATTTTTCGATCCTGCCTGGTCAAGCCTTCGATGTATACCATGAATGCCATCCAAGTTGCCGATATGAAACATTAATCACGATGGAAAAACCAAGTGGAGATTCTGTATTTTGGGGGAGTTATTTCATTGACGAATCACGGGAATCAACCTTCCCATTTTACGTGAACTCGGTTGGGCGACTCTCACAAATCTCGGGAATGCTGGGAAGTGTAAGCTATGGCGACCTTTCAATCACTGATTCGTGGAGCCAACCTGGAAATTATTCAATTAACATTACCGACTATGATCAGAATTATTACGATGATGGATACGATTCTGATAACGGAGGCGTCTCTCTCTTTGTGTATTTGGTGGGTTCAGAAGATGCTGAAGATCTTGATGATGATGGTGATGGAATTGTTGATTCCCTCGACTTATGTATGCTTGGCGAAAAGAATTGGACTTCGACTGAATTGACCGATGCAGATGCTGATGGTTGCCGAGATATCGATGAAGATGATGATGATGATAATGATTTCTGGGACGACTCTAGGGACCCGTGTACAAATTACCAATCCAGTCCAGTTGATGGCGCAGGGGTTCGTGAGTATCTCTTGAGCGAATCTTTCAACGAATCAAACTCTGAACTCGAACCTGCTGTAAGTCAAGGAACTCCAACCTTTGAGAATTTGAACGGTGAAGATGGATTGTATTTGGGCGGCTATGACGCAGTCGACTTTCCGAACAACCTTACCAATGGATTGAATCACTCAGGCCGGATTCAATTTTCTTTTGATTTCAATCTAAATGATTCATATTTTAATAACTCACACCTAACTGCTGGGAACTCCAGTTCTGACTACCAAGGAAAAACCGGAGACGGGATTCGAATTTTAATTTCCAATCAAGCCGCAGGATTTGGTGACATCGGTTTTTCATTATGGGTGAAGAGCGGTGTTGATGATGAACAAAATTACGGACTTTCAATGCAGATCACCCAACCCGGAGAAGGAAACCATTTCCTTAACCCCATGCTCAATCGTAATCTTTCATTTGAAAAATGGTATACCTTGACGATTACCTATGATTTTTCATTGGAGATTCCAACGGTCGAAATTCTTCTAAACTCACAACGCTATGTGTATTCATTAACGCCAAAAATTGATGATGTTGAATGTTTTAAAGCCTATTTGGTTGACAATCCTATTCGAATTGGCTCAGATTTAGGTGGGAATAAATTTGTTTCTTACGATTGGAACAGTGAAGGCGTGTGGGGCGAAATAAATTCAACACCATCGATCGGAATGTATGTGCGGAATTTCAGTTCGAGTTCACCCGTTCCTTTCGGATCATCTGTTGACATGAATGATGCATTAAATGCGCTCATTGAGCATATGAATGGTAACACAACACTTGATGCAACTGCCATCGATGGAAATTTGGAAAAAGTCGTTTCAAACCTCTATGTCCCATGGTCTGATATTGGAGTAAATGCAGTTCGTTACATTGAGACATATGCTGCAACTCAAGGCGCAATATTTGATGCTGGAGAAATACCGTGGACTCCTTCTACAGATTACCCCTTGCGATATATTGGATTTACAATGCAAGTATATGTCCTTGAATCAGTATTTACCCCTGAGAATATCCTTGCCTCAGAGGGCATTGATTTTCCTGATGCCAAATACTTCCCGGGCCTTGTGGGCGAAAATGCTGTGAGGGTCACAGATGGCAAAGCAATGATTCGAGGAACCTACCAAACAGATCCAGCACGGAGTTTCGGCGACGATAACCGGTTAATACAACCGACTGGATTTTTTGCACCAGCAGGTGAAATCGTTACAATTGAAGTCGCATCAGAACATATCGATGGTGGACTCGTGGCGTGGGTTGGAGCCCACCAAAGTGACTTGCGGGTCTCTACCGACGGAGCATATGCGCGCTTTCCCAAGGTTGGTACGTCTTTCCCAATCGATTCAGCGACGACACATGTAGCCAATCCATTTGGTGGTTCGATATACATTATGACTCCAAACGGAGCCCAAGAAGGAGATCTTGAACTTACCATCACAGGAGCTGTTTCATCGCCTTTGTTTTCAACCAGAGAACTCAGCCAAACTTCGTATGAAGAGTGGAAGGCTGCTGTGGAAAGTAACGATGCTCCATGGGGAGATATTGCCTCCGACCGATTCATGGCCAGTTTCCCTCTAAAGTACTTGAAATATTCAAGGGATTTACTGTGTTCGATCGACGGAACCCCGGGTACCTACACTTCTCGAAGTTGTATCTTTACAGTGCCTGAAGGTGAAAACGTCACAATTGAACCTGCAGTTGGCCATCATGATGAAGAAGTTACAATAAAAATTACATATCCTAATTTGACTGTTATTACGTATGACTTAAACACGCTGTATGATGACTCGGCGCAGGGAGAAGGCGAACCAGAACCCGAGTGGCATTCATCAGGTAGTGGCGTTTTCTCCAAGGTTTCAAACCAAAGTGGAGAGTATAGAGTTGAACTCATTAGTTCTGAAGGAAACGGAGGAGCAACATTTTATGGGGCGGTCATGGATTATTCTAAAGTCTACAATCCGACTGAAATGCTTGAACTTTGGGACAGCGCGATTGATTCATTCTTAGTCCTAGGAGGGTGGCCATTAGAGCGAGGAGATGCACAGCAACATATGTGGCTGTTGCCCGATATCCAAACTCCGGCTGCGGGAACAGTTGCGCCTGCTGAAAACCCAATGAGTATGAAAGCGGATGTGAACTCGTTTACGGAAAGTGGGATGGCATCACGCCGAGATATATCATGGTGGGCAGACCCTCGGGTTGTAACGGAAGACGTCTTCAACAAGGGCATAATGACAGTTTGGCATGAATGGGGTCATTTGCACAATATTCCATCACTGTTGGGTGAGGGGGAATCTGTCGTCAATGTTCCAGCCGCAATCATTCTCAATACTGTCTTCAATAAATCGCTCGATGACTCATTAGCAAATGCTACTTTTCAAGGATTTAATCGCAGCGAAACGGCAATAGATTGGATGATTACCTCGAATTTCCGTAACGGTGAACGGATCGGTGAAGGATACAAAGGCTATACTGAGGAAGGATACCCACTCGACCAAGTGAGTTACCAGTCGAGAGGGACTGCAAGATATGTCGACATGGCTTACCTCTATGGGTGGGACTCCGTTGGCGGGACACACGATGTGTTCTATCAGCGTATAGTGGATGGTTCTACGAAATTAAGCGAAGTGGGCGTGACCAGTGATTCTGATTTTACCAAGACATCATCCGAAGTAATTGGCGTAAATATGGCGCCATTCTTCGAATTCTGGGGGTTAGAAGTTGACCAAGAAACACTTGATATCGTGAATTTAATGCCTCGTTCAGAACCTGTTCAGTCATTACTTCTTGAATATCGGGGAATTCTCCCTCAGAATAATGAACAATTCACTGAATGGCATACGTCCATCGAAGGACGTATTGGGGCCTGGCAAGGTCCACAGGTTGCCTCTTATCTTGTCACATATGATCACACTACAGGACAGGCCGGATTAGATCGAATCGACACCCTCCTTTGCCTGTATTTTGAAGTGAATTGTGAAAATGTACCCGGAGTTATTCCTCTCCCAGCACCCTTTGAAGACAACGCTACGGGTGGAGAAGACAACGCTACGGGTGGAGAAGACAACGCTACGGGTGGAGAAGACAACGCTA
>JAPKCS010000051.1 GCA_028822845.1 Candidatus Poseidoniaceae archaeon | reverse complement strand
CCAAGCAGCCCACCGTCTGGTCCCCCCTCCGGTCCACCTTCGAGCGCTGCAAAGCCTCCAAAACGCCCTGTAGATCTGTGAGGTGGCTCGATGAGTGACGGGTATGCCATGGAATTATGCGGCAATAAAGCGGCATGGCAAATCGCCCCCGAAGGCATCAAGTCCATTGATTTAGATGCTGTTGGTGCTAAAATCGAGGCTTCTGGTTACACGGCAGACCTGCGAAACCGGCTGTGTTGGACTTTTTCTGGACCTTGTGATTTAACATTGTATCCAAGTGGCAAACTGCTCGTGAAAACAGAAGACAAAACCCTCGCCAGCGAAGTTGCTTCGTTGCATGTCCTCGAATGGACTCGTACGTGAGGTGGTTCGACGCATGAATGACATTCCAGCAGAGCTTGTCGCAAGGCTCGATGACGGCGGTGTGATCGCTTATCCAACCTCAACCCTCCCTGGCTTAGCAACGCTTCCGACCAAAAACGGTCTCGATGCACTGTTTGAACTGAAGCACCGTTCTTTTGACCAACCTGTGAGCCTTGGCGTCCACTCGCTGGAACAAGCAGCAGACCTCGTCGAAGTGCCAGCGCTTGCACATGCCCTCCTCGAAGCGTTTCCACGAGGTTCATTGACGCTCATCCTCGATGCAATTCAACCCTTGGACCTTCGACTTGGCGGTGCGCGAGTCGCCGTTCGAGTGCTGGCTCACCCGCTTGCACGTGCTTTGGTGAAAAGCGTCGGCCCTGTGACGGCAACAAGCGCCAATGAATCAGGGGTGGCGCCGCTTGCTTCAGCCCAAGATGCTGGAGCAGCACTCGGTTTACCACCTTCTGCAATCCTTGAAGGATCGTGTCCAGGCGGGCACGGTAGCACCCTCGTGTCAGTGGTCAAAGACGGCCATCCCCCCCATGGGTATTCGGTAAGCATTATGAGAGAGGGCGTGGTACCCGCTAACGAGGTGGCAACATGGATGTTGAAGAGAGTCTGAAGTACTGGCGCGATGCAGGCCATGTGGCCCGCAGAACCCTCGAAGCAATGAAGCTCGAACTTCAACCCGGAAAGACCTTCCACGAGATCATTGAATCGGCAGAACGGTTCATTCATCGCCATGGAGGGAAACCTGCATTCCCGGGCACCATTCACACCAACGATCTTGCCGCCCATTTCACCACCAACCACGGAATCGAAAGCGTCGAAGGCTGGGACGGCGAAATGGTCCTCCAGAAAGGCGACTGTGTCAAAATCGATTATGGTGTTCACATCAAAGGGCACATCGGCGACAACGCACTCACCTTCGAAGTCGGCAACACCAACAACCACACCGAACAAATCAAGGCGGCCAAAGAAGCAAGGGATGCTGCGATTGAAGTGATGCAACCAGGAACTCCATGGTACAAAGTGGGCGCCGCTGCCGCACAACCTTCGATCGATGCTGGCTTTCAACCGATCCGCAACCTCTGCGGTCACCAACTCAAGCCATGGCAACTCCACGCTGGCGTCTCGATCCCATCCTATGCCTGTGGCCCCGACAACCGTGGCTTTAGAGGCGTTGTTGAGGAAGGCAGTGTCTACGCCGTTGAACCGTTTAACACCACGGGTTCCTCTGGTTTGATCGAGAACATCGGCTCACCAAATTCGTCGAATATTTACCGTGTGACCGGCCTTACGACCTCTCGGAAAGCGCGAGCCAAAGGGCAACTGAAGCCACTTGGCGCCCAATTAGCTCGCAACCTCGAGGAGCGCTACTCGACCTTGCCTTTCGCAGAACGTTGGGCCTTCCCTATGCTCGAAAAACCATTCCCAGAATCGGACGAGGCAAGCCGACAAAGCAAATGGAACGCTCTTGTCAAGAAATTGATCAGCATTCGTTTCCTTGAAACCTATCATGCTCTTCGTTGCGTCGATGGTGGAAACATCTGCCAGTTTGAGCATACGGTCTACATCACCGATGGCGGCCCTGAAATTTTAACAGTCGAGTAATCGGGAAAAAAGGCCATCAATTCACAGATGTGCCTTTCCTGCTTGAAAACCAATATAAACCGCGAGTGCCTCGGAGTAAACGAACAGGGCTGTTGAAGTTCATGTTGAGTGCATCCCATCCCCTCCGCATTACTCTCACCCTGTTCACCTCTTGTTCACTCCAGCTTGTGGCTACAAAAAGTAACATTCTTGTATTTCCAGCGAAAATGGAAACATCCGCGCTGCTCGCGCTTACAAATCCAATGCTCCACTCCCGTTGGCGCCCCGGATCACCAAAACTTACAATGCAATAAATCCTTAAAAACACCCAAATTAAGGGGTTTACGCGAAGTAAGCAGGGATTAGCATTAAATAAGGCGGCTACGGTAGGGCACCTACCCCCGATTTCGGGAAGGAGGACAAAAATATGCAAAACGAAAATATGAACGATGAAGCTGTAAGCCCAGTTATCGCTACCATTCTTATGGTCGCAATCACTGTGGTTCTTGCTGGTGTGCTATACGTGTGGGCAAGCTCCCTCGCAGAAGGCAACACAGACGGAAACCTTGCTCTGTACCAATTTGGTGCTGAGGATGCAAACGGCGACACTACAGCTGGAACTGACGACAACATGGTCCGTGTGACCATGAGCCAAGGTGGCGACTTGAACTGGGCTTCGATCTCAGTCAAGATTTCCGTGAACAACGGCGCACCTGTCACTTGTGACAACCCTGGAGCAACTGGCGGCGCATGCGGCCTTGTTGAATTCGGAGCAACAACCGACCAAGTTTGGTCTGTTGGTGACGGTGTTACCATCGTCGAATCCGGACAAGACCTTTGCACAGCAGGCGAAACCTGTGAAGTCAAGGTTACCATCACCGACACCCGTGAAGGAAAGACTCTCGATGAGTCAACTTCCTTTGCTGAGTGATTACCCCTGCGGTAATTCTCAACGTTAGTGAGTAAACACGTGTTCTGAGGAACACGAGATCCGCCCCTCCGTGGACTTCGGTCTGCGGGGGGGCTTTTTTTATTTTGAAATTCACTTCTGATCGTTCGAAGCAGCAACACGGGTATCCGTGTGCTGATCCCACATGTGCAACGATCGCCCACGGTAACTTGTCCACATGGCAGCAAGCAAATGCTCCATCCCTGTCAGGACCGCACCGAGGGTCTCTAAGCCTGGGATTTTGATTCCATTGCGTTGGAGGGCCCACGCAGTCAATCCGGCCAATTCAGCCATAGCCAGGCCACCATGAACAAGTGCAAGCGTACCGTTTGGCATGCCGATGGTCATGACGGTGCCCCAACGAAGCACGGCAGCAGCAGCCACACCAACCATCAGCAACGGTGCTAACAAATGGAAATGGGCTTCACGTCGAAGGATCGAAGCGAACCGTCCCATACGTTGGTTCCACCAGTGTTTCCTGTGACGGAGCAACAGCCGTTGCAGCCCCTGGGCTCTGCGAATCTTTTGCCGACGTTGCCCTTCAGGGGTCGTCGGGGCTACGTCGTGGAAATGGATCGTTCCGTCGTGAATGCTACGCAAACCATTGAGACGGACCTGTGTTGCAATTTGAGCATCATCTGCGTTGGCGTTGATGTTCAATTGGTTGGACTTGAACCCAGAAGACCGCCACATCATGAACGACCCTTCAAGGAAAGGGGTGCTGTCATGGGCGGATTCACCTTCGCGAAGCAGTTCAAACATCGACCGATGCGTCTGTTCTTGAGCCAAGCCACCGCTTCGTCGTGCAGAGGCGCCGACCGCTCCAATCGTTGGGTCGGCAAACCAACCTGCGAGGTGGTCCAAACCGTGCTTTGGGAGTTGAGCATCAGCATCCGTCATGCAAATAAGGCCGTCATAGCCTCGTGCCTCGAGGGATTCAAGCGCTTGTTGAACCGCCGTTGATTTTCCTTTTCGAACCTTCATCTCAATGAACTCGAGACGAGTGAAAGCATCTGGATGCGCCACAAGCCATTGCTTGGCACGAACCATCGTGTCGTCAGTGGAAGCAGAATCGATCAACAGCACCTCGAATTGAGGCCCACCTTGTTCAGCGAGGTTGTTCAGTTTAGTCTCAATGATCAGCCCTTCATTCCACACCGGTAACAGCACCAAACGAGGCTGTTGATTGCTTTTCGGCGAGGCTTGCGGGTAGGTCGGAGGCGATTTCCGCCATCGCCCAACCGACCAGCGATGAAGCAGAAAAGGGCCGAAGGCGAAAGCACCTAAACCGATCTCAACCATTGCTGGAATCCAGACCATGCTCCTTTCACCGTTGTCCCCTCCTTGATATCTCCCCATCATGAATGGGTTCGGGAGGTGTTTTCAAGCGGTACATCTTCAACCCAAGGCCAAGTGCATTGAAGCATGCCAAAGGTGCTTCACATCGGTCCGTGTGATTCGCCAGGGGGCATGGCCAATGTCATGCACATACTGGCAGAGCATCCACCTGAAGGGTGGCAGGCCGACCTTCTCGCATCCCATGTTGTTGGTTCACCTTGGGCCAAGTGGCGCGCCTATCGAAAGGCAAGACACACCCTCATTCAGATGCTT
>JAPKCS010000011.1 GCA_028822845.1 Candidatus Poseidoniaceae archaeon | reverse complement strand
GTTTTGATGATGTCCGCTTCAAGCACGTACTCACCGTCGATCAATCGCAGAATGCCCTGGGCGTAGACCGTGCGGTTATCTCCAAGACCGTTTGAGACAGATGCATCGGAATAATCGATGGATAATTCATGTGTTGCACCATGAAGAATGAAAACGAGTGTGCTGTTATCGATGCTACCATCGAGGACTTCACCTCGAACTGCGATTTCTTTTCCAACATAGGTTGAGGGATCATCCATGAGGTCGTCGACCGCTCGGGTTGGCTCTGGTGCCTGAACCAAAATGATACCGAGAAGGCCAATCGTCACCACTGCTCCAAGCAGAAGAAAGCGGGTCCGTCGAGAGTACATTCGTTTCCCTCCAAACAGTCGTCATTCATCAACCCGTGGGCTGTCACGGTGGGCGAAGCCAATCGCTTCATCAAAGGTGGCAAAGGGGCTTAGTTGGAGTTTTTTATGGAGGCCATTAACGATCGATTTCGTCAATCCTGCACCTTCGAAGACAAATCCACTGTAGGCCTGGAGAAGGCAAGCACCGGCCCCGATCTTGTCCCAAGCATCGTTAGCATTGCTGATTCCACCGACGCCAATAATGGGCCATTCGCCATTGGTCAGTTGATAGATTCGATGAATCATAGCGGTTGAGCGTGTGGTGACCGGAACACCACTCATACCCCCTGTTTCGGAGAAAACGCTCTGTTCTTTAGCCGAAGAGGGCTCTGGGCGTTCGATGGTGGTGTTGGTTGCAACAATGCCGTCACAACCGGATTCCCGGGCCGTTTTGACAACAGCAACCAGTTGGTCATCTGATAAATCCGGAGCAATTTTTACCAACAAAGGTTTTTTGTTAGCCCCGTGTAGTTTTGATTGACTGTTGTTGACCAAAGTGCAAGCATTCACAATGTCTGACAACGCCTCATCATGTTGCAACTCCCGGAGGTTCGGAGTATTGGGTGAAGAGACATTGATGACAAACACATCACAAAATGCCCACAAACGTTCCATGGTTGTAGCATAATCAGCGGGTGCTTCTGAAAGTGGTGTGATCTTCGACTTGCCAAGGTTCGCCCAGAGTGGAACGTTTGGGGCACCGAAGCGCTGGAAGTGTGATTCAAGTTGCTTTGAGATTTTTAGAGACCCGGGGTTGTTGAACCCCATTCGGTTGACAAGGGCTTTTGAGGTCCCTGAACGGAACATCCGTGGTTTAGGATTGCCCGTTTGTTCTTCAGCGGTGACGCCACCTATTTCGATGAATCCAAGTCCAAGTGTTTCCCAACCACGTAAGGCTTCAGCTCGTTTATCCATGCCCGCTGCGAGACCAAATGGGTTTCTGTAGATCGTTCCAAACCTCTCGACTGGCAAGGTTTTCGGAGTGTAGAGAAGACGCAATGGGGCACGTGTCAGGGGGTTAGAATTCATTAATTTGAGACCGAAGAGGGCTCGAGCGTGGGCTTTTTCTGAATCTTGAAGGGCGAGAAGAGGACGGCTCACCAACCTGAAGACCAATCCCATGGTTGATGCCTCGGACCGGCATGCTTCAAGACTTCGGCTTGCTGGGGCCAAATGTGCGGATTGATGACCCAATGTGGCCGGCGGTGAGGGAAGCCGCTCGGAGAATTCTTCGTTTGGAGGCATTGACTATCCGGGCTCCGCGCCATGCCTTTCCACAACTGGAGGCTTTGTTCCTCAGCATGGGCGATGCGCAACCATCACGACTCACCTTCCCGATCTTACTCCCACACGACAAAAATTCAATCGATGTTTTGCTTCTCGAAGATGAAGGCGATCTGTCAGGCCATGTGGTCCGTTTAGGTCACGAAGAGCCTGAACCTGAAACATGCTGGATTCCGATGGAAGTTACGGACTCATGGTCAGTGGTCCATGAGGCGTGCATTGACCTGCTGGCTGCTGGCTATCCTGGATGCCTTGGATGCGGCGGTCCGAACAGTGAACAACCCTGGAATGAACGCGAATCAAGAACGATCAGGGCAACGAAATAACTCGAAGGCCTACATTTGTGATTCGGAAAACACGGTACAGATACAAGAGTATCTGTGCTCACGAGTGGGCTTGGAGAGAGTTCAAGTAGCCTCGGCGATGCGCTCTTAATCGATGACGATTGTAATTCTGGCCGAGAAACCAAGCGTTGCCAACGACATCGCCAATGTGCTTGGAGTGAAAGGAAAGCACGAAACCCATTGGGAAGGGAACGGCATGGTCGTCACTTGGGCGGTCGGTCATTTGTTGCAATTGAAGTACATGGACGACTATGATGAAGCGTTCAAGGACTGGAGAAAAACAGTCGATAGACTCCCCTTTGTTCCTGAAGCATTCGAATACAAACCGATCAGTGGTCGTGGCAAAAAACAACTCACAGCGGTCTCGAAACTCATCAAAGACAAGTCCGTAACAGAAATTGTCAACGCTTGTGACGCAGCTCGTGAAGGGGAACTAATTTTCCGGACCATCGTCCAACATACGAAGTCGAAAGTCATGACTTCCCGCATGTGGTTGCAATCGATGACAACAGATGCGATCAACACTGCATATGAAGGCAGGAAAGATGGTGTTGAGTACAATGCATTGAGAGATGCAGCATACGCCCGTTCCGAAGCAGATTGGATCATCGGGATGAACGGTTCTCGAATCGCAAACTCATTCCTCCCACGAAAGCGAAATGAACGTGCAGCAATTTCCCTGGGACGCGTTCAGACTGCGACCCTGGCTATGGTGGTTGATCATGAATTGGAAGTTCTTGGTCACAAGCCATTGCCTTACTGGCAACTCAATGCCGATTTCAAAGCCGGTGATGCATCATGGAACGCCCGTTGGGAGAGAAACAATCACGTCGATAACCCAGAAGAACCAGATTACAAACCTCACCGAATTGTTGAGCAAGCCGAACATGATCGATTGAAAGCAATCATGGATTCAGGCGCTCAGGCCGAAGTCACCGAAACTCGACGGGATGCAAGTGAGAAACCCCCCCTAAATTTTGACCTAACCAGCCTCCAGAGAGAAGCCAACAATTTGTGGTCATGGTCAGCAAAACGAACCTTGGGTATCGCACAAAATTTGTATGCAGACTCCAAGGTGACCACATACCCTCGTACAGATTCCCGCCATTTGCCAAATGACATGAAGGAAGAAGTTTCCAAAATTATTCGTCAACTTGGCGCTCAAGATGAGTACACGAACCACAGTGCCACCCTGGTCTCAGATGGATTGAAGAATACGGGACGCAACTTTGATGACGCAAAAGTGAGCGATCACTTTGCCATTATCCCTACTGGGAAAATTCCGGATGGATTCCCAAGTGCGGACCATAAGAAACTCTACGACTTGATCGCCAGAACATTCCTCGCCTCATGGTACCCTCCTGCAGTCTGGGATGTTCAGAAGCGAATCAGCACACTTGACAGTGAACGGTTCCTCAAAGAAGTACGCACCATCAAAACCGAAGGTTGGCGAGCTGTCCGACCAAAGAAGCAAGACCTTCCCGATGGATGGAATTCACTCCCAGCCAACCCGTGCAAAGCAGACGTCAGTGAATTTGAGTTCAAAGAAGAACGGTCCAAACCGAAGGGCAGACTCAAGGAAGCAGGATTGCTTCGACTCATGGAACATGCTGGAAAACACATCGAAGATGAAGATCTTGCTGCTGCAATTAAGGAAAAGGGATTGGGTACGCCTGCAACCAGAGCGGATACCATCGAAAAACTCGTAGACCGAGGCTATATTTTGCGTGCCAAGGGTGGAAGCATCAGTGCAGCTGCCCATGGCATTCGTATCATTGATGTGCTCCGAAGAATCCCAGTTGAATGGATTACTTCTGCTGAATTAACCGGCGAAATGGAAGCATCCCTTCTCCGTGTCCAACGCGGTGATGAACCCAAATCGACCTACATGGACACCATTGTGGCTCAAACCACCTCAATGGTCGAGCGAATCAAGAATCACGACCGGGCAGAATTGTACCTCAAAGAGGACTCGCTCGGCGATTGTCCAGCCTGCAGTTCTGCGGTTGAAGAGACCACTCTTTCCTATCAGTGCGAAAAGAATGAAGGCCGAGATAAAGGCTGCTCATTTGTCTTTTGGAAGGACACAAGCGGACGCTGGTTCGATCGAATCACAGCAGCGAGACTGATGCAACTTCGCCAATTGGATGACCTTCATGGATTCTTTAGTCGCTCAGGAGAACACTATGTGGCTTCAGTTAAACTCACCGAAGAAGGCCGAGTGGAATTCATCGGCGGTGGAGAATCTTCAACAGACGAAAACGATGAGGAACTCTGCCCATGCCCTGCATGTGACCACGGAACCATACGAATCGGTCAAACCATGTATGCGTGTGATCACGCTGAGTGTAAGTTTAGAGGATTATCAAAGGAAATGTGCAAGCGCTCCATATCACCAGAAGAAGCAAAAGTCATCATGACCAATGGAAAGTCCGATTTGCTGGAAGATTTCACCTCAAAGCGTGGTCGACCATTCAAGGCCTTCTTGGTGATCGAGAACACCCGAGTCAAGTTTGACTTCCCACCAAGAGAAGCAGCAGCAGATGCAACACGTTTCCCAGTCGCACCAGGTGTCGTGGCAGTTTGCCCGACCCACAAGGTCAACATCGTGGAAACAGAAACCCACTACCAACCAGAGGAAGGATCAACAGGTTGTTCCCTCCAAGTAGCTCGAGAAATTTCAAAGCGGGAAATTACCCGTGATGAAGCTAAGGTGCTTATCGAAAAGAAAGAAATTGGTCCCTTTGACAATTTCATCTCGAAGAAGACCAACCGTGAGTTTGCTTCCAAAATTTACCTCAAGAAGAACGAGAGCATTGGCTATAAATTCGCCAAGCGCTGAAGGTTCCAGAGTCGCCACTATCGACACCTCATCAAGCGAAGATTGATGGGTGTTACGCTTCTGAACAACTCATGGTCGGTTGCGATTGGGACGTAGTCATCGTCGGCGCCGGCCCAACAGGTGGCCGTGCAGCAACTCACTTGGCATCGCTTGGTCACTCCGTTCTCATGCTTGAAGAGCATCAGGAAATTGGCAGGCCTTTCCAGTGTGCTGGTCTCGTAACACCAAAAGCAATGCATGAGGTCAAATTGTACGACTCTGTTTTGCAAGAAATCGACGGAGCTCGAATTCACGGACCGGATGGAACCTTGGTCCCCGTAGGCACATCTGGCAAATTACGGACCTATGTGGTCTGTCGAAAGCAGTTTGACCAAGGCGTCGTCCAGCAAGCTATGCAGGCTGGGGCAACCCTTTCACTCAACTCAACACCCCTCGAAGCAACAGCTAACGATGAGGGTGTGCTTATGAAAATCCAAATCGATGGGGACATCAAGGAGATCAAGACGAAACTGCTCTTAGGGTGCGATGGAGCACACAGCTGGACTCGACGTAATTTTAAGATGGGTCGTCCAAAAGAAATGATGATTGGTTTCCAAACCGAGGTTCTTGGCTATGAAGGAAAAGAACGGTGGCTGGAAATGTACAGCGGTTCTGAAATTGCACCTGGTTTCTTCTCATGGGTCATCCCATCGGGCTTCGGTAGTCATCGAATTGGCGTTTGGTCGACACCAGACCGCCTCGACGGAAAAAGCGTAGAGGAATGTTACGAAGATTTGCTCAACCATCCACTCTGGAAACACAGGTTCGAAAACATCACAGAAACGGCACGTTATTGCGGACCAATCCCCAGTGGAATGGTCAAAAAGACTGTGTCAAACAGGGTCATGCTCCTTGGCGATGCAGCAGGAATGGCCAAACCGACCACAGGTGGGGGCATCGGGCCAGGGTTCCGTCAAATCAAAGGCATACTCAAACCCCTTTCGGAAGCCATTACAGCCGATCGTTTGACTGAAAAAATACTTTACAAATTGAGCATTAAGCATTTCACCGCTATGAAGAAGGAACAGGACAAAGCCCGTGCTCTTCGTAACCTCCTGGTTTCCGATACCACAGATGCAGAATTGAATAAGCACTTCACCAACTTTGCCAAGGAAGAAGTCCTGGAACTGATCAATGAGATTGGGGACATCGAGAAACCAGTTCCATTGGGTCTGGCTTTGATCAAGAAGGTACCAGCATTCAGAAGGCTCGCACTGAGGGCTGGAACCCGGTTGATGTTCCGATAGGTGGTTGTGTTCCTATGCCAGTCATTAAACTCGAACAGCGGGTTCGCTATCCTCCCTTTGAACCGGGACGGTTTGATGCCAACGAACTTCCTTTAGCGACTCATTCCTGGACGATCGAAAACGATGTCACAGCGGAAGAACTCCCAGCCATTCTCTCTCAACAGACCCCGAGTTTCCGCCTTGGAAGCGAGAAAGGTTGGTTGATCGAGCAACGGTATGTCTACCAAGACGAAGTCTTTGATGACAGCAATATTCCACGCAAGTCTTCGATCTTAGAGACTGGAAAAATTCCTCGAATTGTCAAGCTTCATCGGCAAGGTTGGTACCTTACGCCGAACCCTGTTCATCGTGCAGTGCGAAAATTCATGTCTTTTTCCGTGATGGTGCTGCTCCTTTCCCTTGGTTATTTGTTCATCGAGCCGATATTGAGTTCCATGGGTTTTATCGGCATTGGCACCGGTACCGTTCGAATTGGTTTACTCGATTATCCAGCCCTTGGCATCATCGTGGTACCGCTCCTGTTAGCACCCTTGCTGTTACGAGTTGGCGCTAATTTTTCAGATATGATTTCTCAACGTCGGTTCCTACAATCTTCTCCCATGGATCCTGTGATCACGTGGGATGAAACGCCTACTGCAGGTCAACCGCTCGTGGTCACCGTGGAATTCCCGGAACAACGCGAAGGCTGGAAGAACATTGAGGTCATGTGGCGCGTTGGGGTTTTACCACCCGCCAGAGAAGAGGTGTTCGAAGCATTAGGACGATCGATGGACGCTCAACCACCACCAGGTCTCACAACCGTGTTACCACATCATTGGGAGGTCGGACAAGACGATGGAACCGGAGGCGGTGAAGAAGCACCAATGGAGCACCGTGAGGTGCGAGGCGGTCTTTTCTTGCGGCCAATGCGTGTGATGGAATTTGGCGGAAGAATGGCTTGGAAATCTGAGCCCTTGCGCCTTGAAACGCCTCCAAATACCTGGCCGGGCACAGTCTCCACCCCATTGATACGGGTGCATTGGGAACTGATCATAAGAATAGAACGCCCTCGGGGTGGCTCACTGATGTTTGTTCAACCCCTCGCAGTTGCCCATTCAATCCAACCCGTTCGCATCGAAGCATTGCCAACAAACGACGGACGCTCTGAATCTGACCAGTTGTCGTGAACAACACATTCAAAGACGGCCAATTGTAAGTCGTTTCATGAATCGCACGGTGCCGACGGCCATGCTGCTTGTCGCACTGCTCGGATTCGCAGGATGCTTTGGGGCTGTTGATTCAGTTCCACCTCAAGAAGAAGTTGTTCCAATCACCCTCGAATCCCCTGTTCTCGAATGGATAAACCCCGTAAGTACGCTTGACCTCGATGGTACGCCAATCGTGCTACAGGTCCGTTACATCGGTGAAGGATGGAAACTAATCCCAACCGTGACGACGCCCGTTTTTGACACCTTATCCGCCTATGGATGGAGCGTATCTCCACAAGGGTATTCCCTTGAATTCCTACCTTCGATGGTTGGTAATTACACGGTCAGTGTGGCGATTGAACCCGTAGATTCGACAGCCGTTGCTCCCGATGTGCAGGGCATCGAACACAGAGTTGAAGTCACACCCCCAATCGAATCGGCACCAATCCTCCAAACCAGTTCCCGAGAAATACTGGAAGAACCGAACCTTCTTTGGCACGAAGGCGTTGTTGTTCACGAAGCCCTCGACACGTGCGTTCTTGGTTACACAATCACCGATGGTACAAGCGGTGAGATCACAATCAAAGAGGATGGAACCTGGAAAATAATGCTGGACTTCACTGAAATTGATGCAAGCATGGCCATTACTACCATCGCCACGTGTGGTCAATACACTTCACTGAGTGACACATTCGTGACTGATGTGATCCTTGAAGGCGGTGGCCAAGACAGCGATGGCGACAGCATCCATGATGCGAACGACAGATGTCCTGACGGCATCGGGGAACAGGAAGGATGGCAATCAAACCTCAACAGTGACAAAGATTCAGACGGTTGCCGAGACAACGATGAAGATGATGATGATGATGGGGATGGCGTTCTCGATCTTCACGATTTGTGCCCTGATTCTGTTGGCTGGATCAGTACCCCTGATGCAGATTACGACTCTGATGGTTGCCATGACACCAATGAAGACGAAGATGACGACAATGATGGAGTCCTCGATGTTGACGATGCTTGCCCCAATGGACGGGTTGGCTGGAGTTCAACATTGTACAGTGATTGGGATGGCGATGGTTGCCTCGATTTAGACGAAGATGAGGATGACGACAATGATCTGGCGTTGGACGAAGACGATTTGTGCCCCAAAGGATTCACTTCATGGCTCCGAGATGCCTCAAGTGACTTTGATGATGATGGGTGTGCTGATGCAACAGAAGATGATGACGATGACAATGATAACGTCCTTGACGTCAATGCAACTGGAGACCAACTCGACCGATGCCCGCAAACCCCTGCAAACGCTACTGACATCGATGAAAAAGGATGCGCAGCTGAACAAAGAGATTCGGATTTCGATGGGGTCAATGATGCGCTTGACCTGTGTGAAGGTACACCCACTGGACTCGTTGTCAACGAGGTTGGTTGTGCTGATCTCGACCAGGATGGGGTCTCTGCTAACATCGACCAGTGTCCTGATTCCCCAGTGCGTTGGACCATCGATCATCTTGGCTGCGCTGTGGTACAAGCACCCGTTTCTTGGACTTCGACTTCCACCCTCAACGGGCCGATGCAAAGCGTACCTCACTTTACCGTGCCAACGCTTGATGGCACTTACTACTTTCAACAGGAATGGACAGGGCATGACATCTACTATTTCCTGTTCAAATACACAGATTCGTCTGGAAATTCGAACGCTGGAACATGGGGTCAAAGCCCGGGACCCTTCATCCGTGGACTCCCAGAAAATGTGCACCTCTTCTTTGGTTCCTTTGATACAACCTATCATACAGATGTGATCAACCGTAAGGCTGCCATCGAAAATGCACTGAACCCTGATGAAGAAGAAATGTGGCAAGATCGCATCCATTACATCGACCAACAAGCCGGAAGTATCTCCGGTGGGTTAGGTCAGATGATTTCCAGTTTCAATAATCCAAGGTACATGGGCATCGATCGATTCCAATTGGCCCGAGAAACTGGATCCCTCTACGCATGGACATCACAAACCAACGATCCAATGCATTTGGTTCACGAACCTCATCAATGGAACGCTGAATTCCCAGTCGAAATTCGAAGGCATGATCCAGCGGTTCAGGAAGTAACGCTGATGGATTTTGCTCGGCACTCTGGAGGATGGAGTTCAGGGTTCACTTCAACTCAATCGACCATCCTGCCTGGGAACCTCACCGGGTATGACACGCTGGAAGTGTACCACGAACACGCTTGCTTCGACCGATCAAACAGGTATCAAAAATCAGACGGTTCGTACGGCGGATGTCACGAGTGGGATTACGAAGCCAATTTGAAAATTTGTCAAGCGGACAACGCATCTTCATGTGGTACAGAATTCATGCGCTGGATCACCACGTATGGAAGGGAAGGAAAATGGTTGACCGATGTATCACCTTACCTTTTCATGCTCGATAACAATGAAAACAGAACCTTCCAATACAAAGGTGCCAACAAAGGTGACCTTACAGTCTCCTTCCTGTTCAGTGACTGGGGCAGTGGTTTACGCGGTGAAGATGCAACATTTGCATTCACCGGTGGACAATTCGATGGAACCTATAACAACGAATCAAAGCACACCAGGGAGTTGAATTTCACTGTCCCTTCATGGGCTTCGAAGGTTCAAATTGTTGCAACAATCACCGGCCACGGTTTCGGGAAAGACGCTGAAAATTGTGCTGAATTCTGTGATCATCAACACCATTACGAACTCAACGGTCAATCCACATACGAATGGCATCCACTGGTGTATTCGAATGAAGGGTGTGAAAATGAGGTGCGGAACGGTGTTGTCGCCAATCAATTTGGTTCGTGGCCTTTTGGTCGAGCCGGTTGGTGCGCAGGCCAAGATGTCAAGCAGTGGACCTATGACATCACTTCATGGAGCGACCTATCAGGTGGAAACAATCAATTGTCCTACAAGGGATTGTTCAATGGACAAGAGTATGTTCCTTCAGATGGAATCGGCAATGGTCAACGGAACATCCATGCTGAGATTTGGGTTGTTTACTACAACTCAACCACGGGTTCGTGATCATCCTTGCAACGGAATTGGTGCGGGAATGCTCTCGTGATTTGGAACAACGAGTGGTGTTTCTAGGAGCACGTAATTGCTGTCTCTTCGTTGAGGCACGAAGCCAGCTCGTTGAATGACATGCTGCAATTCCTTCTCGCTGGCACTGAATTTAGTGGTTCCAGAGGCAGATACCACGTTTTCTTCCATCATGGTCGAACCAACATCGTTCGCTCCTCCAAACAAAGCCATTTGTGCGGTCTTAATGCCCATGGTTGGCCACGAGGACTGAATGCTAGGAATTGAGTCCAAGAAAAGACGCGACATAGCGACGTGTCGGAGGTATTCTGACGAACCTGCGCCAAGCGTCACTCGGTTCGACCCACGGTTGCGACGACCGAAACTGTTTGATTCGAGTTGAACAGGCCAGGCAATAAAGGAAGTAAATCCAATTGCGTTCTCTTCTAACGATCGGTCCTGTAAGGTCCGAACACGGCGCATGTGTTCAACACGCTGCGCGTTCGATTCCCCAAAACCGATCACGTTTGTGGCACTGGTCGTCAATTGGAGGCTTTGAGCTTCTTCCATGACACGCAGCCAATTTTCCGGAAGTCCCTTTTTTGGTGAAACGTCTTTGCGCACATCATCGACGAGCATTTCTGCGCCACCACCAGGAAGACCATCCATACCTGCTGCTTTGAGTCGTGTGAGCACTTCCAATGTGGTTTGATTGCTCACTTCTGCGATGCCTTCAATTTCGATTGGACTGAAGCAATCGATGGCAATGGTTGGATGATTCGTGGCGATGTGACGCAGTAAATCCTCATACCATTCGAAAGGAAGATCTGGGTTCACGCCCCCTTGCATTAAGATTCTAGATCCACCAATTTCTTCCAGCGCAGAAATCCGGCCTGAAATTTCCTCAAACGTTTGTGTGTAGGTTTCATCGTGGCCAGGGGGACGATAAAAAGAACAGAATTGGCAATTGATTGTGCACACGTTGGTGTAGTTGATGTTGCGATCCACGAGGTAGGTCACCCTTGTTGGCCCGTGCATGGCAATCCGACGTTGATGAGCGGCGGTCATCAATTCATGAAGTGGAGCATGGTCGTAGAGCGTCACAGCCTCTTCAGGACTCATTCGCAATTCAGCAGCATTGTCCTTCGACCATGCGGACTGTTCTGCAAGAATAGACTTCCAATTCATTGTATCACCTCAAAATGGTTGACCGGTGATGCTCTCAATGTCATCGATGGTTTTTGGACAAGCCGAAGTAAGAACATCTGGGTTTCCAGAGGTCACAAGAACGTCATCTTCGATACGAACGCCAAGATCGGCGTACCGTTCTGGGCAATCGACATCTGGGCGCCAAGCGCCGAAGTAGAGGCCTGGTTCGACGGTCATCACCATACCTTCTTCCAGTAAACGTGGTTCCCCGTTTGGTTTGTACACACCAACATCGTGAACATCCAGACCAATCCAGTGGCCGGTGTTATGCATGTACCACTTTTTCAATTCGCCTGATTCGCTGTCAAGTGCTTCTTCGAGGGTTTGATTGATGACGCCAAGGTCGATGAGGCCTTGAGCCAAGACAAGTCGTGCCTCGTCATGGGGAGCGTTGTAAGGGAGTCCTACGCGGCACTTGTCGATTGCAGCTAACTGGGCATCGAGCACAAGTTGGTAGATTTCCTTTTGTGCGTCGGTGAACTTCCCATTAATTGGCCATGAACGCGTAATGTCGGCTGCATAGCCACGGTATTCTGCACCTGCATCGATCAAAATAACTTCACCATCTTCACAAACATCGTTGTTTTGGTGGTAATGGAGCACCGTTGCGTTGTCACCGCAGCCAACGATTGATGGGTAAGCCCAACCGGATGTACCAGCATAAGAAAAGAAGCCTTCAATGGTGGCTTGGAGTTGGTATTCCATTCGTCCTGGTTTGGTGTTGCGCATAGCGGCGACATGGGCAATGCTGCTCACTTCAGAAGCAAAACGCATTTGCGCTATTTCGGCAGCGGATTTTCTTAACCTTAGTTCTGCAATGCGAGCACTTGGGTCTTCAATCGTGATTGGTCCGGAGCCGAAATGCTGCCTAGCCCTGTCCCTTCGTTCCAATGCATTGACCACGAGTTGATCGATTTCACTTCGAATGCCGGTTCGGAGAAGAACCCTCGTGGCATCGGAGAGCATGGATTGTAAATGGGATTGCAACTCATGTGATGAATGTGCAGCATCGATTGGCCAGTTTGCTAGAGCTCCTTCTGTGCCGGGTCTACGACCTTCCCAAATTTCTTTGAGCGTATCTTTGGGTTGGACGAAGAGGGTGCTGAACCACTTTCCTTCCTGGTGGTGAACTGTGAACACTGCATCGGGTTCATCCCAGCCTGCAAGGTAAAGCATATCGCTCTGGGTTCTGTAAGGATAATGTACGTCATTGGAATGAACTGCGGTGTTCGATGCAGGGACGATAAGAAGGTCACCAGGGCGCATTTGTGATGTCAGCCGGTCAACCCTTCGTCGGTACTCATCGTTGGAAATTGGTTGCGGCTCGCTCCCAATGAGTTCAAGAGCAGCATCGTACATAGAACTGCGAGGAAGCGCTCCATCTTCAACCGTTGCCTTCGATAACAACAAAATCGTAATGAGTCCAGCAGATGGGAACCTTCGATTTATTCTTTTTTAGATTGCCATTTTGGCAAGGATTCTGGGGGGGAGGAACGTCCCATTCGTACAAGAAGGAACGTTGAGAGGGAGAATACCACAACGAGGCCGAGGGTGAACGGGTTGCCACCAATCAAGCCTTCCGAACCAGAAACTGAGTCTGATGGAACGTTTATTGTGAACGAAAGTTCGCTTTGGGCGCCATCATCATCGGTCACGAGCAAGCGCAGGGTGTGAGCACCCGATTTGTTGAAGTCTCCAGAGGTGAGGGTTGCTCCTCCATTCTTGATCAGTTCTTCACCAACATACCAGCGGTAATCCAATCCGGCCAAGTCGTTTTCAGTGTCAAGGCTTTGACTGGCATTGAGGACCCAGTCGGTCCCTTGAGGAAACATCACCATATCGCCATCGTTGACCGTCAAACCGTCAAGCAACAAACGGGCCTGTGGCTGAACGTTCTCGACAGTGATTGACGAGGTTGCTCGAACAAGATGACCTGCTGAATCACGAACGAGGAGAACAACAGTCCATTCGCCTGCTTCATCAGGGGTAAATGAAACACTTGAAGGCGAGACGAAGGAAGTGGGTGAAAAGGTTGATTGTTCACCGCTGGGTGAGATTTTAGACCATGTGAGCACTTCGGATTCACCAGCATACCCATCTGAAACATCTGCTGAGAAAAGAACTTCTGAGTGTTCCATTGCCACCGAAGCCGATGCGACATCTCCCGAAACCATGGCGCTTTCCATAAGGTCGACAGCATCTGAGTTCAGCGAATTTGAAAGCGTGATGAGGGGGGCCTGTCTGTCAAGTTGGAGAACGAAGGAAACCGTGTTCGAAACTTTCAATGTGCGGTCTTCCAGTTCAATGTGGAACATCCAAAAGCCATCAGGTAATGCGATTTCAGTCGAATTAAACTCGATACCGATGGAATCAGTGACACTGTATGTCAGTTCAAATGGAACCTTTTCAGCCAAGCAAACAGCCCATGGTGCTTCGCACACCGTAGTCGAGAGCGCAGAGCCGTTCAAGGATTGAGAAGGTGTCACAGCATCCATTTCCACGACAAGAGTTTCAGTGGTGAGTAAATACAAGGGGTTAGAAAGAGGTTTGAGAACTGGTCTGTGGCCTGAATCTCCCAGATAAACCATGATGACTGAGGGGTGCAGGGAATGATTGTTGACCAAAACTTCGACGCTGCAGGTGCAATGAATATCTTCGACATCCAGAACAAGTGTCCAACGCCATTGTTTCTCACCTGATGGGATGACGCTTGAGAGGTGAGTCCCTTCTGCAAGCGTGTCGTGCTGATCGAACTTGGTCATGTTGACAAGGCGCCAAGTGCTTGATTGGAGTGGGTGAGTGGAGGTTCCGTTGAGGAGAAGTGTTGAGTTTGCTTTGGTCCCATCTTCTTGATGAAACACAACCCTTCGTTGGTTATCCTGATCCTCAGGTGAGGTTCGAGCGGGGGCTGCCTGAGTCAATGAAGCAGAAACAAACAACGCGATGGCAAGCACCGTCAGAAGTCGCAATCGCTTGCTCATGTTGTCAACTCATAGCCAACCAGTCAAGAAACTTGGCGTGATGTGCATCCTTTAGGAACGCATCATTGTGCAAAGGGATCGCACAATTCACCTTGACCTGGGAAACTGGTTGGGTCACGTGGATTTGTGTCCCATTTGTATTCACAGTAGTTGACGTGGCCGTCTCCATCGATGTCCGCCATGCGGTCTGCAGCATCAAATGGATCAAATTGGAAGTGGAATTCCCAACCAGAAGCCATGCCATCATTGTCGTGATCTTGATAGTAAACCTCTGGTCCATCGTTCCAGTCATCGCCGTCAGTGTCGTTGGTGATGGGGTTGGTTCCATTTTGATATTCTTCGAGGTTGGTGTAGTTCTCAAGGTTGTCATAGAACTTCTTTCCATCTGCATCATTCGGGTTAATGTTGCACTCGGAATTCGTCGTGTCGTTGTAACCAGGGCAGTACTTCTTGATCAAGCCGGTTCGGTTCAATCCGTCGTTGTCAGGGTCTTCATAACCGTCATCAATGCCATCGAGATCGCTGTCAGGCATGGACGGGTCGAGCACACCACGGGCGCCGTAAGCACTGACGCTTGCGCTGTCAACCAGACCAGCTTCGAGTGCGAGTCCTGAGTAGTAGACTTCCCAACCATCTGGAAGACCGTCCGAATCTGTATCGTCATCGACGGGGTTGGTGTTCCACTTGTCTGGTGCCTCAGCACCGTTGGCCAATGAGTCATTGTCGATGTCAAAGGTATCGTCCTTAAGCGAGTCAAGTGATGGGTCCAACGCCCAACGACCGTTGCATCCACAGAAGTCATTTATTGGCATCGAAAATCCGGTTAGGTTCATTTCAGAAACTTCAAACATAGGTTCGATGACGAAGCCACCGAGTTTGTTTAGCCACACATAGCCACCTGGGCTCATTGAGCAATCAGAGGTTTGTGAAGAAACACATCCTGGCCGGTCCCATGAAGAAGTCACGACCCACAGGCTGTGTGAGTTGGTGTTCTCTTCCGCTGATTTGACCTGCATTTCCCATCCATCGAGCATGCCGTCACCATCGGTGTCGTTGATCAGTGGGTTGGTAGGGTTTTGGAATGGACGTGGAATGAAGAGAACTTCGTTTCCATCGATGAGGCTGTCATTGTCTGTGTCGGAATTGTTAGCGTGCGTGAGGAAGTTGTCCTTTCCTGCAATCACTTCTTCACCGTCTTCCAAACCATCGTTGTCTGTATCGAACATGCATGGGCTGGTGAAGTAGGCGACGCCTTCCCAAGAGAACCCAGCGAGTGCTTCGGATTGGTCGCCCAATCCATCGCCATCGGTGTCTGGGTTGGAGGCGTTGGAACCACCTGTGCAAACAGTTGCGAATTCGCTGTAATCAGAGAGGCCGTCTTCATCAGTGTCGAAAAGACCTGGGTCGGATGTGACCCATGTTCGAACGACACCATTGTTGACAACAAGGATTTCCCAACCCATCACTTCAATCCCGTCGATGAGTCCATCACCGTCGGTGTCAGGGTTGAGTGGGTCGGTTGAACGACCATCGATGATACCGTCACCGTCTCGGTCACGTGCGTTGTATTCCATGAGGTTGGTGAATTGTTCTTCTGGTTCGACAATTTCCATCCAATCAAACAACCGTGAGTCGACTGCTTGCCCGAGTGACACGTATATTTCATAGACATATCCGGAAACTGGAGCCACCAACGGAATGGTTTGCTTGTTTCCACCAGCGAGGGTGATCTGTGCACGAGCGACTGTTGAGTTCGCGTCGACCCATTGGTCTTCGATGACATCGATGCCGATCACGACTGCTGTGTATTCCAAAGTGTCGTAGCGCACTGCGCCATCGCCGTCTGCGTCCCAACCGTCATGGTCAGGGTCGAGGTCGCCGTTGGCACCGTCGCGAGGATGGAGGCCATTTGTTGCTTCCCAGCCATCTGGCATACCGTCCAAATCGGTGTCGAGTCTCCATGGAGATGTGAAATTGGTTGGTCCGAAGATGTTGGCAACTTGGTACTCTTCGTAGTTGTTCATGCCGTCTTCGTCCCAATCGCCGTAGCCATCGGAAGCGTTTGAAGGATTGAGTGTTTCCAAAGCGTTGTTGTTTGGTTGGTCAAGAACGTTCGAGTAGCAGAATTCGAAACCGTCGGGCATTCCGTCGCCGTCCGTGTCCCAATCGGAAGGGCCGTTCAACAAACCGTCACCGTCCATGTCCAGCATGAACCAAGAACGATCCTGGTCTTGGAATGGAGCAGAGCGGGTGATGGAATCCAAGAGTGGAATGTTACAGTTTTCACCTACGCCACTGAAAAGTCCAACTGAAACGTTCGACACTTCCACGATATCATCGATTAAATCCATGTCGGAGTCACGAGCGGTTGGGTTGGTCCCAAAGGCTTCTTCTTCGAAGTTCGCAAGTCCGTCATCATCGGTGTCGAGCACCATGTCACACGAATGTGCACCAATGGAGTTGCCAAGGTCATCCCAATCTGCAACATCGCCTTCTCCGTTGAATCGGGTAGAAAGGGTGTCTTCCATGGCTTGGTCGAGCAAGAGGCAGTCCCAGTTTCCACTGAGTGGATTGAACAAGGTCACATCGCCACCAGGTGTTTGAACAGTCATTGTGTAAAGTGACTCCCAACGGTCATTGAGACCATCGTTGTCAGTGTCACTGCGTTGAGGATCAGTACCGAGTTCTTCTTCGATTTTATTGATCAGACCGTCACGATCAGGGTCGCCGTTTGGTCCTTGGCTTGGATCAGGCCACGAATCGGTTTCATTGGCAATGTTGGCATCGTCGGTATCTGCTTCACCAGGATCTTGTAACAAGTCCTCGGATTCACCATTATCGAGTGGATTGAGGTTGTGATCAACTTCCCAACCATCGCTCATACCGTCCTTATCGGTGTCGGCATCGGTTGGATCCGTACCGTATTGAGTGTTCTCAAGAACGTCCGACAAGCCGTCGCCATCGGTATCAATTGCAATACCAAGCGATGTTCCTGCGCCGAACAAATCGTCTTCAGCTGCGCTTTCGAAGCCACCGATTCCTTCACTGGTTTGGAAGTAACCTGAGAGACCCACGAAAATTGAGCCAAAAATCAAGGTTGAAACAATAGCGGCATAAGCCATTTGGTTGTGATTCAGCGACATAAATAACACCCGGCACATCTGTGCAAGTTTCTCGACTCCATGTCGTGGTTATAGTCCTTAACCATAGATGGGCGGAGTTGCTGACTGAACATCCTTCAAAACCGCACCACACACCTTAGTTGTAGGCAAGTCTGGAATCAACCTCAAGCGACCATTGATTCTGGAGTTTTTCAAGCCTGAATTTCGACGCCTTACCATGCCCACGCTCCCACATTGCAACCAGCCAGCCGATTAAAAAAGGCAATGTGGAACCAGATTCAAGCGTAAAGCGAACACCATGTTCAGTCGTCAGTGATTCGACTGAAAGCGGATGGCCCCAGCCATTCGGTGAAAGATAGTGAGCGGACAACGAGGCCCAACTGGAACTGTTTTCGATGTAAATCGGTCGTTCACCGCCGTTGACCAAAGTCGCCATTGATGCTACGATCATCAGAAAGACACTGCGAGTTCCTGCATCAAAATCAGGCGTCAACCACGCCTGTTGTTGCTCCTTAGAAACCGAATTTGGATAGGCCCGACAGGTATGAAATAACCGAGTAAAGGCATCCATCGGGAACAAACAGGTGGGCTCACCACCGACGGACCAGGAAGCATTCATCCACTCAAGTTCTTCGAGGAACTGAGGCGGATTGAATCCTTGCTGATGAGGCATGGACCAAGGCATCAGTGGCGCTTCGGGAGCGGGCGCGAGGTTGCTTGGGGCGGAGGTGAATTCGAGACTGATGGTTCGTTGGCTTGCTTGTTGCCATTCAAGTTTCATGCGCTCATCAGCCTGTTGCTCCTTTGTTGCAAGTGCTACACCGGATGCCATTGGGGCAAAGAGTAAGGTCTGAAGAACGTCTTTATTGAGATCAATAAGGCCCCATCCATAGCGAGCCCATCGCTGATCGAGAGCAGACTTTTGTTTCCTCTTTCGGAGCAACCAGCCAGTGCTCAGGGTTTGATTGAGACCCAAAAGGTATTCTTCTTGGTCAGCACAAGCGTTCATCAATTTTCGTTGTAAAGGAACGCTGCATTGGTCTTCAAAAGAATGCCACCATGCATAGAGTTCACTGGTTTTCCAAACGATCCATGCACCACCATGCGCATCAAAAATCATTCCATCTTTGGCGCTGAACTCATCCCGTAGAGCGCTCAAGAGCGTTGAACCATCATCTGGGCTGGAATCCTTGGCGGTTGGCATTCCAGTCACTCAGAGAGGGTAACCGTTGAGGTTGTCTTCATTGAAGCAGTAACGGATCACTTGATGATTTGATTTCAATTCCTTAACGGATTCCTTGACGATGGTCGGGTCTTCGCCATGAAGTAGGACACGAGCGTAGAGATTCGCAACCTCCTCCATTTCTGAAGGCCCCATACCGACCCTCGTGAGTTCTTGCACACCCAGGCGGAGGCCAGAGGGTGTCAACGCTTTGCTGTCACCGGGAAGCATGTTCATGTTGGTCACGATTCCAGCATCTTCAAGCAAACGTGCAGCCGTCGCTCCGGCACCTGAATCAGTGCCACCGTGGCGCGTTAGGACTTGGTGGGAAGCAGTGTAGCCTCGACTTTCAGCGAGAACATCGAAGCCTTCTGCTGCGAGAGAGGAAGCGAAATGTTGTGCGTTCTTGATGATGTCTTCTGCATAGGCTTGACCGTACTCTTCAAATTCTGCCAATGCAATCACCTTCCCAGCCACGTGGTGCAGGTGATATGACGAACAAACACCGGGGAAGATTGCGTTATTAAGCCGCTTTTGAAACACTGGATCTTCACTGCTGGAAAGCAGGAATCCACCTTGTGGACCAGGGAATGTTTTGTGTGAAGAACCGGTCATAACGTCCGCTCCTTCCCTCAATGGGTCTTGAAAAACACCACCGGCAATGAGGCCCAAAACGTGGGCTCCATCGTACATCACTTTGGCCCCAACTTCGTGGGCTGCGTCTGCAATTTCTTTCAATGGAGTCGGGAAGAGGAAAACCGATTGGCCAATTAAGGCAACCTTCGGTTCGACCGAGCGGATAAGGGCACAGGCCCCATCGATGTCTGGTTCCATGCGTTCTTCGTTCCAAGGGTAAGTCGAGAGGTTGAGGTCCCGCAAACCAACAGCACCCATCCGAGCGTGAGAGATATGGCCCCCATCTGCAGTCGAAACTGCAGTGATTCCATCACCTGGTTTGGCCAGTGCTTTGAGTGCCCCGATGTTGGAAACCGTTCCCGAGGTCGATTGAATGTTGGCGAATGGGGCATTGAAGACTGAACGTGCTAGTTCGATGCCCATGCTTTCAATGGTGTCAAAACCTTCGCAACCTTGGTAATATCGCTTTCCAGGCAATCCTTCTGCATACCGCCCGTGCAAGTCACTCGCAACAATTTTCTGTACCATCGGCGAAACGATGTTTTCAGAAGCGATCATGCCCAACCCATTGCGGTATAATGTTCCACTCTCAGAAGCAGCATTCATCACGGCTTGGGCCTTGTTCAATGTTGACGAATCCGGAGACCAAGCACCACGTTGTTTGCTCATAGCGGTGCATTCGATGGCCGGTCTTTGAACCATTGCTCAAAAAGTCCTAAGGTCGAACTCAGCTAAAATCGATGGTGTCGTCGTCGTTTTTACGAGCGGGGGGGCGAACATTCGGACCTGTTTGTTTCGAACCGATGGAGACATTTGATTTCGGCTTGCGGCTTTGCACCCGTTCTGAAACCCGGGTGTTGGTCGGAATACCTCGGTTACCGAGGTTCAAATCGGCGACAGACCGAGTGGCAGCTGCAGACTTAGCAGAGGATTTCGAACGGCCTGCATTCTGCTTTTTGAGGAGGTTCTGTTGACGCCCTCGGTAGGCAGATTGTCCAATCAAGCGTTCAAGAGCGGGAACATCGGATCCTTCTTCCTTCGGCCGCTTTAGCCACCAACCATCACCGAGGGGTTGGAGACGAGGAGGTCTGGATTTCGAAATGGCTTTCGATTGTCGCTTAAGTCTTGCTTTGACTGCCTTATCAGTGTCCTTCGGCAGCCTCACTGTCATCCAACCAGGCAAACCAAGATCAAGCACCACACCACTGACTGTAACGAGCATCCCAGACAACAAAAGATGGGTACCTACTGGAATGTTACCTCGCTCAGGATTGACTTTGAACCGTTTCATGCGTTTGGCATAGGAAACCATTGCTTTTTGATCCCTATGGCGTATAACACGGCGTTGTTGCTTGGAAAAACGACGGGAAGCGAGGTGCAACAGAAGCAAGGTAGCAAGCACTAAGATACCAGCCATTTGTCCTTCTTGGCCGTAGACGTAGATGGAAACAACGAACCACACAGGGACCAAGACCAGCATGTGGTAAAGAATGGTGAGCCAGCCGAATGTGAATTGAGGAGGCATGCCTCGGCGGGTCGCTTCGTGCGCCGCAATCAGAACGTTTGCACTCATGGCTTCATCCATGCCACCACGGACAACGAGGCCTGCAACAGCGTTGACTGGTGCATCATTGATCCAGTGTCGAATACGTTTTCCTTTCCCAACTGCGAGGGCCACTTCCATTTCATGTTCATCCACGGATTGTCCGAGGATTGCAGCAAGAGCGAGGACCCTTGGATCTTGACCATCGCTGTCCTTGAGTTCTCTGAGAATCGAGCGAGCACTGTGCCAATCGCCTTTGTCAATCAAACACAAAGCGACAGCGATGCGGGGGCGGGCGCCGATGGGATCTAAACGAACAATTTTCAGAGCAAGCTCAAGAGCCTCATCATGGCGACGTTGTGCACGCATGAGGCTGACCATCGAAAGTTGTGCAACTCGAGTGAGTCGGTCATCGTGGATCGATTGTTCGGTTGGCGAAGGTTGCCAACCGCGTAACATTCGCATCAGGGTTTGAAGATGGTCGATGCAAGAGTTGTTTTCCCAATCCCAGAAATCGTCTTCCTCAACGCTCCCTTGCCATGGATCTAACCATTCACAAACAAAGGCCAAAAGTTCTGGCTCATCGTATCCTTCGGGTTGTTGCAATCCATGCAGGGCCTCGCGTGCAGCATCTAAACGTCGAGAAGCCATGTGTCCAGTGGCGATGATCATGCGACATACATCGTCATCCCCACCTGCTTGTGCGAGGACTTTTCTAGCTTCTTCAATCGCTTGTGGCCATAGACCTCGAAGCGACATCTCCCACATGTGGGCTCGGGCTTTTTCGTGCCTGATGAGGGCTGGGTCACCTTTGATTGAACGGCGTTGGAATTGAATGAGGGTGTTGAGATCTTCTGAGATGGCCGCCTCATCAACCAATGTACGCATCCAATCACCTTGTGCAAATTTAACAGCACCTTCACGCCGTTCATCAGGATTCAAATCGAATTTGAGCGCTTTAAGTGAACGGAAACGCATGATTGAAAGAGCCCAAGTGAACAGGAAAACTGCCTGCCCGAGCGCAATAAACATCCACGTAGTTTCGAGTCGAGCACGTTCATCAAACCCAAACCGATCAGCCTCCAAAACATCGGTTAAGGGCATCAATGATCCAAATTCTTTGTAGCATACCAAGATCAGTAACAGAACGGTATACCCCGAGAAACCTGCGAACGCAAAGGTCAATTGTCTCGATTGGGCTTCGACTTCAGTTCGTATTTCCCTCGGCGTATCGAGGGTCACACCAAACAATCCACCGAAAGATTGGCCACCCAAGACCAGGTTTCGTGTCAGTTCAAAAATAAACGCAAGACCGACGATGGCGATGTTCAGCGAAAGGTACAATGACAAAAATTGTGGGAGTTCCTTGATAAATTGCCATTCAAACAAAATTTGAGCGATGATGTCAACACGCTCGAACACCATGTATCCAAGGACACCTCCGTAGTTGAGGATCAAGAATGCTTTCTCTTCCGGAACATCGTTGAAGAGGATATGGTAAACAGTGATGACCCCATTGAGCGCTGTAAGGGGCATGGTGAGCAAAAACAAAACCAGAATCAAAGAGAAAAACCTGTTGATAATACCTGGCTTATCGGGGTCAATCGGATTCGCTCTTCCGTTTGCAGTGCGCCATTTGTTAATGAGAATCATGTTCCATGAAGCACCCATGATTCGCCCGTAAGCAAAAATGGTAGGGGCCATGAATGTCAGCATGGCTGCTGCAACCCAAATCGGTTGAATAAATGCCAGACCAGTGGACTGGGTGCTGCCATAAATCACCACGGCAAAGGTCACACCAAGAAGAATCAGGAGGGTTGTCAACCGGCGTACGAACTTCACATACGATTTTCCTTTCCCACTTCCCTTTCGTGTTCCAATCAGTTGAGCGTTGAGGGTTTCCCATGGTGAAATGAAGACTGGTATTCCAACCAAGACCGCAACCAAAAACAAATCTGGTAAGAAGTAAACCTCGGGATCGAACAGCAATTCGGTGATCAGAAGCAGCACACCAGTCATACCCATGACGTACAGCCCGATACCGTAGGCCGTCCCGCCCTCTTTGAGCAAGGCACGAGCTTCATCGACGCCGCGAGTGATGCGGTGAACTTCGTACAAATTATCGTCGATCTCAAAAGCAACTTGCAGGTTGGCCAATTGGTTCGGAATGAACCACCGCCAAACAGGTATGGCAATTGCAAAAGCCACGATCACAGGATAAAGAAAGGCAACTTTGAAATCCCCAACATCTGCAATTTCTGAGGCAGAGGCTTGTGGAAGCGCTAAAATGGCCAAAGCGCAAGCCAAGAGGGCGAGACGAAACCTTCGAACTTGCCCAAGCATGTGTCGACCGTCAAGCCTCTTGGACATCAATACATCGGCGACATGACCATCATCGATGGCGAATCAAAAACCGTTCGATACGGTCGAAGGCATCGTTTAGAACATCTGGTTCTGGCAAGTAAACAATTCGGAAATGCCCTTTGCCTAGTTCTGGTGAAAAACCACTGCCATGTACAACGAGAACATGCTCCTCATGCAGCAAATCAAGTACAAATTGCTTGTCATCATTCGCCCATTTTGGGTCTGTGAGTTTGACAAACATGTAAAACGCCCCACCAGATGATTGAACTTCGAGCCCCTCAATGGATTGAATTCGCTCGATGCAGACATTGCGTTGTTGAACAACCTTGGAAGAGTACCCTTCCATCCAAGAACGGTCTGACTCGAGTCCCGCGAGGTAACCAAGTTGAGCCGGGGTCGAAGCGCAGAGCCGAGCACGAAGCATACGCTCAATGCCGTCCCGAACCAACAGAAGACGTCGTGATGGGTCGTGTAAGGCCATGTAACCGATCCTCCAACCTGGAGCATAGTAGACTTTGGAAACACCATTCAAAGAGATCACTGGGACATCAGTTGAACAACTGGCGACGCTGACATGTTCGCCCGTGAAGTCCAAACCATCGTAAATTTCATCAGCGACGATCATACATTTTGGGAAATTCCGTGCAATATCGAGCAAGGCTTTGATTTCAGATTCATTGGCAACGCTGCCACATGGATTGTTCGGATTGATCAAAACCAGCAAACGAACTGAATCATCCATTTTGGATTTGATGTCTTCAAGGTCCAACTTCCAGCCATCATCGGGTTTGAGTCGGTACTCGACCGTGGTCGCCCCGTACATTTGTGGGTACGCCATGTAAGGGGGGTAGTGAGGGCCAGGAGCAAGCACTTTGTCGCCTTCACAAAGGACCGATGCAAAGAGAATCTGCAAGGCTTCGGTCACTCCGTGACAGACGTAGATGTCATCTGCAGTTGCAGCCCATCCCTTTCGTTGTTCGTCCCGAGCAATGGCCGTACGCAACGATGGAATTCCATACGATGGTGAATATCCGTTGTTTCCATCCCTCAAAGCTTGAACATAGGCTTCGACCATGTGTTCGGGGGTCGGCAAGCCAGGGTATGCAATTGGGTCACCAATGTTGAGTTTGAGAATGGTGTGGCCTTCAGATTCGAGTTTCGTAGCCGGAACCACGACATCTCGAATGGCATATTCAATCCTCGAGGCCCTAGGCGCAACTGGAATTTGTTCACCTGTCATAGCCTCACCATTCCCTCGTCCATGACGTCCTTCATCAAGGTTGAGTCAAAAATCGCTCCGAGAGCACCCACCCATGGAAAGAATTGTATCAAAATCCACAGGGTCGACGGGTTGAATCGAAAGTCGCTGACCTCGCCTGATGAGCAACATGTTTTCGCAGGCAGGATTGTCCCGAACCGATTGAAGTGGAACGATGTTCCCGAGAGCACACACTGGTTCCAACTCAACCATGAACCAGCGTGGTTGGTCAGGCGTGGATTTGGGATCGTGGTATTTACTGTTGGAATCCCAGGAAGTGTGGTCTGGGTAGCCTTCCTTCGACACACGAGCCACACCTGCGATATGTGGTGGTTTGAAGTTTGAATGATAAAAAAGAACCAAGTCTCCAATTTTCATATCATCCCGCATCATGTTGCGAGCCTGATAATTACGCACACCGTCCCAATGGGTCGACCCATCCTTCACGAGTTGCTCATAGGGGTAGACATCCGGTTCTGATTTCATCAGCCAGTGATTCACCATGGTGAAGGCAGAACGAGGGGCTTTTTGATGTGTTGCTCACCAAACATCAACAACATCATCCACTAATGCTGCATCAAGGACATCGACGTCCATGGTTTTAGTATTTCCAAGACCGAGGCGTTTGGCCATGGTCGTTCGCCCACTCACGGCACCTATGCCCATGTTTTCGAGGGTTACGAATATGGCGGGCAGGAGGAAGAGAGCACTCGCAGCAGCAACCCAGAGCAGGATGAGAATGACGGTAACGAATGGTTTGATTTCAGGGATCGGGATCTGGTAGGCAGTGAGCATACCAAGCGTGGTCACAACAGCTGCTTCGAACAGAGACATACCCGTTCCAATGGCGGCACTACGAATCGCATCAATGCCTCCACCCAATTCGCGTATACGGTTGGATATGTGAATCGAGAAGTCGACGCCAACACCAACTAAGATTGAACCAATCATCACTGTCACCAAGGATAACGGAACGTCCATTTGCCACATGACGAGCCATTGCATGGCAACAGTGGCAATCACGGGTGAAGTCGTCCACAGTGAATATTGCACATCTTTGAACACAACAGCGAGGGTGATCAGGGTCAGAATAACGGCAAACCCGAGCGAAGTCCATTGAGAACCGACAATCAGTTCGTTGACTTCAATGGCGGTTGATGCAACACCAGCGAGATCATTGGCCTTGTCACCCAGCGAGGTTCCTTCAAAATCCCCCGTGTAATCATTCACTGAAATTACCATTTTACTGGTTGCAGCAACAGGAAGGTAGGGCATATCGACGTAAATCAAATTACGACTGAAGTCTTTGTTGATGAAAATTTCACGTGTTTCATCGGTGATGGAGGCGTAAAACACATTCAGTAGGAAAATCTCACTCTGGGAACCACCTGGGAGACCATAATCGTCCGGTGCCATGAGCAAATCCCAGAACGATGCGTCTTGAGTTACCGTGTTATCCAGCAGCACAGCAGCCGTTTGTCTGATGTCTTCTGGAATCAAAGGATTCGCTTGAATGAGTTCATTGAGGCCGAAGTCTTCCACCGTCACTGCAATACCCGTCGACTTCATCAAGAACACAATGGACACGGCTGTGGTGTTGTCAACAGTGTTGAGAAGACCTTCCAGTTCATCGATGGCCTGCAAGTTCCCTGCTGGATCATCGTTTGTTGCATCGCTGTCCTGCGTGTCACCGCTGATGTTTGCTTCAACGAGGACCATGCCGATTTGACCTGAACTAAATTCCGAACTGTACTGTTTCATTTTGATCACAGGCAGTTCACCCTCAGGTGCCATTCCAAGCAAGTCAATGTTCTCTTCGACGTTGGCTTGACCGATGGTTGCAGAAAAGAGGATCAATAGGACGAAAACGGTAATCACACCAACATTGCGCTTCACTGGTATTTCGACAAGAATCTCGAAAGCACGAAGGGGTGGATGTTTTGGCTTACGTAAATCGAGAAGTAAAGTCAAGTTTGGCACCATGAACATCGTCAAGATGTAAACGACAACGATACCACCTGAAAGGGCGATACCAACCGTTTGAATTGGGGCCATTGGCGTGAACACCAGCGAGATGAAACCGATCACGGTGGTCACCGCCGAAAGGAACACTGCTTTTCCTGTTGAACTGAGTGAGGCTTTCATCTTTTCAGATTTCGTACCATCTTCTTCAGCGTATCTGTTGGTGATGTGGAGACCATACGATACACCAAGTGCCAGTAAAATCGGACCGACAATAATCACCGTCATCGTCACTTCGTAGTTGGTCCACCCGATGATGCCGAGGGTCCAAAAGACTGCACATAAGGTTGGTAAACCAGAAATAATGACAACTTTCAATCCTTGAATCGGGCGAATTCCGGTCAATCCTGCTTGAAGAATATCGGAGTGGAACACAAACAGACCCATGGCCACCAAAATGATTGCAGAAGGGAAAATTTGCCAAAAGAGTTTGAATGAAAATTCGGTGACTGAGTTGGTGATTGGTACTGGACCTGTCAAGGTCATGGTCAGGCCGAGGTCGTCCCAAGTGCAGCGTTCAGTTCCGGCCGCTGTGCCATCTGCATTGAATTCACATGGACGTTCGAGTTGACTGATGAGGTCGAGACGGCTTTGTGTGTTCTCGATGATCTCTTTTGCCGGTTTGTCTTCGGTCACCGCTATGGCCATGATTGCACGATCAAGGATCCCATCTGCTTCTCCTTTGGCTCCGTCGGTGATGTCACGAGCGAGTTTATCGAGACCAGGCGTGGGCGTTCCATCGTCTTCATACATCTCCCCAATCACAAGGTCGATGGTCGTTTGAGATGGAATTTCATACCCACCTTCAAACTCGGAAGTTGTGTCATCAAGGATGCTGTTTAACGCATCTGTAAAGGCTGCTGATGTGCAATCGTCTTGCTGCACACCACAGCCAAGTTGGCCTACTTGGTCGACGAATGCTTTTCTGACTCGAGGAGCGCTTGAATTGACTTCTTTCAAGACCGTGGAAATCGAAAGAATGTAAATCACGTCATCGCTTGGATCTGACAATTCAGGATTGAGGTCCTTTTCGACGAAACTGATCTCTTGAAGCACACGTTGATCGGTGATGTTCCGACTCTCGCTCTCGATGTAAATGACCATCACGTTGGTTGTCCAATCCTCTTCCACTTTCCCGAGCAAGGCTGCAATTTTCGAACCATCTGGTAAATAGACCTCTAAATCCCCATTGACGTTCAAAGCTGGATTTTCAAGGTCGTCATCGAAGCGGGTGTTGTCGAGGAACCCTGACTGAGTCATGAAGAACGCTGTCAACATCAAGAAAATGATGATGGTCGCTAATGGAAAACGAGTGATGGCACCGGTTGCGCCATTTTTCTGCCACTCTCGCTTGAAACGGTCAGGTGCTTCAAGCACAGCATCGAGGGCTTCTTTGGGTTTGAATTCCTTGACCCGAGCGCTGAGATCAATGGCGCTGTTCTGGAGGCGAGAACGGCTGTAATCTGCGAGGTTGCCAATTCTGTCTGAGAACCGCTCTGAAGCCTTTCCAGGGGATTTTGGTGCATCTGTATCGACCATATCTATCCCCCTTCGATTGTTTGGATGCCGGACCCCTTGAAAGGCCTACCTACGGTTTGCATGGTATGTTTCAAATTTGTAAGGACTGGGCCGAGGCTTCAAGCACAACCCGTTGGTTTGAAAGGTGAACCCTGTCAGCGTCAAATGGACCCGCACCATTGATGCGTGAGGGGCCAGGTGAGGCACATGCCAGCCCCGACATTAAACGAAAAGCGTTGGTCGATTGACCTCGAAAAGAAGATTCAAGAAGCACATGCTGAAGACCCGCAGGTCTATGCACGCAGGTATGCTTTCAAACCTGACAGTGGAAAAGAGATGTTCGTCATCGACACGCCACCACCCTACCCATCTGGCACATGGCACATCGGTGCGGTTGCCCAATACTCAATGATTGACGTCATTGCTCGTTCACAACGATTGCTCGGCAAGGAAGTCTATTTCCCATGGGGCGTCGACCGAAACGGTATCAACATTGAATTCACCGTTGAGAAGAACACCAAGCGCAAGATGAAAACATACGACCGTGCTGAGTTTTTGGAACTCTGCAAATCAACGATTGAAACCTTTACTCAGGCCATGCGGAAGACGGCTCGTCGGGTTGGTCTTTCGTGTGACTTTGATCGCGAATACCTAACCGATTCACCGGAATACCGAACCGTGACTCAATCCATTTTTATTGAACTGTTCAAAAATGGCTCGATCATTGAAGATTTGCGTCCGAACATCTACGACCCTGTTGAAGGCACAACCATCGCCGACGCTGAAGTTGAACGTCTCTCTCGTCGAACCAAGCTGGTCGACGTCGAGTGGAACTGTGAAGACGGTACCAAAATCGTCATCTCTACAACCAGGCCTGAATTGATCTGCGCCTGTGGTGTCGTCGTCGTTCACCCGGATGACGAGCGATACACACACCTGGTCGGAAAGCGAATCAATCTGCCCATGCCGGTTGATGGCCGTGAAACAAGCGTTGAAATTATGACACACCCTTCCGTAAAATCAGACTTCGGTTCTGGTGTGCTGATGGTGTGTTCATTCGGCGACCAAAACGACGTGGCTGTGTTCCGTGAACTTGGCCTCTCCCCGTTCCAAGCCATCAATTTAGAAGGACGCATGACCGAATTGGCTGGACCGTTTGCAGGTCAAACCGTCCTCGAAGCACGGGCTGCTGCCATCGAACATCTGGAAAGTGAAGGACGCATTGTCAGCATTGTCGAGCGTGAACAAGAGGTTCCCGTTTCTGAACGAGGAAAGAACCCTGTGGAAATCATCCTTCTCAAGGAATGGTATGTTCGCCAAACCCACGCTCAAGACCGAATTCGTGAACACGTGGAGGAGATTGAATTCCACCCGGTCCGGAACAAACAATTCTTGCTGGATTGGATGGACAACATTAGCATCGACTGGCCTATTTCACGACGTCGTTGGTACCACACTGAGATCCCAATCTGGTATTGCGATGACGATGATAAAATCATCATCCCACCAACTGGTACCTATGTCCAGCCGTGGTGCCAATCACCACCTGAAGGCAGCCAAGTGCTCGACCGTGACAGCCGTAAGGTGCTCGGATCCTTTGAAGAACTCAAGGCCAGCCTCGGCACGGTTGTTGGTGAAGAAAAGGTGTTCGACACCTGGATGGATTCCTCGAACTCGAACCTCTTTGTCAGCGGCTACCTCAATCAACCGGAGGTGTTCAAGGATGCATTCCCGACAGCATTGAGACCACAAGGGAAGGAAATCGTTCGCACATGGTTGTATTACACCCTGCTCAAATCAACGCTCTTGCTCGATCAGCCAGGATTCAAACACGTTTGGATCGATGGCTTGGGCATGGACCCCTGGGGCCGGAAGATGAGCAAGTCACTCGGCAACGGTATCGATGCTGATTCCGTCCTCGAATGTGGAGCCGGTGGGCGCACTGGATCATGGAAAGTCAAAGGCCCTGACAAGACCGTCAGCCTACGAGCCAACAAAATTGGCAGCGAGTGCTTCCGGCTTTGGAAAGCATGCGATGCACAAGTTGGTGACGATTTCCACATCAATCCCGAAGAAATAGAAAAGAAGTACTTCGGCGTGCTGACCAAACTGTTCAACGTCGCCCGGTTTGCATCTCAATTTGAGGTCCCAGCCGACTTAGATACACAGCCAAAGGACTTGGCCATTGAGGATGAATGGATCCTCGCAGAGTTCCAGGACACAATGGACACCGTCAAAGAAGCATGGTCTGAGTTGGACATCTATACCGCCACTCAGGCTCTGAAAACCTTCGGAACTGGCGTCTTGCCAAGCCATTATTTGGAGATGGTCAAATCTCGACTCTATGACGATGATTTGGCAGCAGCATGGACCCTCCATCGAATCGTTCGTGATTTCATGTCGGCCTTCACACCAGTTTGTCCGTTCTTCACCCACCACGTGTCCTCAACCATCTACGGCGCTTCTGCCGTCGATGTCGATGCGTTCCCCCCGCACGCCTACCCTTCGGTTGCACCAGGCACCGAACATGGCGATGCTTTGCGGAACCTTTCGCAAGACATTCAGACCTTCAACGGCGACACATGGGGCCACAAGAAAGAGCAGGGTATTTCGCTCAATCAGCCCGTGTCCGGTATTGCGATCCCTGAAGCGCTCTCTGAATTCACCGCCATCCTCACACGGATGCACCACCTTGAGTGATCATTCCTCTTCGAGAGCTAACTTGGCTTGCCGAGTTGGTGGCATATCGAGTTGACCAAGACGAAATCCAATGAGGCGGATTGGTCGCTGGTGATCCACGTTCAGAGCAAACAAGCGTGTGGCCAAGCGCGTGAACACATCGACATCATCCATCGCCACAGGAATAGAACGCCCATGCGTGTGAGTTTCAAACCCAGTGTAGCGAACCTTGACTTCACATAAGCGCCCTGCTACACCAATGCCCTTGGCTTTCGACATCACCGTCTCAACAAGTGTTGTGAGGTGTTCCAACACGCGTTCAGTGTCGTGTTCATCGCTGGCGAAGGTGTTCTCCTTACCAATTGATTTTCGGCTTCGAAGAGGGCTCACTTCACTGCTTGTGTCACCATCGACGACGCGGATAAGCCACGTCGCAAACCGTTCACCTGCGATCCGCCCCAATGCCAATTCACCCAACTCATAGGCCTCATCGACGGTGTTGAACCCCCACTCTGCTAATTGTGTGGCTCTTTTCGGACCAATACCGGGAACTTCACGCAACGAGCGTTCGACAAAGAATTCGTGAGTTTCATCTGGCAGCATCCTAAAAATACCGTTTGGTTTGTTGATTTCGCTTGACATTTTAGCCAAGATTCGAGTCGGTGCAATACCGAACGAAGCGGTGAGGCCCAACTGATCTTCAATCGTCTTTTGCAGTTCACGGCAGAGGGCATAAGCTCGATCCCAGTCACCTTCGACTTCATTCGTGATGTCGAGGTAGGCTTCATCGATGCCCGCTTGTTCAAAATGCTCTGCTGGTGGACGTAACATTGCCATTACTTTTCTCGAGGCACGGTTGTACAAACCTCGCGTGCCGTGAATGTAGTGCCCTGTGCCAAACGGGGCACCTGGGCATCGCCGCCACGCTTCTCCAATCGGCATGGCTGAGCGAATACCAAACGCTCTGGCTGCGTAGTTGCATGTTGAAACGATACCACGCCCGCGACCGCCTTTGGGATCTGAACCAATGATCAATGGACGTTCTGGATCTAAACTTCTGTGAAGGATTTCCACCGAAGCAAAAAACGCATCCAAATCACAATGAACAAGAATGCGTTCGTTTGAGGAAGAGGTCCCTGCACTCTCCTCCTTCATGACCCTGTTCGAGTGGCCACGGTGTTTCAAGTTGATGACGCCTTTCGACCTGATGACATTCACTTTCACCCGAGGGGGTGAACCGAAGGAAAGAGGACCGGGTTCCAAACCTTCCGAAGTATGACCGTCAACTTCCCTCTTCAACGAAGCGATGCAGCATTGGACCTCACAACGATCGCCCCAATGCGGGGCGGTATCTACCAGTTGCACGGTCATGGGCGTGCAGGACAAAGCATGAGGAAGTACGCTGAGGCTTGGACCGTAGCCGCCTTGATGCGAGGCGAAAGCGTCCATTGGGTGGATGGTGCATCGCGCATTGACCCAAGCCGTATTTTGAACTGCTTTCCGAGCCATGAGCCTTCAGCACGTGACCACCTTCATCGTTTGTTCATCGGCCGTGGTTTTACCGTTCATCAACTGGCCACCTTGGTTGAACGCCTGCCAAGGGAAGTTTCGATCACTCGGTCCCCATTGGTGGTGATCGATGGACCGATTGCCATGCATTTGGACACGCAAGTGGGGGACCATGAGGCCCGGAGTCTTATGCGCAACATCAGCATTCAACTCCAAGACTTAGCCGAAAAGAGCAACACGGCCGTTATTGTCATCACGGCCACCGAACCGGTTTCCAAGCGGCATCAACATCTGTTGGCCATGATTGAGCGGCGTTCATCTCAACACCTCAGCGAACAAAGGATTTCCAAAACAAGCCGCCACCGAAGATGGTTGGTTCACCAACCAAGCGGAACTTCTGGCACGTGGCCAGAGCCAAGGATCACGATGAATCTCTTTCGTGTGTTTGATCAATTAACAGAGACCGGTTTGCATTGATGCACTCAAGCACTGAAAGGTAACCAATCCTTGTGGGCAATGTGGGCTGGTTGAGGTGATGTGTCAGCATCATCAAATTCTCGATGCGTTCTGCAATCCAGGCAAACCATTCAAATCGCGTGTCGCCACCGTGGTGAGCTTTGAGTCACGGCTTACATTCATCATCCAAAAAAAGGTGGCATTCGATTCAAATGAAGGGCGAAGGAGGGCGGGAATAGCCCTAGATTCGACTGCGAAGGATGACCAAGGCCATCAACGAACCATTGACACCCAAGACCAAGTGAGGCAAGTAATCGAGGTTCTGCGTCAATGCTAGCAAAAAGATCACGATTGATTGTGCGCCGTATCCCAGTGAAGAAGAAACGGTTAACTCGAACACGAGATTTTCTGATCCTTTGCCGGTTAATGCGGAGATGATTCGGTCTTGCCAACTGAAAAAGCACAGGTAGATGAAATGCAAGAAGTTGACATTGCTCTGCTTTTCCCAAGGGTGAGCGACCGGGCGGACGCGCTCATCAATTCGACTGGTATCGTCCCCGGAACCGAGGGCACGCATCAGGATTGAATAGTGATTGAACAGTGAATATTGGAATAAGGTCGCCAAAATCATGGCACCGGTGAAAACAACCTCCCAGTTCAACACGGTAGCGAACGCCCACATTACAGCAACCAGGCCGAGGGTATCAGCCACGGTATCCCAGTACCGTCCGACGTGCGATGGCCGTTCGCGCATGCGGGCCAATTCGCCATCGACTGCGTCAATCACACCCTTCACAATGAGCAATGAGCAAGCAAGGATTGGGCTCCCTTCAAAGATCAGCCAAGCACAGTAGAGCGAGAGAACAAAGTGAATGTTGGTAACCTGCATCACTGAAATTGGTTTCTCCTTGAGGAAGTTGGCCATGACACGAGCGATTGGTCGCCCCCATTCGGACAAATCAACGACCTCGCGGTCCCCATATTTCTTCACTCCCAAAGAGTCACCCGACCTGAGCGTAAAGCACTTCACTGATATGCGTTGAGTATGAATTGAAGCCGAAAAGTGTATCAGAATAGCAAGTGAGCAACGTCGATGAGTTCAGATGGCCTCTGCCTGTTGGGTCAATGTTGCTGTTCAATACTCAGAAACAAATACTACTGCGATGTCGCCGAGCCATGACCAAACAATCGTTTTCGACGCTGTTCGAACAAAAGCGGGAGTTTGTTGTTTCCATCGGAATACTGGCCCTTCTTGCCACAATGTACGTCATCCTTGGTGCCTCAACATGGGCCGTCGAGCCAATAGAGTCCGCTACCAACTTCTGTGAGGGAATCTCAGATGGGCTGATCAAGGAACCGATGAACACGCTGTCCAACTTGACCTATGTGTTTGTTGGGCTCGTGGTTTTGTGGAACCTGCCCACAAGCAGGGAGAAAGCAACAAACCCAATGCTTGAACGGAGCGTCTATCCGATTCTTTTTGCAACCGGTTCAATCTATATTGGAGTCGGTAGTTTTGCCATGCATGGAACGAACACCAACTGGGGCACCAGCATGGATTGGACCGGCATGTTGTTTTTCATCTCCTTCCCCATTTATTACAACCTCAGCCGCCAATACCGCTGGAGTGACAGATTTTTCTTATCCGTGTTTTTCTGCGTGTTCGTGTTGACTGCCCTGTTGGACACTTTTGCTGCCAACGCCAACATCATCCTCATTGAAAACTTTTCAGGGTCACGTGATCTAAAACTGACCAGCATCACTCGTGATTACTTGTGGTCCTTGTACATCGGTGTTTGGCTGATACAGGAGACAAAAAACCTCAGTGGAAATCGGTTGTCATGGATGATTAGAGTTCCACTTCTGGCATGCATCACGCTTTCTGTTGGCGCCCCAACCGTGCAAATCATCATCCTATGTTTGATGTTCATCGGCATCGCATTGGCGCTCCACTTCAACCCCGGACAGACCCTTCTTCGAAAAGCTCGACCTGATTTGTGGATTGGATTCGGCTGCTACATTGTGGGGAACATCGTATGGCGCTATGGCCGCAGCGGCGAGGCAGCATGCAACCCTGATTCACTGTTCCAATACCATGCTGTGTGGCACGTATTGACTGGAGTGTCGTTGTACTTCTTCTACCGATACTTCAGAACTGAAACAAATCCGGAATCGAGTCAACTTTGAACAAGCAGATTCAATCTAAAAACACAACCGATGATGTTTTTTGATAGCGAATGTGTATGATCCGAGTGCTGCGTAGATGCTCCCATCACTGCTCCATGTAAGCATCCAGCGATGATCGACGCTGACCGACACACACTTCTTCTTCATCCCATCCGAAAGGTGCCACAATGGCCCAGATTGCACGGATGGCCAGCGCTCTGTAATGGTCCACATCGGGACGTTTGGACCGGTGTTGGTCATCATCCAACTCTTCGAGTAAGATCACCCGTTCATGTTGCACCATCCCAGTTGAAGCAAGAACGGCAAAGCGTACTTTGCCACCTGGGGGAATGGTCACACCGTGAAGGCGACCTCGAAGCAACGCTGCGTGAGTGAGGGTCGCCACATGAAAGTCATCCAAATCCCGAGTAACTCGGCGTGCGACAACAAGTTCGTCCAGCCCAACTTCATTCCGCTCGAGGCGCTGAATCTGTTGCTGCAACAGCGAAACGACTGCTTTTTGTGCTTTTAGACCAGGAACACCATCGATGTCGTTGGAGTGCTCGACGAGCATTTGAAGCGCTCTTTGTTGCATGTTGGCAACCCAGACACAGGTCGAATGTTGTCGCTGTTCGATGCCTCGGACTTTCAGCCCACGCTCTCCAAACGCCCAGTACTTCGTCAATGAACCAGCCCCGTGAACACGGCTCGGAACAAAACCGATGAAGCGGTACATGTCTTCGAATTCAAGAGGGATCCCCACACGTTCTGTGACCCGTTGAGCAAAGGCATGAGCATCGATCCGACGTTGTTCTGCAGTTCGATGGCGTCGGTCCTGGATCCAAACACAATCAACGATGGCGTGCAGCACTTCCCAACCGTCTTCTTCCGCCATAGCAATGGTTTCGAGAAGAATATCGCGAGCCCAAGCGCAAATCGCTTCGTGGGCTTCAATGCGTCCAAATCGAGCATTCTTGTATCCGGTGTATCCAAAACACGTTACGAGCAACCACTTGAGAGCATTTTGTTGTTGATCGAAACGGTCACCTTTGGTGAGGATTTGAAGCTTCAATTGACGCCTTCGCTCAATTAAAGGTGCCACAATGCGTCCGAGGAAGCCGTGAATTTGCCCGCATGTGTGTGAAGAAAGGCCAGGGACGGGAAGAGCGTTTGGAGAAGCGATTGGGAACAGCCCCGCACCGAAGTGACGTTTTGTGTGTCGTTCAGTAAATGCCCGTTCTGCAGCAGCAGGGTGAAGCGGAACGAAATGGCTGGCATCAGGCGTTTCTTTGGCTTGGCAACACGGGCAGTTAAGGGTCTCTGTGGAGATGTTCCGTGTGGCAATGATGCTTGGAAAGAGGCTCGCGAAGTCGAGTTCGATCACGTGGGCATACACGCCGGGTTTGCTGTCAAGGTACAAGCCACCCCGGTCTGCATGAAGCAACGCCCAAGCAGTTTTGGTATCCTCAGGACGGTTTTTCTTCCATGGAACAAGCACCCCATCCTCCATCGCCGTGCGCATTTGAATCGCACTGATCACAGACCCCGGCGACAATCGTGAGATGTCTTGAGGGGATTGTTGCGAATGCTGTGCCAGTTCAAACAGACCGAGTAAACCACCCTCACGAACGATGAAGCTGCTGTTTTGATCGATGTGGAGGCGACCGTACAATGGAACATACCCGTCCTTATGCAGGGTTTGGCCATACGAGTGAACGGTTCGAGCAGAGGTCCGAGCCGCCAGTGGACGGTCATCACGGCTGAGCGACAAGGTCACACCCGCTTTTTTGGCCAGCCGCATCAGCGCCGGAAAATGAAGACCATCGCCACCGTGCGTCAACAGCACATCAGGATTGTACTCGGCCATAACCGCTTCCAGATGCCCCAAGAACATCTCTGAATCTCGATGATTCGCTCGAATGAGTGAGCGCATGGGCGGGGCATCAAGATCGCATTGACCATCTGAGGAACAGGCCCGGAATTCGATGCCGTCAATTTCGGCCTCTTCTGTGTGGAACCCGTTGTTGGTTCGGTAGGTGACGCTCATGTGAACAACGCTGAGTTCTGGTAGTTGCCAGGAGCGTTGCGTTGCTTGAAATGTAGCTCCGTCCCATTCCACCCGTTGGAATGGCGACACGCCATACTCAACCAGAAAACGCTGCGCTAAGTGAGCGTCGACCGAATAAAGAGTGTGATGACGGTACTGGCCTCTGGTTTCAATGTGGGCTGCAAGTTTCCTCATGTTCCAACTGTTGTGGACATCGATTTCCAGCACATCATCCACTTCAGAAGCATCCAATGAAAGTCGCGAACGGTGCGTTCGCATCATGCCAACGCCAAAACGATCTCGAATCTCAGGTTGTTCCAACCAAGCCCACAGATGCTTCAACCGATGCCGGGTTGCATGGACGTGAATTGAAGGGCACCAAGGGACATTGACCTTGACTGCCCCATGCTCACGATCGAGCAACCACACATCCATTGAAGTCCCGTTGATGGCGCTTTGAACATCAAGAATGGGCCGGCTCATCGCCCATCACCTCGGCCGTTTCAAGAACGTCCAAGCGTCGTTCGAGTTTGGCATTCTGAACCATCAACTCGATCAACATGGAAAGCAGCATGGGCTTCCAGACATCATGTGAGGGCAACATGCCACCTGCAGTTCGCCGGTTTCGAACCCCCGTGAGAAGCGCATCGAACAACGGCTTCTCGGTTGAAGGAAGGGCTCGCCTGAACATCTCCAGCGACTGAAGTTCGTTTTCAATTCGCGTTCGCCAAGTTGGTACCGTTCGTCCCATAGGTGGGAATCTCCGCCACCGTTGACCATCGTTCGTGAGACCCGAGCAGGTTCAAGTGAAAGTGAATCAAGACATCAGATGGGCGTTCACGGTGGTCTCAGAGGTGCCACCATCGAGCACAGCCATGACCGCATGTGCAATGTCACGACCAACACGTGCTTGGGCTTCCATTGTCGCAGCACCAATATGTGGGGTTCCATGGAAGTGTTCGTGCTGGAGCAAGAGCGCATCAGCCGGGACGGGTTCGGTTTCGAACACATCCAACGCTGCAGAAGCAACATGGCCTTGTTCAAGGGCTTCGAGCAAAGCAACTTCGTCGATGATGCCACCACGGGCGCAATTGACGATGTGATTGCCACAAGCGATGCCATCGTTTGACCGACCAGGCATCAATGCAAGGCGTTCAGCGTTGACAAGGTGATGTGTTTCATCGTTCAGGTTGCAGTGAATGGAAATGTGAGTGCAGTTGGAAAACAAAGTCTCCACATTCTTGTGAAGGGTCGTGTTCTGTGCCTTGGCTACCTTGGGTGGAAGGTAGGGATCGTAGGTATGGACCGTCATACCAAGGGCTTGAGCCACAGCCCCGACACCTTGGGCAATTCGACCGAAACCGATGAGTCCAAGGTTCTTCTCTGATAATTCAGTGCCTTTCATGATTTTTTTCTCCCATTTGCCATCGCGCAAGCCTCGATCGGCACGAGGAATGTGGCGTATGGAGGAGAGCAAGTGCCCAATCGTCAATTCGACGACGGATTGTGTGGAGGCACGCGGAGCGTTCACGACGGGGATACCAGCGGTTGCTGCTGCTTGGATGTCAATGTTGTCAACGCCGACACCAGCCCGTGCGATAACGGACAAACGATCACCTGAAACTGCGATGACATCAGCCGGTAGTTTCGTCGCACTGCGTACAATGATGGCGTCGAAATCTCCGAGAGCCCCGTTGGCTAAATCGGCCGCATCGATGGTGCCCAAAACGACTTCGTGTCCCGCTTGTTGCAACAGCAATACTGCATCTTCAGCCATGCCATCCGTCACTGCAATCCTTGCCATAATATCGAACCGGCCGACGAAGGCCTTGAATCTTAGGTTCCGCTCCTGCGTTGCCCCAATGTTTGAAACCGTCCTTCCTGTTGGCCTCATCAGGGAGTACCATGGCAGAGGTCGATACAAACACCCTGTTGTGGGCTATTGGGTTGCTTTCAATCCCTCTTTTCCTCGCCCTACCAATGAGAATCGCATGGCGGTTGTTCACCGGGGCTGGTCATGAAGAATCGCAATACCGCAACACTGTTCTTCAGATCATCGATGCCGGACGACAAGTGGCTCCATTTCGAGCGACCCTCGATGATGTGGCTCGCAGCCTGCACATTCAACCGAGCCAACAGCGCTTAATCGAAGCGGATTTATTCCATCCATTGACGTTGTCGCACTTCCTTTTGTTGCCAACGATCATCATCTTCCCCCTGGCAGCTGTGATGGCTTTGCCCGTGATCATCCTCGGTCTCCCAGTGCTCATTTTAATCGAAACATTGTTGATTCGTCAGCGCTTTTTGGTCAAAGGTTTGACCACCATTGAACACTTCATGCACTGGCAAATTATCCACATCCCCAAACCTCACCGTGGCATCACGACCAAGAGCACAAAACTCAATGAATTCTCTCACCATGTCATTCACTTCAACCACGTACCACAAGGAGCTTTTCTCGGATTGTTTGCTTGGCTGATCGTACATTGGACGTTTAACCTCGATTCATGGGGCATTGAATTAGCAATCTCCACGGGGCTTTACATCATACTTCTTGGGGCATTGAGCGTCATGAACACGGCCTTTGAGTCCGATTTGGTGTTTGTCGACCCTGCGAAGGGGCGTCTTGTACCGGTCGATCAGTGGTTGGAAAGCATTCTGAAACCTTTGGTCGGCATTGGTTTAGGATTTTTGATTGTGCGCAATTTACTCGATGAATCCCGCTCAGGGAACGCCGTTTTGTTTGCAACGTCCATTCTAATGATTTTGTACGGTGCAGCCGTTGTTGGTATTGCGTTCCGCTGGGGCTATTCCTTGTGGCGTGGTACCAGGGTCAAGGACATCTTTGAACATCAGATCATCGAAGCCCTGAATCCACTCTCCTACGACTTAACACGAACCAGAGGGCGAATTGAATTCCACGTTCGCATGGAGATGCAGGAACGGTTGACAACGCTCAATGAAGCGCCACCTGACCAACTGACGTTCGCTGATTTGCAAGCACTGCCCTCATCTGAACACAAGGGTTCGATTCCAGATAACCCGTTGTGAACTCAAGACTCGAGTTCTGCATCAACCGGTTCATCCATCAGCAACAAAGGATGATCTTCACGGGAGCTGCGGACAACGTAACCGACACCGAGGGCGCAGAGCAGTGCAAACACCGCAAAGGAAACTGAAGCACCAGTGTAATCAGAAAAGACTGCACCGAGTGCACCGAAGAAGGAATCCTCCTCCTCTTCGACGATGGCCTTAGGAAGGATTTCTTCCATCAATGCGGCTTGATTGTAGGCGTTTCGGATGAAGGTCAACTGACCCATGTAGTCATCGTCCCATGCATCGGAAGGTGTTGTTGGGTCCAAGTCGGAATAGAAATCTGGACGTTGTGGTATGGTAATCTCCACTGGCGTCGACAAGTCCATCGTCAAAACAGCATCAACAGTGTAAGGAATGCTCGCTTCAAAGAATTCGAAGTCTTCTAACACACCGAGGAAAGCCATGGCTTGACCAGTTACATCGAAGTGGGCCCATGTGTTCCAGTGGGAAGGGTCGACATCGAGATCATAAATCCAAGTATCAGCGATACGGGTACCTTGACCTTGAGCGTCATTGGAACCATCTTCACCAAGGTCGATTTCCATCTGAAGGTTGCCCACTTGTCCAGTTTCTACATCCACTTCGGTTGGCGTAAACTGGACCAACATGTTGTAGGTACCATTGGGGATCCAAACATAGTGTGAATCTTCAGTGTAGTACACAGCGCCATTTGGTCCGTTGTTGAAGTGATTCCAATCACCTTTCCAAGCGTGCCTGACACGGTCAGTGTCCACAACGATGGATTCTGTGGTGCGGAGAGCATCATAGATTTCGTAAGCATCCCACACGGTGTATTCGGGGTGGTCGACGATACCGTCACCGTTCTGATCCCGCATCAATTGCAGCGTTCTGGCAAGAGCCACAGCAGCATCGACGTCGGTGAGTCCGTGGCCGACACGCCAATCATGGCAGCGTCCTGTAGCGGAGCGGTAACAGTCGACCGGTATGTCATTGCAGCCATCGTCATCGTTCCCATCTTCACATGAATTCGCCATGCCTTCGTAGCGAGCGGTTAATTCAAGGATCAATTCAAGTTCATGGATTCGAGAATAATTGGCTTCATCCCAGTCAGCAAATTGGCCGTAAGCAGCTGTTCCTTCACCGCCGACAAGCGAATCGCCTTCGTCGTGGTCTTCTCGATGATAGTCTGCAACGGTTAGCGAAGGTGCTGCGTTGAGCATAAGACCAGCCATACCACCGACGTGAGGTGTAGCCATGCTGGTCCCGGAGATGGACATGTAGTAGAGGTCCCCTTGAGTTTTGGTCGATGCATCAATTGCAGTTCCTCGAGGAGCAGTGGCCCAGATATCTCGACCAGGTGCACCAACATCAGGCCATGTGTGCATTTGATTCATGCATCCACGGCTGGAAAAGGAAGTTACAGCAGTCCCATCATGGGTGAGTGCTGCAACGGATATGGCTGAAGGGGTGTTGGCGTAGACGTTGGTTTTCAAACCGCTGTCACATTCGCTCCCACTGCCGCCAGAATTGGAGGCTGCGAAGATGACTGCAACGCCATTTTCGTAGGTGAGCCTGTCTGTGAGGGTGGCGACTGCCCCATTGGGATCGTAATCGCCATCTGTGCCCCATGAATTGGAAACAACACGGATGTGGTACTCATTTTGTCCTGGAATCGAATGCTGGAAGGTCCATTCTAGACCCTGTTCAGCAGCGAAAATCGAAGCGCCATCACCCGTTCCGAGGGCGACAAGTTGACCACCTTTGGCCACACCTGCTCGGCGTCCTGAGGAAGCATCACCGTTTCCAGCAATGGTCCCGCCGACGTGCGTGCCGTGTCCAGAGGAGGTATCAGAATTGCGAGTTTCAGTCCAAACGCCGTCCCATTTTGCAGAATAAAGGGTTTTGTCGCCAGTCCAAGGTGCAAGGTAATCGAAATCTGGGTGACCTGCGTCGACGCCTGTGTCCAAGTCGACGATGGCGGTTCCGTCACCGTCCCATTCGGTAAAAGAGGAATCTGTTTCGAAGGCAACGGTACCATCGGTGTTGATGATGGCTCGATGCCACGAAGTGGTAGCGTTGACCACGTGGGTTGTTTCATGCATCTTGATTCCGGGGGTCGGTTCACCGCCCCACTCGGTAGGAAGATAGAAGAATTCCAGTTCTCGGTTCAATTCTAGGTATTCTGTCCGGGACCATTGGCTGATGATTCGAACATCCATGGCAGTGACTTCCATCAAGCCACCATCGATCAAGGGTGCGTCGCCAAGGATGGAAGCACCATGGTTTTCCAACCATGTTCGGTCTTCGGAGGTCACTTCGCTGTTGAGTTGGAAAATGACGGAAAGTTTGGTATCAAACTCAGAATCGACCAGGGCATCTTCCAAGGAAGCATCCATTCGCTCGGCATCGCCAGCGGGATTGAGTGAAGACATCAACGGTGCTGCAGAAGCGCCAACTAAGAGCAGTTGGAGCGATAAAACGACCAGAAGACCACGTGCGGAAGAGGAGCGCATGAACTGTGGTCCACTGTGACCCTTCAAATGCATTCGCATTTTTTGTGTTCATTGATCTTGGTCCAACCAAGGTATGTGTTGAGGTATTTCAGCGAACAAATTTGCTGGAACTGCCACCTTGATTTTGGACACAGCACCAAGCCCCGCACTGACTCCAAGTTGCCACGTTTCGTAGGCTTCATAACTGGTCATTTTCAAAACTGGATTCTCGGTTCGGTTCCAATCCAAGGTCTGCATTTCAGTCCCTGGTGGATCGTGGCCAGTGCAGACGACAAGGTGACCGTCAAGCAGGTCAAGCACGCGAAGAGCAGCCCAATGCACATGCATCCGACCGCTTGGCAGATCATCCCTTCCGACGCCACCCTTTCCAGTGAAAAGGAAGTCGCCGGTCATGACATGAGTCGCCGTTTCAATCAACATGCTGTCGTTGGTGTGTCCGGGAGCATGGTGGAACCTAAACGTCACATTGCCCATTTCAATCGTGTCCCCATCATCGACGTATTTCGAAACATCGAGGCAGGCCGTGGAATGCCACATAACGTACGAACATCCAAGTTTTTCTTTCAATGAAAAACAGGCGGTGATGTGGTCGGCATGGGTGTGTGTAGCCATTGCGTAAACAAGCGTGAGACCTTTCTTTTCGAGCACTTCGAGGTAGTGATGCATAAAGTCGTAAACAGGATCGATTAACGCAGCTTCCTTGGTGGCGTCATCCCAAACCAAGTAGGTCATGGCCCAGCCTGACTGGTTCACCTGCTCAAAGCCCATACTGTAGCCACAGACATGCAGTACTTGAAGCATCAGTTTCATGAGTTCATACAAACAGAACGGGGAACTCAGATACGAGCATTCATGTGGCATGGTAGCGAGCCATAGCCATGCACCCAAAGGAGGTCGTTCATCTTGAGCACGATGGCCGTGTTCTTCTTGTGGATGAATCCGGACAGGGGCCACAACTTCCCGTTCTCGGGCGAATGGACAACGGGACCGTCCTGAGGCTACCAACCCGCCTCGAAATTGAAGCGATGGAAATTCCATGGCAAGAATTCCGTCACACTCGAGTCGATTTGGCAGGTGAGGTCACCATGGTGGTCAAAGGCTATCCAAAGATTGAATGGCCACGCCACTGGGCGCTGAAGGATGATTTGATCAGTGATAACGCCGTTCATCCCGTGGCCCGAGAAGCAATTTATCGCTCGATACATCGTCTGGTCGCGAAGGTTATGATTTGCAACGATCAAAGACAGGTGCTGATGGGACGGGTCGAACGGGGCCACTTCCATGGGTTTTGGACGCTGCCTGGCGGTTACATGGATCATGATGAGCACCCGGCTGTTGGATGTGTACGTGAAACTGAAGAAGAACTCGGTCTGACCATTAAACTCGAAGACACAGAACCGATTGTGACACAAAACATATTCACAGATGAGGGGATCTCGTTCGTCTCGTTCACCTACCGAGCCAAATGGAACGGTGATGCATCAACATTGAACGTTCAGACTGAAGAAATTGCCGAAGTACGTTGGTACGACATAGAGGAAGCACTCAACATTGCGGTTTCTCACTTCGATCGTGAAGCACTGCGGTCGATTTAATCTTCGAGCCCAACAGAGGATCGTGCTGCTTCGAGTGCGGCATCAAGACCATCGGCGTTGGAGCCCCCACCTTGAGCAAGGGTTGGTCGACCACCGCCTCCACCGTTGATGTGTGGAGCGATTTCTCTCAACAATGTGACTGCGTTATAGCGTTCTGATGCGACTGTGTTTTCTGTGACGGCAATCATCAATTTCCCGCCCCCTTCCCTCGAACCGAGCACAGCCAAGGTAGGCTGTTGTGCATCAAGGGTCAGTTCTTTGAGCATCTTGGTCATCTTTTTCAAATCACCGTGGGCTTCCATGATGACGATACGAACGCCATCCACTTCGTGTGAATCCGAACCTCCACCAGAGGTTCTCAAACGAACAATTTCGGCTTCGAGGTGTTCGATTCGCTTGCGTTGATCTTTCCATTCCTTGTAAAACCGCTCTGAAGTTCGAGGAAGATCAGCGGTCGGAATGCCATAGATTTCGCAAGTTTCCCGAAGAATCGTGTCTTGTTGACGAGCATAGTTCAAAGCTGCTTTTCCTGCCACAATGTGCAAACGTTCGACGCCGTCTTGAACAGCAGATGAGCGAACAATTCGAATTGATCCGATTTGTCCTGGCTCATCGTGGTGTGTGCCGCCGCATGCCTGAATGTCATGATCGGCAATACGAAGGATGCGAATGGAGTTTCCTTTGGGCGCCCCACCTTGGTAGAGGTCAAAGCCATACTTTTTGTCAGCATCTCGGCGGTTGAGTTCAGTTTTTTCAGTTCGTTGAACCTGACCTATGACCTCGTTTGCTAACGCCTCGATGGCATCCAAATCCTCTCTGTTGAGTCGGTGGAAATGGGTGATGTCCAAGCGAGCCATCTCAACTGATTTGTTGGCCCCTGCTTGGTAGATGTGAGGCCCAAGGACACGGCGGGCTGCTCCGCCGACGATGTGGACTGCTGTGTGGTGGTCCATCAGTTGCTTTCGACGTTTCCAGTCAATGCTTCCATGAACGAGGTCGCCCTTGTCAAAGGCGCCGTCTGTCAAATGGAGGACATGGTTGCCAACCTTCCGGGTGTCGAGCACCCTCCGTTGGGTCGAATCGGTAGCGAGGGACCCATAATCACCCTCTTGCCCACCGCCTTCAGGATAGAAGCAGGTTTTGTCCATGACGACCCCGTGGGTTGCCTCTTCTGGGTAATCGTCCCCAATCAGTGGTAAACAGGCGAGGACCGATGCATCGAATTCCTGCTGAAGAACATCTTCGTAGTACAAGGCATGGGTCGCTGGCAACGAAGGAAGGTTCTCCACCAATGGTTTGGCCTCAATGGCTTGAGCTGCTTGTTTCGCAAGCGTAGCATGCCGTTCTGCCATTTCAGCAGCAAAGCCTGTTCGAACAGAAACAGAAGACCATCCAGCCTTCTTTGCGAGGGAAACGGCCATGTCTGGAGCGAGCCCGTGGGAGTCGTTCATGTTGAATAAAATCTCATCTGGAATGCGTTCTGCATCCTTCGGCAGTTGCTTGAGTTGTGTGTTGATGACGTTGCCACCCTTGCGCAGCATTTCGCCATAGCGTGCTTCTTCAAGTTCGAGAATACCGAGCAAACCATCGTAGGTTTGTTTCATTGGAGCTCCACCGAGGTTAACTTCGATGTGATGCTTTGCTAAGTCAGAAAGCGACACATCCAATTTTAGTTCATCGCGCAGCCTCAGGGTTCTTCGAGCGAGCATACGAGCGAGGTAGCCTGCTTTGGCGTTTGAAGGAACAAGGCCATCTCCGAGCATGTGGCACAGAGCGTGCATGTGATCAGGTATGGCGTAAATCTTAGCGAGCGGTTCGGTCACAGCTGAGAATTGCTCAGCAGTTACGACAACGCCTCGTTCACCAAGACGTCGAAGGAAGGTCGCACGCAATTCATCTGCATCGACACCGGGCTCGATGTTCATGATCCCATTGAGGCGACTCATTTCTCCAAGCAGTCCATCCAAATCAAGGTCTGGCCATTGAGCCGCAATCGAAGAAAATCCTGAGATGTCTTTCAGCCATTTGGTTGAATCAGGATAAATGGATTCGTAAATCGTTGGCGTTCCAGCGGCTGCCCAACAGAAACGTTCCAGACCGTAGCCGGTATCGATGATCTGAAGAGGCATTTCTCGGTAACGGTCCCCTTTCAATTCCACATCTCCGTCTGGATGCTCTTCTAAGTTCATGAACACCAGCGTTGCCAGTTCGAGACCACCAACGATGACCTCAACTGCAGCTCCAGCGTTGCCGCCGCCGGACCATGGGTTTTCCACGTAGGTGATTTCGTTAGCATCGATGCCCAAGGCATCGGTCAGCAATTCATGACAGAAGCGAACACATTCTTCCATCCAGTAAAACGTTCGTCCTTCTTCAGGACGGTTAAACACGTGATGCGCCATCATTTCAAACGTCGTCAAGTGACGCCCTGAACGGCCCACTGCATCAACATCCGTCAGCCGAATGCAAGGTTGTGAGATGGTCAGTGGGTTTGCAGGAGGCTCCACTTCACCAGAGGTGACGTGAGGTTGGAAGTCTGCAATCGAAGCAATCGTGAGGTGTATGTCGTCTCGCCAACGTGCCAAAACAGGGTAGGGATTGACCCTCGTGTGCTCATAGCCCTCAAAGAAATTGAGGAACGTTTCCCGCATCGCATCTTTGAGTGCTTTTCCACGCATTGCATAGCCTTGAATGAGGGGTGCGCCGATGAATGTGTACTCGTCTTCAGTCGTGTCCCCACATGTGGTACGATCGTGGTCTGTGGTCCAAAACCAAAGCGCAGTGATACTGCATTGCTTACGGATAAAACCGTTCTCATGGAAAACAGCCAAATCAATTGGTGGCAGACTCATAGCAACACGCCCAAGGAGGAACGCTTCTGCGAGCGACACATCCCCCTTGAAACCTGTGCTTTGGATTCGTCTAAATTGCTTGAACAACGCTCAAAGGTGATTCACCCAACGCATCACTATGGGCGAAGATTGGCGCACCCACCTCTCGGACGAGGGCGATGGGACGATGCGAATCAAGGCTCATGGACAAATGAAGGTCGACGCACTCCTTGTCACCGATGCTGAACATTTGAGGAAACACGCAGATGATCGTGGACCAGAGCAGTTGGTCAACGCGGCCTCCTTGCCTGGAATTGTCGGCGAGGCTTGGGCGATGGCTGACTGGCATTACGGCTACGGCCTGCCGATTGGAGGCGTGATCGCCACCGATACGGAAGCTGGTGAACTTGGTGGTGCCATCTCCCCGGGTGGCGTTGGTTTTGACATCAACTGCGGCGTTCGTATGTTGGCCCTTGATGCCACTGAATCAGACATTCCAAACCTCAAGAAATTGGCTGGACGCCTCGCCGGTCGAATCCCTGCGGGAGCTTCTGGCAAGGGCGGTCTTGACATTGATGCTCGCCAACTCGATGAATTGATTCAGGGGGGCGCTCATGCAGCAGCAGATCTCGGATTTGGCTTCCATGAAGACCTCCAAAACATAGAATCAAGCGGTCGCTTGGTCACCGAAGAAGCTGCCATTTCAACCCGGGCCAGAGAACGGGGGCTCCGTGCCCTTGGCACACTCGGCAGCGGCAATCACTTCCTTGAACTCCAAACAGTGGGTAAAACAGTCGATGCTGAAACAGCAGAAGCATGGGGCCTGTACGAAGGTCAACTGGTTGCTATGATTCATTCAGGCTCCCGTGGACTCGGCCATCAGGTATGCAGCGATCACGTAAGAGCGCTCGAAGGCCGTTACAAAGCCCAAGGCAATCAATGGGTCGATGAGGAATGGGGGTACAGTTTGGCAGATCGTCAATTGGCATCAGCCCCGTTCCACAGCAACGAAGGGCAAGCCTACTTTGACGCCATGAACGCTGCAGCGAACTTCGCCTTTGCTAACAGAAGTGCCCTTGCTCACCGTCTTCGAGAAGTGCTTCGATTGGAATTGGGCACCGATGGAGAGGCACGGGTTCTGTACGATGTGGCACACAACATTGCCAAAGTTGAGAACCACACCATTGATGGCGAAAAATGCACATGCTGCGTGCATCGAAAGGGGGCAACTCGGGCCTTCGGAGGCGATCACAGCGATGTAAACGCTGCTTACGGGAAAAGTGGACAACCTGTCCTTGTACCCGGCGACATGGGCACTGGGTCCTGGCTGATGTCGGGTCCAAAGAAAGGTATGAACCGTGCCTTTGGATCTTCATGCCACGGTGCTGGTCGAGCACTGTCACGAACCAAAGCCAAGAAAACCATCGATGGAAAAGAACTGAAGAAAACGCTCGAGGCTAAGGGAATTCGAATCCATGCCTCGACGCCAAATGTATTGGCTGAAGAAGCACCTGATGCCTACAAAGATGTTGATGAAGTCATTGCATTAACCAACGCTGCGAACCTAGCGAGGCCAGTTGCTCGATTGAGCCCACTGGCTGTCATCAAGGGATGACCTCACATGCAGTAATTGTTTGCCGGCTGGCCCGGAATGGTCGGTGCTGCTCCACTGTGCACACCATCCGGTTCCTCACAAATGACACTTAGTAAGGTGTTCACAAGGTCTTTCAATTCATCTACTTGGCTCTGGAGATCGCGCATTCGTTGACGCATCTCCGTTTTTGTTTCAAGCTCACGCTGCATATTCCATCCCATCCAGAGAAGTTGCCTTCTCCAAAAGAATATTTGTAAAAATCACCTTATAGGCTTTGAGGCCATCAGATAGGTGACCTGTATCATTTTCACACCTTCATTCAGACGCGAAGCGGTTATATTGGTCCGGTAAGTCGCCAGCATTACTGCCACCGTGGCTTAGCGGTATAGCACCTCATTGGTAATGAGGAGGTCGCGAGTTCAATTCTCGC
>JAPKCS010000002.1 GCA_028822845.1 Candidatus Poseidoniaceae archaeon | reverse complement strand
TCAACTTGCCAGAGCGTTGGTCGTGCGCCGAGTCGCATGGTTCCACCCAAGTGGGTTTTCGAAATCTCAGGCATGAAGACAACTGCTGCTGTCTTGGCGTTTTCATCAAACTCTGTCGAATTAGCGCCCTCAAGACCAAGCACGTTGCGGCAGAATTCGATGGTTGCGACTTGGAGTCCAAGGCAGATGCCGAGGTAGGGTGTGTTTGAGGTTCGTGCATAGTTGGCAGCGAGGATTTTACCTTCGACGCCACGGTCTCCAAAACCACCAGGAACAAGAACGCCATCGGCTTCTTTCAATTGCACCCACGCAGTGTCGTGCTCATTCTTGTCGCCCCAATCAGTTTCGAGGTGACTGGCTTCAATCCAGTCGATGATGAGCTTGCGGTCGACGGCCATAGCGGCGTGTTGTAGACTCTTGATCACGGAGAGATAGGCGTCAGAGAGGTTGGTGTACTTTCCAACCATTGCAATGTGAACTTCTTCGCTAAGTGTGTCAAGATGGTGAGCCATGATCTTCCAGTCAGAAAGCAGGGATGTCAAATGGCAATCGACGCCCAAAATGTCACACAGTCCTTGTTCTTGAAGCATCAAAGGAACGTGGTAGATGTTCGGGACGTCATGCGTCGACATCACCGCTTGTGGGGGAACGTGGCAGAAGGCGGCCAATTTCTCTCGGGTTTCATCGTTCAGCGGTGCTGTTGAACGGCAAACGAGGATGTCCGGAGTGATACCAAGGCCTCGCAGTTCCTTGACTGTGTGTTGAGTTGGTTTTGTCTTTTGTTCTCCGACTGGCCCCATGACTGGGACAAGAGAGACGTGGACAAAGGTGACGTTTTCTCGGCCCACACGGAATTGGAACTGTCGGAGCGCTTCGATGTAGGGGGACGATTCAATGTCTCCAACCGTGCCACCGAGTTCGATGATGCACGCATCTGGAATTTCGTCACTGCCATCAGCGGGCTGATGAGCGACATCTTCGATCCATTCCTGAACCGCATCGGTCACATGGGGGATCACTTGAACCGTTTTTCCAAGGTAATCACCACGGCGTTCAGCCTCGATAACTTGGGAGTAGATTTTACCGGTGGTAAGATTGTTATCCTTGCCGAGGTTAATATCGAGGAAACGCTCGTAGTTGCCAAGATCCAAATCGACCTCGCCGCCGTCGTCGAGAACGAACACTTCTCCGTGTTCAAACGGCGACATTGTGCCAGCATCGCTGTTCAAATATGGATCGATTTTGATAGAAGTGACTCGCAGGCCAGCGCTTTTCAGCAAAACGCCGATGCTACTTGCTGTTACTCCTTTGCCCAATCCGGACAGGACTCCTCCGCTAACAACAACGTACTTCATGCACATCAACGGGCTTTTATGCCGTCGCGCCTCCCATATCAACCTACCTCAACAAACCAGTATTCCCTCTTCCCCCATCATGAGCGAAGAATCAAAAGGCGGGCCCACTGAACTCCAGCAAGAGGGAGAACATGGACAGCATTCCGAGCACCATGATGGCATGGACAAAAACCCTCGATACTGCTGGCGGTTTCACCAAGGAAGAACATCCAGTTCCCGCTCCTGGTCCTGATGAAGTTTTGATCAAGACACATTCCACCTCGGTCTGTGGAACAGACATTCACATTTGGAAATGGGACCAGTGGAGCAAAGAGAACGTACCCCTCGGCACCATCACAGGCCACGAAACCTGTGGAGAAGTGGTGGCAGTCGGCGAAGGAGTCACCCACCCGGCGGTTGGCGATTTGGTTGCCATTGAATGTCACTTTGCCTGCTGGAACTGCCCTCGGTGCGATGAAGGGAACGCCCACATTTGTGAAAATGGCTCAATTTTTGGCGTCCACATCAACGGTGCGTTTGGACCTTACTTCGTGGCACCTGCCGTTAACGCTCGACCAATTCCTGCTGGCCTTGATCCAGGACATGCCTCTATCCAAGATCCCCTTGGCAATGCGATTCACACCTTGACTGGTGGTCCTGTTGAAGGCGCAACTGTTGCCATTCATGGGCTTGGACCAATCGGTTTGTTCGCCGTTAATGCAGCCAAAGCCATGGGTGCAAAAATGGTCATTGCCATCGATTGGGACAATGAATACCGAATGAACCTTGCAACGGAACTTGGCGCCGATTTGGTCCTTGGAAAGAACAACGATGTGGTCGCTGAGATCTTGAAAGCAACCGAAGGACGCGGGGTCGATAACTCGTGTGAATTTTCAGGTTCGCCACAAGCTCTTGCCAACACGATTCACAGCACCCGAATGGGTGGCTATGTCAACGTGCTCTCGGTCTACGGAAACTCAATGCCGGAAGTGCCAATGAACGAAGTTGTGTTCCGCTACTTGCACCTCAAGGGCATCAATGGGCGGAAGATGTGGTCAACCTGGGACACCATGCACGATTTGCTCGAGCGTGGCCTAATCGATGTCAAGCGGGTGCTGACCCATCGAATGAACATTGATGAATTCCCTCAAGCAGTCGAACTCGCCATCAGTGGCGAATGTGGCAAAGTCGTATTGGACTTTTGAGTTCAGGCGCCAACCCAGCGGTATCGGCGAGCGCCTTCATCGACGCCTTCATCACCAATCTCAACCAAAGCGAATTCACTTCGAGGTGTGACGACGCTTTCGTCTTGAATCCCCTTGTGCAGGTTCTCGTAGGTCACGTGGTCGATGGCCATGCGTCCAGCGAGCCGTTCGAACAAATGCCAGCCAGCGACGACTTCTCGCCAGCGGTGATTGACCTTTCCTTCGAACACCTTGGCTTTTGCACCCGAACCATAACCACAGAGTCCGAACAAGGTGTTATCGAGGTTACAATTATCTTCAAAGTCAGACTCAAAGGTCGACATGAGAGCGAGAAAAATTGAACCCGTGTATTGATTTCCAATCAAACTGCTCGCACGTTGACCTTTCTCAATTCGGCTTTCGTGGAATTTGAGGTATTGTGGAGTCTTTGAAATGGCTCTGCGGTAGCCATCCATAGCCTTCTCCCAGATCTCAATGATTTGGGGGTCATCTGAATCATGAGGCGCTGGCATGGGGCCAATTTGTTCTGCAACTGCAGTCCACATCTCTGTTGCTTCACAATCGTGGCGGAAAATATCAGGGAACATTCGCTTTGCTTGGAAAGCATAGGGAAGGTGCATGATGATCCTCGACCATTGTTGAGTCAAGCGTTCATCTTCATCGTGTGTGTAACGGCCTGTTTTTTCCGCTTTACCTGCAAAATTATGGAAGGCTTGGCGAACAGCAGATTGGTAGCAACGGTTCGAGAATTGACCGTCAAAAATCGGGTCATCGCGGTGCACGCTTACCTTGGCTTCACCGTGAGAAAAGATTCCTAACTTGCGCACTGTGGATTCTGGTAAGTGGCGAATCATCCGCTCAACAAGCCCTTTCTTGACGGTTTGACCCGTTTCTTGGGCTAATTGGAGCACGTTGGTGATGACTGAACGAATGGTCACTTCCCGTCGTGGTTTGAAAAAATCATGCACCGGGGTCGTGGAAACACCAATGCAGTCTGGAATCTCCAAAAGCCGTGGATTGCGGCGGACCAACAACGCTCCACCTCCAGCGCCTTGGGTGTATTCTCCGGATGATTCCAAAGCATACTTGGCATTGTCAGAAAAAATCACAATTCCAGTTCGCTCTTCGTGTTCAGTGGAACGAGCAACCCAGTCCAATGTGGTATGGAGTGCATCGACAGCACCGATGCAAGCAAAGGTCATGTCGACAACGTCACAGTTTCGAAAGCATTCCGAGCCGTACCGTTCTTCGTAGCGTTGTGTGAGCATGTCGACGATGTATGTCGCCGTAGGTTTTGCTCCATCCAAAGCAGATTCGGTTCCGAGGTACATCCGGCCGATGGTGTTCGGATCCAATCCATTGCGATCAATGATTTGCATAACAGCCATGGCACCCATCGTAGCGGTGTCTTCATGGACGTCGGGAATGGACATGGCTTCGAGCCCAAGCCCCTTGTTTAACTTAGCGAAATCAGCTCCGCGAAGTTCGGCAAAATCCCTCATATCCATGTAAAGACGAGGGAAATGAATGGCGATGTCATCGATACCGACACAGATTTCACTATCAGTTCCCATCAGTAAAAGGTCACACATCCCCTATTTGAAGGAACTACCAAATGTTTTGGCTATGAAGCAGGTTTGACAAGTCATTCCATTTCTGGGACTTCCGCCATCGCTGGGTTTTGTTTTGCCCACAGCACATCATCGATGCGAAGGACGGAGATGGCTGCTTCAGTCGCACCTGCAATACCTTGATCTAAAATCAACAAGGGTTCAATCACACCCATCTCGACCATGTCATTGGGCTGACGTCCAAGGACATCAAGTCCGATTCGGTCGGCAATCTCTTCGGGAGCATTTGATTGAGCTGCCACCAAAGTGAGCAGCGTGTCAATTGGATCGAGACCTGCGTTTTCAGCAAGCACACGAGGGATGACTTCGAGAGCGTCTGCAAAGGCTTCGACTCCCAATTGCTCGCGGCCAGGGATGGATTCTGCATAGCGACGCAAACGTCGTGCAAGCGCCACCTGTGTTGCGCCACCTCCGGGAACGAGCCGTGCATCTTCGACAAGTTGGCACGCAACGCCAAGAGCGTCTCCAAAGCAACGTTCAACCTCACCGAGCACAGCCTCCGTGCTGCCACGAGCGATGAATGTAGCACCGCCTTCTTCGGTTTCGACAATCCAGTGAACTGTGCTGCCCCACGTCTCGTTTTTACTTGAAATGAAAGCGCCAAGGTCAGAGGGTTTAGCTCGCTTCACATCGTGAACAAGCGTGGCACCACAGCCCCGTGCAAGCAGGTCCAAGTCGGACCGAGCGACTCGGCGGAACGCCTTGATTCCAGCCTTGGTGAGCATCATTCGTGCGTCATCATCAATGCCTTCTTTGCAGGCCAACAAATCAACGCCTAAGGCCTCAAGTTGAGCGACTTGCTCTTGGAGCAAAGATATTTCTTTGTCCCTGAAGGCATCCAGAACCCCGGTTGAAGTGACGTTGAGTTTCACGCTTCCCATCATCGCTCTGCGTTCCAATCCACCATCAATCAGGAGGATTTTACCACCCTTGATGTGACGGGGCATGTCGTTGTGAATGCGGTTTTTGGCCAACACCAAACCAGTGACAAGTTGACTTTCACCGATGGTACCACCGGATTGTGGAAGAATTTTAACACGGGTTGGGTCAGCGAGTGTGCCTTGTTCATCGGTGACGACAATGGCTTCTGCTGCGTCAAGGGCTAATTGAGCAAGCAGTTTTTGCATGCTCTCGTGGCCTTTACCGGTTAAGCAGGTTTTGGTAGCAAGGATTCGGTGGCTTCGCTCTGAGGCGAAAGAAAGCCCGTTAAGGGCTTCTCGGGCGTGGACTTCTGCCATTCTGAAACCGCGGGCAATGATTGCTGGGTGGACACCTTGGGTGACCAAGTGCCATGCATTTTGCAGCATCTCTGCGCTGATCAACACCGTTGAAGTGGTGCCGTCTCGTGCGATTTTATCCTGAACCGAGGAGGCGTTAATCATCATTCGAGCCACTGGATGCTCAACTTTTGCTGATTCCAAAACGGTTACGCCGTCATTGGTCACCATGGTCCGTCCGTCGTCATCGATAAGCAACTTATCGAGGCCTCGTGGACCGAGCGTTGAACGGACCGCACCAGCCAATGCAAGCGCTGCCTGAATGTTCTTCTGGAGCGCACTGCGACCGGTAGACCGGTCGGTGTCCTTCAAGATTGGAACATCGCTCATGATGGGCCCACCGGACTTCTCGCCATAAGGTCAACTCTTGGCAAGGTCAAGGCTGTGATGACGCTCAGTCTTCGTCCTCGTCAACAACTTCGAAGTCTGCATCGACCACATCATCGCCACCGACGTTGATCTCGCCGTCGTCTTCGGAGCCGTCTTGCTCTGCCATCTCAGCTGCTGCAGCTTCGTACAACTTAGCGGAAACAGCGTGCATTGCTTCTTCGACTTCCTTGACCTTTGCTTGGATCGCAGCGTCGTCGATGGTGTCAATGTCCAACGGCTTACCGTCTTCATCTTGAACCAACTTTTCGAGTTCATCGAGGTGAGCCTTAACCGGATCGGTTTCGGAATCATCGAGTTTTTCTGCGGATTCATCAAGCGTCCGTCGTGTTTGGTAGACCACTTGGTCCGCCATGTTCCGAAGTTCAACCTTGACTTTTCGCATTTGATCTTCCTCTGCAAACTTCTCTGCATCGGCAATCTTGGCTTGAATGTCATCTTCGGACAGCGAGGTTTGGGCTTCAATCTTGACAGATTGTTCCTTCCCTGTGCCCATGTCCTTGGCGCTCACATCAACGATTCCGTTGGCATCGATATCGAAGGTGACTTCGATTTGTGGTGTTCCACGGGGTGCTGCTGGAATACCCATCAATGTAAATTCGCCAAGTGTAACGTTGTCTTTAGCGAAATTGCGTTCACCCTGCAGCACGTGAATGGTGACGGCTGGTTGATTGTCGCTGGCCGTGGAGTAAATCTCGGAGCGGCGGGCGGGAATGGTGGTGTTGCGTTCAATCATGGTGGTCATGACGCCACCAAGGGTCTCGATACCGAGCGTGAGCGGGGTAACGTCGAGCAAGAGGATGTCAGAAACACCCTCATCACCAGCGATGATACCTGCTTGGAGGGCTGCACCCATAGCGACTGCTTCATCGGGATTGATTCCCTTGTAAGGTGCTTTACCGGCTTCCTTCTCGACCGCTTCTTGGACAGCAGGAACACGTGTGGAACCACCGACCAGGATGACCTTGTCGACATCGCCTTTCTTGACGCCTGCGTCTTTCATGGCTTGGCGGGTTGGTCCCATGGTGGCTTCGATCAACTTCGAGATGAGGTCTTCGAACTTGGCTCGGCTTAGGGTCATGTCCATGTGTTCAGGTTGACCGTCACGCATGGTGATGAAGGGGAGGTTGATTTGGGTTTGTTGCGTCCCAGAGAGTTCGATCTTCGCCTTCTCAGCGGCTTCCTTTAGCCGGGACATGGCCTGAGCGTCTTTGCTGAGGTCGATGCCGGTGTCGCGCTTGAATTCTGCAACCATCCATTCGATGACCAGGTCATCAAAGTCGTCGCCACCAAGCTTGTTGTTTCCAGCCGTAGCCTTGACTTCAATCTGAGGTTGACCGTCGACTTGGTAGATCTCCAAAACAGAGACGTCGAAGGTCCCTCCACCGAGATCGTAAACGAGGATGGTTTGATCTTCGCCCTTGTCAACACCGTAAGCCAGAGCAGCCGCTGTTGGTTCGTTGATGATTCGGAGAACTTCCAAACCAGCAATTCTGCCTGCGTCTTTTGTTGCTGTTCGTTGAGCATCCGTGAAGTATGCAGGGCATGTGATCACAGCTTGCTTGACTTCGTGTCCAAGGTAAGCCTCTGCATCAGCCTTCAACTTCTGGAGGATAAAAGCGGAAACTTCCTGTGGCGTGTAGTCGGTTCCATCGATGTTGGTTTTCCAATCGGTTCCCATGTGACGCTTCACCGAGATCATGGTACGACCGATGTTGGTGACCGCTTGACGCTTTGCAGTGACACCAATCATTCGTTCACTTCCGTCTTTGGCAAACGCCACGACGGAGGGGGTTGTTCGTGCACCTTCTGCATTGGGGATGACAACGGGTTCTCCGTTCTCAATCGTTGCAACACAGCTGTTTGTCGTTCCTAGGTCAATTCCAATTACTTTGCTCATTTCATTTCACGTTCCGTTTTTTTGTTCAAAAGATGGGGATTCCACCGTCGTCGTCTTCATCGTCGTCGTCGTCTTCGTCGCCATTATTGCCGAAATCGAGGCTCACTTCTGGTGCCTCGGGGCTTGAATCGTCGGTGCTCATAGCAGAGCCCTGCGGTGTGAGTTTTAGGGTGATGTCGAGGATGCCGTTGTTGAGCGACCAGTCCACCACATCTTCGCAAGGATGAGGCAATTGAATGCGAGCAAGGGGTGCTGGAAGGGTGTCTTTGATGACTTCAACCCGCTCGCCTTGGCGAACCAAAGCAAGTTCGAGTTCACTCTCGTCGACATCGCCACGGAGGGTGAAATCAACGGTAACAGCCATGTTCCAACCGTCCAAATAGACGTCGTTGGCAGGAATCCGGATCAGTTCATCGAGGGGTTCTTCTACTTCAGGTGCAGTGATTTCAACAGGACTTGCGTCCACCTGGACATCCATGCCTAAGTTGCTCAAGATGTCCTCCATGGGTTTTCCAGATTGAAACATCTTAGCGAGGTGAGAGAGGTCGAAGTTGAAATTTACATCGCCTTTTACGATTTTTTCAGCGTCAAGACCCATGCTTTCGAATTGTGATCGGAATTGCTCCATCATCCCTCGAATTTGCTCTTTATCCATGCTCATGCCCATATTTTGGAACATCTCAACCAGTTGTTCAATCAACTTTTCTTCCCATTCATCTGCCCCAGTCATTGACTTCACGTTCCATTACTTAACCATCGGTTACATAGTGGCCTGCAAGTCACCCTATATCAAGTTCACGAAATAGGTCCCCCTGCATGGATGCGTGATTCGAAAATCAATCAAAGCCAACCCCTAAGAAGGACAAACTGTGCGCCAGAGTCAGGGAAGCACATGGCAAACTCACTCAGCGCATTCGGCTTGATTGTTCTCATGCTCATGGCACCACTGGCTGGATGCTTTGGCGAGGCAGAAAACAACAACACAGGACAGGAGGATGCATTCATGATTGATTTCCTACCTGCAGGGGAAGCACCCTTGCGTGCTGGCGAATGGCACACCTTCACCCTCGAGGGTGAAGGCACTCGTTTGGTTGTCCCTCAGGACGTCCTTTTGTTCGTGAACAACAGCATCGTTCCGCTCGGTGTCATCCAAGTCCAAGACGCCAACCTCCTCAATGGCAAGATCCTGACGACACCCTATGTCACAGCAACAACACTCACCGTCGTTTACGCCGACGGTACGGCTTCAAAGGTCGATCTCGAGGTCGGGAATGGAACGCCGATTGTCAATGGTGAAGAGTGGCTGGACAAAATGGAATTCATCCTCAATGTATGCACCGATTCCACTCAATGTGGTGGGTACATCAACCGTTGGATGGGCACACCAAACCCGGCTTTTGAGCGTGCAGCGAGTTTCTTCCACGGCCATTTCGAAGGCCTGGGCTATGAAACCCACATCATGCGAGTCACCGACCACATGAACCCTACGCAGGCAGAATCTCTGAACATAATCGCATGGAAAGATGGACGCTCAGATGCTTGCGTTCAAGGAATGGGAGCCCACATGGACATCGCTCCTCCAGCATCCCCCCCGGCTGGAGGCACCTACGAAGGAGCCTATGACAACACGGCTGGAACCGTAGCCATGATGCTCTTTGCAAAGGCTTTCGTCGATATGGAAGTCGAATGCGATACATTCCTTGCTTTGTGGTCATCGGAAGAGGAAGGTTTGCGTGGATCAAACGCTTTCGCAAACAACGACTGCGATTACTGCTTGCCGCAGGATAAGGAACTAAGGTTTTACATCAATATGGACATGATGGGTATCTCTTGGCCTGCCCTCAAGGAGTCTGGCGATCCGTTCCCTTACCACGCTTGGTCTGGACCTGATACTGACCCCGAAGTCGATGAACTTGCAATCACTGAAGTCATGGACCATGTCCACCGTAATGTCTTGAAAGCCCCAATGGATCTTCGGATTGAAGGATCGTATGGTGCTGGATGCGACCAGCATTGGGATGAGCATTCCGACTTGGTTATGGACGTCCACGAGGACACATTCGGGCGATCAGACCATGTAACATTCAGAGATAAGGGAGCTCAGACCATCTTCCACCTCGGCGCTTATGACGACGATTACAGCGCTTACCACTCCCCTCAAGACACCTTGTCGAATATGATCACATCGGTTGGAGGAGAAGCAGAACTTCAGAAGTCAATTCAGTTTGTTATGTGGGCGGCTATGCTTGAATTCATGTTCGCTGATCAAACCCCTGAGGTTCGAAACCTCGAATGAATGATAAAAAACAGCACTTCAAAAGCAAACCTGCCTATCCGTACCTATGTCCGAAGTAATTGATGACGCGGAAATTCACCCGGTCAAGGCCCTGTGGAAAGTCATAGCAGGCTCGACGGTCATCGCTTCACTGTGTTGCTTACCATCGGTAGTCTTGGTGATGCTCGGGCTCGCAACTGTGTCCACAGGCGCCGCTCTTTCCGATACATTGTATTGGGGAACTGACGGCTATGCTTGGTTCCGCCCCGCCATGGGCGTTGTGGCTGCCATCAGCGTGGTCATTGGTTTGGTGATGTACTTCAGAAACCAGGGGATTTGTACACTCGACCAAGCCAAGCGCTCCCGTCGGAAAATCATCAACACCTCACTGCTCGTGCTGTCCATCACGTACGTCAGCTATCTGTTGTTCAACTACGTCATCTTGACAGAACTTGGCATCCAGTTCGGCTTGCCTTGGGAATCAAGCCGGTCGTCCTACATGTTCTGGCGATGATCAAGCGTTGCTGCGCGTCGTCTTGCAGCCAACGCCCCAATCGCCCTCAATCATGGCCTCTTGTGTGGCTTGGAGCAGGGCATCTTCTGCCGTCGCTGTGCCTCGCAAACCAGGCGTTAAAGCGAGGGCAATAAAAGCCCCATCGTGAATCCATTTTTCCAATTGTATTTTTGAATCTTCAATTGAAATATTCATCAAACCTACTCCAATTGGAATTTCAATAAACCTCGGATTGAGATGCATGCCTAAACCGAGGGATTTTTGCACTGCTTCTTTACCAACCCATGCTTCGATGGCCAGTTCGGGATGAGTGTTCAGGTGATTCAATTCTTCACCCTTCGCCATCATATCGAAAGCGTTTTTTTGGATCCCACGTTCCTTCGATTCGGCATCGACACCGACCTGCCATCCATGTTCCACCAGAGCCACATACGCCCATCCGTCGCTGTGTCCAAGACTGATTGATGGCAAAGGTGTGTTTTTCCAAACACCGGGGATGTAGGTGAGGTAGGGAGCCCGATGTTCTGTTCGCTCAACTGAAATCATTGAAGCATCAAAGCCCCATTGGCTAAGGGCTTGCTCAAGCAATAAACGCCCTGAAAGATGCTCATCAGTTCGCTTCTGAATGGCAAAAGTCGCCACTTCATCAGCATGAGCGAGGGTGACGTCTTGCACATCATGTGTGCCTACTCGGCAGCGAAGCACCAAACATCGCGGTCCATCCGCACCCGGTGGGTGGAGAACTTCAACCGTCATGCCTACCCCTCCATCATCGATCAAGCGTGAAGGCATCTTCATCCGATACGGGAGCCATTCCCTTGAGTCGCAACCCTTTGAGGGCCAAAACCGGAGCGTTATCATCACCGACGATGACAACATCGTGAACGGTCACACCTGCCTCTTCAACAGCGATCCTGATGCTCCGCATTCGAAGCTGTTCATCTTGTTCTGGGACCCGGAGCATGGACGACCATTCAATGCCGATGGGGAGTGAGGAGAAACCTTCGCTCTCCATCGCGACCAAGCCAGCGTTTTGGAACCCTGCTTCAATGAGCATTGGAAGCGCCTCGAGCAAGACAATTTCACCATCTGCTTCGTGAGCAAACTGATCGGATGCAGGCAATTGGTGACGCATCAAGGCAACACCATCGGCACCGGGTGCTGAAGCATCGCCGACACCACGGAGCACGCCTCCGTGGGATTGGAAGCGAGGACCGTGGAAGTACCGTCGATAGATGAATGAAGGTAATTCAACAACTTCCCCGGGTGCAGGAACACCAACATCGGGCAAGGCCTCAACCTCTGCTTGGAGGAATGGACGAAGATCATCGCACTTTCCAACCAACCGAACCGAGGCTTTGTGATGTTCCCGTTCGCCAAAGATTTCCCCTTTCGAATTGGTCAAATCAGAGACGAGACGGCATGTGACCCAGGTCAGATCGTTTTCTGTCCGATCGAATTCCGCATGGATACGAACGGTCATAGCGCCCTTTAGCAACTTGACAGGAAGTCCAAACTCAACCGATTCAAACCCGGCCAAGCAGGTGGATGGACGGAGCAGGAGGGCTGTTTCAGCAAACATTTCCAATGCCATCACACCAGGGTGATACGGCACGCCTTCGATGGCGTGATCGCTCAAGAATGGATGGTCGGCAACAGAGAGGGTGGATTGAGTCACGAGGGATTGCTCTTCTTCGAAGGAGAGAACCTTGTCAACAAACGGGAACCGAGCAGGGTCAGCGATGATCGCTGCCATTTCACCCGGAAGTCGCAGAGGCGCTTCTCGGAAGGCGTCGAAGGAGTCCATTGAACCGAGGGAACCGCAACCGATCACTCGACGCTTTCCACCAGCAAGAGCTTCATCGACAAAGATGGTGACACCTTCCTCAACAGACAGCGTGTCGATGCCTGCTGCTGCGAAGACGGCTTCAATCGAGCCACGGGTCGCCATGCCAACATCGCGCCATCCAGTCCAGCCAATCGCAACAGCACGGCAGATACCAGCCGCAGTCAAGCGAGCCATTTCAGCATCAAGAACACTGTTAGCAGCGGCGTAGTCCGTTTGTCCAGCGTTACCGAACCGTCCTGCCACGCTTGTGAAGCAAGCAGCGAATCGGGGTGTTTCCGCACCGGATGCAACACATGCAGCAAGCATGCATTGCCAGCCATCGACCTTGACACGAACGACCTTGTCGAACACGCCAGGATCCTTGTCGGCAACAAGTTTCGAATCTTCAAGCCCAGCGCCATGCACCAAACCAGTGATTGGACGTTCCATCGCCGCACCAACAGCTTCCATACCCTCTCGATCCATGACGTCAACGGGGTGGTAGGAGGCCGTGTTACCGGTGTTATGAATCGAATTCAGGGTGACATAAACATCCCTGCTACGGGTGAACTTCTGCCATGCAGCGTTCCATTCAACCATGGTGACCTTGCCAGATGTACTTGCGGAAGTTAGGCGTTCTCGTAACGACATCCTTTCAGTTTCAAGTTCCTCTTCATTCCAGGTCACCCAGGACTCAGTCTGCTCAATCAATCGGGAACGACCGAGCAAGGAAAAGTGTGCTCCAGCATTTGGAGAGGCTTCTGCAACGCCGATAATCGACGCCGCAGTGACACCAGAGCCACCGCCAGAAACGAGCCAAGTGTCATCAGCAAGCAGCGGTTTTCGTTCTTCAATAAGGTCCTCGGCAAAGGCTACAAGGGCCCAGCGCCGTGAATCTCGATCAAGTCCAACTTCAATTTCGCCGGCCAAATTAAACACATCATTGTAAATCATCTCAGCAGCCTCAACCGGATCTAAAATCAGTTCAGGATGAACGTCGAGCGCCCGGCATCGAAGATGTGGTTGTTCGAGTGCATAGGATTTGGTCACACCGGATGCAGCACACTGAACCGCATTGAAACGTTCACCGATGTTGCCATGGCGTCCATCCAAAGCGGTGACTGAAGCAACAACGCCGGTCTTAAGGGTAGCAAAGTGAGCATCAAGCCCTTGAAGCAAGGCGAAGTATCCTTGCGCTGCCAAAGCGATCTGTGAGGAAGGCAAGCCATCTTCAGACCATGAAGCGCTTGCCAACTTGAGAGGGGCCATGTGGAGCAGGGCGGTGACGTTGTGGCCACTCAATGCCTGGCATACCGCAGCGATGTGTTCGGGATTGGCTGGGTCGGCACGGTACACTGTGCGCTTTCCTTCCTGTTGCATCGACATATCACGGATGTTACTTTCGAACCCGATGCGAATGGCTTCCATGCCCTCTGCTTCGACGCGCTCGCAGAACGATTCCGCAATGCCCCAGCCATCGTCGGTGACAACGGCAGTACCGCTCAGTGCGAGTGGAGCACCTACGCCTGGTGCAGCCTCAACTTCGATTTGCCAACGACGTGATTCAACATGCGAACCTGTCGGATGGACAACGGCAGGTTCCACTTCTGTGGACTCTTGAGTCAGAACAGGCGCTGATGCGACGCCACCCTTCATTCGAACGATGTAGGCGGTGAAGTGATTCAAGGTTGGGTGGTCCGAGAGAACAAAATCTTCATCCAATGGAAGGTCGAAGATTTCTCGTACATCACCCATGATTTCGGCTTGCTTGACCGTATCAATGCCAAGTTCTCCTTCGAGGTCTTGGTCCATTTCAATAAAGTCAGCCGGATAACCCGTGTGCTTGACAACGATCTCGACTAATTTGCCGTCGACTTCGCCATCAGGCTGAGCAGTCGTGGCCGCCACAGGTGAAGGCACGGCCGGTGCTGCTGGAAGTTTCGGCGTTGGGGTTGGCGTTGGTGTTGGCGTTGGGGCTTGAGAAGAGACTGGTGATGCTGCCCCGCCCTGCATGCGTTGAATGTAAGCGATCATATGATTCAAGGTCGGATAGTCTGAGAGAACGAAATCTTCATCCAAAGGCAAAGTAAACCGATCCCGAATGTCAGCCATGATTTCTGCTTGTTTCACCGTATCAATGCCGAGTTCACCCTCAAGGTCTTGGTCCAATTCAATGAAATCTGCGGGATAACCGGTGTGCGTGACCACAACTTCGACCACGGTGGTTCGAAGGTGCTCATCATCAACGACCTCTGCGGCAGGTGAAGCGACAACTGGAGTGGTTTGCGCAGCCGCTGGTGGCGGTGTTGGCGTCGGTGCTGCTGGAGCGGTAACAACGGGAGCAGGGACTGCAACTGAGGCATCTCCACCGCTCATCCGTTGGATGTAGCCGATCATGTGGTTCAGCGTTGGATAGTCTGAAAGAACGAACTCTTCATCCACTGGTAGGTTGAAACGATCGCGAATATCAGCCATAATTTCAGCTTGCTTGACCGTGTCAATACCAAGTTCACCTTCCAAATCTTGATCTAATTCGACGAAATCTGCGGGATAACCGGTGTGGTTCACAACCACATCGATGACGGTTGTGACAATATCTGCATCATCGGAAACTGACGCTGCAACAGGTGCTGCCTTCGGCGTAGGTGCCGGAGGTTGAACCTGAGGCTGAGCCACGGGTTGAGGGCTTGGCGCTGCAATCGGTGTTGGGGCGATGGATGGTTTACCCTCAAACGGTGCGGTGATCGGCCATGGTTCACCTTGAACTCCTCCGTGGAGGTTTTCTTCACCATTGACATACGCGACCAACTTCTGATCGAGTAAACGCATCACGACATCATCGGTACCTGCCAATCGGCGGTTCCATGCAAGGAACTTCCCGCCATCAATTCGATCACCTTGGACCGGCCAACGGCGGACGAGTGAGAGCGCCATTTGAGAACCAAATCCGGCTGCAAATCGCAAACCATACTTCAGGTTTGGATAGTCGCCACCGGTTGAGAGGTTGAGGTCACCCAACTCAGGGTCGGTTTCTTTGTGGTTGGCAATCGGGGGTATGCGCCCGGTTTTCATGCCGTGGAACATGCTGGCATCTTCAATGCCAACCGCCATTGGGTGGCCTGTGAAGCCCTTCGTGTTGGCAATGACAAGTTTGTCTGTGCTGTGGGTGAAGGTGTCGCGAAGAGCGCGAACTTCAGATTGGGCTGAACCGCCACGAGCGGGGGTGTAGGTTTCATGCGAGAAGAACACGGTGTCTGGGGCGATTTCGTGACGGTCGAGGCCCCATTGGCGCTCCATTGAAGTCACGAACTTATCCACTGTTTCAGCGACGTGGTCCACATCGAGACGCGTCCCATGGAAAGCGGAATTGGCTGTTGTTGCCCCAAGAAGTTCTGCAATCGGTTGCACGCCACGTTCCTGTGCTTCGGAATTTCGTTCGATGACAAACGCAGCAGCGCCCATTCCGAGGATCAGGCCATTGCGGCGTCGGTCGAACGGTAGAGCGGTTTCTTCAACCACATTGTTGGTCGCAGCAGCTCCAGAAGCAGCGAAGCCTCCACCGATCCATTCCCACATGTCGTCACCGGTGACATCGTCAGCCGAGATAATGACCACACGGTCAACACGGTCACAGTTCAACCAATCTTCAGCAACGCCAAATGCAGCGGTAGCAGAAGCGCAAGCAAGGTTGATGATTGTGTTTGGTCCTCGGATTCCCGAGTACTGAGCGAATTGTGAATGGCCCATGGCCAGCGTTTGGAACAGGTATCGGCGGTCGAACCGTCCCTCGCCATCATCGCCGTTGGTTTTGGCATGCTTCAACGCCATTTGGAATCCTGGGAAACACGAGGCAAAGACGATGCCTGTACGGTCTCGCGTGTGCTGGGGGACTTGCCAGCTTCGAATCAGACGAAGACCGCCCTTTCCGATTTGTTCAACCGGCGTCAATGGAATCGCTGCGTCACGCAGAGCAAGAAGTCCAGCAGCCATACCGAGTTGAGTCGTGATGTCCCATGCCAAAATCACTTTTGGATCGATACCGAATTCTTCTGCAAGATCAAAGGCACCCTTGACACCTGCAAGTTGTGGCACATCGCCAAACTCTGTGGCTTGGTCCATGTTCACTGAACCGTCCCGTCCTTTGATGAGTCGAACCAAGTTCTTGTCAAGCAAGCGTTGCTTGTAGTCGTCGGTCACTTCTGAAATACAGGTTTCACCTCGAACAAGGCGCTCGAATGTGTCTTCATCGAACACACGCTCTCCACCAGGTAATCCCAGTGAAACTCCCGTGATGACAAATGGATCGGCTCGCCGAAGGCTCATTGGATCATGGCCCTGTGCAGAGGTGCTGATTGGATTGGTATGTTGTGCAACGCGAGTCATCGATGTCTTTGGCGTCCATGAGACCGGTGGCGATGTCACCCATCGAGCCACATCTGCAATCGTTTCTGCGCCACTGACGTCAACCTCAGGGTCGGTGACCGTTTCAGCAGCGAGCGTTTGGAACAACGCAGCAATGTTGTCTTCACTCATGCCAAGGCCAAGTCGAAGGTTGACCATGCCGTGACAGAATCGAGCGGGGTAGTTCGTGAGAGCAGCAATGCGGTCACCGAGGTAAGCGTCCTTAGCCTGTTGAGCAGCAACTTCGGGATCAAGTTGTGCTGACGGTGCTTGGTGAACCACCTGCACGCTTGCGGTTGGTGCAGCGCTAGCAGAAGATGGCAAGGGCCGGGCACGGGTCTTCAAATCAGCCGAAGGCGCTGTGTCACGGTGCGCTTCGATGGGTCCAGCACGGAATGCTTCGGTCAACGTAGGCGAAGTGGGTTCTGGCCAATTGACGGGGCGGCCCGCCAGTGCCATGGTGGCAAGTGCGGTGAGGAACGTAGCGATACCGCCTTGCTTTGGGTGGTTTGTCATCACTGGCAAGTGCGGCTGATCTTCGAGGATTTGAACCGCAAACATGCTCAATGCCCGCTTCGGTCCAACTTCGATGAAGGCACGTGCTCCCGCCGCGTACATCGTTTGAATCTGAGCGGTCCATTCGACAGACGACGCCATTTGCAACGCTAATTTACTGAGGATTGCAGCCTTTGAGGCCTCTAAATCTTCAGAATCGGAGGGGTTCATTGGATAGAACTCTCCATCGACGTTGGCGGTGATTGGGATGGTCGGCCATCGGATTTCCAGCCCTTCAAGGAAGCGGCGAAGGGGTTCATTTGCGGGTGCGACAATTCGTGAATGGAAGGCGTGAGAGGTTGCCAGCAACATGCATTGGAATCCTTGTTCTTCAAAGGCAGCCATAGCGGCTTTCACTGGAGCGGTTTCTCCGGCAATAACGGTCATCTTTGGTGAATTTTTGTTGGCAGCAATGACGTAGCCATCGATGGAATTGATGATCGTTTCAACTTCAGAATATGGAGCACCGACGCTGGCCATGAGGCCCTTATCATCGATTTCAACAGCGCCCATTTCTGTACCTCGAGCGGCGGCAGCTCGCAGTGCACCGTCCATGTCAAGGATACCAGCGGACATCAAAGCAGCGTATTCGCCGAGCGAATGGCCAGCGACCATGTCAGGTTTGAGACCATGATCGTTGAGCGCTCGCTCGATGGCGAGGTCAGCGGTGAGCATGGCGGGTTGAGTGTACTCGGTTTGTTTCAGTTTGTGCTCGGCCTCGACTTGTTCTTCCTTCGAAAGGTTCGAACGAAGCACAAAACTAGACAGTGTTTCACCATCGAGAACTTCTGTCATCGTCTCGTCGGCTTGAGCCCAAACCTGTTGAACCGCAGCATACCGTTGGTAGAGGTCATGCGTCATACCGACGTACTGACTGCCTTGACCAGGGTACATATGGGCGACTTTTGCCTTTGCATGAAGCGGTGCATCCTTGGTGATTAAAATCCCCTGTGCTTGCAAAAAGCCCCACTTTTCTTCATCGGCCATGGCTTTGGTAGCCAGAGCGCAACGCTTGGTGAATTCAGCCCATGACGTAGCGATAATGGCCATTCGCAAGGGCGCCTTGGAATCAAAGTTGGTCGAAGCATCGTACAGAACGCGAGAAAGTCGAACGCCCTTGGGATCTTCATCGAACGTTGCTCCAGAAAACGAGAGTGCTGCCAACTCTGCTGTGAGTCCAGGCATCGAATCTGAAGAAAGCAACACCATGCCGCCTTCGATTGCCTTCAGTTGGTCGTGGGTCATGGTTGGTTTGGCTGATGCATCAAAAATGGAGGGCGAGGTTGGGGTTTGTGGTGTCGTCTCAATGGCGGCATAGGCTTGCCATCTGCGCTCCCATACAGCGGCTAATTCACTGTGATAGGCGGGCTCGTAGCCTTCGAGGGCCACGTGGAAGTTTGTGCCACCAAAACCGAAGGCGGAAATTCCAGCGCGGCGTGGATGCCCTTCTGGTTGTGGCCAATCGCGTGCTTCAGTCGGGACGAAGAAGGGGACTTTGTCCCATTCAACCGTTGGATTCGGCGTTACAAATCCAGCAGACGGAGGAATTGTACGGTGATGGAGCGCCATGATGCTCTTCATGATCCCAGCAATTCCAGCAGCAGCCTTGAGGTGGCCGATTTGGGATTTAATGGAACCAACCGCTACATGGTCGCCTTCGGGGAATCCATCCCAAAGCAAGGACAAGGTGGATAATTCGGTAGCGTCACCAACTTTGGTTGAAGTGCCGTGCGCTTCGACCAATTCAACGGTGCTGGCTGGATAACCTGCCTGATTGTAAGCCCGGGCAATGGCTTGAACTTGACCGCGTTGGCTTGGGGCTGTGATGCCTTTGCCGCGTCCATCGGAAGAGCCGCCTATGCCACGAATCACCGCATGGACTTCATCGCCATCTGCAATCGCTTCACTCAGCCGCTTTAGCAGCAAAACACCAGCACCTTCACCCATCACAAAGCCGTTTGCACCGGCATCGAAAGGCGTGGAATGAGTCGGTGACAATGCACCGATAGCGCTGAATTTAGAGAATGTTGCAGGATCCATGGTCCGGTCTGTTGCACCGGCAAGCATGAGATCAACTTGGCGTGTTTGTAACAATCGGCATGCATCGAGCACAGCCGCCATCGACGATGCGCAAGCCGCATCCATTGCATGATTGGGGCCTTGTAAATCGAGGAGGTTGGCAACGCGACCGGATACCACATTGGCTAATTCACCCGGCATGGTGTCTTCATCAACTCGGGGGGTGCCTTCGAGCAACTCATTGGTGAATGCCTCAGCGTTTTGTTCTGCCAAGCCGTGCTTCTTTGCCAGCTCTGTTGTGTGGTTTGACCACACTCGAATGTTGGAGAGGTTCCTGTTCTCTCCACCGAGCGCATTTGCGAAGACAACGCCGCAGCGGGTGCGATCGATGTCCTTTGAATCGCCGTCATAACCTGCTTGTTCAATGGCATCAGCAGCCACAGAAACCGCCCATAATTGGCATGGGTCGATCTGTGGAAGTGTTCCCGGTGGTTGCCTCCAACGGCGCCAATCAAACTCGAAACCGTCGACGAGAGCGCCTATTTTGGAATAGGTAAAGCCCTCTTTGCTGTCGCCAGGGCCTCCTTTTCGATAAAAATGATTGATTGGACCCGGCCAACGCCCTTCATGGATCTCCTTGATGCTGACTTTGGAATCAATGATGTTCTGCCAAAAGGCGTCGATGCTTGGTGCATCTGGCATCAATGCTGCCAAACCAATAACGGCGATCGGCTCAAATGGACCTTGGTCCAGACCTTCGCAGGGTTTTCCATCCGCTGTTGTCAATGTCATAATCTCACCTCATTGGTTCATGATGCTTTGAGGCACCATGGTAATCGAATATCCACCATCGACGTAGATGCATTGGCCTGTGACACCGCTGGCTAAGGGGCTGGCAAGCCAAAGCGTGGCACCTGCTACATCGTCTTGGTTGACGTTGCGGCGCAATGGAGCATTGGCTTCAACGTGTTCAAGGATCTTATCAAAGCCCGGTATCCCGCCAGCTGCGATGGTCCGGATTGGGCCCGAGGAAATGGCGTTCACCCGATGCCCTTCGGGCCCAAGGTGGCATGCGAGTTCACGCGTCCAGCACTCCAATGCTGCTTTGGCCATGGACATGATTCCGTAATTGGGAACATACCGAGTCGAAGCAGCGTAGGTCAAGGTGATGGTTGACGATCCCGGGTTGAGGTAAGGGAGGGCGTGCTTCAAACAGCGTTGAAGTGAGTTTGCTGAAATGGTCATGGCCGTGTTAATGTCGTCATTCTCGACAAAGAGAATCGGACGGTCAAAGCAACTCCGAGGTGCAAAACCGATGGCGTGAATCAAAATATCTGCCTTCAAACCGGGGTTTTCAGCAGCAAAGGCGTCAAAGAATTCCTTCGTCGATGCGTCCTCTGCCACATCAAGTGGGTAAAATCCACCGATCTCGGGGAGTTTGTCTTTGAGTTGGAAAACCCGACTCATGAAACGCTTCTGATATCCGAGGTAAAGCGTCACTCCCGCAGCGGCTAATTGCTGGCAAATAGCCCAAGCAATGGAATCTTCGCTGGCAACGCCGAAAACAAAGGCTGTCTTTCCCTGTAATTGTAGCATAAGAGCACCTACCCAATGGGTAGGTGTTGACCAGCCAACTCAACCTATGACTGTTCCCTATGTCACAGCCAATGAAACCGCTAATCTGCGACCCATTTTGTTTCGCCGAAAGGGCTTCACAAATCATCGAATAAATCGTCGAATTCATCCGGTTCAGAAACGTCGTCAAGATCCGAAAAGAAATCGTCCAAATCATCATTCAACGCCGGGACTGCCACTGAATCCTCTTCAGGGACATCGATTGCAACTGGTACGTGGACTGCTTTTCCAGGCTGGACGCCTCGCGATGATCGCTTGGTTGCTTTCGCCAAAACCACAATCAAGAGAAGCATAAGAATGACGCCGCCTCCAATGGCCCCATACTGGAGCAACTGGTCCTTGTCCAGTTCCTCAAGGTTGCCGCCGAGTGAGCCCGACTGACCAGGTGCTTCGACAGCTAATTGAACCGTAATCTCACTCGAGGGAGCGTTGCTGTCAACGGAACTTTCTGCTTGGAAAATCACTGGAAGACGGACCTCTTCTGTCAGGTCTGATGGAGAACGGACCGTCAGGGTGCGAAGGCTCGAAGTCCCTTGGTAAGAGACGTCTTCTGAAACAAACGTGCCGGCTGGGAATGAGAAGCCTGCAGCGATCAGATCGGCTTGGTTTGCGATGCTGACTCGGATGTCGTCATCGTCGTTGCCTTTGTTGGTAAATTGGAAGGTGAAATCAACCTCTTCAGAGGTGGAAAGTTCCCGTGTGGTTTTGTCCGACATCAGCAGTTCCACCATGCCGTATGAGGCAATTGAGAAGTCACCGAGGTAGGATTGATTGACGACCCATGGACCTTCTGGGAGTTGACCGTATGGGAGGTTGTTCCACGAAGTGACCTTTGCTTCAATCTCAAATTCATAAGCGAGGGATGCTGGGAGTTTGGTCTGACCTGAGAACACGATGTTGAAACTTTCTTCATCACCTGCTCCGAGCGTAAATTCATCTTCACTCAATGCCATTTCAACATTGATTCCATCCCAAGAGATGGTCGATACTTCAATGACTTCACTGGCCGAGGTTGGGTTGGTGACCGTGCACACCAAGACAGCATCTTCGTATGAATTTGGATGAACATCCATGACTGGATCCGAGCCGCAGGTTAATTCGACGGCGGGTAAAGGAGATCCTTGTGCTGAAACGGATGCTGCAAATGCAGGCACCACAAACAAAGCGAGCACAAGCGCTACAGTGAAGGCTCTACCAAAGCGTGCCATGAGCCAACGGTGACAGCGCTAACTCATCAATGTGATGGCGGAAAGGACCCTGCACGACTGGCTCTGCGACCTATGCTCAGCGGTCAATGGCCCCGTAAAGCAAATCTGGCAATTCTTGATGTGCTTTCCAAAGGAACGCTTCATCAAGACCCGCTGCCATCAGTTGCTGCGTGCGTTTTGGTACCGTTTTGGGACCGAGCACCGCTCCTGGACGACGGACATCGTCCATGTAATCCGTTTCGAGTAAGAAACCGTGCGTTGAAGATTCTGCAGTAGCAAGCACTTCTTCAATCGCCCCTTTACCGATCAGAACGCTTGGTGTCAAGCCCTGTGTGATGCTTCCTGTGATGGTTGGAGGCGCATAGTGCCGAACAAGGCGTTGCTTGTCAAAACCAACGCGATCAGCCATCGCTGCAAGGTCGCTGTACGTCGATTCAAGTTCCCCTTCAACATGGAGTTGGAGCGTGACGTTCTCACGGCGTGCCATGGCCATTGTTTCTTCGAGCAGGACATTGGAAAGGTCCCACACCCGATCGCTAACGGGCCAATGGGGGCGCCCAACTTCACCAACAGCATGGGCTACGCCTTGGTGAATGAGTTCCAGTGCTGCGTCGATGCTGTCCCGATAGTTGGTCATGGCCCGTTCAGCACCATGCTCGCCATCCTCTTCCAACCAGGCCTGAAATTGATGGGCAAACGCTGCAGGATGCGGTCCCAAAACAACACGAACGCCGAGATCGTGTTCGGTTCGAACTTCCGATGCCATCTTGACGGTGTCTTGGTAGGTGGTAAGATGGCCCTCCCGTGTCGTAGGGGGTCCAGAGAAATCTGGGCAGTGAACAAGGATTAAATCAGTCCCTCCAGCCTTTTTGAACTCGCCTGCGGCCTGGAGAAACAAGCCATTGCGGTTGAGATGGAAGTGGTTGTCCACGATTGGACCGTCCCACATGGCTGTAGCGTTCATCATCAAACCTCAAACATCGTGAAGGAGGGTTCGGCTTTCAACGCATGGGCGGAAAAGCCGGTTCAAATGCGTTCAACGAGAAGTTTGCGTTCTGTGAATCGACCTTTCCAGAACACAGCAGCCATAGCCACCATGTTGCGGTGACGTGCATCAGTTGCCACGCACCGTCCGTTTGGCCACATGTGGAGGAGGAGGTTGTGACGTGTGTCATCAACGATGGCACACCCGAGGCGTTCATCGAAATGGGCGCTTCCAGCGCTAAAATCACCGACGACACTCTCGACGAGCAAGGATTGACCGAATTCAAAGGAGGCAACAACGGGACCGAGTTCGGTTTCCAAGCCGGAATCATCGAGACCGAGGCGCAACATGAGTTCCTTTGCAGCCGCTCTGGCAGCTTCAACTCGATGTGTTCCGTGGACGACAATGCGTCCCTTTTCGTCGATGACAAGCGTGGCACGAGGGCTGTCAAGCACTTTGATCACGACGCCGCCGGTTTGTTGGCCACCCAATTGAGCGACCACTGACGCTTGGTCAACGGGCGTAGGAGGTACGAAGCGTACGAGTTGATTTTCGATTCGAACTTCGATGGCACTTGTGGTCATTTTCACTCCTCCTCTGTTTGGCCGGTATCGGTGGGGTTTGAAGTAATCTCCTCTGGGACTGGCAATGCTTCAAGCGCTTCTAAAATGGCATTTCGTTGGGCTAAAAACAGCGGTAGAAGCAAGACAGCGTCGTCTCCGTGGGTTTTGCGAAGGTCTGCTAAAGAACCTCGAAGACGTTCAGCGTAACGCAGGTCTCGAGCTTCGACAATCTTCTCGCCAACAAGCCATTCGTTGAGGTCCCACCACGTGGCGGAAAGGACCGATGCTGAACCAAAATTTGGAGAGATTCCCTTCGGTGGTTTTTGTGCTAAGAAGATATTTTTTTTGACACGTTTTCGCCATTTTCCGCCCAAGGAGATGAGTCCGAGCAGTTTCTTCCAATGCGAAGCAGCTTTGGCTTCATTGGTGAGGTGTTCGAACCATTGCTCGTCATCTGCGGTTGGTTCTACAAAATAAATCGGGCGATCGTGGCGTTCTGCGTTTCGATGCAAGCGACGCGGTTCTGGATCTGGGAAACGTCCCGATGTCACGTCTTCGAGCAAGGTAATTTCGTCAAGGTAAATCCCGAAGGAACCGCCTGAAATCAAACCATGCGCCAAGTTGACGCCTGGAGATTCAACCTCGTCTTTTTCTTCTTGGACCCACATATCGACAACCTCGGCGGACTCCAACAAAGCAAGAGCGTGCCAATTGCCCCGAGGGCGCATAGCTCGAGGATAAACGACCGTCGGCAGAACGCCATGCAGCAGGATGCTTCCACCGTCTGGATCGGTCCAGAGGTGGTCAGGCCAATCCAATCGCTCGGGCACTTTACCCACGCTCACTGGTCTTTGACCCAATCTTGAAGCGCTTCAACGCTCCATCCTTGGTCAAAGTAACCCTGAATTTCATCTTGATTCCATTGTGGGAACATCCCCATTGCTCGGGCCATATCAGCCGATACATTGGCGGGTGGGGCTGCTGCAGATTGTCCGGGAAGTTCGACGAACGCCTTGCTTGGAGCCATATCGTCATCGTCGTCATCGTACAGATCGCTGTCCCCTTCACGGCGGACAAGCACCACCACAACGATGCCGAGAATGGCAACAATTGTGACCAAGATGACAAGCAAAAGAATCACTGTGCCACCGTCGTCTGATTCACTCTGAACCTTGACGTTGAATTGCTTCCCTTCTGAAGAGCCATTGTAGAGCACTTCATTGGTTGTTTCATCGGAAATCAGGTAGTACATACCGGTGGTGGCTTGGCTGAATTGCGTCAATTCAACCGTCACCCATTTCTTACTAAGAATGTCAATTTCATCGGTTTCAACAGATCCTTCGAGAACCGGGACACCGCCAGCGGTGACCGAACGAACCAGAAGCACTGTGCTACCTGACATTGTTCCATCGTTACGGACTTCGATTTGAAGTTCCATTTTCTCGCCAACTTCCGGAGAGGATGGTGTAAGAATGATGTTTTCAACTGTGAAACTTGGTTCTTCGTGAATGAAGCGATAGGTGGACTTGTGGTCGACCGAACTGGAGAAGATTGCAGCAACACCGCCGTCATCGGTCGGCCCGCCACCAAAGATAACGCCAGCACCTGCAGAATCCTTTGCAGCAACCCACATCACGAGTTCAACGTTGTTGATCTGATCTTGGTCCGGTTCAAATTGACCTTCTTCAAGTGGCCACAAATCGATGCAAGTTGCCGATGCAGCGTAAGAGCCGCCCAATGGAGAGAGGGTGAGTTCAGCGGTCATTGGCTCGTCGCCGAACGAAGTTCGGTAAAGCGGCCAAACGATGCTGTTGCTCGCATCGGAATAGAAACTCCATGCTACGCTCACATCGCCTTGGAAGAGTGCTTCTCGTTCCTTGAGAACAACTTCCACATCAACACAGTGGTAGGTTGAGGTGGGCATATCACCAGAGATCACTTCTCCAGTGGCACCGCGTTTTGCGGTCCATGAATCGGTGTTGACTTCCGGTGGGTTGCCGTCGACCTTGATGTTGAAGGTGGAACAACCGTAGGAACTCGAACCAGCACACACTGCAGGGGTGCTGTCAACTGCACCGTCTGGAAGACCGCCTTGTTCGGGGCCACACGAGGTTGCATCGTCGAGCGCGGTTGTCGGGTCATCGTACGGGCACAAGCGGAATGAATACTGGTAATCATTGGCCACAGGGGCTGCCGTGAGGTTGATTGCAAACACCCCACCAGAGAAGGTGTGGTAGGTGACTTCACCAGGGAATGGAACATATCCTTTGGCCCCGTTGGCAACAGCATCTTGACGGGTGATCTCCAAGGTGAGCGGGATTTCCGGCGTGATGAACACGTTGTTGTTGATTCCGTCAAGGTAGGCGTATTGACCCTCGAATGAGATGGTGTCTCCTGGATAAACGAAGCCCTTTCGGACGTCTTCTGTTTTTGGATCATTCATGTCTTCAAACGATGGAGTGACCATCAAATCATTCACCTCATCGGTGCGGAAATCAAGTTGGATTCCGTCGCTGTAATACCAATCCTGTATGTGACGGCCGGGTGCTGGAAGCATTCGGTACCGTGGGTTGTCAAGGTCTTGCATGTACAACACAGGGTTGTTGAGGGAAGTGGTTGCCCCAAGCATACCCCAATCAATGCGGATTGGCAAGTCAAGCATGAACGTTGATTCAAACGGATCGATCAAGGCACCGCCGTCCATACGAAGCATGCGTGGTCCATCAGAGATGTCGCTTTCTTCGAGGATAGTGATCCAAGGTGAATCGGTCCAAGCGGATTCATTTCGTGGAGAGTAGTAGACATTCATGTCGTCACGGTCATCGGTCAAATCAATGTGGAAGTAACTCACATCGCGCCATCCGTTGTCATCGTTTGCTTCAACGATGAGTGAATACTGGTTTCCTGCGTACATGGTTTGATTCCATTTTCCATCGTATTGAGGTTGATTTGAATTCAGGAAACGACCGTCTCGGGAGTCATCGATGAAGAAGTTTCGAATCACTGGGGATTTGGAATTCATGGAGACATAAGTGAAGTGGTCATCATCAAACCCAGGGGCGCCGCCATCGATTGGGTTTCCTGCCAAATCAAAGCCTTCGATCCAGACTGACACTTTGCCCACTGGGTCTGCACCGATGTTGGCCATATCGCTGAAACTTCCGGTGTAATTCGCAAATGGAGCTGCACCGTCGTTGTTCACGGTGACCGTGATGTATTCGGTGGCATCAGCGATTCCATCGTCGTTGGAGTCATGGTCGTTCTCAACCCAAATCTTGATGTCAAGACTTGCAGGTGGGTTTGGCAAATCATAGGCATTCAAACGAATTTGTTGGTTTGCATTGGGGACGACCCAAGTGTCGTCAACCATGGTTCGCCAATTGCTTTCCAATGAAGGATCGACTTGGCCATTAAGAATCTTGACTTCGATCAAATTTGGATCGAGGGTATCGATTGAGAGGTTGAAGGAGATTGCACAGGACACCGGGTCGGGACGGTAACTTGCATCAGGGCAGAGGGTGTCGCCACCTTGGTACCCATCAATTCGGAACCGGTATGTTTCTTCGCCTGCTGCAAAACCAAGATCGATGTTAAGATCGAAATCTCCACCGATGGCACCAGATTGGTTTTCGACGGTGTTCCATTCGATGGTGAAGTTCTCAGAGGACGTGTTGATCGACTTCTGTTCAAGGACCATGAAGTAGCGGCTTGGATCAGGTGAAATATCAAGGTTTTCGAGTCGAATGCTTCCTGCAAGGTTGACCACTTGATTGGACACTCCATTGTCTAAGTCTTGTGACAGACCAATGTCGTTGCGAACTTCGAAGCTTGTGATGCGGGCATCGTTCTCAACGGCGTTTCCAGCAGGTGGGGCCATGAGAAGGGCAGAAGGTAAGCCATTGACGCCATCGGTGGCCAGAAGGCCGGAATAGATGCGCACTTCATCGGTGTCTTCCCAGTTCGAGTTGACGATGAAACGCCAAGTGATCTCCTTGCCATCGGTCACATCAGCTTGCATTGAAGTGGATTCAAGGGTGATCAAATCGTTGATGTCAGATGCTTCAGAAAATCCAAATGCGTCTGAATAGGACAGGACAACTGTTCCCGTGCTTGATTCGAGGGTAAGACGGCTTTCTGCGAGGGATGCACCGGTTGATGCTGCAACGGTGTGCATGGTGATAATCTCGTACAATTCGCCGTTTGGATAGAACCCAACCGGGTTACCTGTGACGCTGAGGGTGTTGTCGTAACCGCTTGCAGTGGTTATTTCCAAGTTGGAGAACGTGATACCGCCTCCGCTTGTGGAGGTCACAGCCACCTCAACGTTCGCTGTTGATCCACCCGTCCAGAGCGCAACGCCCTTGTTGAGTTCAAGATCAAAGCCGTCCGAATTGTCGATTATTGTCGAATAGTTGTAAACGACTTCAAGATCACGAATCACCATTGTCGCACCAGTTGAAGCGTTTGGCGAGTCAGCCTTGAATCGGAATGTCATCCATTCATTGCCGTAAGCATCGATGTGACTCACCGGCACCAATGGATTGTTGAGCAATGAATTGAGCGATGCTGTGAGGTCGACAAATTCGAGGAATTCGGGCAACATCCGTGTTCCATTCGTAATTGCGCCGAGATCAACAGATTGTGTACCTGAGAGAACTGAGAATTGGAATCCTTCTGTTGGATCAGTGGTGGAGTGAATCGTAACTTCATCCAACACGAAGTCGGTTGATCGAACAACCGCACCCTTTGGGAGCATGAAACTTGCACCTTCTGCCACACCGGTGAGATCGGCACTAATGTTTGCAGAATTTGCGCCGTAGTTGATGCCATCCACCTTGTTCAAAAGGAATTGGGTTTGGCGGCCGAATGAACCGAACGCTGGTTCATCAAAGCCCCAGTCGATGTTGCTATCGTTTGCAATATCGACTTGGAAGTTCTCGCCGTGGTGCCCAAAGGTCAAGTCAAACCAAAGCCCACCTACATTGCAGTTGTTTTGGTAAAACATCACAACCTCAAATCCGAAGATTGGAGAGTCGAGAATATATTCAGTACCAGGTATCAGGCCAGAGAGACCGTCACCGCTGGTTGGTGCGAGATCGATTGAAGGCACTTCGGTACAATCGTCTTCAACGTGAGCTGAGATTCGTGTGATCGGTTTCGAAAAACTGCTTCGTTCAAGCGCTGGTGAGTACGATGTGTCGGTGAGAATTGGTGAATACGTCAAAGCCAAACCTCCCTCGGCTTCCCATACGCCATCGACGACTCCTGTGATCATCTCATCGGTTTGATTGAAGCCAGTACCGACCCGGCTACCGATGCTGAATCCATGGAAAACCGGGCTTGACAAACGGGATGAACCTGAGTCGAAGGTCAGGCGGAAATTGATGGATGGGTGCTTGGTTGAATTGATGTCCCAAAGTTCGATGATCTTTCCTTCAAGCCCTGTCATAGGGGTGCCGTGGTTGTCAAGCACCGTTTGACCGCTTGCTGAATCAAGCACTTCCAAGGAGAGGACTGCAGAGGATGTTGTTTCCGATTCAATGGTCAGTAAACCGTAGCCATTTGGCTGGTTTTCGCCGCCTTGGACTGAAGGTAAGAAACCGTTGATGTCCATGGTTGCTGATTGGGGCAATCGGTCGCCAAGGCGGAAGTTGTCGATGTACCATCCTGCAGCGCCACCATCGGCAGAGTTGATGTCATTGTCATCCATCACGAAGCGAAGTTGGATGTATTGGCCAACGTATTGAATCAAATCAATAGCGATGTTGGCCCAGCCAGATGGGTTCCCAGTGCTGACCGAGGTGCCACCAAGGGCGTAATCACCAGCGGGGACTTGGTTGCAACTGTTGTAAATCTCACCAGCGTTGTTTGAGCCTGAGCTGACGCGGTAATAGCCGTTTGAATAGCCAACGCCTGTGGAGTTGCCGGCATCGATATCGATGTATTGGAAGCCAGACGCATCTGGAGGGAACACGCCGTTGCTCGAAGTCCGAATTTCAACAAAGGCACAATCAGTGTATTTGATGGCGGGGTTCGTACCACTGGGTGTGATGCGGTCGAGGTCGTGGTATGAGTCGAAATAGGCCGTGGTGTCTTTCAAAGCGAGGTCAACATACATTGAAGGAGAGGAAAGAGCATAGAATCCACCGTTTTGGTTCGAGAATGCGTCGGTGTAATCGGCATCGTTCAAACCGGTACCCCAGCAGTATGTGCCGGAATAACAGTCAGGAACGCCGGGTGTCGTTGGAGCCCCGATCGGATTTGGTTCACCGTGATCGAAACCATACCAATTTTGGTAGAAGTCTCTTTGATCGATAAAGCCGGCCGTCGTTTCTTCAAAATCGGTGAGGACGCCTTCGGCAGTAAGCGAGACTGGCGTGGCTGTGGAACCGTCTTCGTAGGTGAAGTAGGAAGCGTTGGAGAATTTCGTGAGTTGATTGTTGTAATTGGGATTCCATACACGGGACATGGTGTCAATGTCAATGCGTTGGTGTGAAGCATGTTCAACCATGTTCGCTGAGATGTCCATGCTCGCGCTTGTGACGGTGTCGCTTGCTGGCAAATCGATGCTGCCGTCGTCGCGGTTGAGGAACGCTGTGCCATCACGCATTTCGATGTCGGCTTCAGTTTCTTCGTTCGCGAATGTAGTGATGTTGGCTGCACCTGCGAAAGGGGCCAAAATCATCAATGCGACAAGGAACAATGGGGCTCTCAAGTTTCGGTTCTCGTGTGTCATGGACTCACCTGCTCTCTAGCCGAGGTTTCTTTTACCTAAAATCACATCGCATTCCTGCCCACCCCCAGAGCCCATAGAGCAAGCCTATACTACGAACAGTTTCACAAATCGACCTCTCGGTGCTCTGGGCGTGCAATGGCCCATCATCCATTCACTTTTTCAGCACGGAGTTCACTCTTTGTCAACCGTTTCAAAATCGCTGTAGAAACACGATGAGTGACCTATGCTTCGAAAGGAGCAAACCAGCGTTTTGAGCCCCAGCACCTTCCATGACTTCATCAATAGGAAGACCGTCGGTGAAGCATGGAACCCTACTCTAAAGAGCCCGTTATGCTCATCGAACACATCTTTCCAGGCGATACCAACGACCATGACACATTGTTCGGAGGCCGCCTTCTTTCAATTATGGACAAAGCTGGCGGCATCGCTTGCTCTAAATTCGCACACAGGGAATTTGTTACAATCTCCATCGACACCCTGAAGTTCATTGCTCCAGCGCGCCAAGGTGACCTTTTGGAGGTCACTGGCAAGGTGGTGTTTACGAGCACACACACGGCTTGCACAAAGGTGACTGCCATGGCAGTGGACAAAGCAACTTGGAAGAAAAAGAAGATCTGTGAAGGGTACTTTTTCTTCGTTGCCATCGATTCCATGATGCGTCCAATTCCAATACCTCAGTTGACCGTTGAAAACGAAGAAGAGCAAAAAGATTGGGACCAAGCAAAGCGCATCAAAGCACAAATGCGCAGCAACACTGAGGAATGAGCACCCCTACATTGATGTGGGCCTCGTTGGTGGCGAAGGTATGCCTGTTCTCAACATAGCCATGGTTGGCAGCGACGATTTGGCCCGTGAAATTGCAAAACCCACTGACCAGCGTGACGTCCACACCTACGTTCACAAGGAAGCAGGCAGCGATGGACCCCGTATTCTCTCACTGATTCGCCCCGCTAAGTATCCAGAACGCCTCCGTCCTTTCTTGAACGCACTTTCAGCTGCGCGGGCCGGAATCATTGAGGTGACAGCAGTTGATGCGACCCTTGGAGAAGCCCTTGTCGCATTCGCGAGTTCAAGCCTTCCGCATGGAATCGCCATCATCAATCCACCAGAAGGTGAATGGGTCGATGAAGACCAAGTCAAGATGCTATTCACCCAGGCTGGACTCGGCGGATGGACCTTTGCCAAGGGCGATGGCATCGAGTTGCGCAAGATGTTGTACGACCTCATGGATGCGATTTCAGATGAACTGAAAGCCAGTGCTGAAGCACCATTGGTGATCCCCGTCGACCAACATTTCAATGTCAAGGGCATCGGTTTAGTTGCGATTGGCTATGTTCAATCAGGCACCGTAAATGTTCATGACGAACTTGTTCTCCTCCCAGCCAACGGCGCAGGCAGCGCCAAATCATTGCAGGTCATGGATGACGACGTGCAAGCTGCGCGAGCAGGAGACCGTGTCGGTCTTGCCCTTCGTAACGCCAAAGAAGATCACTTGGGCAGCGGAACGTTGCTTGTCCGCCCTGCCGTTGAAGATAAGAAAACCAACACAACAATTCCGTTGGCAGTGGTTGCACATCACCGGTCGAAGTTGGATTTGACCCGTTCACCCTTCCAGAAGCGAGTCTTGGCTGAAGGCGATGTGATTCACGCAAGCGTCGATTTACAATTCGTTGTTGGACGGGTTGCTTCTGTTGATGGAAGCAGTGCGGTTGTGGCATGGGAAAACCCCTTGTTTATTCGAAGAGAAAACCCCGACCCTACATTGATTGCCCAACTTGACTCAAAACCTCGAATCATGGGCAGTGCGCTCCTCGAGTGCCTCGAATGAGGCTCAAAGGAACCAGAAATAATAGATGCCAATCCCCATGAATGGGGAAAACAGTACAAAATACCTCAATGGTTTCCACCACCAGCGATTCGTCCAGCGCTCTGTTGTGTTGCCAACCTCCTCAAGGATCCCTTCAACCAAAGCGGTTTCTGTAAGCAACTCGATCATAATTCCGCCTAGGCGCACCACCCCATAAAGCAACACCCAGCAAACAGGGCAATGTTTGTATTTGACACCACAATGCGCTGATTCGGCGCTTGCCAAAGGGTCGGAATTCGCCGCCCGACAACCCATCATCGGTCGGTGGTTTGATAACCAACAAGGGGCCCTTTGCGGGCTGGGATGCGCAATACTGGACAGGAGGAAGGTCCACGGAGTGCAGAAGACCTTGAGGTCTTCAGAGGACTGCACTTGGTGGGGACACCCGGAAGGGTTCGAATTACAGTCTCTGAGCGCAAGCTTTCCATCGAACAAAAAACAGGCCATTGCCTGGACATCACGCATGAATGGGTGATGAGACTCAACCACACTCACAAGCCCTTGGTCCCCAACGGATACGCCTTCATGGGCGGCATCCTTCTCTGGTTCGGGCTTCGTGGAATGGTGATCGGAACTGCATTCCAAGCCCTCACAATCGTTGTTGGTTTGTCGCTCCTCCTTGGCCGGTTTGGAGCACGACGTCCTACATTGACCATCGAAACCCAGGCTCAAGATAGTCACACACTGACTGGAAACGATGCAACCTTGATGCGCTTGTGTGAACTCCACAACCGATTGAGCGATGGAATGACCCTTGAACACGCTCGCATTGGCCTTGATCAGTTGCATCGCGATGTCGATTATCCACGCTCACAAGCCACCCCTGTGCTGCCTTCTGAACCGGTCCATCTTGAATCGCCTCTTTCGATTGCAACCTTGCTTTCGAACCATGGTGACGCTGATGCCCTTCCCGAATCCATTGCTTCCCTCGAATTCCATGGCCACGATGAACCGCTGGATTTGGATTTTGGAGAACCTGAAACAGCCGGATGGATGTTTGGAGAACCGGAATCACGCCCCTCGATGGAAATGACGTCAACTGAGCATGGCTTGATCGAAAGAGGAAGAGCAAATGCCCGTCATCGCCGCAGTGCTCTGACTCACACAGGCCCTGAGTTGGCCGAAACAAGAGTCACACACCACCCATCACACCCATACCCATCACCACAACCGAGGAATATGGAGCGGTCATTCAGCAGGATCGCTGGAGACGGGGAACAGGCCCCTCAACAGCCCATGGTTGGACAATTGAGTGATGCACCGCTGACCTACCTACCGAGTTTCATGGGCCCTGATGGCGCCCACATTCCTCAAAAGAAGCCTGAACCTATGAGTTCTGAACCCATCTTCGAAGATGTATTTGGCGACATGTTCGCCGATGAAGACCCATCTTCGCTGGTTGATGTTGCTCGTCGTGAAGAAGCGGTGATGGATGCTGAAATGGTTCATGAAGAAACGCCTGCAGTCCAAACCCAAACCCGTAGCCAGTACGGAATTCAACCTCGTACCTCGGGATACGACAACCCCCGCTTCCAAGTTCGCAAGAGCAGAAGGCCAGCCGCCTCTCGTGTGCAGTCGGTCGTTCAAGGCTTATCTCGCAGCGCTTCCCTGGCTGGAAGACTCCTCACCGGAGCACATCCAATCGATCAAACAATCCCCGAAGAGACTGAGAGCAGTCAAGAACTTCGTGACCGCTCATCCCGTACCCATCAAGAAGAAATTGTCAACAGTGTGGCGAACCTTTCAGACCAACGTGGAGGCTCACTCCCTCAAGAAGAACTCGATCGTCTGACTGAACACATCACGCGCAGGAACACACTTGCTGAGCAAATCCAGCAGGAACGCCAAGCACAAACAGAAACCAAAGATCTGGATGAACTCGCCTTTGATGAGTTGACTGAAAGCGATGAGCAGCGCCGATCAACATCAGGTGTTTCAGGATTAGCAAGGATTGATTTTTAATCAGCCGAGCATGCTTTCAAATCGAGTGATGCGTTCGTCAAAAGCATCCGTACTCATGTTTTGCAGAGCCTCGACACCGAACGATTGCAAGGTGAAACTCGCAGAGACAGTTGCAGCAACAAGCGCTGCACGCAACTCGTTGCGTTGAAGTGGACCTTCCCCTGCTGCGATGTAGGCTGCCAAGGTGCCAGCGAAGGTATCGCCGCACCCGGTGGGGTCTCGAACATCTGCGGTTGGAAACGCTGGCAATGCAATGATCTCCTCCCCGTGGAAAGCAAGAACACCATGTTCACCTCGTTTGACAACCAAGGTCGCAGCTGAGGTCATCGAACGAACAGCATGCGCTGCTCGAATGAGGTTTTCATCTCCGGCCAACATTCTGACCTCTCCATCGTTGATGATGATCAGGTCGACGCGTTGCATCACTTCCAGCAACGGTTCTCGAGCGATGTCAATCCAGAGGTTCATGGAATCCAACATCGAGAGGCGCTGTGGCGTTGTTTGATCTAAAACGCTCGCTTGAAGGGCGGGGTGAAGGTTGGCGCAAAACGTGACTTTCGGGGTTCGGGCGTGCTCAGGGACCTTTGGTTGAAAGTGCTCAAAGACATTGAGATGAGTTGCATGAGTTTCTGCTTCAGCCATCGAACCTTGGTAAGCACCTTCCCAACGGAAGGTTTCCCCTGGAGCGGTTTCGATACCAGATAGGTCGGTCCCATGACTTGCGAGAACCAAACGGTCTTCATCGGCAAAGTCTTCACCGACCACGCCAACCAATCCCACTTGACCAATGCCCAAACGCTTGGCATGAAACGCACTGGCAAGGCCGCCATAGGTTGCCGAACCACCCAGAGTACGTTCGACTTGACCGGCGGGTGAAGTGACTGAATCATAGGCGATGCTGCCAACCAAAAGGACATCCATAGCCCAGCCAAATGGGGGCTCTACTTCAAGGTGCCACCACGGTCAAATATCAAGAATTATGCAACTGAGCGACCTAAAGGTACAACCATCCTAAAGCCAGCGGCAGCGTTTGCGCTCAGCCGAGCAACTCTTGGTGCATATCGATGTACTGAATGGTGATGTTTCGATCGAGGAAATCTTGCTCGTCCATGATTCTTCGATGCAAGGGGATGAGGTGCTCGACGCCTGTGATCATGGTTTCATCGAGGGCGGTTCGCATGCGGCGAACTGCATCATCTCGGTCCCGTCCCCAGACAAGCAACTTTGCCAAGAGGGAATCAAAACAACCTGGCATCTCATAGCCAGGGTGCGCATGCGTGTCGACTCGAACACCGTAGCCAGAGGGGAAGTGGCATTCCCACAAACGCCCTGGGCTTGGAATGAATTTACGAGGGTCTTCAGCATTGAGGCGGCATTGAATTGCATGGCCGTTCCAGGTCACATCTTCCTGTCCGAAGGGCAACGCTTCTCCTTGAGCAACACGGATGCCTAATTCCACCAAATTGTGTCCGGTGATCATTTCTGTAACTGTGTGTTCGACTTGAACACGTGGATTCACTTCAAGGAAGTAGAAGTCACCCTTCGCATCCCGGAGGAATTCAAAGGTTGCTAGGCCTTTGTAGCCGACAGATTCTGCACCACGGCAAACCATGTCACCTATTTCTTGACGCTTGGCATCGTCGAGCCAAGGACCTTCCTCGACCAATTTTTGATGCCGTCGCTGAATTGAGCAGAAGCGTTCGCCGAAGTGGATGGCTTTCTTTCCGTCACCGAGCACTTGGAATTCGATGTGCTGAGCGCCTTGAATGTATTTTTCAACGAAGACACGCTCGTCACCAAAGGCCGACTTGGCCCGAGACTGACAGAGCCTGAGTGCACTTTCAAACTCCGAGGATTGTTCCACGATTTGCATACCAATACCGCCGCCGCCGGCTGCAGCTTTGATGATGACAGGATAGCCAATTTCTTCGGCGAGGACCGATGCCACCCCCGCATCAGAAATTGGTTCTGAAGAGCCTTTGGCTGTCGGAAGGCCTGCTGCCTCCATAGCAGCGCGTGCTTCGATTTTGTCCCCAAGCAACGTAATCACATCTGCCGAGGGGCCAATGAAGGTGATGCCTTCTTCTTGTAAACGTCGGACAAAGGTTGCATTCTCTGCAAGGAACCCATACCCGGGATGGACCGCGTCGCAGCCCATTTCCTTTGCCGCAGTGATGACCGATTCGATGTCCAAGTACGTGTCGAGTGGGTTTGTTTTGTTGTTGGCATAGGCCACATCAGCAAGCCGAACTGGCAATGAAAGACGATCTTCACGACCGTGAATAATGGCTGCTTCAATGCCCATGTCTCGGAGGGTACGAAGAATTCGAAGAGCGATTTCCCCACGGTTCGCAATCAGCACTCGCTTGAAGGTCATGGTTGCTCGAGGAGGAATTACTCTATGATGCCAACGGTTGAAAATCAACCAGAACTGGTATTTTTGGAGGTCGCAGCGGAGTGGGGTGCCGAACCAAAAAAGGCAGATTTACTTCCAGAAAGCGGAAAGAAATTGCTACATCTCTGCGAAAATCATGCAAATTAGTGAGAGAGTTCATATCATTGTACGATGTTCGTTAAACATGACGCCGACACCTCAAACTGGAGCCGAAGCCCTCGACCGGCTCGCTGGCCGCGACCTAAACGCCGATGGACGAATTGTAAATTTGGTCATTTGTGGGAATTCAAAATTTTATAATTACTCATGGTTGGAAAATGCCATTGATGAGTGGGTTGAAGTCAACGCCTACCCAGACATGATCATTCTCGGTGGAGCGAGTGGAGTCGATTATCTTGCAGAACGTTGGTGCGATAACAACAACATTCCACTTGCTGTGTTCACTGAAGCATGGTCCGCACCTCGACCGAACATATCGACTGACACGGGACGACCGGAAGCGAAAGCAAGCCTAGCAGATCAAATGTTAGAACGCGCAACCCACATGCTTGCGTTCCCAGGACCCGACTCTGTTTGGACCAAGAAGATGGAAGATGCAGCAGAAGCATGCGGCATCCCTGTTTCGAGTGTCCCGATCCCGGTTTGATCAGCACGGTCTATTTTCGTGGCAGTTGCCGGTTCAAGTGGCTGAAAAGTATCATTTTCTCGTTCCATTTGCAACTAAGGTGTTCTAAAACACACCGGTTTTTTGAAAAAACGGCCTAAAACTGCTAAAAATCCACTTCCTCCCCCTCCGCGGTTATATACTATGCAAATAAGGTAACAAACGCTCTCTACGGAGGGGGAAAATATTATGGAAATGAAAATAAAAGATATAATGACTGAACTTGGCGGTGCTTTCACCGTCACATGGCTGATTATGGGGATCACCGTCTGGAGTGGCGATGTTGGTACCTCTGCACCTTTGGTTGCCGGCCTCGGCATGGCATCCCTAGGTGGAATGTTGGCCCTTGGTGTGGCTTGGATGGCGTTTTCGGGCGCTCACATCCTACCACCTGTGACATGGATGCACGCGATGACCTCTGACGACATGACGGATCAAAACATGTGGATGGGAACAGTCATCCGCTTGATCACACAAGTCGTTGGAGCAGTTCTCGCCATCATTATGATGTCGAAATTGCAACCTGACTTTGTCACCTACAGCCAAGCATGGCCGGATGGTCAAGCAAGCTACGAGTTTGCAATGTGGAGCGTTGTTGGTCTCCTTGCTGCTGGTGCAATCCTTGGACAAATCCAAGCAAAGGCTGGCAGCACATGGGCAATGCCAATCGCTGTAATGGCAATGGCAACCATTGTCAACTTTGAATCCGCTGCTGACATGGCTTCCATGCTCATGAACGGACAAGAAGATGCAATGGCAGTCACCATTCCTTGGCTTGTTGACGGCCTCGTCATTGGTGTTGGTGCCCTCATGGGTATGAAGATCGATGAAATGATCGCCAACGCCGATTCAAGCGAAGAGTGATTCGCTGATTGAGTCAGACGTTACCACCAAATCAGAGTGATTTGGAGAGCCGCCCCTGCTCCTTCCTCGGAGGGAGTGGGGGCTTTTTTTATATCGAAAATCAGTACACGTCACGCAAGTAACGCTTTTCTTCCCGCATCATGGTCTTCTCGATGAAGTGTGTGGCGTCTTCGTTGGACATGCCACCGTGTTCTTCTGCAATCGAAATAAGGGCACGATGAACGTCTTTTGCCATGTAGGTTTTATCGCCACAAATGTAGAAGTATGCTCCATTTTCGAACCATTGCCAAATTTCGGCACCGTGCTCAATGAGGCGGTGTTGAACATAAATCTTCTCCGCTTGATCACGGGACCAAGCGGTCGTGAACCTGAACAAATCGCCGCTGTCCATCCAGCCTTCGATGGTTTCTTGATAGTAGAATTCGGTCTTCGAGGATTGATCGCCAAAGAACAACCAATTGCGTCCTTCGCCACCATCGAACACCCGTTGTTCCATGAAGGCTCTGAACGGTGCGATACCAGTTCCTGGACCAACCATGATGATGTCGACGTCCTTATCTTCTGGGAGGATGAATGACTTGGTTGGTGACATGAACACACCGATCGGTGCGCCTGATGTGTCAATTTCATCAGCCATGAACTGAGTGCACAAGCCGCCTCGTGGACGCCCGTTGTATTCGAATCGCACAATACCAACGGTGAGTTCAACGAATCCAGGGTGGGCATCATGGGATGAAGCAATCGAGTAGAGACGAGGTTTCAGACGATCGGCCAACTCAAGGAATTCTTCAGGTGTGTACTTGGCATCAAATTCACGCATGATGTCGACGTAATCTCTGGTCCAAAGGTAGTCTTCGATAGCTTTTGCATCACCGACGAGTGCTTCGACCTTTGAAACAGGGTCATCGACGGGTTGGCCAGGTGAAAGACCAGGTGGCAAATCGCCTTCGTCATCGGCCGCCCATTCTTCGCCATTTCGGGAACGGGCTACGATGGAAAGGGAGATACGCATGCCACTTGCAACAACCTTGTGGGCAAGGGATTGGACGAATTTCTTGTTCGCCATGTGCACTTCAAAATCCTTCTTGAGTGCAGTGTAGACATCGCGTTCACCGTTGTGCGTTGAAACAAGTTCATTGCGATCCCAGCCTTGAACCTGGATCAATTCTTCAACGATGTGAGGGGGGTTTTCAGAGAGCACACCAAGGGCGTCACCGACCTTGTAATCGAGGCCTGAGTCGCCAAGAGAGAACACAATGTGCCGGGTTTCTTTCTTCGACCCTTTGCCGTTCAGGACATAGTTTTCCGTGATTTGGCTCATGTATGGGTTCTTCAAACTCCAATCGCTCATGGTATCACCGTACAACCTAAGGCTGTAATTTGGTCCAATCACAGCCTCCTTAAGATGCTTAGCACCGAGAGCGATGCCTTCACCTATCCACCGTTTTCTTTGGCTTCCTAAACGGTGTTTTGACAAGGATGGATACGGCCCTTTATATGGAGACCCCGGTGGTTCGGAGGCATGTCAACCATCAAAGCGCCAACCGCAATCATCGTAGGCTCAGGGCCCGGAGGCCTCGCCTCGGCACTCCTCCTCGCCCACTCAGGCGTTGATGTCACCGTGCTTGAGAAAGCAGAAGCCGTTGGCGGACGCACTCGATTGTTCAAGAAAGACGGCTTCACTTTTGACCGTGGACCAACCTTTTTCCATTACCCTGAAGTCATTGAAGAAATCTTCCAAGCCATCGGCCTCGACGCCCACAAGGAACTTGGTTTGATGCCCCTTGACCCAATGTATCGTCTGGTGTTCGGAGCAGGTGGACACATTGATGCAACCAGCAACCTTGAGGAAATGACCGAGCGAATCCGTGAACTTTCTGGCGATAAGAACGCAGATGGATTCAAAAATTACGTGAAGCAAAACCGAAAGAAGCTCGATTTCTCAAAGCAATGCCTCCAGACCCCATGGTCAAGCCCCCTCGACGTGCTTTCAAAGCGAGCAATTCGAGTTGCAACCATCCTCAAACCCTGGTCGAGTGTGGCCAGCGATCTTAGCAAGCACTTCGACGACGAACGAGTGCGACTCGCTATGTCGTTCCAAACCAAATACCTCGGCATGAGTCCTTTCCACGCTCCATCGTTGTTCACAATCTTGGCATTCCTCGAATATGAGCACGGTATTTTCCACGCCAAAGGCGGACTTGGAAGCATCACGGCACGGATGGGAGAAATCGCAGAAGGCCTGGGTGTCAAAATCCACTTGAACACGCCAGTGAAGTCCCTGATTTATGAAGGAAAAACGGTCACCGGTGTACGAATCGAAGGGAAAGAAATCCTAGCAGACAAGGTCGTCATTAACGCCGACTTCGCTCATGCAATGACAACGCTCATCCCCGATGAAAAGCGAAAGAAGTGGTCGAACAAGAAGCTCGAGAAGAAAGGCTATTCCTGCTCAACGTTCATGCTTTATCTCGGCGTCGATAAGGAATACACCCATCCACACCACCAAATTTACGCATCGTCTGCATACGAGGACAATCTGGAAGACATCACAAACCACCGTCTTACCTGGGATGACCCGTCAGTCTATGTTCAAAACGCATCGATCACCGATGACTCCCTTGCTCCAAAAGGTCAGTCAACCATCTATGTCCTTGTTCCAGTCCCAAATCAGCACAAATCCATCGTTTGGGATGACATCAAAGACGACTTCCGCGACACCATCATCAAGCAATTAGGCAAACTCGGCTACGAGGATATCGCAGACCACATCGTGTCAGAAACCGTGATCACACCTGATGATTGGGGCGCCTCGGACATCTACCGAGGAGCTGTTTTCAACTTGACTCACGACCTCAAGCAAATGCTATGGCGTCGCCCACACAACCGCTTTGAAGAAGCCAACAACCTCTACATCGTCGGTGGCGGAACACATCCCGGAAGCGGATTGCCAACCATCTTCGAGAGCGCACGGATCAGCAGCAAACTTGTGCTTGCAGACCTCGGTATGCGCCCTGATTGGAATGGTATGGATACATGGTTCAAAGATGTAAAACGCCCACGCGTTGCTCTTCGACCATCCGTTCAACCCAAGGCGCTTGGGTCGACCACCGGTGAAGAACATGCGGCATGAGCACTTCGTTCTCATCTGCATATGCCTTGGCCTTGTTACAGGATGCATCGCTCCCCAAACCATCGACGACGGGGGAGTCTCAACAACACCTCCAATCCACATGACATTCGAGGCACCAACACTTGACCGCACTGAAGATGGTGGTGCTACATTCGACCTCAAGGAAACCCTGGTCGATGGCCCAGTGATGTTGCTATGGATTGGCGCAGGCTGCTCCGGGTGCCATGATTGGACAAAAATGATCAGAACCTCAATGGATGAAGGACGGTTCAACACCTCCAACATCACTGTGGTAAGCGTCCACAGATGGGCTCAGTTTGAAACGGCAGAAGATGTCATGGAAACGTTTGCAATCGATTCGAACGAAACACACTATGCGCCTTGGACAGTGGTGATTCCATCCCTTGACACACCCACTTACGAATTCAATTCAGAAAGCGAAACTGGTTTTCCGCTCTACGAAGCCTATGGCAACCCGAGCACCCCCACCCTCCAATTGATCGACCAAAGCGGAGCACTCGCTTGGCAATCCAAGACCTATTGGGCCAATGAAACGGTGCTTGAAGAGGGGCTTTCATTCTTCGAACAAACAACATTGTGAACGGGACACTGCGACTTGAGGTACTAACAATGCGAATGGTGAACCTCAAAGACCCCAGCGTGCTGGATGAAGTCAGGCGTCCTCGGACGGTGGGTGAGATAGATGGGTGAAGGCATTAAACTTCCAGTCCTGAACGGGCTGGGGCGCACAAATCGAATCGACAATTGGTTGTCGCAACCCTTGATGATGGGCATCGCTCTCACCATCACTCTGCTTTACACCGTAGGCAGGTTGTTTTTGTTCCCAGATACGGTTCAATACGACATTAACGGGGCGACCGTCATGTCACCTATTTTTTCCCCAAACGTGCTCGAATGGAGCCTCTTCGGCCTCAATGAATGGGATCACCCTGGTTGGGTCAATGCAGCGGTCCTGGTGCTGTGGATTCCCTTTGGATTCCGTGGAACATGCTACTACATGCGCCGAGTGTACTACCGCACCTTCTTTGCCAGCCCTGTCGCTTGCTGGGTCGATGAACCTGAAATCAACAAGAAGTTGGGTTACAAAGGGGAGAAGCGCCTTTTCATCGTCAACAACCTTCACCGGTATTTCCTCTATGCAGCAATGGTGATCTTGGCCATCAAATGGTGGGATGTCACACACACATTGCACTTCACCGAAGGAGCATCCCAAGGATGGGGCATCTGCATCGGCACCCTCGTCATGGGATTCGAGGCTTTTCTCTTGACCATGTACGTCACCTCTTGCCACGCCTTACGCCACCTCACGGGCGGTGTCCTCGACCGATGGACATCCCCAATTTCACGGCTTCGTGGCAAGTTGTTTGGCAGCATCACTGCCCTCAACCGTTCCCACGGGTTCTGGTTCTGGACTTCATTGACGTTCGTATTCTTGGGTGACCTTTGGGTCTTAGCGGTTGACGCCGATGTCTTGAGCGACATGGTGCTCTTTGCTCTTTGAGGTGATGATGGATGACTGAAGAATACACCAAACACGAATACGATGTTGTTGTCATTGGCGCCGGTGGCGCTGGCCTACGTGCTGCGATTGAAGCGGCTCGAAGCGGGGCAAAAACTGCAATCATTACCAAGTCTCTGCTGGGTAAAGCCCACACTGTCATGGCTGAAGGTGGCTGTGCAGCTGCTCTACAGAACGCTGATCCACGGGATGGATGGAAAGTCCACTTCCACGACACCATGAAAGGCAGCAAGTGGCTTGCAGATTGGCGCATGGCTGAATTCCATGCCAAAGAAGCACCTGATCGGGTTCGTGAACTTGAGCAATGGGGCGCAGTGTTCGACCGAACCCCAAACAACCTAATCAATCAACGAAACTTTGGCGGCCACACCTTCCCGCGTCTTGCCCACGTTGGCGACGCTACCGGCCTCGAACTGATTCGTACCTTGCAAGAGCGAGGCATCCACGAAGGCATTGATATCTTCATGGAATACACCGTTCGACACCTCCTCAAAGAAGGGGATCGCGTCACTGGATGCGTCGCATACACCCGTGTTGATGGAGACTTCCACGCCTTCTCAGCGAAATCCGTGATCCTCGCAACAGGCGGAATCACCCGATGCTGGTCTGTTTGCTCAGGATCGTGGGAATACACCGGAGACGGTCACGCCCTTGCTCTTTGGGCTGGTGCTGAACTCCGCGACATGGAGTTTGTTCAATTCCACCCAACAGGAATGGTTTGGCCACCATCCGTCCGAGGGATCCTCGTCACCGAAGGTGTGCGAGGTGAAGGTGGACGCCTCACGAACTCAGAGGATGAACGGTTCATGTTCAACTATGTTCCAGAAATGTTTGCTGGTGATCACGCAGACACCATTGAAGAAAGCGATCAGTGGGTCGAAGAAGTCGTTTCAGGAAAGCTTGCAACCGTTCGAAGACCGCCAGAATTGCTCACCCGTGACGTTGTTGCAAAAGCCATCAACTCTGAAGTGAAAGCAGGACGTGGATCCCCACACGGTGGTGCGTTCCTCGACATCTCTCACCGTGGAGAAGAAGCGATTCTGAAGAAACTCCCTTCGATGCATCACCAGTTCAAGGAATTGGCTGGTGTCGACATTTCGAAAGAACCGATGGAAGTTGGTCCAACGGCCCACTATGTCATGGGTGGCGTCCGAGTCAATGCTGAAACACAGGAATGCAACGTCCCAGGACTCTTTGCTTGCGGTGAAGTCGCCTCAGGCCTTCACGGGGCAAACAGGTTAGGTGGCAATTCACTCTCCGACCTCATCACCTTTGGAAAGCGAGCTGGCGAACACGCAGCAAAGCGATCCGAAAACCTCGCCCAACCTGGCATCGAAGATGCTCAAGTTCAATCCGCCATCGAAGTGATGTTGGCACCACTCAACCGGGAAGGCGGGGAAAACCCCGGCAAGATTTACGATGAAATGCGTGACATGATGCAAGCCAAGGTTGGTATCATTCGAACAAAGGAAGAAATGACCGAAGCAATGGATGACCTTCGTGCGTTCGACGAGCGTCAAGATGCTTGTTTCCCAGGATCATCGCGTAAGTACAACTCAGGTTGGCATCAAGCACTTGACCTCAAGAACATGGTCGATGTCTCAACCGCCGCCACATTGGCAGCCCTGACCCGTGAAGAGAGTCGAGGCGGCCACACCCGTGACGATTTCCCTGGTGAACTCGAGAACTGGGGCAAAATCATCAATATCATTTACATGGCCGACGGTGAGATAAAGGTCCGACAAGAAGACATCGAGCCAATGCGAGAAGACCTTGATGACGCCATCAAGGAAGTCAAAGCAATGATTGCAAAACGCGCTGCTGAACAGGCAGGAGGTGGAAACTGATGGTACTCAAAGGAAAAACACAAGATTTCAACATCCTCAGAGGCGAAGGCGATGACGCCAAACTTGAATCCTTCAGCATTGAGCTGGACGAGGGCATGGTCGTGCTTGATTGCGTCCACAGAATCCAACATGAACAGCAACCAGATTTGGCCGTTCGCTGGAACTGTAAAGCAGGCAAATGTGGTTCATGCTCGGCTGAGATCAATGGCCGTCCTCGCTTGATGTGCATGACGCGCATGAGCGATGTTGTAGCCGAAACACCAGAAGGTCAAGCCATTGAGATTCGTCCAATGAAGGCTTTCCCGCACGTCAAGGATTTGGTCACAGATGTCTCATGGAACTATGAAGTTGCAAAACGGATCAAACCGATCAATGGTCCAGCAACCATGGATTGGGAATTCAATCAAATGGAAGCTGACCGAGTTCAGCAATTCCGTGAATGCATTGAATGCTTCTTGTGCGTCAACACGTGCCACGTGCTCAGAGATCACGCTCTGTTCGATGGCTTTGCTGGACCTCGAAACCTTGTTCGATTGGCCCAGTACGAAATGCACCCACTCGATACAGAGGATCGAATTCCAGAAATCAAAAAGGAATTCGGCATTGAATATTGTAACATTACACGCTGCTGCACCGAAGTGTGCCCTGCAGGCATTCAGATCACAGACGATGCAATTATCCAATTGAAAGAACGTGTGGTCGACCGGTATTACGATCCACTGCAGCGTATTTGGCGCACCATCACCCGTCAAAACGTTCGTTATTGATCGTGGTTGCTATGGCGTCAATGCTTGAACGCCTGCGCATCGGATCTGCCCTCTTCCTTGGTGCGGCTTTTGTGTGGATTGGCATTCAACATTTCACAGGTCCTGAATTCTTTGAGCCCATCGTACCAGACCTCCTTGGGGATGCTACGTTCTGGGTGTACGCAAGCGGCGTGGTTGAAATTGCAATTGGCGCATCGATGCTGCTACCTGCAACCCGGCCGAATGCTGGGAAAGCCATGGCGGTGTTTCTCATCGTGCTGTACTGGGCGAACCTCAACATGTGGGTCAATGATATCCCGCTGATGGGTACCACATTTTCCAATACGGCTCACATAGCACGAGCTGTGGCACAATTAGGAATGATTGGATTGGCACTTTTCATCGCACAAGGCACGCCGAATCAAGTGTTAAGAACAGAAGAAGAAGGTTGAGAGCCTTTTCCGCCTCCGAAGAGGCGGTAAGGCGGCTACCCTTTCGGGAACGGACGAAGCTTCACTCCATCCGAAGGTCATTCAGGATGATGGTATCGAACTCAAAGGTGTTCGATGCCGGTCTTCTTGACGTTGGCCTTCTTGATCTTATCAGGAAGCCATGCTGGACCGTTCGCTGGCTTTGGTACCATTGCGATGCTGCCTTTGAAGCAGTGAACACGCTTGGTGCCACGCTCTCGTAGGCGGATGGTCGTATGTCCGCGGGTTGCTGCTTTTAGGGCGGCGCCACGGGGTTGTTTGCTTGCAAAAACCTGGCTCGTATCTTTTCCGTTCTCCATGAGAACAAAGTATTTTTTATCAGACATTTCGGATTACCTCCGGTAAGGTTTGTGAAACACTGAGTATATAATAGTTTTGCCGAACAAAGGCAACACTGCTCAGTATAGGGAGCGCAGTACCCCATTCCAAAGACCACTTTTCAACCACAAAGCCCCAGTGCCTCGGTTTCAAAACCGGCAGTCCAGATGAAAGATTTGAGTTAGAGTTCTGCCCCAGCAAGAGTCTTGGTATCGATGATACCCGGCACCTGCCGAATTGCTTCAACAACCGACTTGGCGATGGTCGCTAAACTTTCAGCTTCAAGCTTGACGATCAAATCATGATCGCCAAACAACAGCGTCGCATCTACAACATGATCCATGTCCTTCACTGCGAGGTAAACCTCGTGTTCTTTCCCAGGTTCGACATTGATGAGTACGTATCCAACCGCCATGGTAATCAACCATAGCGGTACGCCAAAGGACTTCAACTCTTCTCTATCTCATCGACCATCAGATGTTCGAAAAATGGCATCTGTTCCCCGCTGAAGGCGTCCCACTGAAGATCCGACCAACCATCTGGAGCAGGTCCTGTCAACCATTCCAAGTAAGCCTCTGCAGACCAACCAGCGGGTATCTCAGATCCTTCAAGCATCGTCAATGGCAAAGCCTCAGGAGAAGCGGCTGTGGATTCGTCGTCATCGTGAGACCAAAGTGGAGCAGTCGTTTCGGTCGAGCCTCGCTTCACCTGGACCGTTACACCAAGCGCTACAATGGCAAGCGCGACGATGAGGCCGAACAGCCAAGGGCCAATCTGGCTGAGAACATCGGCCTCGGTTGTTTCGACATCAGAAAGAGCACAATCGATGCAGGGTGGCTTTGGTGCAATGGTTGTCTCAGACCAAACAGAAGCTGTTTGACCCCATCCATCTTGACAACTGAAATTGAACCGAAGGGTCGAGTTGCCCAAGGCAGGGGTCGTTGGGAAGACAAAGGACAACGAAGCATTGGTTTGAGAGGTGCCCTCCATTTGTGCCTCTAAAGAGAAGTTTGCCAACGCTGTACCATTGTTCGAAACAACCGCCAGGCATTCAACATCGGAGAGGCCGTCCAAGTCATGAACATAAGCGATAGGCTCGATTCGATCACCCGCTGTCGCATTTGTAATCGCCTCCATTGTAAGGGATGGGGCAGCATGGAAGAAGTCGATAGGGATCATCAACGAACTGGATAAGCCGTCAATGTCCCGAACGGTCAGCATAATCTGCCCCCCACCATCGATGAAGGACCCATCAAGGCGCAATCGGAACCCAACAAGGTACTGATTCGGAGTCAAGGAGGTGGCATTCGAGGCCAGACAATCCACAGGATGGTCTTCCAACACAGTTGAATCAACCAATTTTGGAGCGTTCACAGACCAACCTAATTGAGACATGGATGCCTGAAGGATTTCCAAGGAGCGTTCACTCTCAATGGAAGCATACAATGTGAGTGTTTCACCGAAACGTAAGGATTGAACCTGACCTGTAACATCGCACACACTTGCTTCAACGATGAGTGGTGGTGTAAGCATGAAGGTAAACCGTTGTTCCAGCACGATGGTGGCACCGTGCCGTCCGGTCGCATCAACCATGACCCTCAACTCCCCAGATTCAAGCGGTTGTTCGATGGAAGTCAATTCCACAATCAATGGAGTCTCAATATCAGCAACATCCAATGGCAACAGAAGTGGTGAAGCCCCAGGCCATTCAACCGTGAGGTCCCCAGTCACTGCAGAGAGTGGATCATCGAGGTCCGAGAAGGTCAATTGAAGGAATTCACCACCTCCCCCCCGAACCCGGTCGAGTGATGCTCCATTTGCATCAATCAGTTCAATCAAGACCTGAGGGTCAATGTCTTCGATGCCAATCAGGCGCGAACTGAGCAGGGCACCTGAAGAGGAACGAACTTCCAAAGAGGTCTTCTCGAGAGAAACCCCCGGTTCAAGGAAGAGCGATCCTGAGTAGCAATGATGGTTCACATCGATTTGAGGCTGATGGGTCCAATTACCAATGGTACCACGCGAAGAGAGAACCGAAGGCGCTTCCGACACAGGATCGTGATCTGCATCGAGCACGCAAACCTTCAGTGGCGTGCTTTCACCGCGTGCAAAGCCACCAGTTGGAGCATACACCAGAGGTGTTGCACCCGACCAAGCATCAGAATCAACCCCACTCACATGAGGCCCAAACCATTGGGCTTGGGCGTCGACCACTTGGGCGACGTCTGGAACAACCCGGAGCGTCTCTTGCATGCTTGCATCGGTAGCAATTGCTTGAATGACCAACGAACCGAGCGTAAGGTTGGTCGGTAATGTGATCGAAGTTTGCCATCGCACAGCATCCAAAACGCCGAGGGTTTGGCTAACCCATGAGGCATTCGACAAATTTGAGGAGTCTGCAACCACGGTCCATGCCATGTTGACAGCCGTCACACCAACATCGTCGCTGGCTTCAACGGTGCAGATGAAACTGTCACCTCGAGCGTAAATCGATGAATCGCAGTAAATCGAATCCACTGCAGGGGGCTCATTGACCCACAAACGGAGGGTCTTGAGGTTGTTCGAAAGAACACGTTCTGTTGCGTTGGCATCGCTGTCGTAACGAATCCGAAGGTCCATCCATCCCGTCTTCTGAGGGACAATGGTGATGTTGAGAATGAGACTTGAACCTTGAAGATCTCCTGCAGGGAGGGAAAGGAAACCGTTGTATAATTCAACATTCCCTTGTATGTCTTGAATCAACAATGACCCAGTCGCGGAAGCCATGCCCCTGTTCTCAATCGCCAGTTGAATGGTGGTGTTGGTGCCATAGGAGGCATTGTCAGGCACGCGCACATCGATGATGTTGACATCGTGAATGAGGTTGGCATAAGGTGCCATTTTCGGATCCCCAACCGTCACGCCCATCCAACTGGTTTGCAAGTTGGCAGCTGCGTGGGACTCGGCTAGGTTGTACCCATTGGCGTAACTCGTCATCAGCACACTTGACAGTCCAACTGCTTGGAGGTATGGCTCGTACACATACCCCTTAACGCCAGAAACGCCATCTTCGAGAAGATCAGCGATCAGGGATTGACCATAGGTCGTACCTGGGGCGAAAGAACGCGCACCTGTGGAAACCGCTGTTTCTGCTATCGAACCATTCACCCAACCATGACTGGGGCGGATTGGGTGGATGTTTATTGAGTCGAGGAAGACCGAACCATCGGTCGAGGTTGCCACCAAATCAAGAGGGACAGTGATTCGCAATTCAACTGCATCCTCACTTGGATCAAACCTCATCGTGAGCGACGACCATGAAGTCCCGAATTCAGTCGATGAAGACACATCGGAAGAAACCACCGTGCCGTTGGCATCCAGCCCTTCAATGAGGATTTCAAAGGTCCCAAAAATATCCCCCGTCCGCATGCCTTGTGCTGATGTCAGCCACCCCTGGTTCTCAACAAGAGGTCCGATGGCGAATGTTTGTTGTAAACTCGCAGCCGCTTGACCGTTACCGGAATATGCGGCGCAGTCAAGGAAAATATCACGGCTCAACGTGGTCACTTCTCCATCGCTTAGAGCGCTGTTCCAAATCATCACTTCATCGATCATTCCTTCAAAATAACTGCTTCCTGCACGGTTGACACCTAAACGATAGGATTCGATGCTGTCAACGCTTCCTTGGGGGAAGTTTGTGGTTCGGACCAGCACGCCATCGAGGTACTGGTGGACCGCACCGTTATCGAACACGGTCACAAGATGAGTCCAATTCTGAGCATTGATTGCGCCAAAGGAATGAGTTTGATTGTTGTGAAGACGCCATTCCCCACTGAACACAGCGTGCTGGAAAGAGGCATTGGAACTTGCTTGGCTCCCAACTGCGAACACTGAGGCATAGTTTGGTAGGTTCGTTGTGTTGGCCCAAACCCACTGACTGACAGTGAAATTACCACTCCAGTCTTGAACATCGACCTCGAGGAAGTCATCCACCCCATCGTACCACAAGCATCCGCCATCAACACAAGTTCTCCAGTTGCTCGAATTCATGTTGTTGAGGGTTAGGTTGGCGCTTCCTGATGCGGAATCATCAGCGATGGAACCGGTCGTGTCTTCAAAAGACCAGTGATGCTGAAGGTTCGAAGGGGCGGGAATGTAATCCCCTGCCAAAAGGAAGGAAGGAGCTGGAATCACTGTTTTGCTTTGGTTGGGCCCTTCCCATTGCAAGATCAAACCGTGAGGACCCCCGCCTTGAAAGAACTCAATCCTAAAGTCGTGGAGGCCGGAATCAAGGGTGATGATTCCTGAACGCTCCCGCATACCATGGCTGCCATAATTCGTAGCAAGGCTGGTGTCGTTGACCCACAGTTCAGAACCATCGTCGCTGGTCAAGTAAAAAGTCCAATTTCCCGCCTCTGGAACGTCGATAAGGCCGCTGAAACGGGCGCCCCAATCGTTTTGGAAACGATTGTCGAGGCCGGGATAGGCACTGTTTCGCGAAGGGTAATCGAGTTGTGATTCAATGCGGGTGTGGTCTGGAACACGATCGATGAGCGACGGCATCGAGGCTGTGCTAAAACTCACACCTGCGTTATCGAAAAATTCTGCAAAGATGCCTTGGACCCCGTGACCTGCTTCGGGCATGCATTCAGCCGCTACAGCAGCTTCCATAGCAGAACTTCCACCATGGGTCACGTCGTTTTGCAGACTCCAGTTGAACGAATCACCCGTGGAAAGGTTCGGCAGCGTCACGTTCCAGAAGTCGGCACCACTGGACCACGAAGTGTTGGCCGTGTCAAATCCACCGTTTGGCAGAACATTGCTCGACCAACCATCGTCATTCGACCCCCATGATGCATAGCCCATGACGTTGGAGATGTTGGTCATGAAGGTTGAAGTTTCATCAAACCGAGTGACCAGGCCAAGCGTGTCATTCAATGAGGTGTTCGCAACATAGAGGTCATCGTTCCAGAATTTGTAACCTGAGCCGTTTCGATTGGTTGCTAAATCGAGAGCGAAAATACCACGGTTGCCCAGGCTGTTGTTGGCTTTTTCAATGAGACCGAGCGCTGTTTCAACGGTGTAACCGGTGAGGCGAGTGACCAAAAAGAAACCATAGGTTTCGCGACTAAACGCTTCCATGCCTCCACCAGCGAGTGGACCATACCCGTGATTAACCCATGATCCTGCACCAACGCTTCCGTTGTAAAGACCGCCGAGCAAGGACAATTCCTGATCAAAACTTGCTTTGTCACCGCCTCCATTGATCCTGAGCGGTATGCCTTTTGTGGTCACGAGGTAGTTGATGTTTGACGCATTTGTTCGGTTCTGGAACAGTTCAAGGAAAGGTTCGGCGAAGTAAGTGTTGAACTCATCGCGATTGATGGTCTCTTTTGTTGGGGCACTGCTGTTGTTGAAAATGAACACTCGATCCATGGTGATGTTTCGGGCTGATATGAACGCCCAACCAATGGTCCGGCTCGCTTCTGAATTGTTGTTGATCAGCACCCCAACATCGCTGTAGTCATAGACTGAGAGGAAATCAAAGCCGGATGGCATTGCAATCGAAGGCCATGGGGTTTGATTCCACACCACTGCTTCAGCCTTGGTGCTGAATCCATCAAAGGCGGCGCTGAGATGAACTTCGCCCGGGGGTTCGATTGAATCAGCCTCGGTTTGCCCCGGAGAAACCATGCCAAGCAGGGGGGATGAAAGGAGCAAAATGACGAATGCCAAAGCAGTCAGCCTCGAGTTCATCATTGAAGTCGGGTGATGAGGGTAGGGTTTAGCAGTACCGCCCTAAGACCAACGGGCGAGGTAGAAAAGAGGAGTTGCTTTTTGGCCGTGTTGCCACCATCGAATCGTCAATATTTGGCCATTTTATCAGCGCTTTGGCGAACTTGATAAGTAAGGTGGCCTCACTTGGTTGACTGATGGCAGAACTTTACATGGCTCGAACATGCAAATGGGGCACGCTACGAGTTGTCGGTGGCGACATCTGGAATTACGAGGGCGACGTCCTTGTCACACCAGCCAACAACAGACTCTCTGGACGCGAAGGGCTTGATGCCCAGATTCACAACAAAGCCGGCCAAGAATTGACCGACGTGACACGGAATATTTGCCTCGATATGCGGAAAATCAACGCACCACCGTGCGCAGTAACAAAGAACGTCGTTACCGAACCGTTCCAGTTGGCTTCACAATTCAAGCACATTATTCACGTCGTCGGCCCTGATTGCCGCCGGCCGAATCAAGATGAAGCACGACGTGATTTGCTCCCCGAAACATACACCAACATGTTCGAAAGCATCTCAGCACTCAACATACGATCCATTGTTGCCCCTCCATTGTCGATGGGAATCTTCGCCTACCCACACCGCGAAGGTGCTCGCCTTACCCTCGAAATCATCCTCGGTCTCTTGGACGGTCAAGAAGATCCTGGATTTTATGACTACACAATGGTCGTTAAAGAACGAAACTTCATCTCCAATATGCGCACTGTCTACCGGGAAACTGAAGATCAGTTGCCTGGTGAAGACACAACCACTGCGTGAGTGAGCCTATGGTTGACCTTGCGGCAATGGTGAAGAGCACCCTTGCAGCAGACCGAAAGCCGTTCAACGCTGTGTTGATGATGGCGAGCAACGCCCGCAAAGTTCGCCTCGTTGCAGACGTCCTACCTGAAGGCATTCCACTCACTGTCTTGACGAGTCAAAACCGGGTGGCTGAACACTTAGAAGAAGCTGGAATTGAATGCACACTGCTTGAAGAGAGTTTGAGTGCACACGGCCTTGGCGTCCTCAACCAAATGCATGACTTGGTCCTGCAAGCCATTGGCGAGGGCCGCCTTTCAAGGGGTGAACGGTTGTTGGTCGTCTTGGCTGAACCAATCGATGGCGTGATGGTGATCGACACCACCATGCTCAACACCAACCGGTTTGCGAACCTGGCTCAAGAATTCAACATCGAACTCGGAGTGTTGACCCAATTGATGAAACTTGCTCGTCACCTCGGTGGGCGTGGACGCGAAGGGCACGCAGTGGGGGCTTTGTTCGCCATTGGTGGTCTTCCTTCATTGCGTAAACATTCCACAGCTTTGGTGTTGAACCCGTTCAAAGGCCACCCAGCAGAGAAACGAACCATTCTCGATGAAGCAAACCACGAGACTTTAGCTGAATTCGCTTGGCTTGATGGTGCCATACTGTTCAACAAGGAAGGCGTTGCAAGCGATGCTGGACGTTACATCCAGGTCCCTGCAGGCCTTTCACCCAAAGCAGGAGAGGGCGGACGGCACTTGGCCGCTCGTGCAATATCTTCCCTTTCACAAGGCCTTGCAATATGTGTCTCATCTTCTGGTACCATCACGCTCTATGCAAACGGAAGGGACCGCTACAAGGTCCGTTTGGGCTGATCACTCTTCTTCGCTCGAACGGGTTCTCGGGTTGAGCCCTGATTCAGCAGAGAGAAGGCGTTCTTTCACCAGTTCAAGTTCTGATTGGGCGTGCGTTAAGCGCGCTTGATTGAGGTTCCGCTCGATGCTTAACTTACTTCGATTGATGCTGCTGAGCCTTTGACTGCGGTCTTTGGGCTTCAGCGCTTCTCCGCGTTGTTGCATCAGCCATTCCTCAAGCAAGGCCTGACCCCATTCAGGAGCCCGCAGCCGAGCAGAAAGAGTGATTTCTGAAGATCGATGGCGAAAGCGGACACGGCCTTCATTGGTCCGATGGGCTTGAACAGACCCGGGATTCCAGCGGTCTTGTGGGATGTGAAGGTGTTCTTCGCACTGCAATTCACCATCAGAATCCATAGCAAAATCGGCGATGAGGACGCCTCGGTTGAGTTTGATGAACACCTGAAGGACATCGTCATGGGCTGCCCATTCCGAAATTTGGAGCGGAACTTGGCCCCATGCCTCCTCACACCATGTTTCAAGAGCGAATCGGTGGGACACCATGTTCCTTGGTTCAATCGAACCGTATTCAACTTTGTTCAACACCAACCAAGGCAATTCGCTTAGGTTGAAGGCGGAAGACATGTTGGCCAAGCCATGGATGGAGCATGGGGGTCGGTGCAAGCCGATTGGAAGCTTGGGCTCCTCCTCATACTTTTGTGGTACATACTTCTCAGAATTTGGGAACGAAATGGAACCCTCGACAAGTGGAATGCAAGCAGGGTTTTTGGATTCGTATTGATGATTCGAGGAACCTATGGTCTGAAAATACTCGAGAAGGTTTCCAAGCCACGACGGTTTTGGCGCATCTATGGAGAAGTTGCTTTGTGGATTTGCGTCGGTTCCATGCTCTTAGTCGGCCTGTTGATGGGATTGGCCTTCATCGGCGCAGTGCTCTCACCACCAACCACGCCGCCACCATCTGCAAGTGAATTGGTGGCCATCCCCGGATTGAATCCAATGATCCCCCTCGGATGGGGCGCAATGGCCTTTATTGTCGCCCTGGTGATTCACGAATTTGGACATGGCTTACTTGCACGGGCCCACGGAATGAGAATACGAGCGTTTGGATTGTTGCAACTTGGACCCTTGCCCCTCGGCGCCTTTGCAGAACCCCAGTACGAAGAATTGCATCGAGCGCCTCGCCGAGAACGGATGCGCATGTTTGCAGCAGGCCCTGCAACCAACCTGTTTGCGGCTTTTGTCTGCCTTTTGATGCTCGGTGGATTAGCCGGACAAGTGGTCTCCACGACGCCTCACCCACACGTTCGGGCGCTTGTTATCGATGGAGGTGCTGAAAACGCAGGCATGCAACCTTGGGACATCATCATCGCCATCAACGGGTCCGAAGTGATTGGACTCGATGGTTTCCGGGATGAACTGAACTTGTATTCTGCCAATGAGACGATCCTCATGGAGGTCCAACATGAAGATGGGCAGTTGGAAACGCTTAGCGTTGTCTTGGGCGACAAATACCAGTATTACCAAGACCTTGGATGGACTGAGAAAACCTTGGAAGCCATGGAAATTCAACCTGAAGACCCATTCTTAGGCGTGGAAGGACTTGGGGCTGGCACTGAAGGTATTGATCGCTTAGCAGGACCATTCTCACCTCGCTTTGAAGGTGGGACATTGGTCAAAGGAATTTATGCACCATTCCACATCCTTACCATCATGATTGTCCCCTTCCAACTCCAAGGTGTATCGATGTACCCTATGGAAGAAGCAATGCTCACCGCGGCTGATGATGGGCTTGGAGCAGTGTTAGGGACAAGCGGCATCATGTTCATGATCAATTTCTTTTTCTGGTTGATGTGGGTGAACATTCTCTTGGGCTTCACCAACCTCATCCCAATGGTACCATTCGACGGAGGCCATCTGTTCAAAGACACACTCCACGGCACCCTTTCTGCCGTCAAGAACCTCGGTAAGAAAACAAAACTGTGGAACATCCATCCGATGTGGGTGGATCATATTTCGAGCAAGGCATCAAGCCTTTCTTCACTCGCCTTGTTGCTCATGCTGGTGTTTATCATCGCAGTCCCTTACTTCTGAGGCCTACGAAGAACGGCGCCGGGCCAATTCTGCAAGCACGTTCGTTTGAGTTCGAGCTCGCAAGATCGGCGTTAAGGGTGCTGGCAGTGGAAGATCTTCAGATGTGTTTGGTAGGCTGCTTGCTGGAGCAAGGGAACTTGCGCGTGCAGTCAAGCCTGCAAGGGTTGCTGCATCAGAACCCGCTTTGGAGCAAAGCAATGCTACAAGTTGATTCAATGGCATACCATCTTCCCAATTGAGGTAGTTGGAGCCGGTTCTCGTTTTGGGAAAGGGCGGGATCCATTTTTCCAATTGCCTCAACCGTCCGGTAAGGTTTGATGTCTCAACACGGAAAATCCGCCACGAATCACCGCGGACCCCTTTCAGGCGATGAGCGTACAAGGGCATCAGATGGCAGCGTTCGCCTTCATTGACCATTGCATCGTACTGATGCTTGGTCCTCCCAGAAAGATAGAGTTTGTTTGCTTTGGTGCTTTTCACCTCAATGGGAAAACACATATCGCCACGAAGAACAAGTAAATCTCCAGTCCCCTCCATGCCCGAACCAGCAGCACGTACGACCAAAAAAGGCCGACCGAGAACCAAACGCATGCGTTCCTTTTCTGCGAGAGTGCACGAACGGATGACGGCTTCAACACCCTTATTCACCCCAGCGAGCACCTGTCTCAACTCCCGTTCATACTGGCTGGACACAGTGGCTCATCAATGTCAATCGTTCTTGATGACTTCGGAGAAAGTCCCACCCTACACGGCCAGAAGAGATCATCCCGAACGTCACCAAAATGCGCAAACTTCCTTGAACCTCCTCTGCTGTTGCACCAGTGTGGCGAGGCTTGCGGTCCGAACGACGGATTTCCGATTGGCGTTTCAGCTGATGCAAACCCTCAAGCAACGAGGCATCAAATTCGACCTCCTCGATTATCACGCACCGCTCCCGTACGGCGATACCGTATGGATGGCCACGGAACTCGAAACCTCTGAGCGGGGCAATGAGGGCCTGCCGGTGGCTGCAACCATCGAATCAATCGATGGCGCTGTCGAGCGGGCCATTCAACACCTTCGTGGCGTTCATCAAATCCATGAATTGACCTTTGGAGTTGATCCTGGACCGCGCCCTGGTGTGGCATGGATGGGCGATGGCGTGTTGTTGGGTATGGCTCAACTGGAATCTGTCGGGGATGTGGTCGGCCACATTCGTAGCATCGAAAAGGCAGTGCACCACGCATCCACCGTGATTCGAATCGGTGATGGCGCCCCTCTTCTTCGAGACCACATCATCAACGAATGCCTTGCAGAGGGTTTGTTGGTCGAACAGGTTGATGAAGCAAAGACTTCGAAAGGATTGCTGCGCCATAATCACGTCGTATCGGCTGTCCGCATCGCCCTGTTAGTGGGCTTGCGGGTGTGGGAACAGCGCAGTATTTCTCCCACGATGGGAGAACTGAAAGAAATTCAACGACAGAGCCGGAAATTGAGCCAAGGCCGAATAACAATTTCGACAAAATTAGCCCTCGCTGTGGCTCGACGTGAACTCAACCTGCACGAAGCTTTGGCTTCTTGATCACTCTTCTTCGAGTTCATCAGCCGCCAATTTTATTTCCGGCGCGCCTTTTATGATTCGACGAAGCAATGGTTCCAATGCCATCGGGGCGAGGAGCACGCCTGAAACCAAGATGAACAGGGCAAGATAGGATGAATTTGGGACATAGATTGTGCCTGGCGATGCTGGATCGACGTTCAAGGCTAATTTGACGGTGCCAAGCCATGGTAATTCGCCACCAGCGACACCGATCAACCAGGAATCTCGAATCGGTCGAACGACACCGGATGCGCTGTGAACACCGACCGAGCCGTTCACCACCATTGAGCCTTGATCAACGGAGCAGTTGTTGTTATCGCCCAAGGTCACCAAACCTGCTTGTGAAGGGGTCCAGTTCCAGACCACGAGGTACGGTTCGACGTTGGCATGGGTCATGCGATCACAGTCGTAATAGCCAGCCTGAACGCCGTCAAATGCCACCGAGATGCTTGAAGCGTTGACAACATCAGTCCCTGGAACATTCCATGTCAACACACATGTGCCGAGCCCGCCATCGAGATCAAGAAGCGAATCATCGTAACTCCCTCCATCTGGGCAATGGGCCGTGCTTGGTGCATCGGCAGCAACGTCTCGGTCAGGAGATTGTGTCAGCTGAGCGACGACTTCGAGGATTGCACGATGAATAATCGGTGTACCACCTTCGCCATTTTTATCGTAAATAATCACATCACCGGCCATGCCGTGTTGCTCGTACCCATAATCAGGGTGTGAAGGATCGCTTGCTTCAGCGAAGGTAACCACGGTGCTCATTGGCTGATTGTGAACGAGCACCAAATCGCCAGCGTCGATGCTGCCTACGGCTCCGTTCTCTTCATGAATCATTGATGAGGATTCAACGACGACAAGGGGTGGCATTGAGCCTGTGTGGGCGTACAGCCCTAACACCAAAATACCAATCATGCCGGCAGCGAGGACCATTTCGCGCAACAACGAGGACAATGGATCGTTTCGCTTCAACGGTGCTCCCCTCTGACTCACCGTCGGAGTCCCTTGCTTTCAAGGAATGCTGTCCACGATGCTTCATGACCTGCACCGAGGGCGCTCGCAGATTCATCGCCCTCTGCTTTTCTTCGCCGAAGTTCGGACGTCGAATCGATTTGGTGCAACTCTTCAAGCAGCAAAGCATGGCCGCGTAAGTTGAGGAATTCTGGCAACGTGATCAAGAGGAACATTCCGGAGAACACACCCAAACCGATGGCGCCGCCGGTAAAACTACCGTATGAAGAGTCGTTTTGTAGGAAAAGCACCTGACTGGCACACAACAAAAAGAGAATACCTGAGGCCCCAGAAGCAGTGGCTGCGTAACCCAATTGACGTCCATGTTGTGCAGCCCACCATTTTGAAATCATACCAAGTACCATGCTTCGCCCTGATGAGACATGCACCCCACAACTTCTTGAGGCTTCCTTCCTGATGTGACAAGACGGGGCGAAGTTGAAATGCTTTGGCGGGGGTGGGCCGAAGGCCCATTGAGGGACAACTGGTGATTTTCATGCAAAAAGCATTATTTCTAACCCTAATTTTCCTCACTTCTTTGATGGCACCAATTGCTGCTGGAGCGACCACTGAGACGCAATTTCAGAACGGTACGACCACGTACAGCAAGACGTTTAGCGGCAGTGGGAACGGCACCGCCGGTGATCTCTCGATACCGTTCGGAGCGGAAGTGACCGGAGCAGAGTTCAGACTGCGCGGTGATGCAAGCAAAACCACGTACACCAACTTCACCACTGACAGCCATTTCGGTGGTTCTGGTGATGGCGCGTGGGTTGGAAGTGGACCGTCTCCTTTCACCTCGGGCAGCCGGAATCAAATTAACGTGGATTCTCAGCAACTGGAACTGAAAGGCAATCCATCCCTCGCCGATCTTGACATGGGCCGAACCCAACAAGTCCAGTCAAAAGACTCTGCAGTGCAAAACACAACAGGGCAATTCATCGCCAATGGTGACCAAGGCTACACCGGTTTGACCAAGACATTCCCAACCCTCAGCGTAAGCACCACTGCTGGCTGGAATTACATCGGAGTCGTCGTGCAAGTGGGTGATGAATACCACGTCATGCGCTACACTTCCTCTGGTTTGTACAGCGTGCCAGTGATCCTCCGGGTCAACGCCACAACCGGCGCTTATCTCGGGACGGCAAGCGTTGATGTCAACACCAACGGATGCACTGCGAGCCAGTATTACCGAATGACCGATGCAACCGTGGATGGAAACACAGTCTACACCGCCCACAATTCGTATTATTACTTGACAAAATGGACCGTTCGTGGAATTGACACCAACAACGACGGGGACAAAGATGGGCTGCAATGGCGATGTGAGCGATCTTGGTCGTTCAGTCCAAATTATGTCACCGGTGTGGACATCGATGAATCAACAGGGAAAATGTGGGTTTCAACCTACAGCTACTCCGCAAGGGCTCACTACCTGAACGAGGTGAACAAGAATTCACCAACCTCTGTCAACGGTACATGGACGCTTGGATCATCCTCGACCATCCCCACACAATACGGCGCAGGGCTTGTGGTCAATTACCCAACCATTGTGTACAATGAATACGATCAAACTTACCAGAGCGGCGTTGGCTACAGTTACGACAGTTACCACCACTACCTGACTTTCAACGGAAATTTCATTGAACATATGGGCGTTCTACCGATTCAAGAAGGAGGCCACTACGGCCTTGTTGAAGCCGGTGATGGCAAACTTAGCTTTGCTTGCTCATACTACAGCACAACATACTGTTCAAGTTCATCTCGGCACAAAATATACAGCCACGGTGACGGGGCTTTGTATGACGCTCGAACACCAACATCAACCTCGAACATGATTGAGGGTGCAGCAATCTTGATTTCCAAACCGATTTCAGAATACAAGGTGAGTGGAATCATTGGCTACCTACCAAGCGGCACCAGCATCGATGTGGATTTGTCCAACGACGGTGGCAGCACCTGGCGACATGTCTCTGCCGGCCAAAGCATAACATTCCCGACCGCAACACAGAACCTGCTCTGGCGGGCAACGCTGAATGGAACCACAACAGCCACCCCGATTTTAGATGGCATTGGAATCGAATACACCACTTCGTATGTGAGTTCGGCATACATGTACGTCAATCAATATGTGGGAAGTGGAGTCAAAAGCACAGTCGCTGCCACGATTTCTTGGAACGCAACTGTCCCATCTGGGACCTCGATGAAGATCAACTATGGCTATTCCTCTTCTTCGATTTGTACATCTGGAAGTGCTGGTGTTCAATCCTGGACGACGGCACAATCTGGTCAAACCAAAACACTCAGCCCAACGGGTTACTACATGTGCCTACGGGTTGAATTGTCCACCTCAAATTCCCAAAACACCCCCTCGGTTTCGAACATTATCATCGCTCAGCACGCTGATGCACCAGAAGAATCAGGGATTGAAATTGGTGGTTTACTCGATCCTGACAAAAACGTTTGGACAACGCCAACCTGTTGGAAGAAACCTGCAGCTGACGGCGCCTTACTTGGCCCAATCACGGTGACAGACCAAACGGTTTCTTCCGGAGTCAACAACCTCCTCAAATGCCTGAACGACCGGATTCCTGACACCGGGGCCGGGATCGCTAATCTTTCGATTGGTTTGGTCTCTGCATCTTCTGGAGTGCTGACGCTGGAATCGTTCTCGATCACCTACACCGTCAATACCATCAATCTTGACATCCAAATACCAGTTGGCGAAGTGCTCCATGAGCGCCTTCAACCATACGAAGTCGTCACCCGGCACATCATCGGTGAAGACGCAACGAACATGGCTGAAGCCACACTTACCCTACAAACCAATTCCATCGCCAAGAACCCAACCATGACCTGGCAGAACGGGGACATCTTCCCTGATCCAAACGACCCTGAAGATTACATCGAAATGGATGCAAGTTCATGGTCGGCAGAAAATAACGGAATCCTTGAAATCCACTGGGTGTTCCACGTAACGTCTGAATTCCCTGATCAAAATGCAGTCCGGTTCAAGACTGGATGCCTCGACAACAGTGGCTCTGCAGGCTATTCACCGCTTGATTTACTCAGCGATTACACAATGGAAGTCAACCGTAGTTTCGGCCTCGGTTGGCTCAAGGTGAGGGACAATGATGGTCAACTTACCATGGATGATGTACCTGACAACACATGGGTTGCAGCAGGAGAAACCCTCTACTTCCAAGGAGCAATGTGGTTCCAAAACACAGAAGACGCACCGAAAGACAGCGCTTTTGACGTTCGCATTTCTCGAAACGGTTGGGTGGAAAGCACGGCACGCGACACCACCAACAACAACGGTACGTTCTTCATCGGAATCGACCTTCCAGAAATTGATGTTCCCGACGGCTTGACCTATGAGGTACAGACCTACAATGAACGCGACCCGACCCATGTGATGGCCTCCAACAGCGATTGGCAACGCACCTACAAGGTCGATGCGACCTCACCTGAGCGAATGGACAACGCACCTGTTGACGATGGCTATGAAGCGGCAAGCACTCAGCAAGAAATCAAAGTCATGGTCAATGACGATGTTGGCCATCCGATGAGCCTCGACCTGATGTATTGGGTTGAAGCAGATCACGACACCAACAGAAACGGTGAAGCAGACCCTCAAGAATATGCTCTCAAGAGCGTGCACAACACCTCTGAAGCCAAGAACAAGTGGTTCATCACAACCATCGACCATTCACGAAACCCAAACATGGGCCGTGTGTCCTACTTCTGGTCCGGTGGCGACCAAGCTGGTAATTCGTTGTTCTTTTCCGCCATTGGCAACGATGATGAAGTCATGATGTTTGAATCAGAAGCTGGGTTCGACCGCGATGATGCAACCTTCCGAACACGCAAGGATTCCAGTGCAGTATACACCGGACTGGAGTGGGTTGGTCACCAAGACAATGCCCCGATTTTTGCAGGCATGGAACAAACGATCACGCTTGGTTTCATTGACGCCAACACCGCCATTGATTTCGAACACATTTCCCTTGTCTTTGACTTTGAAGGACCGAACCCGTTGAGGGATGCACAACGCATCTCCTATTCGGGCATGAACGACACCTTCTGGTCTGAAAGTGACTTCATCACCTTGATGTCGTCCAGTGCTATGCATGAAACCACGAATGAATCTGGTCTACCATGGATACAATTGGCCTTCCACTTTGAAATTGGATGGGATTGGCCTGATGAAGAAATGGGTGATGTCGCTTTGATTTACAAAGAACGAGGGTCTCCCTATGAAGACCGAATTTTGCTTCTGGAACACACCTTCCGAGTTGAAAATGATCTGATGTTGGCTCCGAGTGATTACTTGGTCGAAGACATCAGTGAACCCCGCACAGGACAGGTCGCTGACGGCAGCCGTGTTCGTAAGGATGACCGGCTCGCATTCACTGGAACTGTGGTCTATGAGGGGAGCAGCGTACCTGCACCTCGGGACGTCGGTATCCTTGTCGAAGTGTTTGATGGAGAGAAAATGTGGAGCGATGGTTCCCTCACCGCCCAAGGTGAATACTCTGTTGAAGTGCCTCTTTCAGCTGCAAGCACCCTTCAATCATCGCCGACCCGGACCTGCTTAATCTCGATCACCAACATCCCCGGACGCGGTGAAGACATGACAGGTACGTTGGTATCAACCACACTCCAAGTCACTGTGGATGATGCTGCACCACGCGTAGTAAAGCGAACAAGTCCGCTCAACATCATCGATATCTCTGCTAACAATGACCTAACCTTTGTCCCTGTTGAATTTCACGGCACAGAAGATGCCGATCTTACGGGTTCGAGGCAAATGGTCCACTGGGTCATGCGTGATGCGACCCGAACGGTGACCATCGGGGCTGGATCAACCCTGCTCGGTATGCAACAAGAAGGACAGAATGTCATTTGGACAGGTGCTGTTGACCTCACAGACGGTGGGCGTATCACACCTCAAGTCGGCGACTTTGTTGGCTTCTATGTCAGCGGCTACGATGCGGCAGGCAACCAATTCCCAGTCGTGTCCAACTCTGAAGCAAGCCCTGTGCCCGAACTCGCTGTCGATGACACTGACTTTGAACGGCAATGGATTCGATTGGGTGCTGTTGGACCAGAGTTGCGGGTTCGTTCAATCGATCTTTCTGATGACCACGTCTCGCCTGGCTCAAGCGTCGATGTCACCGCCAAGGTGATCAACACAGGCGGCGATACCAACGCTCCATTCAAGGTCAGTTTCTATGCTGGCAATGAGGACGAACCGTTTGATGAAATCACATTAGCCGGTATTGACTCTGGTGAAATCATCGAGGTCACCTCCACTTGGAAGGCCACAAGCGTCGATCGCTTGCGTGTCGTAGTGGACCGAGACAATCTGATTGTCGAAGTCAACGATGATGACAACAGCGCCGAGCATTCTGTTGAACTCGCCTACCCAATGTACCTTGGCTGGTTCGACTCTCCACGAGAAAACCCGTTGATTTGGATCTTCGTAGTTACATCCATCTTCGTCTTGATTGGCGTTGCTACCATTGCCGCTCGCACAAGCATCGACCACAGCAAAGGCCTCTTTGAAGAAGAAGAAGATTGGGAAGAGGAAGAAGACCAAGAGGATGAAGACGAATTCGATGACGACTGAAGACCAGTCCACCGTTTTTCGTTGAACTCACCATCCATGGGGCACTGCAAATCCTCAAAAGAGGTCGGCACGAGGACCACTCGAAGAGGGTGAGGAGAGTATGTCTGGTGTGTTTTCAATCCTCGACAAACGCCTCGCTGATTCCCTCGAAGAGCGTGGTTGGGTACCGACACCCGTTCAAACAGCAGCTTTACCAGAATTGTGCGCAGGCGAAGACCGCATCATTGTCGCACCAACAGGCTCTGGAAAGACCCTTACAGCCGTCCTACCTATGCTCCATCGCTGCCTAAGTGAAGCATGGGATCCGTTGGCTATTCTCTACATCACGCCGTTGCGAGCACTCAACCGAGACGTTGACCGAAGACTGGAAGAAATCGCCGGTGCTGTTGGCCTCAAAATTGGGTTGCGTCACGGCGACACGACTCAAAGCGAACGAGCGAGGCAGACCCGGAAACCACCGCACTTGCTTGTCACCACTCCTGAGACATTCCAATTGATGTTCACAGGGAAAAACCTGCGAAAACTGTTGGGAAGCGTCCGTGCTGTCATCATCGACGAAGTGCATGATTTGGCTGCCAGTGAACGGGGTTGGCAATTGTCCCTCGGTCTTGCTCGATTGGAGGCACTTTCCGGACGAACCGTACAACGTATTGGACTTTCAGCAACGGTTGGGAATCCTGAAGCTGTTGCCAAATGGCTTTCCCCTAAACGAGGAGAAGCCATCATCGCAATGGGAGACCGCAGCACAGAAATCACCGTTGAATGCGCTCAACCGCTTGCTGAAGACGAAGTCGGTGGGATCGAACTCGGCGTCACGCCACGGGTTCACGCCAGTTTCCGACGCTTGATTCAAGTTCTTCGAACCGAACCTCCGTGTTTGGTGTTCGTCAACAGCAGAAACGATGCTGAAACCATCGCGAACAGACTCCAAACAATGGCTCCTGATGTCCAAATTGGGGTTCACCATGGTTCACTTGCAGCCGAGACACGCCAAGACATGGAAGACCGGTTAAGAGCAGGTGATCTTGCCGGACTGGTGTGCACATCAAGCCTTGAACTTGGAATCGATGTTGGAAAGATTCAACGCATTATCCAAGTCAAAAGCCCTCGCTCTGTTGACCGAATGTTGCAACGGGTTGGACGAGCAGATCACCGATTAGGTGGTGTCGGCCGTGGTCATTTGCTCGCCTGGGATGCTGATGAAATCGCCGAAGGAGCCGTTGTTGCTCGCCGAGCCATTTTTGGCGAAATCGAACCTGTGGAATGGCGCGACCGTCCAAAAACCGTGGTTGCCAATCAACTGGTCTTGATGGCCCACTCTCACAATGCTGTTCCCATCGATACGGCAACTGAAATCATTGGCAATGCCAGTCAATTCCAAGGTTGGAACCGCCATGACACCGAAGCAATCCTCAAGGTTCTCGCTGACAGTTGGATCATCCGCCACACACCCGATCCAAAGGAAGTCCCATGGTACAGGTGGCCTGCAAAGGTCTACGCGCTCGCTCAAGCCGAAGCCCTGGCCAAAAAATTGACCTTACCGGAAGAGCGCCCCAGGTACAATGTCCCTGAAGAAGAAATTTCAAAGGAAATCAAATCCCTCGAGGTTCCTGTTCCCGAACTGTTCGCCAAGGGATGGTTCTCAACCGCAGGTCGTACGCGCCAATGGGTGAGCAATCACCTCTCGATGATCCCCGATAAGCAATCCTACCGAGTCCGGGATGCCGTCACGCGTCGGACCCTTGGAAACGTCGACGAGGCGTTTGTTCTGTCCCTCAATGACAGCGGTGAAGACGACGATGGGCACCGAAGACAATTTGTCATGGCGGGGCGCACATGGATGATCATTGATGCTGACCCCGAACAGTCAGAACTTCTTGTCACGCCAGTTTCTGACCAAGCCAATGCCCCTCAATGGGTTGGCGAATTACCGCCGGTCCCAAAAGCCATCGCTAGGGACATTGGACGCTTGCGGCATTTGGTCGCAGAAGACCTCGGTTTGTACGAATCGGACCTCGAGGACACATCGGATGCGATTGACGTCAATGCACTCTTTGCGGGCCGGAATTCAACCCTTCAAGAACACCCCATCGATGACGAAGCATTGGGCATGATGGCTGAAACGATTACCAACCATCTTGAAGCCACAGGCGTGCTAGCGACCGACCGGAAAATGACCATTGAGGAACGCGATGATGCAATCGTCATCAACTCCTGCCACGGTTCTCGAATCAATGAAGCGCTTGGCCATTTCCTCATGGCAATGGCTTCGACCAAAACGGGAAAGTGGGGGCGTTTGGTCAATGAACCAACCCGAATCAGCCTGCAAACTGGCGACATACATGCTGAACACATCATAGGATGGCTGAAAGAAACACCGCCTGATGCATTGCAAGGTCTGCTGAGCGTAACATTGCCAAATTCAAGGCAGGTCCGTTGGAGGTTTGCCCAAGTGGCCAAGACGTTTGGCATCCTGAGGCATGGTGTTGACCCCCGGAAAATCAACCTTCAAGCCTTGCTTCGAAAGTACCGTGGCACCGTCGTCATGGAGGAAGTGCTCGACAAATTATTCCACGAACGCATGGATGTTCTCGGAGCACGCGATGTGTTGCACGCCATTCAAACAGGCTTGATTGTGCTCGAAGTATCGGCGAGCGGCCCAATGGGCGTTTCCAACCGTTCAAGCAGGGATTTACTGCTGCCCAATTGGGACAACGCCGCCGTTCGTGAAAAATTGAAAACTCGCCTGGTCAATGAACGTGCAGTCCTATGCTGCCTTCGATGCAAGAACATTCGAAGGTTCCGAGTGGCTCGATTCAATGAAATAAAGGACATCAAACGATGCTCAAAGTGTTCCGGCACCATGCTTGCATGCGCCCGAGAAGGCATGCAGAGCATGCTCGAAGGATGGGTTGCATCGGAAGATGAAAAAGATCAGGGGCGAATGATGAAAAACGCAGCTATTGTTCAAAATCGAGGCTATGAAGCGGTGGTTTGTTTGATGGGCAGAGGCGTGGGTGAAGCAACCGCTCAACGCTTGTTACGAAAGGTCCAGCGCAACAACATGGAAGGGTTGCTGGAAGCCATTCACAACGCTGAAATCGAATACGCCCGAACCCGCAGGTTTTGGGCTTAAACAGGTGAATCCATTTGATTCAGGGCGAGGGCTGCGGCCACGACATCGCCGTCTTCCCACCAGTCAACAGCGATGAAGGTTGGGCGCTTTCCATGTTGAATCCAGCATTCAGTTGCACGTTCAATCAAGAAGTCAACGTCATTTGCTTCAGAACCACGGCTTGGATCTGAAAGACCAAGAGGGCCCCGCAACCAGTTGTTCATGTGATAGACTTCTTGCTCCGGATCACCACGAAGTGGGTCGCAGTTCATGTCCTCAGTGTTCTCCTCTGCGAAATTGGTGGTCCAACTGTGGGTAAGGAAGTCATGAATCCAAGGATGAGCCAAATCGGGCCCTTGTTCCCAGAACACAACAAGCGGTGTCTGATCAGCGATCAATTCGCCCAGCGTTGGCCAAGGGTCGTTCATGGAATGAACAAACGCACGGTCGTACATTGCTGCATTTTCAAACACGACTTGAAGGTGATCTGGTTGAACATAGTTCTCAACAAGCAAGGTGACAACATCGTTTGGTGAGCCGTCCATCAGTCCTTTCAGTTGGCTCAACCAAGACTCAGCGTCTACATTTCCATAGGTGCAGGGACTGAAGCCACGATCATCATCGCCATGGCAGAGACGGACAGTTTCAACGCGTTCATCGCCAAGGGTTTCGTAATGGGTATCGATCATGAACGCTCTCATTCCAGCGTTCCATTGGGCCAGCAAACCGGTTTGATGGTTCGCAGCTGGATAGAAAATTCCGTCATCGTGGGTCGAAAAGGCATTGTGGGTTTCAGGGAAGGTGACTTCATCATACATTCGAGCGCACAAGACGACCAAGCCATTGCATGCATCTTCATCCACCATTGGTGTGTCGTCTTCCACCCTGTCAAGAGGCACAGTGGGTGTGACACAACCGGACATCAGCAGCAGGGCGGTGAGGCACAGCACCCGCGTATAACCCCACATAGCAGGACGTTTGGCTATGGGTGCATGAAACCCTCGGTTGGAGGGGTTCAGACCGCTTGGTCGACTGTTCGAACGACCAAACCTGCTTCTAAGAGCATACCATTCGAAGTTTCGAAATCATCCAACCAGCGTTCAGGAATGTTCTCTGGTGTTGGATACACGACCTCTCTGATTCCTGCTTGAATAAGTGAGCGAGCGCATCTGGAACATGGAGGCCACGTCACAAAAGCACTGCTGCCTTTGAGCGAAACCCCGATGCGCGCAGCATGCATGATGGCGTTTTCTTCAGCGTGGCAGATCAATGGATACTTTTTTTCTCGGTTGGTCAAGCGTTCGTTATCATCGCTGATCCCACGCGGGAAGCCATTGAAGCCAGTCGAACGGATTTCTCGATCTTCACCGACGACAACACAACCAACCTTTGTGGATGGATCTTTGCTCCATCCGGAGAGGTGCTTAGCAAGGTCAATAAAACGCTGATCCCACTTGTTGCTCATTGGCTCACCAACCCGCACACAGCGGTGCTTGCTATCATTGCTTCGCCAGCAACGACAGGTGTTCATCGCTGGTGTGCCCAAAGCATTCAAGCAGATTCCCTTGCATGTACAGGGAACCGAGGCTGATGATTAACCCAACATTCTCTGGGGCTTGGGTTGAGAAGTGCTCGACTGCATCGCTTGGTAGGGCGATTGGAGTCACAGTGCTGCAAGGCCATGTCAGTGCGTGCAAAGTAGCATTCGAAACTGCAGGGTACCGACCGCCTTGCGGCTCAGTGAGGACAATTTGTCGAGGTGGATAACGTGCACAAAGGGTCATCAAAGGTTGGCAAAAAGAAGCAAGATCATGTTGAGGTGAAGTGCCGAAAAGGAGACTCCAACCTTGCCCTTCCGCCTCCGATGCAACTTTGATGCGCTGTTCCAATTGGGCAAGGACCCGTTGCAACCCTGATGGATTATGCGCTGCGTCCAACAGGTAGGGATGAGAACCAGATGAGTGTGAAGAGATGTCTTGGAAGCGGGCAGGCCAATTGACTTGAGAGTAGGCTTTCTCCAAGCCTTCTGTCGGTAAGCCAACAGCAGCAAACAGCGCATCTGCCAACACCAGAGCCTCCCTGCGTACCGATGTTGATGCGTCGATTGCAACAAAGGTCTCAAACGCCTTTCCAGGGGTTTCTCCAAGTTCGGTTTGGCCTGCCATGGCCACTTCGCCACGCATGGCTTGTTCAACCAATGCATCCTGAGGTTTTCGGAGAAGGATCGGGCAGCCAGGTCGAGCAATCGCCACCTTTTCTCGAGCAATTTGGGCCAAGTCACCGCCCAGAATATCACGGTGCTCCGTGCTGATCGCCGTCACCAGCGATGCTGTTGCTGGACCCGACCTTGTGGCATCTTTTCGTCCACCCAATCCTGTTTCTAGAATCAGGACTTCGACGCCAGAATCGCTGGCGCAATGCATCGCTGCTAGGTAGGTGACTTCGAAAAAGGTCAAGCGAACTTCAGGGTGAACAATCGATGCGTCATGAACTGCGAGGAGGGCTCTTTCAAACTGTTCTGAACCAACAGGAACACCGTTCACCCGAATCCGTTCCTCCACTCGAATCAAATGAGGTGAAGTGAAGAGCAGGTTCGAGATGTTCGAAATTGTCAGCGAACCTGCCATCAAAGCGCATACTGTGCCCTTTCCGTTGCTGCCTGCAACATGGAGGATATGCGCAGGCCGGTGGGCCAATTGAAGGCGATCCAGGACGGTCTTTGTGTGCTTAAGACCAAGCGCCATACCTCGCTTTTTTGTGGCTTCGAGCCAAACCCTTGCATCGCTCAATCCAAACCCCCTCCTGTTGCTCGACGCCGCCTTTGGTGAATAGCCTCTTGCCTTGTCTTGACAAGCAGTTTATCCGCCCCCGTAGGGGGCGTTGAGATACACCATACTGATATGCAAACGCGAACTCCGAGTTAACATGAGCGAAGAAAAGATGCCCTCCGCCCCCTCGAAAAAGGTGTCAAAAGAATTCGAGGCGGTTCAAGCTGAACTTCGTCGAGAGGACAGCCTGTTTTACCTCATGAAGGAGCAGATGGTCTCCATGCTCGGTATGATGGGGATGTTCATCCTAACCATTGCTATATCTCTGTTCATTCGCCCGTGGTATGACGTGGCTGGGCTGCATGCATTTGGCGAATCTGGTGCCACACAAGTCCGTTACATCGCTCTTGAATTGGTCATGATCTTCATTTTTACTGCCTGTATCTTGGCCCTCGCCAAATACAAGAAAGACTGGGTCATCAAATACGGTATCATGGGCGTCCTTGCCCTTGCCTTGATGTATTCAACCGTTCCATTGGCTCACATGGTCATGATTGACCTCGACTCTGAGCCATATGCTGTTGAAACAACAGAAACGTATGATGCATCACTGCTCGGACATGCAGGTCTTGACGGGCATCTCATGACCCAATTGACGGGTGGATCCGGTACATGGGGCGACAATGTCAGCTTCTACCAAGGCCATAACATGTCCAGTGACACGCCAGCATGGATCAACAGCCATGAACGCTATCCAGCAGGGGACGGCGACCGTATTCAAGCCACGATCGACGATGATGTGTTCACATTTGCCAACGGTGCATGGGTGTGGTACGTCGATGCTGGTACTGGAGAAACAATCGATTCCTTCGCATGCCACGAATTTGCAACAAATGAAGACGGGGAAAACTACTCGCAATACCTCCCCGAAATTGGTACAGCTTGCATGCTTGCCTTCCATACGAATGGAGCCATATACATCGTTGATGAAGGTAGTTTCCTTCACCGCTTCAACACCTTTGAAGACAACCCTGGACTGATGGTGAAACAAGCGACATGGCGACTTCCGACGGGCCTTGATGCGCACATTATGACCCTTCATGCCGAAGTCCTCGATGAGGACAAAGTGTTGATTGCCACTCCGGACATGGCCGTTGTAATCTTGCTCGAGGAAACAGCACCAGCCTTCGATCCAAACTTCCCTGAAGTCAACAACTTCGCAACCGTGTTGTTCCAACACAACGCTACGAGCAACATCACTTCAGCTGACTTTGGGCTCTCACCGTGGTCGGAATCAACCCTTGAAAATCAATCCTCTACTGAGGGATTGATCCTCCTAGGTGAAGAAAATGGCGACGTCAGAGGTTTCGAATGGAACGCAAGCCTTGACCCCGCCTTCTCCGAACAAATTGGCATGAAGTTGCTTGGTTTCGGAGATTCCATCCAATCCGTCCGCCTTTCGGACCGAGATGCTTCAGGCTACACTGACATGCTCATTACCACCCAAGATCAGGCACATTGGTTGTGGACAACTTCCCTTTTGGATAAAATTAGTTTGGATGTCAAAGACGGTTTCCAAACAGGTTGGTTTTCCATGGATGAAGACGGAGCAACCCATTTCAATGCCATGTATGAGAACGGGCTTGTTTCAGTAGAAACGGGCGTGATTACGCCAGATATGGATGTTGTGAGTGGACTTCAAATGTACGATGCACCGCTAATCCTTGGTGTTCTTGTCGCACTTGTGCTGATGGTTCTCTTGTACCTCCACAGCGAATGGTACGTCGTCAACACCGTCGGTGTCCTCGTTGGTTCTGGTGTCATCGTGATGCTTGGAGTGGCGTTTGTACCGACCCTGATCATCGTGTTCATGATCGCTGCAGCAATTTATGATGCTTGGGCAGTGTACAAATCAAAGCACATGCTCGATTTAGCGGATACCATGATCAATTTGCGGCTTCCAATCCTTCTTGTTGCACCTCAGGAAAAGGGCTACTCCTTTGTTGAAGAGACCACAACAATGCGAGACAAGAACGCACCTCCCGCTCCTCCGGGTAAGAACGCCCCGAAGAAAAAGAAGAAGGGCAAGAATGCTATGTTCATGGGTCTTGGCGATGTCATTTTCCCTGGCATGCTGGTCCTTTCCGCTGCGCAGTGGCTTGACCATAGCGGTGCTTTCGCCGTGGCCATTTCCACCCTCATCGGTGGTATCTTCGGCTATTTTGCACTGATGACCTATGTCGCCCGTGGCAAGGCACAAGCTGGGCTACCGCTCCTCAATGGTGGTTCGATCCTCGGCTACATCATCGGCGGCTACATCTTCGTTGGTTCAGCTATTTTTGAATTTGGAATTTCGTTCTGAGGTGATTTAGTATGCTCGACATCAACATGTTCAGAACAACTCCAGAAGTGATCCGAAAGGACCACGACAAGCGTGGCATCCCCCACAATCACATCGACAGTGTCATTGAATTAGATCAAACATGGATCAACCTTCAACACGAGACAAACCAACTTCGTGCGACAAAGAACGCTGCTGCACGTGGTATTGGAGCGGCAAAGAAATCAGGTGATCAAGCCGCTGCACAACGAATACTGGCAGAGGTGGCTGACTTAGGGGCTCAAATTACCGAGCTTGAAAAACAAACTGAGGAAGCGGTAGCAGAGCGAGATCGCCTCCGAATGCGCATCCCAAACATCCTCCACGAAGATGTCCCAGAAGGGGCTGATGAATCTGGCAACACCGTCCACAGCGTGCATGGGGTAAAACCGGAGTTCACCTTTGAGGCACGAACTCATAATGAACTCATTGAGATGAATAAATGGGTCGACCTCAAGCGTGCAGCTAAGATTGCAGGCAGTCGTTTCTTCTTTCTCAAAGGAGACCTTGCGAGGTTAGAACTCGCCCTTCAGCAGTACGCTGTTGACTTTATCCGTGCACGGGGTTACACCTTCGTTCAACCACCCCTCATGATGAACCGAGAGGCGTATGAAGGCGTCACAGACCTCGCAGATTTTGAAACAGTGATGTACGGTGTGGAGCCAGACAACTTCTACATGATCGCAACGGCAGAACACCCCTTGACTGCGATGTTCATGAATGAAACAATTCCTGAGGCAGACCTTCCCCTTCGTATCGTCGGTGTATCACCGTGCTTCCGCAGGGAAGTCGGATCGCATGGCCAATCGGACATGGGCATCTGGCGAGTCCACCAATTCACCAAAATCGAACAGATCATCATCGCAAAGCCAGAACAATCGTGGGCATTGCAGGAAGAACTGCTGAAGAATTGCGTCGATTTGTGGGACGCTCTTGGGATGCATTACGAAGTGGTCAACATCTGTACGGGAGACATGGGGACGGTCGCAGCTCGTAAGTACGACCTTGAGGCATGGATTCCTGGTGCACATCAGTACAAAGAAATTGTATCGTGTTCGAACTGCACAGATTACCAAGCCAACCGATTGCAGATCCGCTATGGCCAACCTGGTCACGCAGCCCAGCCAATTGCACACACCCTAAATTCGACCGCAGTCGCCACTTCTCGGGCCTTGGTCGCGATCATGGAACAAAACCAACGAGAAGATGGACGAGTGAATGTACCTGAAGTCCTTCAACCATTGATGGGCGGACAAACCGTTCTCGAACCTTGTCAATGGGGCTGAGCGAACGGTTTGATATACCGTTGAGGGCTTCTAACTTTGATGGCGGAAGATAACTTGACCCTGTATTTTGGATACGGCTCCAACCTTGACATCGATGATTGGAACATCTGGTGTGAGGAAAAAGGCGTTGATCCGTCCGGCGTTGTCGAACTTGGACCGTGCTGGTTGCCCGATCATCGATTGAAATTTCACTATCGGTCGTTCCGAAGGGAAGGCGGGGCTGCAGATGTGGTCCCTGCTGGATGCGGTCATGCGGTCCCTGGTGTTCTGTTTTCTTTGACTGAGAAGGCAATTGCCAACATGGATCGTAAGGAAGGCCATCCGAACACCTACCGAAGAACATCTGTGAACGTCCTTTTGCCTGATGGGTCATCAATTGAAGCCATCACCTATCGACTTCAACCTGCCAAACAAGGCGAGTATGTGCCCCCCACTTCGTATTATGTCAGCCTTATTGAGGGCGGACTGAATAAAAGAAAACTTCCAATTGAAGATTTAAAAAACGCAATTGAAAACTTAGACTATTCTTATCCCGTAAAGCATCTCTTTGTCTATGGCACATTGATGCAAGATGAAGTTCGTTACGAAACATTAGTTCAACACACCACCAAAGGCCATCGGAAGGCAGATGCTCCCGGTACACTGTATCACCTGGGTGCTTACCCTGGCATGCTAACACAACCCAAAGGACGGGTGTTGGGTGAAGTGCACGAACTGAGCAATGTATTTCTCGGCCTTCAATCGCTTGACCGCGTCGAAGGCTTCTATGGATTTGATTCCGCTGATTCATTGTTCCAACGCACACTAATGGAAATCGAAGTTGATGGCGAAAAGGTTTGGGCGTGGACCTACATTTACAGCGGCACCATGGACGACGCTGTCGTCATTGCCTCAGGCGATTGGCGAACAGCCAACTCATGATTCTTCGAGCGCCAATAGGGCAACGCCTTGTTCGACTTGATCACCTGCACCGAAGTGAACTGCAGTGACGGTTCCATCGCTGGCTGCGACGATTCGGTGTTCCATCTTCATCGCTTCAAGAACCATGAGCGTGGTCCCAGATGACACCGTTTGTCCAACATCCACAAGCACTTGCAAAACCTTTCCAGGCATTGGAGCAGTCAAGCCCCCGCCATCATCGGTATCAGAAGCTCCTGGTTCAACCCGTTCCAACTTGAACGTATGACCGTCGACGTGAACCCACCACACATCGCCAACTTTGACGAGGTGGGCAAACATGACCGTCCCGTCATCATTGAGGATACGAAGACGCCCGTCTGGCATGGGCGTTGCTTCAAGCGAACCAAGGTACCAAGATTCTCCTTGCTTCGCCACGGTCACCTCAATTGGTCCCTCCGGACTTCTGAATTGGTGATGCATCACGGAAACCTCCGGTGAAGGGTGGCAAAGGGACTCACTGGACCAGAGGAACTTCCAGCCACGACAGATACTGTTCGATGGAGGCCAGCGCTTTCACCAACGGCTGCGCTCATCAAGGCTGCATCTTCAATTGAACGAGGCACGGATGGATGCCACCCATCGGGCCACAAACGGTCGATTGTGGTGGTGTCGGTTTGACCAGTAACAACTTCTGGTTCATCACAGAGTTCACGTAGGAATCGGATGTTTGTGGTTGTTCCAAGAACAACAAACTCATCCAATGCTCGACGCATGCGTTGGAGCGCTTCTGCTCTTGAAGGCGCCCAGACAATCAATTTCGCCAACATTGGATCGTAATTTGGGGTGACTGAATCACCCTCACGCACGCCGGTGTCAAGACGAACACCTGGACCTTCAGGAGGGCGGAACACCGCTAAAGGACCAATGGCAGGTAGGAAATTATTTTCCGGGTCTTCGGCATAGAGACGGACTTCAATCGCATGACCACGCATCATCAGCGGGCCACACGACATGGGTTCACCAGCAGCGATTCGAAGTTGCTCTCTGACCAAATCAACGCCGGTAACGAGTTCGGTCACAGGGTGTTCAACTTGGATTCGTGTGTTCATTTCCAAAAAGAAAAACTCGCCCGTGGATGCAAGCAAAAACTCCACTGTACCCGCACCTTCGTAATTGACGGCTTCTGCTGCCGCAACAGCTGCTTGACCCATCGCCTCACGAAGGTCTGGAGTCATCGTGGCGCAGGGCGCTTCTTCGAACACCTTCTGATGGCGCCGTTGCACACTGCATTCACGCTCGCCAAGATGGACGGTGCGACCATGACGGTCGGCAAGAACTTGAATTTCTACATGCTTTGATCCTGTGAGCAGACGTTCGATGTAAACGCGTCCATCGCCAAATGCTGCGATTGCTTCACGACGCGCACCTTTGGCGGATTCAATCAAATCCTCAGGTGAATGTACGGCACGCATGCCTTTACCCCCGCCACCCGAAGAGGCCTTGAGGAGCAAGGGGTAGCCAACACGATGGGAAGCAGACTCGATTGCGGCCAGCGCTTCTGCTTCTTCTTCCTGTTCAATTTCTTCTCCAGGGATCACGGGGACACCTGCAGCCCTCATCGTGATGCGAGCGGTCATCTTGTCGCCCATTTGCTCAATTGCTTCGGGGCTTGGTCCGACCCATTGCAGGCCGGCTTCACCAACAGCTCGAGCGAAGTCTGCTCGTTCTGAAAGGAAACCGAACCCTGGATGAATTGCATCTGCCCCTGTGGCCTTGGCGATGGCTAAGATTTGCTGTTGGTCGAGGTAGGTCTCCCCAATCGTTTCACCTTCGAGCAGGACCGCTTGGTCGGCGAGTTCAAGGAACATCGAATCAGCATCATTCGCTGCATAAATGGCAACGCTGGCGAGCCCTGCCTCGTTGCATGCTCGGAGAATTCGACATGCGATTTCCCCTCGGTTTGCAACCAAGACCTTGCTGACCATTGAATCAACTCCTCATTCGGGTTTCCAGTTGGCTGAACGCTTCTCAAGGAAAGAAGACAAGCCTTCTTGCCCTTCATTGGAACCACGCATCTTGCTGGTAAAATCAAGGGTCCAGTCTCGCAGAGCTTCATCTGAACTGCTCCAGCGATCAAAATTGAGGGTCAATTCTTTGGCCAAGGTCACGGCGCTAGGCCCTGTGGTGAGCACTTCATCCAGAAGGGTTTGGACCGCACCTTCGAGATCGTCGACGGATTCTACGACGTGTTCGATGAACCCGGTTCGGAGAGCTTCTTCGGAACCAATCTTGCTCGCTTGCATGGCAAGACGACGGAAGCAGGCGGAACCGAGACGGCGGTAAACATAGGGGCCAATCACAGCAGGAAGAATACCGAGTTTCCCCTCCGAAAGGGCAAGTTTGACGTTTTTCGTTGCAATGACATGGTCCATACAAGCCACCAATCCAGCGCCACCACCCAGGGCAACGCCTTGGATGGCGCCAACGGTGAAACACGGGTGGGACCAGAGGCTGTTGAACAGACGATCCAACCGTTTTGAGTCCGCTCGGTTTTCTTCAGGAGTGTTCGCACCAGCATCGCGCATCATGTTGATGTCCGCACCTGCACAGAAATGTCGGCCCGCCCCGGAGACAACAAGCGTGCGGAGGTAGGGGGTGCCGTTGACATCGTTCAGCGAATCAAGCGCTCCGGAACTCCGGGCTGCCGTCCAATCCAAAAGGTCGCACAACTCGGTGATGAGTTGAACATTGAGGGCGTTGAATTTCCCCTCTCGGTTGAGCAAAAGGTTGGCGCGGGACCCATCAATGGTCATGGTCACCAGTTCAGTTGCGGGAGGGTTTTCCATGGTTATCATCGTAAATTCTCCAATTGCTTTTTTGATTTTTCAATTAGCGTTCATCACATACGGAAAACGCCGAATCGGTCGTTTGGCAAAGGTGCATTTCGGGCGGCTGCAATGCACAAGCCAAGCACATCCCTGGTGTCTCTTGGATCGATGATGCCATCGTCCCAAAGGCGTGCTGTGGAATAGTATGGGCTTCCTTCAGTTTCGTACTGCTCAAGAATTGGGGCACGGAACGACTCGAGTTCTTCACCCATCATGGGTTCGAGGCCTTCTCTAGCGCGTTGGTCTTGCTTGACCGTGGTGAGAACATCGGCTGCTTGGGGACCCCCCATGACAGAGATTCGGCTGTTTGGCCACATGAACAAGAACCGAGGATCAAACGCCCTACCGCACATGCCGTAGTTGCCAGCCCCATGGGACCCACCAATGATCACAGTGAACTTTGGGACGTTGACACAGGAAACCGCAGTGACAAGTTTTGCACCATCTTTAGCGATGCCTCCTGCCTCATACGCCTTCCCGACCATGAATCCGGTGATGTTCTGCAAGAACACGAGGGGAATGCCACGCTGGCCGCACAATTCGACGAAGTGTGCGCCCTTGAGAGAGGATTCTGAAAACAAAATGCCGTTGTTGGCGACAACACCGACCTTGTGCCCGTGGATGTGAGCGAAGCCGCACACCAGTGTTGTACCATACCGGGCTTTGAATTCATGGAACCGTGAACCGTCGACGATTCGGCCGATGATTTCCTTTATGTCCACGGGTGTTCGGTTATCGCTTGGAATCAGGCCAAGAAGGTCTTCGACCTCATGGGCTGGTGCTTCGACAGGGGCGCTGGCAGCAGGGGCAAGTGTCCGTGGACCGATGTTTTCGACAACATTCCGTACCATGCGCAACGCTTCGGCTTCATCTTCTGCAAAATGATCAGCAACGCCTGATTGAACGGTGTGAACTTCGGCACCTCCGAGTTCTTCTGCGCTCACTTCCTCTCCGGTAGCGGCTTTGACCAAAGGAGGCCCCGCTAAGAAAATGGTTCCATTGCCCTTGACAATGATCGATTCATCCGACATTGCAGGAACATATGCTCCACCAGCAGTGCATGAGCCAAGGACGGCAGCGATCTGTGGAATTTTATCACCAGACATTCGTGCTTGGTTGCGGAAAATCCTACCGAAATGGCCAATGTCGGGAAACACCTCATCCTGCATTGGCAGAAACGCTCCACCTGAATCAACGAGGTAGATGCATGGAAGGTTGTTCTCATGGGCAACGGTTTGAGCCCGAATATGCTTTTTCACGGTCATCGGATAGTATGAACCGCCCTTGACGGTCGCATCGTTGGCGACAAAGAGGCATTCTCGGCCGTGGACCATTCCTACACCCGTGACGATGCCAGCAGAGTGTGCTCGACCGTCATACAATTCAAAAGCAGCCAATGGAGATAATTCCAAAAAGGCCGTTCCCGGGTCGATGATGTGTTCGATTCGCTCACGGGCCAGAAGCTTCCCTCGACTGCGATGACGGTCGACGTATTTACCGCCGCCACCCATGGAAGCGACGTTCAATCTTTCACGGAGTGTATCGATCAGTTGAGCGTTGAATGACTTGCGCTCAGCAAAGTCGGGGTCGGCTCGATTGACTCGTGTTGGTAATCGGTCCATTTCCACCCCTCGTTTGAAGGCAGGCAGGGGCGACATTTAACCCTATTACAACTGAGGCGTCGTCGGCATCAAACGCCAAGGGTCAATCGTCCAATGTCCCGTAAGCCTGGTGCAAGACCGACAATAAGGACAGCCAATACGATCAGAAGGCGAAGATGGCGTTGACGTTGCTCGACCCGCATCTCTGCAAAGAGCCAAACGATTGCACCAATCAAGGCGATTTTTACCAACGTGAAGAACCAAGCACCCTCTCCGTATTCGATCCCCACTGAATCATTGATGCGCCCACCGAGTTGAATCACTTCGTTGCTTACGGGATGCTTTTCACCGTAACCAAATGAATCGATGCCAACCATCGTAGCAAATCCATCGCAGAGTTGACCGAACACCATGGCCAAAACCATAGGTGTTGCCAGCAGACCCTTCCGTGAAAGCAAGGACACTGGGTGAGTCTTCACAAGGTCCCCTGCGTCTTCCCACGTGGTTAGACGCACCCCCTCTGGCAAAACTCCGGCATCATAGCCGCAGAGTTTCAATTGCCTCAGATCTTCGATGCCGAAGGTATAGAGAACGAAGCAAACCAATGCGGGCAAACCTAAGACGATGAACAAAGGCCAGATTGGAGTGGTTTCGAGGACTCGGGAACTTTCCTGAGCCCATGGTGTTGCGAGGAATTGCGCCCAATGGCCAAGTCCAAGTACGACAGCAGCCGAGCCAAATGAAAGCATACCACGGGTCATTGCAGGCCAGTTTCGAGTCTTCAGTAGAACCGCAATCAGCACCACAAATGAGGCCACCGATCCTAACAGAATCCAAAAGAAACCGATGCCTTCATGCCCGATGTAAGCGGGTAGATACAGAAAACCCCAGTGGAAGAGCAAGGTGATCATGAGGATCGGAAGCAAGGCAACCCTGATCTTGTTTTCTTCACGGTCGGTTGTTGCCCCATCCCACTGACCGGCGATCCACTGCGAGAGGACAGCGATGAAAATGAGCCATGCTGCAAGGTGAAGATGAATCAGTGGTGAGATGAATAAGACATCCATTTCACTGGTAAAGAAATCTGCATCTTCGAGAACACGAAGGACGGGAGCGAGGCAAACCCAGGCGACGAGCGCCACAGTCATACGGTCGTCACAAGGGACCCCGACGCGACGGAACAACGCTTGAAGAATCACGACGCAGACAAGCATCGAACCGGTGTAAATGGCAGTGTTCTGAGGCGAATAGCCGGCATCACCTGCAACGCCGGCGTCTTTGACAATTGGATCCCATACAATGGGTTTCAGACCTTCATCCCAAACTGCTTCATTGGCCAGAACAAGTCCAGTGACAATGGTGGCAATCAACACAAGGACGGCCCAAATGGCTATTTTCTCAGCACCGGAATATGCTGAATCAGGCAAAGCAGCATCGGCGCTTTCCAAGTGGTCATTGAGTGCTGTGCTTGACATGTTTGTGCCTCAACCTAGGGTATGGATCATCCTCAATGTTCTTTGGGAATCAGGGTGAAAGTAGGCCAGGCGGCCCACGAGTTCACTCTTCTTCTTGAGAAAGTCGAGCAACGAGGTCTGCTTTCTTGCCACCGACTGGGAGGCCGGCAGCTTTGCAGCGTTCCTTGAGTTGAGCAACTGAAAGGGATGAAAGGTCTTCACCGTGATCGTGTCCATGGTCGTGGTCATGGTCGTGATCGTGGTCGTGGTCGTGGTCGTCTTCTTCAACACCGAATCCACGAGGTTCGTGGACTTCAATGAACGAGACTTTTCCGCATTCGACTGCGTCCCGAATGGTTGTGACCAAACGGAATTTGAGCATAGCGGCGTTGGTATCGAACAGCATTGTTTGAGGAAGTACGATGAGCAAATCTTCGCCATCGAAACTGACTTCGAAACCACTGTGGCCGGTGTTTGCTTGGAGGAGAGCGACCACTTGGTCTTCCTTTCCTTCAACAACATCAACGACGTTGAATGAATACTTGAGGGACTTTCCAGCCATTGGGTGATTGTAGTCGATGCGGGCACGGCCAGCAGCGAGGTACGAAAGGTAGCCTTGGCGGTTACCGATGGTGACTGGAGCACCGATGTAGAGAGCGTTTGGATCCTGCACAGCACGCATCAATTTGTCGATGCTGATGGTTTCAATTTGAGAAATGTCCTTTTCACCGTAAGCTTCTGCTGGTTCGATGACGATTTCAGTTTCCTTTCCTTTCTTTGCTTCTCCGAGGGCTTTATCGAAGCCTGGAATGAGTTGCCCGCCACCGACGACGCAAACCATTGGTTCGTAGGTCCGGCTCTCTTGATGAGCCTCATGTTCCTTGGCGACTGCTTCACGGGTGGTCTCGATGAGGTCACCTGTTTCATTGTTGTAGAGTTCATAATCGACGTGTATAATTGTTCCATCATCCATGGTAATACCTCCCTTTCGGGTAGTCCGGCGACCGTCGCCCCCTTGATAATTCCATTGGAGAGGCCTTGGCTTACTCTTCGGCATTAGATTCAGTAGAATATTGGCGCAGGCTCTTGTTTTTGCTGACATCCCCCGCCACAACAATCGCCATACCGATGAGCATCGTCGTCCAGCCGAGCCACACCGAATGCGAAGCAGGCAGGTCGTAGACGGTCACGCGCACGGTCTGAACCGAAGCTTCGCCGCCTTCAACCGCTTGAGTCATCAGACCAGCGGCTTGGCTTCCATCAAAAATGAACACAATGTCGCCGCTCCAACGCGTCAAGGTATCGACTTCAGAGCGAGCGGTGGCCGTTGTGTCGAACCGAATCATACCGGGTTCCACTTCACCGATTCTGTCCCCAATTGCACCATTTTCAAGCTCATACACGGTGATTTGAACCCCCACATAGCCGTCGCCAACCTCAAGATCATCAGACTGGAAGCGAAGACCATTGAATTCATAGCCGTAATTACCGTCAATAACCACTTCATCGCGAATCATGGTGATGCGATGACTTGCATCCCCTCGGTCGACGAGAACGGTGGTGTAGACGTGCCCGATCAACAGCAACACAAGGCCGATGTGGACCACGTGGGCCCCAAAGGGAATTCGACGCCATAGAGGCTGCTTTGATTTCCGAGTTCGCTGGCCATGGACCTCTCGAATCAAAGGAAGCACGATTACGAACAGCATTGGCAACATCAACCAAGCCAAGGTCCCACGCACAATCAGAGAGGACACGGTTGTATCTGCATCCATGCCAAACGCTTCAGGTTGCCAGATGGCGAGAACAAAGGAGACGACGAGGGTGCCAAGAACGAGCCATGCGGTCCGTACCGAATCGCCCTTGCGTCCGGTGTAAACCACCATTGCAGAAGCAAAGGCAAGAATGAACGGTGTGCCATAGACTTCGTGGGCGTCAAAATTCACCGCATCGATGCTGGCCAAAAGCAACACGAGGGTCAAGACAAGGTACATGCCAACCAGAACAACGGATGCCCAAAGAGCAATCTGCATCTGGTTTTTTCTTTCGAACAACGAAAATGATTTTGATTTCGTCTCGGTTTCTGAAGCGAACAGCCATGGGGCTACGAACAAGAGCATGGTGACACCTGCAGTGAGCACAGTCACCAACTCAGCCCATGCACCCGAGAGGCTCAGCATAACACCTGCAGCAGCCCACGGCCAAGCCTTGGTGGCATCGGGAGCAAAGAAGAGAGGCGTGAAGAACAACAGCGCAAGTGCTCCGAAGAATACATTTTCAGACAACAACGTGATGCCGACAAAGAACAGCAGGAGGCTGAACAAGGTCACGACAGATTGTGAGGATGCCGACTGAGCCGTTTTTTGAATCATCGACTGATAACTCCAGCCACCTTTCACCTCGATTGGCGTACGTTGCCGAGTGAATACATCCACTGTGAGAGGAAGCAAAAGCAACAATGGGAAAGCTGCACTCGGAAGGAAGGCATAAACATCAGACCCTGGAAGAATTGAGGTCCCATCTCCAAGGCTACCAAGCATACCGATTGTGGCACCGACCAACGGAAGTACAAACAGCCAAGCCCCTCGCATGGACGGTTCGGTTGAACCCCGTGCTCGTTGGTGCTGGACCCAGAGACCGACAAAGAGCAGCAAAAGAATCAGGTATGACATCACTTCAACGCCGGCAAAGGTATCGTTTTTCAGCAGCACCATACGTGAGAAGGCATCCGTTGGAGCGGTCCCCTCGTCCGATGCGACAAAGGTGTGAACAGATGAAGCCCAAACGCCACCAGCACGTGTGACGAGGGTGGCAAATAACGCCAATCCACCCGCAGCGAGCCCACCTCCAATCCATGCTGTATCGCTTGTCTTCCCCGGTCGAGTGCGGAGGTGAGCAAGAAGAACAAGCGCAAGCCATGGCAAGAACGATCCCGTCTCAACAGGATCCCAGGCCCAATAGCCACCCCAATCGAGGATGAGGTAAGCCCACAGCCCTCCAAGGCCAATGCCAAGGGTGGCGACAAACAAACCGGGGCGAACGGTCGTCAGCATTCGATCTTTGATTCCATTCGCATCGGTGAACATTGAAGAAAAGGCGATAGCGCTGGCGTGCAAACAAAAAGAATAGGCTAAGAAAATCAGAGGCGGGTGTATGACCATGAGGTCGGTTTGAAGCAATTCATTCAGGCCGCGACCCACGAAGTAAGGCGAGGCTGCCTTGAATGGATCAAGGGTCTGAGCGTTGAGAAGCACCAAGAGGCTGAATCCGTGAATAAGGCGGAGGCGAAGGGTGTGAGTGGCTTCGGATTCATTGGCCATGGGTCGATGCCACAACCAGGCCAAGATCGTCATCCAAGCCACCCAAAGCAGCAAAGGCCCTTCGCGGGCTGCCCATGTGGCTGCAAATCGGTACTTTAGCGGGAGAGCAGCGCCTCCGTAAGCAACGACGTGTTGGATGCTGGTGTCGTTGACCAAAAACCGACTGGCAAGGGCTATGAACGGAACCAGGAGCAAAGCATGCAACACCAAAGATGAGGCTTTGGAACGTTCATGGATAAGAGGGCGAAAAACCAACACGGCAGCCGCAATGATGGCCAGCCACAATGTTACCCCCCACATGCTGTGAGACCAAAGGGCATCCTTCAAGGACATTCCGAAGTAAAAGCGCCTTTCACCAGCCGAAATGCTTGGCTCGAGAATAACCGAAGGAAAGGAGAACAGGAATCACTCGTTTGGTGAGGAGGATCGGTTTGCGAACCAGTATTTTCAGACCAATACCGATTTTTTGCAGAGGCGTCATGTTGCCAAGTTCCTCTGGAAGGCATTTCGCCATCACTGACATTTCTTCATCGGTCAAATCATACAGTGCAGTTTTACCTTTGAGAATTTTATGGTACGGTGGGAAGCGTTTCTTCCATGCTCGTTGATAGGCTAAGAGGCGTTTTTCTGACATGTTGCCTTCTGAAAGCGCTTTGGCAATTGTTTGAGCTGCTTCCCGACCAGACCAGAGGGCCAAATGAGAGCCACCTTCGAACAGCGGCGAGGTAAATCCAGCTGCGTCGCCAACAAGGATCACACCGTCTGCAACTGTGCGAGAACGCGGTCCAGAGATCGGAATCGTACCACCAAAGGGTCGTACTTTGACACCATTCGCACGCCATGGCGGATTGACGGTTGGTTTCCCGTCCAAGTAGGTGTCTTCGATGAAGGAGTTGAGGTACTTGATGGCACCTCGTTTATCGGTGGTGACCAAGCCTACGTTTGCTCTGCCACCCGCTTTTGGAATCATCCAAACATAGCCATGAGGGGAGTATTTTGGCCACAGATAGAAATCAAGGTAGCCGTCGTTTGGGACATCCAACATCTCATACTGGAATCCTGCAATAACTTCGACCTCTGTGCCCATATCAAGAAGTTTTGATGCTGCACCTGAAACGCCTGATGCATCAATCACCGCTTTGCATTCGATAGGGAAGCCGTCTCCTTTCCCATCAATTTTCCAATATGAAAATTGATTTTCGCTATTCAAAACTCGCTCCATGGAGGTCACGCGATGGTGAAGGAGAAGTGTGGCCCCTTCTTTTCCTGCTTCATCGCACAACCAACGTTCAAAAAGGTGCTTTTCCAACACATAGCCCTTTTCAGTTAACAGTTTCTCTGTGCCGTCTGGAAAGATCACACGAATACCCGTAACATCGAGCGCTTTGACATGATCTGGAATTTCAAGATCGAGGTTTTCCACAGCCAAATGGCTGAGGCATTCACCGCAGTGAACCGGGGTTCCGACTTCTGGATCGGCTTCGACGATAATTGTCTTCAAACCGGCCCTTGCGGCATGCAAGCCAGCGGAACCGCCCCCTGGACCGGCACCGATGACCAAGACATCGCACTGTTGCGCTGCTTCGCCCATGGTATCCTTGAGTTGGGGGAAGCCCATGAAGCAAACGGTTGGTTCGCTTGCTTTATTCGGTGCGACGAGAAGCAAACACTGCTGCGAAGGCGGTCACAATTATGCTGCTCATGAAGGACAATGAAGGAGTTTCTTCGACGGGTGGCTCCTCGATTTCTTCAACAACCTCAACAGGGGCTGCTTCGACGGTGATCGTACCGACCATGCCGACGCTTTCATGCGGTTCACAGACGAAGGTGTGCGTGCCTGCAGTGCCAACTTCGAACACAAACCTGTAATCGACATCTCGGGCCGGTTCACCCGATTCAAACAAGCCATCATCTGCGACGGCGTTGTGGGGTAAGGCTTGGCCGCTCCACATGAAGCGGACGGCTTGGCCCTCTGTGAGGGTGATTTCAGAAGGACTGAACCGCAAGGTTGTGCTGTCCACAGTGATGATGACATCAGATTCATCTGTAGCAGTGACTCCGGCAACAGAAGTTGACATGAGCACCAGGCAAGTAAGTGCGAAAAGTCCCCTAAGCATACCTCGTAACACGACCATGTGCCTATCAATGCATGTATCAGGCCCCCGACCTGTTCTAAAAAAATCCTTAGCAGAAATACGACGGTTCAAATGAAGGCCACCCTACGCATCTTCGTGGCCTGGCGAACTTCCAAGCGGTGGCTCGAGCATCTCGAGCAACGAGGGGAGGTGCTGCGCATCGATAGGCCAGTTGATGTCAAATTCGAAGCGGGAGCCATCGCAGACTTGTTGGTCAAAAATGACGGTCCTGCTGTTGTCTTCGAACAACCACGCTTGCCTGACGGGACCATCAGCTCGATCCCACTAGCGATGAACCTGTTTGGAGGTCAAGACAGGACAATGCGAGCGCTTGGGGCCAGCCATCCAACAGAGGTTGGTGATCGAATGGTTGCTATGATGAAACCAGACATCGGTCTCTTCATGCGGAAGCCATGGAAAGCGTTGCCCTTGCTCCGAGATGCATTGGCCATGCCGCCCAAAAAGAAGCGAAAGGGCAATGCACAACGAATTCGTCTGCCAACTGATTTGACCCGCCTCCCAATCCCGACGACATGGCCAAAAGATGGTGGCCCATTCGTCACCCTTCCATTGGTGGTCACAAAGAACCCAAAGAATGGAGAACACAACCTCGGTATGTACCGGGCACAAGTGTTCGGTCCGAAGGAAATCGGCTTGCACTGGCAAATTCACAAACACGGTGCCGAACACGCAGCAGCAGCTGAGGCCTCCGGAAAAGAAGTACGAATGCCAGTGGCAATTTGCATGGGGGGCCCACCAGAACTCATCTTTGCAGCAATTTCCCCTTTACCAGACAACCTCACAGAATACCAATTTGCTGGTATCCTCGGCAGGAAATCATTACCGATCACCAAAGCACTGACTCAGGACCTCATGGTGCCCGCAGAAGCTGACATCATCATTGAAGGCTATTGCATTCCAGGAAAAACTCGGCTCGAAGGCCCATTTGGAGACCATTTTGGATTTTATTCATTGACCGGCCAATACCCAGTGATGCATGTAACGGCAATCACGTGCCGCAAAGATGCCATGCTCGCTGCGACCATTGTTGGACTTCCACCTATGGAGGACGGTCACCTTGGTGAAGCAATTGGGCAGCAATTCTCGCCGGTTCTCAATTTCCAGCACCGTGACGTCAAGAGCGTTCATCTCCCAATGGAGACAGGGTTTCACAACCTCGCAGTTGTGGCTTCAAAACAGCGTTACCCTCGCCAAGGTCGAAAGACCGCAATTGGTTTGCTCGGGGCGGGCCAAATGATGTTCCTAAAAACCATCATAGCAGTCGATGAAAAGCAAGATCCGAAAGACCTCGATGCTTTGTTGGATGCCCTCAATCGAAAAGTGGACATCGCAACCGATATCATCGTTCTCGACGGGATGGTTGCCGATTCCCTTGAGGCCGCAAGTCCGTATGAAAACGTCCACAGCAAACTGCTGATCGATGCCACTTCATTGCCTGCGAGTGACCCCCGGTCTCCGCAACCACCCCTTGAGGGGTCATACAGTCAGTTCACGCCTGCATGGCGACAAGGAGGAATTGAGCCTCCTTCATTCGATCAACTCGAAGATGTTCTCTCGATGGAGGGGGTCGCAGACGCACGAATGTTACGAGGGAGCATCATGGTTGTCACCGTGGACATCGAAGGGTCGCCAACACCTGAGGAAGGGTCAGAGACCTCGAATGACCGGGCAGAATCAAAAAGGAAGAAGACAATTCTCCAATTGAAAAAATCGATTTGGCAATTGGACTCCGAATCTTCGCTCCGATGGCTTTTCATCACAAACAATGATCTTGACCTTCACTGTGAGAAAGCCCGCAGACGCTTGCTCTGGCAGCTGACCTCCCGTTTCGACGTCGGACGTGGCCTCTCGTTCGATAACAAGCGAGCGCGACTGTGTTGGGATGCGACAACGCCGATACCGTCAAAGAAACATGGCGTCCGCCGATGGCCCTCAATCACCCTCCACAGTCAGGAAACCTTGGAAAAGGTCGCTAAACATCCGGAACTTGCTAAGTACCAATGGCCAGCGCATCTTTCCTTTGGAGGCAAGGCTTAATGGACATCAAACAGGTTCTTTCTTTCATCAAAATAGAACACACCCTCTTCTCGTTGCCCTTTGTCCTGATTGGTTACATTCTCGCCCACAACGAATTCGTCGCAGACCAACAAAGCGGCATGTTTGACTGGATTGCTCCAGACCTTGCTTGGATCCTCATTGCAGCCGTTGGTGCCCGTGGACTTGCCATGGGTCTAAACCGCATCATCGACAGAGAAGTAGACGCCGAGAATCCCCGGACAGCCGGGCGTCATCTCGCTTCGGGATCGATGTCAATGAAGACCGCATGGACCCTCTGTGGTGTGTTCCTCTGTATGCTGCTGGTGAGCGCGGGCATGCTCAATGAAGTTGCATTGATGATGGCCTGGCTCCCCGTTGTGGTTTTTGTCGTCTACCCCTACCTGAAGCGCTACACCTGGTTGTGCCATTTCTGGCTTGGCCTCTGCCTGGGACTGGCTCCCGCCGGGGCTTGGATTGCAGTCGCCGCAGACTCCCTTGGATGGAGTGCGATTACGGGCACAGGGTGGTATCCGGCGGTCTTTTTCATCGCACTCGGGGTTGCCCTTTGGATTGCAGCCTTCGATCTAAATTACGCACGAATGGACGCTAAAAGTGACAAGGAAAATGGCATCCATTCATTTCCCTCACAGTTTGGCGATGAGGTCACGACTCGCACATCGATTCAACTCACGTTTGGCTGGTTTGCATGCTTCGCCATAGCCAATCCGATGTCAGAGCCTTTCTTCCTGGTTGCAGCAGGTGCAATGGCCATCATCAACATCGTCGTCATCCAACGTCGCCTCCAGTGGAATGATTTCCAAACCACACTGTTTCGTACATCCATGTTGACTGGGTGGGTTCTGCTCGTGGCAGTGATGCTAATGGAACCAACTCAAGCCATGGTTTGATTCAACAACCCACCCTGCAACGTTCAAGGGCCGAGCGCACTGAGGGCAATGCATGAACCCAATGGTCACATCGCTGCTCGAATTCAATGAAGCCTTTGACATCCCTAAGCTCGATCGTCCAGGACTCGGCACGGAAGAAATGATTGAACTACGAATCAAATTGTTGCGTGAAGAAGTCGAAGAGTATGCAGAGGCTGCACGTGCAGGCGACATGGTCGAAGTGCTCGATGCGCTTGCTGATATCGGTTACATTCTTGCTGGTACCGTCATCAATCACGGCATGCAACACATCTATGATGATGCATTTAACGAAGTCCACCGTTCAAACATGGCGAAATTGGTTGATGGAAAGGTCATCCGCAGAGAAGACGGAAAGGTGCTCAAGCCTGAAGGCTGGCAGGCACCACAACTCGCTCAATTCCTCGAAGAGTGAACCCAGCCTCTCTGCAGTGCTCGTTGTAACCGAAGCACGTTGACCCTGCTTTCACAAGGCCAACGCGCCTCAGTGTGTTCACCGTAAAACGGGTTCACTCGTTCTTGCGAACAAGGAGTGCTGCACCGAGCATCGAGATGATACCGAGTGCTGCCGTAAATCCAGGAAGCACGACTTCAGGGTTCTCGTCAGCGTAAGCCATGCCCTTTGCCAATCGAACTGCGTTCCAGTCTTCCGTGGTTTCAAGATCTTCGCCGATCATGAACATGTCTCCATTACGAATTCTAGAGATATGTATCTCTCCTTTGACCCGGTTGTAATCCTTCGTCATTGATTTTGGAAAAATTGAATTGGTCCGCACATGGGTCGTAATTATCACCAGCAACCTCGACGCAAGGGCATGTCCAGACCTGTGGCGTTGATCACCGGAGGGGGGCGTGGCATTGGAGCCGCTACCGCCAAACGCCTTGCCGCTGATGGATATGATGTCCTCCTCACCTACAACCTCTCGTCCAAACCTGCCGAAATGGTGGTCGATGAAATCCGTGAACGAGGCGACGATGCACTCGCCGTCAAGGTCGATTGTTCAGACGGTGGCGAAGTCGGTTTGTTGGGGATTCACCCCTGGATGGCACGGGGAATCGATGCGCTGGTGTTGAACCACGGCACCTATGATCGCATTTCAGCCACCGATATGTCGATGGATAATTTGCGTCGGACAATGGCGGTCAATTTCGAGGGAGCTGTCGCCGTATGGAAAGCCGTTCAGCCCCACCTTACCAGCAATGCTCGAATGGTTGTCGTTGGCTCTCAACTTGGTACTCGCGGTTCACCTCATGGAGCGGACTATGCTGCATCAAAAGCGGCTTTGTCCACATGGGCTCGCTCGTTGGCGCAAGCGGTTGGCCCAGAAGGAAAACGAGTCAATGTGCTCGCTCCAGGATTTGTTGACACCGACATCTTAGCAGGGGATTCGAGCGAAAAGCGACAGCAACGTGAACAAGAGGTCCCACTCAAAAGGGTAGGCAGTCCTGAAGACATGGCAAACACAATATCGTTCTTAGTCGGTCCGGATTCAAACTACATCACCGGTGCTGTGCTGCATGTAAACGGTGGGTTGTACTTACCCTGACTTCGTTCAACAGCCTTGTATAGGGTCCAGTTAAGCACAATCTGAAGGAGGCATCTCGCATGGTCAAAGAATGGGACAATGATGGTGCCTTTGAAGATCTTGCGAACATGGAAATCGATGAATCAGATCTCGAAGAACGTGATCCCTTTGACATTTCACGAGCCCTCGAAGGAGCCGCTCTTGAACACCTCAATCCCGAAGTAAAGCGTTTGGTGCTTCATTCGAAATTCGAACCTTCTGGAGACCAGCCTAAAGCAATTGAAAAATTGATTACTCAATTGGAAAATGGACAAGAACGCTGTGTGTTGCTGGGCGTTACTGGCAGTGGGAAAACCTACGCCATGGCACAGGTGATCCAAAAACTCAACATTCCAACACTCATCATCAGCCATAACAAAACCTTAGCAAGGCAGTTGTACCACGAAATGGCAGGTTACTTTCCAGAGAATGCTGTTGATTATTACGTCTCCCACTATGATTACTATCAGCCTGAGGCCTACTTGTCGAAACGAGACATGTACATCGAAAAAGAACTGTCAGTCAATGAACGCATCGAACAGGAGCGGTTTGCCACAATAGCATCGCTGGTCACACGACCCGATTGCGTGATCGTGTCCTCCGTCTCATGCATTTACGGGCTCAACCCGCCTGAAACATTCCTCGAATACCATGTTCGAGTGCATGTGGGTCAAGAAATCGAGACAAGTGATTTGCTACGCGAACTCATCACCCTCCAATACAAGCGAACCACAACCGACCTTACCAGGGGCGATTGCCGTGTACGAGGCGAGGTTGTCGATGTGTGGATGCCAAGCAGGGACGATCCTCTACGAATTCAATTCGACTTCAATGGCATCATCAAAGTGTCAGTCTGCGACCCAGTCACATGGGAAGTGCTCGATGCGCTTGATGAAGCTTGGATACACCCCCGGGAATTCTACATGACAAGTCCCGAGCGTCTTGAGGCAGCATTGGTCTCAATTGAAGATGAACTCGATGACAGGGTCGCGCATTTTGCCAGTGAAGGGCGGGAATTGGAAAGGCATCGAATTGAACAACGCACCCGTTACGATCTGGAAATGATCCGTGAAATTGGCCACTGCCAATCCATCGAGAATTATTCCCTCCACTTCGATGGTCGAAAGAGAGGGCAACGGCCCCATTGTTTGCTGGACTTCTTTGCTGCTTGCGCCAAACAGTTCCACGGCGACCCGACCAAGTTCCTCGTCATTATGGATGAATCTCACGTGACGCTGCCCCAAGTTGGAGGGATGTATTACGGGGACCGTTCGAGAAAGGAAAGCCTGATTGATTTTGGATTCAGACTCCCGACTGCAGCAGATAATCGGCCCCTCAAGATCCCAGAATTTCAAAAACTGGTTCCGCAAATGGTCTACGTGTCTGCAACGCCGGGTGAGCGGGAATTGCGCCACCTCTGCGAGATCACCAATCAACCTCTACCATCTGGCCTGCTGCATGCCCAATCCGGCGGTGGAGCTGGCCCTCGTGATTTAGAAAAGAAGCACCCAGACAGTGAATCACTCTACCACATGGTCCAACACATCGAAGGCATTGCCAAGATGGAGATCCGGCCAACTGGATTGCTTGACCCTGAGATTGAAGTGCGGCCGACAAGTGGACAAATGGCAGATTTGTTGAGTGAAATTAACGGTCGCATAAGCGATGGGGAACGGACCCTTGTCACCGTTTTAACAATCAAATTCGCCGAGGAAGTTGCCGCATACCTCAACCGAATGGGGATCAAAGCCCATCACCTCCATTCTGAAATCGATACCATCGAACGCACTGAAATCATCAGCGCTTTGCGAATCGGCCACATCGATGTCATTGTTGGCATCAACCTGCTCCGGGAAGGATTGGACCTTCCCGAAGTGAGCCTTGTTGCTATCTTTGATGCTGACCGGCAAGGCTTCCTAAGGAACGAGCGAAGCCTTCTCCAAACAATTGGACGGGCGGCGAGAAACCTCAATGGCCATGTGATCCTCTATGCCGATGGGATCTCGAAGGCAATGAAGGCCGCAATCACCCAAACACTGGAACGTCGGGAACGACAACATGCTTACAATGTGGCCAACAACATCACGCCGAGAAGCATCGTCAAAGAACTGCCTAAGATGAATTCTGACATTGATGATTTGATCGCAGGGACCTCGAGTTCGAAAGATGGGAGTCGGCGTCTTGTGGCAAAGAAAGGCGGACGGAAAGATGGCGATTGGGCTCAAAACCTGAATCTTGGCGCCGGGTCCTGGGGCTCGGGGACAGGCCAAGATGGCTCGACTGGCGAAAGTCTAGAAAACTCAATTGGAAAATCGAATTCGCAATTAGAAAGTTCTGGAATAGATGGCCCAAGGTCGCTTTCGCCAGCCCAGATTGAAGATCTGCTGAAGGAACTCAAGTCAGCGATGCAGGTAGCGGCCAAGAACCTCGATTTCGAAGAAGCTGCTCGTTTGAGAGACCGCATCTTTGAATTGCAGCAGGTGTGACGCACACCCTACGGGTGTGGCCTCGGTGGGCAGGTTCATGTGGAGAACGCAAGTGGACATTTTATGGCGATTCACCCCGATGAGTTCGATGTCCCGGTTGTGGACTACGCCTTCCATGAATTATCGAACCCACAATCCTTGATCGACCAAATGGCCACTGCAGGCGGATTTACGGCAACGAAACTGGCCATGGCCAGGGACATCATTCTCGACATGAAAGCGGAAATTGATGCTGTGGACGGGGATTCAGGAAAGGTCTGCAATTGGCTCTCCTTCCCTGCTTGTTTGTGTGCAACTGGAACCCGTGGGTTCTTTGTCGAAGCACTCAAGCAACGCATGTTCAATGTTGTTTCAACCACCTGCGGTATGCTCGACCACGACATCGCCCGTTCCCACAAGCATTACTATCACGGCTCGTTTGAGCTTGATGATGTTGAACTCGGTGAACACTCACTCATGCGCCTTGGTAACGTGATTGTTCCTAATTCGTCCTACGGCGAAATCATCGAAGAGGTCCTCACACCCGTGCTTGAAGAGATGTACCAAGACCGCTTGAAGGAAACCGGAAAAACAGGAGCTGATGCTTGGCTTGGATTTGGATCCATACATTTGGTATGGGAACTTGGCAAGCGTATTGGCACCCCTGACTCAATCATTTACTGGGCATACAAGCACAAGATTCCCATCGTCATCCCAGGCATCACTGATGGATCGATTGGTGCACAGTTGTTTATGCTGCGACAAAAGCACAGGGACTTCCACATCGATACCCTCGCCGACGAACAGGTCATGAGCGACATGACATGGGACGTTGGTGTGTCCAACGCCCTCATGATTGGCGGAGGCATTTCCAAACATCACGTCATTTGGTGGAACCAATACCGTGGCGGACTTGATTCTGCAGTTTACATTACAACCGCACCCGAACACGATGGGAGTTTGTCAGGCGCCCGCCTACGAGAAGCGATCTCGTGGGGTAAAATGCGCCCTGAAGCCCCTCATGTTTGCGTCGAAGGGGATGCAAGTGTCCTTCTTCCACTGATTGGTGCAGATATCTTTGTACGAGGTGAAAAAGCATGAATAACAAACAAATGGCATTGATGATGGCTGCTCTGATGACCCTTATGCCTCTTGCCGGCTGCTTTGGCACAGAGGATTCAACGGGCATGGAAAATGAAGACGATGGATTCTTTTCCTTTGAACAGAGTTTGGGCAACAGCACCTGGTACCATTACCCGGGTGGAATCAATGCCATGAACAACACTTCAGCGCTTGGAGGAAGCAATGTGCCTTTCTTCAGCGAAGGGACATACTATGCCACTGGGTTTTCAACCTTCGAGCCAACCATGGGCATCACCTCAACCGACAACATCTACTTCACGAGTTACGGCAATGGCCCTTCAGGGTCGACCGCAATCGTTCAATGCAGCAACATGATTGAGATGACAAGTTTGAGTGATTTCAGTTGCCAGAACGTCTACGGCCCCGTCCTTCCTGTGGCCAACTCGAATGATCCTTACGTCTATGTCGACCCTTGGACGGACCGCATCATGAAGTTCGATATGCACGCACTGCTCGGCATGACCGTCGAATGGAGCGATGATGAAGGCGATTCATGGTTCGGCCCATCCGTCGCTACATCTTACTCGGTGCAGGATCATCAAACGATTGCTTCCTCACCCTATGGCGGCATCTTGCATGAGACCCTCTGGGTGTTTTGCATCAATGGCAACTACCCCGCACCCTTGTGCTCCCAGAGCCAAGATGGTGGACTCACATGGGGACCTGAACTGCCAGGAGCACCCGTTGATTGCCAAAGTGGAGGGTTATCGGCCCACCTGATCGGTGCCGATAATGGAAACTTCTATCGCGGACAAATCGGCTGTGAAGGCACCGGTTATTCGATGTACAAAACAGAGGATGGAGCCCTTACATGGTCTGAACACCCCTTGCCTACCGAGGCATCGGGAACAGCCGATACGTGGAACGCAGAAGAGGCACAAGTGGACACCGACACTGAAAGCAACGTCTATGCCATGTGGATGGGCAACGACAACATGCCTTACTTTTCATACTCCATTGACGATGCAAACACATGGTCTGAAGCGATCATGGTCGGCCCTGATCACCTCGAAGGAACAGGCTTCCCAGTGGTCATTGCTGGCGACCCCGGCCGGGTCGCTTTCGGCTACATCGGTACCGAAGGCGATGGCATCTGGCATGGTTACATCTCAGTGATCACCGATGCTTTCAACGAAACACCATTGATCACAACGGTTCAGCTCAATGCGGGCAATGATCCACTCGACAGCGCAAGTCCCACCTGTGGTTACGAGCGATGCGGTGGCTTTGGAGACTTCATTGACATGCAAATCGATGCCTATGGACGACCGTGGCTCTCGCTTTCCCACAACCCAAGTGGCGACACCGGAATCATGGGCACGTTCATGTCCGGCCCGACCCTTTTCGGCAACGTCACTGATTTGACGGTCCTACCTGCCGGCGGCGCTCAAACGCTTGTATGATCAAGCACCGAGCAAGCCTACCAGGCAATGCATAAGAGCAGTGCGAACCGGTACAAGGGGACGCCAGCCATCACCATCTGCGGCATGCAATGCGTCGTGAACAGGCGATAAATCGGGACGGTCTTGACGGTTCACTGAGATGCTCATCGGCGTCGCGTCAGTGACCATCAATGACTGCAGTTCAATATGAGGCGTTGGAGCTGCCGTGAGTTCTTGAACACCAAAAACACCTGTCTTCCCTGCCATTGTCCGTTGATACAACAACTGAAACTCCTCATGGGTTTGCTTAACTGGCCACGACCGTCGACCAGACATCTTGCATGACTTAGGGAACGGTTGGGCGCTGAGCGACAGGCGTACGAGGGCGTCTGCAACATCGATTTCACTCACCCACCAGTGGTGTTCATCACCTTCGGGAGGTGCAAAGTTCCCGACAGACATCCCATCAGCCCAGCTGGTAAGGGCAGTTGGCATCCAGATCGAATCGGTGCGCATTGGCAGCATGTCATGGACCGTTACGTGAGCATCGACCCAATCCATTGCCGCGGGAACATCCACGCCCTGGGGTGTGACAAGAATAAGCTCTGAACCATCGACATCAAACCGTGATCTAGCCTTAGCACTCCCAGCCAATGGCCCAAGACCCAGCAGGAACACACGGTGTCCTGAAGCCAAAGCCACATCGCTTGAACAGGACACCGGCGCTTGCCTGTACTCAAGATCGGTCGCATAAGCACCACACACCCGTTCATGCAGATCATCTTCCAGCACGATGTGCACTTCCGTGCGCAACAAGCGTTCAATCAAACCGAATGTAAGCGAGGAAGCCTCGCCGCACAAATGGACGGTTTGGGTATGAGGCATGGACAAACCAACCGCCACTGACACATCAACCAATCGAGGATGTCACCTCTCACACCTGTAGGAATGTAAGAATTATACGCCATCAGAAACTAAATATTTACTCAGGTTTCCAATTGGAAAATGTAATTTTTAATTGGAATCGTTGTTTTACTTTCTTGAATCAAGCTGAGTCGATCCTACGATAAAACAACCAGAATGAATCCCCATTCTCAAATAAATATCCTTGTGTCAACACTGAGTTATTTCCACCTCTGCAATTGAAATATAGATTAAATGAGCAGCATTCGAAGATCAAAATATTCCAACGTACCATCCAGGCCCTGGCTCCCTAGAATTAGAAATGAATTCATATTGAAAAGAAAATTATACGACATCGGCTAAAATTGAAAGTTTGTGTGAATTTCAATTGGAACTCAAGTCGATTATACGACAAACTCAATTGGAAATCACTTTAAAATCGGGAAAGAGTATAAAGCCCTTCAAGGAAAGGCGAGGATAAGTCGGGCACACCCCGGCACAACGAGATGGGAAAAATGCCGAACGACAAATATGACATCCAGGAGCTACTCCAGAGAGATGTGTACGTGAATGATAAGAAAGTAGGAACGATCGTAGGAGAACGCCACCATCCTAACGAAGCCCGTGTGCGATCCATGCGGATTCAAGTGGATGCCGGCATCGCAGACGAATTTATGCGTAAGCCTGCTGAATTGGCACCTTTGCCAAAAGAACTGGTCCACAGCATCCGAACGGATGGAACTGTGAAACTATCGAAATCCATGCGAGAACTGCAACGCCGATGGCGAGACACCGTGCGCATCGACGAAAAGTTGTACGCACCTGATGAAATGCTTGACCGAGCTGTCCTCGACAATCAAGGACGCGAAATTGGAGTCATTACAGATCTGTTCAAAGTAAAGCGCACATACAAGGGCGTCATTGTCCAAACCCGAGTCAGCATCCAAAAGGAATTCGGAGTCGAAGCTCAGCTTCGCGTCCCAATCACTGCCTTTTCGCGAACACGAGAGCGCCTCGACGAAGTCGTGCTCTCTCGAACCTTCGACAAGGTACTGACCTTGCCTTCATACATCACCATCAACGAGATGGACGACGAAAGCGAGTGATTCCAAGCACAAGGATTCCGACATTCGCCACGCCGTCAATCTTATGACGGGGGGGTGAGTCGGCGGGTTTGCAGTTGCGCGGGTAGCTTAGTCGGTTAGAGCACCCGGCTGATAACCGGGAGGCCGCAGGTTCAAGTCCTGCCTCGCGCACTCTCTCCACAATACTCTGGCTTGTCCGCATCACTGGGAGCCAATACACCAAGTGATCTTGCCCGAATTGGAGTGAATAGTCAACCTTCCATCACTCGCAAAGAACATGAAGGTCCGGCGCTGGGGCTCATTACGAGGGAGAACATGGTCGTCTTGTCAGGCAGCAACGCACGCCTCTTGGCGTCACAACTTGCAGAAACCCTTGGTTGGGAACATCACTCCCTCGAAACTCGGCGTTTTCCCGACTCTGAGGGCTACATTCGAATTCCGTCCGAAGTGATCGACGCCGTACGAAAAGAACCCGTCGTCTTGGTCTCAAACACATTCCCCGACTCTGGAATTGTCGAAACATTGTTGATGCTGGAGGCAATCAATGACGTACGCAAAGGCAATTTAGCCAATTTGCGTGAAATTGGACCTCAACAATTGGAAGATGTAGGCCCCGGAACCCTGCTTGCCATCCCATATTTCGGATATTCTCGACAGGACAAACGGTTCAAGCCAGGTGAAGCAATTTCGGCGAGGGCCATTGGGCACCTCCTTGCCTCCCGGTGCGATGGCATCATTGTGTTTGATCTGCATGCACCTAAAGTGCTCCAGGACCTTCCCGTCCCGGTAGCCTTCACCTCCGCTATGCCTGAATTAGCAAAGCACCTCCAAGAGACCGTCAATCCTGACTTTATTCTCTCGCCTGACAAAGGGGCCATCGAGCGTGCCTCTGAAGTTGCCAAAACCATTGACTGTGAGTTCTCATACCTAGAGAAGACCCGGATCGACGCTCACACCATCATCCACAAAGCCAAGGATTTGGATGTTGATGGCAAGATTGTCGCCATTGTTGATGATATGATTGCAACAGGGGGAACCATTTGCCGTGCGGCCGAAGCTCTGCGCAGCCAAGGAGCCATCGAAGTTCACGCCGCGTGTTCCCACGGTTTGTTCACAGGAGGGGCGATTGCTCGACTGATTCGTTACGTTGACGGAGTCCATGCAACCGGCTCCCTCGCCAACCCCCGCGATGTCATATCCGGAGGTCCGGCACTTGCCCGGGGCGTCAAGGAATTATTCGCCACCCTCGAATGGGATTAATACCACTCAGTACGGCGATTAAGAAGATGAATAGGGCTGTTTACTGCACCGTTTCCCTGTTTGAGATCTGCCTTATCCTTCCGTCGTGTTTATATCCGCGCGGTTCTGCGCTTGGAATGCCTTAACATGAGGAAGATGTGATATCCAATGAGTGTACACGTGCGATTTGAACAACCTGAAGAAGTATCTGACAAGATCTATGACATGCTGCAAGCCAACAACACTGGCCGCCTGAAGAAGGGCAGCAATGAAGTGACCAAGACCGCAGAACGCGGTACTGCCCAATTCATTGTTCTCGCAGTTGATGTCAACCCACCTGAACTCCTTGCCCACATTCCATTGATTTGTGAAGAAAAAGGCATTCCATACGGCTACGTGCCTTCTCAAGAATACCTCGCTAAGGAAGCCGGTCTTCCTGACGGAGTGAAGACAGCATCCATTGCAGTCATGGAAATTACCAAAGGCGCTCAAGAAAAGTTCACCGAAGTCGTTGATTTGCTTAACGCACTCAAGGCTTGAACCTGAAGTTTGGAGGCGAAATACATGAGCGAAGAACTCAACGGATGGCCTGCTGAAGTCGTCGAAATTGTCGGACGTACTGGCATGACCGGCGAAGCAACTCAAGTCAAAGTCCGTGTGAACGATGCAGCTAATCCACGAGACGTCGGGCGAATTATCTCCCGCAACGTCCTCGGTCCAATACGTGTCGGCGACATTTTGATGTTGAAAGACACCGGTCGTGAAGCCCGTAAGCTCAACTCGAGGTGAAGTGTATGCCAGAACGTAGAATCTGTACTTTTTCCGGTGAAGAGATCGAACCAGGCACGGGCATGATGTACGTGCGCCGTGACGGAAGCGTCATGTGGTTCAAGAACTCCAAGGCTCGCAAGAACATGCTGAAGCTCAAGCGAAACTCCCGTCGCGTCAAGTGGACTCGCCACTTCGTGAAGGGCGGTATTCAGTGAGTTCATCTCCTGAATAAAGCAAACATTCCGCATAAGCGGAGACAATCTCAAAACTCCGAAGGGCCGTATGGCTCATAAAGGGGGGTCCAGTCGGACGGTTTGGTGAACTCCATGGAAACGACATATGTTATGATCAAGCCTGACGGCGTACAACGAGGACTAATAGCAGAAATTATGGGAAGATTTGAGCGAAAAGGGCTCAAACTCGTCGGTCTGAAATCCGTCGTCCCCAGCCAAGAGATCGCAGAAACCCACTACGAAGTTCACAATGAACGCCCATTCTACCCCGGGCTCATCAAATTCGTAACCTCTGGCCCTGTTGTCTGTATGGCTTGGTCTGGCAAAGACGCCATCACCGTAGCACGCACCCTCATCGGAGCAACCAATGGTCGCGAAGCAAACCCAGGAACCATCCGAGGCGACTTTGGCATGGACATGGGCTTCAACATGATTCACGGCTCTGATGCTCCCGAAACCGCAGCCTTCGAGCTCGGCCTATGGTTCCCAGAGGGCCTGATGGAATGGGATCAAACGATCACCGCTTGGGTCTACGAGTGAGTACCACCCCGATGCGGGGTTCAAAAGGTGATGATATGGACGAAACCGAACCGGATTCTCCAGATGAGAGCACCATTGAGCGAGGCCATAACCGCCAGCCAATTGTTTCCGTTCTCGGTCACGTTGACCACGGGAAAACCAGCGTCCTCGATTTGGTTCGTTCCGTTGGTAGCGAACGTCAAGCCAGCGTGATGAACCGTGAAGCTGGCGGCATCACCCAACACATCGGTGCCACTGAGGTGCCTGCTGATGTGCTCAACAAAACCTGCGAAGCCATGCTTGGCGGAAAGAAATTCAAGTCACCCGGATTGCTGTTTATCGACACGCCTGGGCACCACTCCTTCGTCAGTTTGAGGAACCGTGGTGGCTCAGTGTCTGATATTGCAATCCTTGTCGTTGACATCATGGAAGGGCTCCGGCCTCAAACCATCGAGAGCCTCAAAACCCTCAAAGAAACACGCACTCCATTCGTCATTGCCGGAAATAAGATCGACCGAATACACGGTTGGCGAACAACATCTGGTCGTTCGTTCATGGATTCGTTCAAAGAGCAACGCGAAGACGTCCAATCCCTGTTCGAAGATCGGTATTGGAAGATGCTTAGTCAATTTTCGGAGCATGGTTTCAACATCGAACGGTACGACCAAATCCGTGACTTCCGTCAAAATGTAGCCTTTGTGCCAATGTCGGCAAAAGACGGTGAAGGTTTGCAAGACCTTCTTGCCGTTACCGTCGGCTTGGCTGAACGTTTCCTCGAAGACCGACTCACCGACACCCTCGGCGCTGCGGAAGGAACCGTTTTGGAAATGCGAGAGGAGATTGGCATGGGGAAAACCATCGATGTCATCCTCTACCGAGGTGATCTCAACGTTGGTGACACCATCATGCTCGCAGCCAACGATGGACCCTTTTCGACCCACATCAAGGGACTCAAGCGTCCGAAGGGCATGGCTGAAATGCGAGATGCTGGAAAGCGCTGGGTCAACTTTGATCGGGTCGAGGCTGCTTGCGGTGTCAAAATCGTTGCACCGAATTTAGAAAACACAATTCCAGGGACCACGCTCTACCTTGCGAACACTCCTGAAGAGCGAACCAACGCAGAAGCCGCTATTCGCAAAGAATGGCGTGCTATTTTCGACACCATGCCAATCATGTGTTCGAAATGCTCAGAAGTGTTCCCACGGGTCCAATTCAAAGACCACACCAAAAAGGGACCCTGCAGAGGTGCAGAAGAGGAACGCAAGGGCGTCGTCATCAAGGCGGACACCGTTGGTGGATTGGAGGCACTTGGTTTCGAATTGGCCAAATTAAAAATCCCCGTGCGCCAAGCCACAGTTGGCCCCGTCAACAAGCGTGACATCCTGATGGCACATTCTGCTCAAGATCCACTCAACAAGGTGATCCTCGGGTTTTCGGTCAAAGGCAACACGGAAGTTGCAGAACAACTCCAGGCCGAAGATTCAGATATCAAATTCTTCACTGGCAGCATCATCTATCACGTGCTCGATGCTTACGAAGCATGGCGGGAAGAAACCGCAGAGCGGCTTGCTGCTGAACTTCGCGAGTCGCTTGTCTACCCTGGTCGGCTGCTCTATCTGAAGGATCACACATTCCGAGCAAAGGGCCCTGCCATCGTCGGCATGCGAGTCATTGGCGGGCGTGTTCACATCGGACAACGTCTGATGAAGCTCGATGGCACCCCCGTTGGCCAAATCAAGAGCCTACGTACCAGAGAATCAGAGGAAGTCAAAGAAGCAAATCAAGGCGACGAGGTGGCGGTAGCGATCAAGGGCCCAACGGTTGGGCGACACATCGAGGAATTGGACGAATTCTATGTTGATGTCCCTGAAATGCACGCAAAGCGACTCAAAAAAATTGATCTCAATCCCATCGAACAGGAAATTCTTGATGAATTAATTCGATTGCACCGGAAGGAAAATCACTTCTGGGGCCGCTGATGAGTGTTGGTGTCGAAAACGCAAACGGCTGACACATTGTTGACTTGCGACCCCCTCACATTCATATATGGAAGGGTGGGGTTGGTTACTTGTCCTTTGGAGGCCTTCAACATGGAAGCAGGATTCACAGCAGCACCCGCAATGGGTCAAAACCCCGGAACTCAAGATTTGATTGGTACTGTTTCGGCCATTTCAAACAGTTTAATGAACGAAGTCAGCAAGGTCATCATCGGTAAGAACGAGAACCTGCGACGGGTTACCGTCGGTATTTTGTCAAACGGCAACATACTGCTGGAAGATTTCCCAGGTTTGGCAAAGACCCTGTTGGCAAACACGTTTGCACAAGCACTCGGCTGCAAGTTCAAGCGAGTCCAATTCACCCCCGATTTGCTCCCCTCCGACATCATGGGGACCTACATGTACGATCAAAAGGAAGGAGAATTCAAGCTGCGAGCCGGTCCTTTGTTCTCCAACGTTCTGCTGGCAGACGAGATTAACCGTGCACCGCCAAAGACGCAAGCTGCTCTCCTAGAAGCCATGGAAGAAAAGCAAGTGACGATTGAGGGTATCACCCACAAACTACCAGCACCGTTCGTCGTTATCGCAACTCAGAATCCTATCGAACAAGAAGGAACCTACCCTCTCCCTGAGGCACAAATGGACCGATTCTTGATGAAGATGAGCATGGGCTACCCTGACCGAGCTGAAGAAAAAGCAATCCTAGCACGACGGAAGTTGCGCGGAAAGGACGGCCACGATGTTCTGCAAATCACCTCGCCAAAGAAGGTGGTTGCCATGCAAAAAGCCTTGGAAACAGTTCATGTTGACCCAGCCATCCTCTCCTACATCGTTGAAATCGTTCAGCGAACACGTGAAGATCACCGAGTTACCAACGGCGCTTCGCCTCGTGCATCCCAGTCTTTGTTCAAGACTGGACGTGCTGCTGCTGCAATCGCTGGACGAAACTATGTCATTCCAGACGACATCAAAGGCATCGCTTTGCAGATCATTTCCCACCGTATCAACATGAAGCCTGAAGCAAAGATTCGGGGCATTACTGGCATGCACATCGTGAGGAAGATCCTCTCGGAAGTCCCAGTACCCGTCATCCAACCGGCTTGAAGTTTGAACCGCTGTGGTTGCATTCAAAGGGGAGAACCCCTCTCCTCAACATGTACGAGGAGGTGAAAAGATGAACCCATACAAGATGGTTATAGCCGTTGCAAATCAAAAGGGTGGCTGTGCAAAAACAACCACTGCAGTGAACCTAGCTGCAGCACTTGCCAAGGGGTCACCTCGCCAGGGACTTCCAAAGGCCAAGGTGTTGCTGATCGATTTAGATCCGCAGGGAAACTGTGCCACTTCGTTTGGTGTTGAAAAGAAAAACGTCAAGAAAACCTCCTATGATTTACTCACCAACGATTCCGGTGAAGACCTTCCACTGATGGAAGAATACCTCATCGGTCCCGAGGAACTCACCGAATCAATGCAGGATGCTTGGAGCATGCGCAACAACAACAAGAAGGCACCGGATAACGTCTCAGTTGGTCATTTGTGGCTCCTTCCCAGTGACATTCATCTCTCAGGTGCTGAGATTGAATTGAGTCACAAAATTGGCCGTGAGACCCGACTGCGGGAAGCTTTGATGCCGATCATCGATGAATTCGACTACATCATCATCGACACTCCACCCTCATTGGGACTCTTGTCCATCAACGCCATGTGTGCCGCCAACTGGGTCATGGTCCCTGTTCAGGCAGAGTATTACGCACTCGAAGGATTCAGTATGCTGATGAACTCAATCAAAATGATTCAACGACGCATCAACCGCAACTTGAAAATTTTCGGAATTGCCATGACCATGGTTGATGCTCGATCAAAACTCAGTCGGCATGTTTGCGATGAAGTCAACAAGAAAATGCCGAATAAGTTGTTTAAAACCACTGTTCGTAGGTTAGTCAAGGTTGCAGAAGCACCCTGGAGTGGAGCACCAACAGTTCTGCTCAACAAACCAACCAATTCAGGTGCAGGTGCAGGTTCCCTCGAATACTGGACTCTGGCAAAAGAATTTCACCAAAGGGTGCAAGAAATGCGCCGAGAATTCGGCGTGAATGAAGAACCGCGCCTTCTTCTGCAAAAGAACAAGCAGTGAAAATCAGGCCTTGGACGGCTGGTGAAGGGTCTCAAACCGCTCGATTCAGCAACGCTTCCTTCGCGGGGGTTAAGTAGCCTAAACAACGCAGTCATGAGCAGGGATTGCGATGACAGGTGAAGGAATGACCTCTGTAAGTGTGAGTTACGAAGTTCGACGTCAGTTGAACACCATGCGGAGCACAAGTGGGCACAAGAGTGTCAATGAATTGCTCACTGACATCGTTCGGGCTCATAAAATTGCTAAAATGGACGGCGAAATTGAAACATTACGAGAACGGATGAAAGCCGTTGCAGATGTTGAAGTCGAACACCTGGTCGATCGTTTGAACCTCGCTCCATTCAAGGTGTGATCCCATGATGGAATGGCGACCACCTGGCTACGAGTTTGATGCTCGTAATTTGGTACGTGCCTTGTTCAGTGAGAACACCGACGAAGGAAAACTCCTCCAAGCAGCCGCATGTGGCTATGTCGAAATCTTTGCTCGCCCTCTTGCCTGGAACGGTGTGTTATGGCTGATTATGAACACCCTGAAGAAGGACGGAAAGCCAGTGTACACCGGTGAGGAATTAGGCGCTCTTCGAGATGCTTTACCGATTGTTTGGCGTTGAGACTGTTCAAGTGAATTGAATCACTTTTGCTTGTCAAGCCACTCTTGTCCGTACCATTTCCATTGGTCCGTGGTCCAACCCTCTGGTAGACCTGTTGCTGGAATTGGTGGCGCTGCTGCCGGGACTTCTGCGGCTTGTTCGGACGGTGGTTCTTCGGCCGCAACAGGTGCTGGCATACCTGCGATGGCTTCGAGGCTGTCTTCTTCGCCATAGAGGGTCGAAGCATCGATCGATTCGCTAGATGCATCATCGACATTGAGGTCTTCATCATTCACCGTGAAATCGAGGCTGACTACGTCTTCATCCCAAGCAGAGTCCGATTCAACCCCACCTTGGGCTGAAAGACCAGCAGTGCCTTCCAAAGCTTCCACTGAGGCTGTTTTCGTCCCCTTATCTGGGGGGAGGGCTGTCCCGTAAATTTTGATGTTGGCCTGAGACTTGCGTCGTTTACTGACGGCGCCAACACCAACGATGATCAGCGAGAGGAGCGCAAAGGCAACACCGCCAACGGCGATGACTTGCTTGAGGGTGTTGCTGTCAACATCGAGGCCCGAGTCGAGAAGGCCAGCGTTCTTGCTCGCGTTCCAGGCTGCATAGGAGTAATCGCTTTCGTTGGCGTCTTTGTCTCGCGACAAGTACGATTGGTAAGCTTCACTTCGCCAACCCATGCAGGCGTCGGAAAGATCATCGAAATTCAACATGCAGTGGTCCGTTTCGGTTTGAACCAGCGGACGACTGTCATCGTAATCAGTGTTGGAACCAACGCCGTCTTTATCGGCATCAAAGTGTTCATCTGGATCGGTATCCATGCCAATGGATTCGGTTCGATCAACCCAACCATCGCCATCAAGGTCTTCACAACCATTTGAGATGACTTCAACGAAACCGCTCGCCGACGTGGCGTTTGGAATCCATGCACGGGTGGAGTTACCGTATTCCCAAGGGCAGGCATCAGGCAGCAAGCCAGTGGTGTTGTCACCAAAGCCATCGCCGTCTTGATCGAGCCATTGTGTGCCTTGTGATGGCAATGCATCTGCCCCTTGTTCGACACCAAAGCCGTCATCGGGGTTGGAATAACCGTCAAGGTCGGTGTCAGAGCACCCATAGCGGTCGTATTTTGAAAATCCATTCGTGGTTGGGCAAGCATCAGGCATCAAGCCATTGGGGTTGCTCCCGTAGCCATCGAGGTCTGAATCCATCCACTGCGTTGGTTCCTCTGGGAACATATCCCCGTCGAGGCCCTGTTCGTTGTCACCGTAGCCATCGCCGTCCATGTCTTCCCACTGGTCAGCATTGTTTGGGAAAAGGTCGCCTTCTGTTCCAGCTGGGTTGTCACCATGACCGTCCCCATCGGCATCGACAAACTGAGTTCCGTCGTTCGGGAATTGATCCCCCATGAAACCGTCGATGTTGTCACCATAGCCATCCAAATCCTCATCGTACCATTGAGTGATTTCATTTGGAAAGGCATCGTTGGTATCGGTGACGCCGTCGCCGTCTGTGTCAAGATCGTAGAGGCGTATCTTGGAGTAGGAAAGGAAGGAGGTGACGATGTAGACCTCACCCGTGAAAGGGGTGGCTGAACCCGTGACTGCCCCCTGCGAGGTGTAGGTTTCGCCTTCGACAAAGGTAGCCCCGTCAATCATTGTTAATTTTCCGTTTTGGGTACCTGCGATGTAGGTGCTGTTGTCAAGTTCTTCGAGGTGAATAATCGAAGAGCCATGGCTAAGTGCAAGGGTTTCCACCGCCCACGAATTTGTGTCATAGCGGTAAATCGCTCCGTTCGCTGCGCCGACGATGAGGTGGCCATCGTGATCTTCGAACAGAGCATTGATGATGCCGCCTGGTTCAGTGAGGGTGGTCAAGAGGGTACCACCGTTGTCAGAAATGTGAACTTTTGAGTCGTAGCCACCCAGCGCCATTCGCCCGTCAGCAAGAACAACGAAGGAGTTGAAACCGGTTTGAACAGGTGGAGAAAAGGTGCCAGTCGCCCCGTCAGAGGCGTATTCTTCTGCACGGCGCCGACCTGCAAAGTGCGCAAGCCACAGGTCGCCTTCGGAATCCCAATCCATGTCATTGACTGGAGCGTCAGTGGAAATGTTCCGGTTCGCAATTTGAAGGTCCATGTGAACCACAAGCACACCTCCGTCGTGGGCAACAGCCGTCAAGAGTTGGGCATCATCCAGTCTCGCTCCGTTGGCGCTTACGGCCAAATCGAGGTTCCAGAGAGGGACAAGTATCCCGTTGCTGAAGGCATTGACCGTGAGGTTACCCTCGACGTCGACGGTCAATACCGTCCCGTCATTCATGACCTCCCAGTGAACCAATTTATTCGAAGTCTGATGCGTGTATCCCGCATCGATCAGTTCCACATCGCTTGCTGCAACAGCTGGACCAAATGCCACCAGAGGCAGCATTGTAAAGGCGATGAGAAGAGCGAGGAAACGCTTCATGGCTTATCCCAATCCCTCAATCGATATGAAGGAGCCGATGCGCAGCATCAGTGGTTTATGACAGTCAAAGCGTTAGTCACTCGTCTTCGTCTTTGTCTTCTTCCACCTTGTTGATCTTCAACGGGGTCATCCGACGAAGCGGTGTGAGCGTCGTAGTTGAGGCGTTCTCCTCATCCACAGTCTCTACCATGGCCTTTTCTCGGCTCTTGCTCGGTGGAGCGCCGCGGGATTTTTTGGGCATCAGTTGCTGTGGCACAGGTGTGAGCAAAGCGGTCTTCACCGTTTCAGGTTCACCAGCAGCCGTCAACACAGTGGTGATTGGGCGCATAACAGCAGTTTCTTCATCCGCAGCAGCAGGTTCGTCGACGATTGTTTGCACAGCGTCGATTTCTTGGGCTACAGCTGCCTCCAACTCTGCTGTTGATTCGGGTACTGCCTCTTCGATGGTTGGTGTTTCGACTTCGGAAGCCGGCAAGGGCACGTCATCAATTTCCGGTGTTACGTTTGGCTGGACCAACTGTCCTGCAGGTTGCATCGGTGTTCGGACGATCTTTGGCTGAATGGGCTGAACCAGTGTTGGAGCACTGTTGGGTCCCAATGGGGATTTGATTGGCTTCACCAGAGGAGTACCGGGCATTGTCAATGGCTTGGAACTCGAAGGGGCACGCATGCCAGCAAGTCCCATTCGGGATTGCTGAGGGGCTTGTTCAGCGAGCATGCCCCGCATTGGCCGTCCTGCTGCTGCACCAAGTGCATCCGGGCGTGCGCCCAAAGCAGAGGGGTCCATGGTCGCCGATGCTTGGCCAGGAGCGTTTTGACCAGAGATGGATTGCATCCACATCTGTCGCTTCTCAGCACGTGTATCGGTGGATTGGAGGTCGTTGAATTCAGATTCTCGGGATTGATAGTCTTCTTCTTCGCTATCGATTTCGCCTTGAACTTGCTTTGTGACTGCGTCTCGCATTTTATCCTCGGCCATTTCCTTGAAGGCGTCCATCTTTTCGGTGAGCCCTTGCAAACGGTTGCGGATTTCTGCACGCTTAAGTCCAAGTTGGGCCTCGATCTCAGCACGAATGTGAGCCTCACGCTTTCGAACATCGATGAGGGCTTTGTTTCGCATGATCTCTTCACGCTTGTCGAGTTGACGCTCGAGTTGAACCGCGACTTCCTCTTCCTTGCGTTCCCTGAATGTGTTGAGGCGTTCTTCCATGTCGACTTCCAGTTCAAGGGAGGTTTCTTCCTTGAGCATGTCCAAGTCGGTTTCGAAGGTCAAACGCTCATTGCGCAGGCCGGCATCCACTTCAGACATGATGGCTTTGCGAGCGGATGCTTCACGGGATTGGAATTCGAGTTCGAGGCGTTCGGACCAGTCGGTCTTCTTCGAATCATATTGATCTTCAAGCTGCGTTCGTAGTTCTGCTTCACGTTCGTAGCGGAACCTTGCGAGCCGGTTTTGGATTTCTGCCTCTCGTGCGCTGCGGTAGGAGGTGAATTCCTCATCCATGCGGTGTTCAAGTTCGACTTCCACATCGGATTTGAGCGTTCGAGAGATGTCATCGATTGCTTTGGAGAAGGTGATATCGTACTTCTCTCGTAGCCTCGACTTCCGTTCAGCAAGCCTTTCAGAGTGGCGAGCTTGGAGTTGCTGCTCGATTTCAACACGCAGTTCATCACGGCGTCGAGCGATGGCGAGTTCAACATCCTCGCGCATTCGTTCTTCGAGATCGTCGGTCTCTTGACGAAGGCGTCCTTCAAGTTCGGATTGCAGTTGTTCAGCAATGTCCTCTTCCAAGCGAAGGCTGCGACGTTCGTATTCGGACTTCAAACGTGCCTCTCTCTGCTTTAGACGGGTGCGCAATTGTTGCTCAAGGCGGGTACGAATACCACGGCGAAGTTGTTCTTCACGTTCGGCTAGGCGAGCGCTGTGGCCTTCTTCTAAGCGAGAGATCTCGCTGGATTCCATTTCAGTGAAGCGGTGTTCCATCTCCTCATGGATGTCGGCTTCAATCTCACGGATTCGGTGCTGGAGTTGTTGGTTGAAATCGAGCGATAGTCGTTCCTTTTGAATGTCGAGACGTTGACGGTGCTCATCGTGGAGTTGAGCCTCGATTTGGGCTTTGAGTTGGTCGCGGTGTTCGTCGAGTCGACGGTCTTGTTCAACTTCGAACTGGTCGCGCATGGAATCCAGCTGACGGTTGAGTCGGAGATCGAGTTCACTGCGCATGCGGGATTCTTCACGGGCAAGAGCGTCATGCTCGAGCATGCTCAAATCCTGTTCCATGGCTTCTCGCATTTCTTTTTCGAGTTGATCAAGGGTCAGTTCATGCTGAACTGCAAGGTCGGCTGCAAGAGCTTCTTGCATGACTGAAACGCGTTCTGTGATCGCCTGTTGACGCAGGCGGCGTTCACGTCGTAGATCGGCACGGAGGCGCTCCTCTTGTCGGAATCGAGCAGAGGTCATTGTTGCTTGGTCGAGGGAACTGGTGGCCGTTGAAGTGAATTGTGAACGGAGGGCTGAAAGCGCTACTGTGTCCGCATTTTCACGCTTCTTGCGTGCTGCGTCGAGTGCCTCAGTACTCTTGCTTGCGCTCGGTATCATCGTATCCCATCCAGTCTTTCATGCTCGTCTCATCATAGATAAGGAGCGCGACGAGCGGGGGGCGCAGGGAGGCGTTTTTGGGGGTGTTTTTTGCCGACCAAACAATTGCCGAGTGACATCCTTTCAGATGGACAAAGCATCGACAACCCGAGCTCAGAATTTGACGTTAAAGGCGGTGCTGCAGGCTGGGCAATCGATTCGTCGAGCACCTGGTTTCTGCTTCATACGCAATTGACGTTCGCAACCTGGGCACGTGATTTCCACTTTGGGGATGTTGGGTGTGAGGGTGAAATGGTGAGTGCAGGAGGCACACTTGAGATGGGCTGGTCGCTTGTCAACGCCAACGATCAGCACTTTACCACATTCAGGGCAACCGACTTTTTCTTCCTTCCACTTGCGACGGGTGATCGGGTGATCGATTCGGACCTTGGCTGAGCAGAGGGTGCATTGCAAATCACCGAGGCCGCTTGGTAACATGCCTTCGCATTTAGGGCAACTAAGCGCCGGTGGTGCGACACGAGATTCAACGGTTGACTCTTCGCTCATGGACTCGCCTCTGTGTCTTTGTTCTTGATTTCTTGCACTCAGGGTACCTTAGCGTTTCTTTGCAATGAGGACGATGCTCTCTGGAAGGAAGTTCCATGGTAAATCGAGAATGATGCCATGCTGTTGGGCTAACACTTCGAGCATTTTCTTCGCCCCCACCTGATCGCGAGAGCCGCCCAGTTCGATGATTCGAACATCGCCACCGTTGTCCACGGCGGTTTGGAGCTCGGCTGATACCGTTCCAGGCGTGGAAGGGAGCGAGGCGGGGATAGGGCTTGGTGGAGCGACGTTGTTGGATGGGATGGCATGAAGCAATTCAGGAAGAGCAACTTGAGCAGCAACGCGCCACCAACGGGCCCGTCCTTGATCGCGATGGTTCTCGACCAAGCCAAGCGAGGCGAGTTTCTTCATGTGGTGGTAGAGGTTGTAGCGATCTACATCGAGTTGAGCTTCGATTTGAACCGTGCTCAGTTCTTCAGAATTGGATAATGCAAGGTAAACAGCTCGACGAGTTGGGTGAGCGAGGGCTGCTGTCACTGGGTCTGCTCGTACTCGTGCCATCTTCTCACCAAGAACGAAGAGTTGACTCTATGGTTTGAAGATGCCGCGTCATATTTTTTTCATGAAGCAATTCGTGTTCGCAACAAAGAGAACGCTGATTTGGTATCGCGCCACAATGAAATGAAGATGTTTCGAAGCAGGGCTGCACCGCCTTCAGAGCCTGCTAACCGAGCACCGTTTAGGATGACCAGAATCACCGATGCTTCGTGAATCAGGACACCCACCCAAAGTTGATCGTACATTTGTGTGATGACGGCTCCAACGAGTGCGAGCGTGATTCCGACCGTGATGATCAAGTTGCCAACAAGGATACGTTGCGCCCGTCGTGCCAAATCGATGAGCTCCGTGAGCATCTGTGGATCATCGCCTGGTACAAGCACATCAGCGGCTTCTAAATTCACGGTTTCACCGCTGCCAACGGCAACGCCTACATCAGCAACAGCAAGGGCTGCTGCATCATTGAAACCGTCGCCAACCATCATTGTGACCTTGGTTTGTGATCGACCTCGAACCCACTTCACCTTATCTTCTGGAGACAGACCACCATGGGCTGATTCTTCAGGGAGCCCCACGCTCTTAGCGAACGCCTTGACGGCCGCTTCATTGTCACCTGAGAGGATTTCAACCGTGATACCGCGTTCGAACAAGGAAGGAATGAGCAGGTGGCTTCCATCTCGAGTGTCGTCGTGTATGAAGGTGAACAGAGCAAGTGCTTCTCCATCGCGGGCCAGCAGACTGGCCCCATGCCCTTTGGATTCTGCCACTGCATAAGCTTCCTTGAGCTCCTTGCATACGCTGATGTTCAAATCGCCTGCACGGTCATAGCGCAGGAAGGCGACGTCTTTTCCACCAACCTTGCCTCGAACGCCCGCTTCAATGTCTGCAAGCACATTCACTTTGGTTGGCACCAATGATTCTTGGCGCACATAATCCATCACCGACATGGCGTATGGATGCGAGGAACGTGCTTCGAGGCCTGCTGCCAAGCGTAAGGCACCGTCCCTCTTGCGTCCTTTCGCCATCACCACTTCCCCAATGCGGGGTTTTCCGGAGGTCAGGGTTCCTGTTTTATCCAAAAGAACGTGGTTGACCTTGGAAAGTCGCTCGATCACATCACCGCCTCGAGCGATGGCACCGATGTGGGCTGAGCGGGCGAGGGCGGCGGCGTGTGGGACTGGCGTTGCCAACAACAGGGCGCAAGGGCATGCAACAACCCAGAGCAAGAGGATGATCTTCCAATCATCTGGGAACATGAATTGCCAAACCGCAAAGGCTCCAAACAACACAATTGGGACCCAGATCGCCGTGAACCGTTCGATGAGGTTTTGCAATTTTGGTGGCTCTTCTCGGAAGGTGTGAACCGCATCGATCAGACCCGAAAGGCGAGTATCATCGCCCACTGCAGTCACTTCGATGATCACGGGCCCGCGCGCCAACACAAGGCCTGCTTGAATTTGATCGCCTTTGCTCACTTCCACGGGAACAGATTCACCAGTGAGTGGGGCCTTGTCGAGTGCACCGTGGCCTTCGACAATGGTGCCGTCAGCTGGAATCAATTCACCACTTCGGATTTCTAACTGGTCCCCATTGCGAACCAATTCGATGGGGACTTCTTCATGTTCTGCATTTGGATCGGGAAGCGCACAACCGTCTGCGCCAAGAAGAGGCGCTGAAGCAGCCATTGACAGAGTGAAGTTTCCTTTCATAATCGCTGCTGAGACTTTGTTACCGGTTGATTTGACACCGGTGAGGCGGCGAGCCTTACGGGGTAAACGGTCAAGTCCACCTTGCATGGCGTTTCGGGCTTGCAACAGCGCGTCACCTTCGAGGTGAGCGGTGAATGCAACCAAAATGGCGACAATAAGGGCTTCTTCCCACATGTTGAGGATCGCCGCGCCAATGACGGCGAGGCTGGTGAGCACTTGGAAGCCCATCTGCCGATTGGCAAGACTTGCGATGGCTTCTTTGAACATTTGCGAGCCACCAATGAGCAAGCCTGGGACTGCAATGACACCAAGCATGGTGTTCGACCAGCCAAGGATTTCTCCTAAAATGACCAAGGCAAGCAGTGGAAGGGCAATTCCTCCGCCGATCAGGCGCCACTGATCTGGACGAAGCCGGTCCGACTGTGTTGTCACGAGTTTGAGCGGTGTGCCAGTGATGTGTTCTAAGGCGCGATTCCGCTTCTCAAACAACTCCATTGAGGCGTCTGGTACCAGTTGTAGGATGATACGGTCATCATCAGAGAGTTCGACATCGAGCACGCCGGGTTGCTGACGCAACACCTTGCCCAACTTCCGACGATCAACGCCATTTCGCGCAGCAACTGCCGAGGCTTTGGCGCCCACCAGTTCGTTAAATTCGACATCAGGGGCGTGGCCAAGCGAGCGAAGAACAGAGGAGACTTCAGCCAAATGGCCATGTTCGAAATCAACCTTCAAGCGGACGGTTCCAGCGGTTGCTGAGACTTGAACTTCATCCGTTTGCTTCAATGTTTTAAGCGCTCGAACCGCTTTTGTGGCACAATCAGGGCAGTCCATGCCCAGCAAGGGCCAGCCCACTTGGAATTGCCCCGTCGCCTGCTCGATGATGGTTGCGTCAAGGACTTCGGCATCCAAGATTGGTTGTTCTTTTTCTGGCTTCGATAAGACGGCAGGTTTTGGCTTCTTTCTCGATGTGGTTTTTTTGACAAGAGGGGCAGGCTTTGGAGCGCTGTCTTCCTCGAGCGATAGGAAGACATCCTCATCCGCATCGCTGACCATGTCCTGCGGTGGATGCCCCCCCCAATTAATGCCTACGCTTGGCTCCTCGGCAAAAGGTCAACTGCGAGAGATTAGCAGGCGAATCTTTACGCCTACTTCTTTCCTCGCAGGTTCATGGAGTGGCTTCCCAAAGGTTGGCGACCAAAGGTTGTCGCTGTCGATATCGATGGCACCCTCACCGATGGGAAAAAGCAACTGGACACCGGTGCAGTTGAATCGCTGCGAAGACTCGAAGCTGCTGGGATACCGGTTGTATTAGCCACTGGAAACGTACGCGCCATCACCTATGGGCTGTGGCGCTTCCTCAACTTGAGCGGCCCAATCTGTTGTGAAAACGGTGGTGTTCTTTGGCACAAGTCTTGGGATGGACCCATCGTACGCGCTGACGGCAAGGAAGCGAAGAGAGCTGCTGAGTGGCTATCTGAAGTCATTGAAGGGCTTGACTCAGGCGGAATCCAGACAAATGATTGGCGTGAAAGCGAGTGGTGCTTGTTTCCCGATGAAGATCTTGCTGCTGTTCAACACCACATTCAGGCCAGTGAATGGTCTCATCTTTCCGTGGTCCGAACCGGCTTTGCAATCCATTTGATGGAACCTCACCTTTCCAAAGGGACAGGGTTGGAAGTCATGTTCGAAAAAATGGGCTGGTCTGCGAACGATTTGCTTTGTGTTGGTGATGCCCCTAATGATTTGCCAATGTTTGACTTTGCTCATTGGTCAGTGGCAGTTGGTGGTGCGTTTGAAAGTGTTAATGCGGCGGCAGATGTCATTTCCCCTTACCCGCACGGGGCCACATTCGCACCCCTCGTCGATGCTATTTTGCAAGCAAAATGAATCTGAAACCTCATTGTTGCCTTACGAACGGCGCCCCTTTGGAAAACAGTCATTGATATAGTGATTCAACTGCAGGGGAAATCATGGCCCTCGTATGCAACATCGATGCTGCAGGAAAAGCAGCCCGCCTCAAAAGCGGAATCATAGGGACACTCGGTGGAGTCTTCATCGGGGCCATCACACTTGCAGGCGTTGTTCAAGGGCCCGTTTGGTGGATGATCACAGCAGGAGCACTCTTTGGTGGTGCTTTTGCAATCTTTGAGGCTCGAGCAGGTTGGTGCGTCTTGCGCGCCATGGGCATCCGAACACCGTTGTGAACGTCACTCAAACTCGATGAGGCACTCGTCCTCATTGCGACGATGACAGGCAACGCCGACCAGTGTGAGAAGCAAAATCGATTCCAATCCGCTCACGGGTGAGGGGAGCACTTCCGAGATCATTGACTCTTCTTCAGCCATTGATTCTCCAGTGTGCCATTCAAGTGGTTCGTAATCTCCAATCTCAATCATGAACCAGTCCAGGTCCCGAGGGAGTGATTCCGTGAGGAATTCATGACCTTCTTGATTGACTAAGAAGTCATCTTCAATTCGTACACCAAACCAACCGTCGAGGTAAATCCCGGGTTCGATGGTGATCGCATCCCAGACAGCGAGGGGTTGTTCATTGTATGACAGACCAAACAGGGGGTCGTCTGTCCCTCCAGAAAGCAACGGAGGTTCGTGAACGCAGATGCCAAAGCCATGGCCCAAACTATGGATGAAGTATTCTCCATAGCCTTGTTCTTCGATATGGGTTCGAGCAATGTCGTCAGGTAACCACGCTGGGGTACCTGCTTCAATCACTGGGAAGGTGAGGTTTTGTGCATCATAAACGGCCATATAGACTTCGATAATTGTTTCATTTGTGGTTGGTCCCACAATGTATGTTCGAGTCACGTCGCTGACCCAATCGTTCACGCGTGCCCCCAAATCAACCACCACGACATCGCCAACCTGAACCAACGTTGGTCCTGCCCCGTTGTTGTCTGGATCGCCGTGCGGGATCGCACCATTGGCGCCACTGGCCACAATTGTATCGAAGCTCTTCCATTCTGCGTTTGAACCGTTTTCTACCATGGCCCGATCGATTTCTTGAGCAATTTCAAGTTCAGTGAACTGTTCACCGGAAAGAACACGCCAAAGCATATGACGCGCTGTTTCGTGACCGATGCCGGCCAGTCGAGTGGTTTCCCTGATTGAATCATCTTTGTCAGGAGAGATTCCGGTTGGTGAAGGGAATTTGCCAGCCAGCGCATTTGCTGCTTCCGTCTCACATGCAGACACAGCCGGTGCAAACACCAGCAACCCAACCAGAAGAAGAGCAACGCCTCGCATGAAACGACCAGGCGCCACCCCGTCATCAAGTGAACGGGTGCGACCCCGCTGATTGCATCGTCATTCAACGGTCAATTTTGCCATCCAAATCAGCCTATGCACCTTCAAAAATGTGGAGGCTAACACAGCATCGGATTTCCGCTTAGAAGAAAGGTCGAGTGCAGAATATGGCCTGCCTTCGGCTGACAAAAAGTGGGGATTTCCACCCCTGTTCGGACCGGAAAAACGACCTTGTTTTGTGCCGGAAGAGTGCCTCAGAAAAAGGGGCCTCACTCATACTTTAAGCGAACGCAGTACAGCGTTTTTAGGGAGATTAATGCCGGGGGCAGGATTCGAACCTGCGAAGCTTTACGCAGAGGATCTTGAGTCCACCCCCTTTGACCGCTCGGGAACCCCGGCTTGTGTTCTCCGCTCGGACCTCCTGTTCTTGACTATTGCTCTTCATCAAGTACATCCAAATCTTTGGGTCGAGGGGGCGGTTCACTCCGGCCAATGAGGGCTGCGTCCACTTGTTTCTGTGTGAACTCGGCAAGGATTTCCTGACGGCGATGAAGGGTGAATATGAGGACACCTGCGGCAAGGAAGACCACTAAAACAGCAAATCCAAGGGTGTCTAAACCTCTGTTATTGGTTTGCTGATTCGCTTGAACTTCGCCCATCGGCAGGGGGATGGTTCCTGTCACATCGATCAAGACGACAGCGAGACCCAACCTTCCAGTGGTCCATGTTTCCAAACTCCAAGTGTATTCCACCCATGTGCCTGGTGCGAGTTCTGTTGTGTTGGCTTCAAGGATACGTCCGTCAGCATCTTGCAGCTGCACAGTGATGTTGCCGGGGAGCAGTCCTCCATTCGCAACCCGAACGAAAATCGAAATGTTTTCACCGACCACCGGGCGGTAAGGTGTTACAACGAGGTTGTCAAACCGAGGTTCAAAAGCAACCCATCTGAATGAAGGAGACAAGGGTGCTTCGATGGTTCCGTACCCTGTTATGTTCCGACCTGCACGGTCGGTCGCTGAAAACCACACCTCCAAACGGTCGTTGCGTTCAAGCACAACCGAAGGGGATGGTTGTATGTTCACTTGGCCCGCATAGGTGTTCGTGGTCCCTTCGCCTGCCGATTTCTCGATTTGGGCCGAACCGTTGCTGCCCTGAAGAGGTTCACCGACCCGTCGGAATTGCCAATGCATCATGATCGGTCCCTCATCCAAACCTTCCTGGTCGCTCAAGATGACAATGATGTCCTGCTCGTCCAATTTGTTGGAATCGACCATCGCCAAAGTCCCTGGGGGGACGGTGAGTTGCGGCGAGTTTTGATCGATTGTGAAGTTGAAACGATGGTCATAAACGAGGAACGCCCCGTCGATGATTACATCGATGAACCCAGAGTTGTGCTTGACCACATCATCGCTGATGTTGATCATGGTTTCTGCAACTCCAGTTTCGTCAAACGTGAGGTTTGAGGTTCGTGAACGTTCCCCATCGGAAAGAACGAGGTCGATCAAAAGGGTGGCTGGTACGTGTTCAGCCCGGACATCGGTGTCGGCGTGGTTCAGCGTCAAAATCAAACTGAGCACGTCATTGCGGTGGAACCAGAGATGATCTCCCGTTGTGTCTCCAATCGGTTCAGTGAGGTCTTGGAAGAGAACCGAATGCACTTCCAATGCTGAGGTCATGTTCCAAGCAAAAATAGTCAAACGCGACAGTCCCAAACCCAAATCTTGCCCTTCATCAAACACCTTCAATGATGGGACGGCATCCATCGAAAGAGGCGAATCCATCAGCCCCCATGAGAGGCGGAAGGCGATTGTCACAACCCATGTTTGTTGCAGACCTTGTTTCTCAATTGATACGGAGGGCGTGAGTTCAAAACATGCCTCATCGAACACGGTTTCATCAAAACGGGGCTGGTATTCGATAAAACAGGAGGTGCTCTGTTGTCTTCCAAGAAGAGCGAACTCGATTGCATCAAGGGAATTGATTCCATTGCCATCCGTTATGGAAAAGCTGAATTTGTGTTCATGGCCCAAAAGAAGCTTGCCATTCATGGCGTCAAACATCAAGGTCTCAGTGTCGATAAGGGTGTCATACCGTTCTTGGACATGCACCGTTCCCAAGTCATGTGCTTCACCATAATCGCCCCCGCCTTCCAACAGATTCCCAGCAAGGTCGACTGCTTTGATGACCACACTCGCCCTTCCTGAAGAGGCTCCACCGGTGATTTCAGCCCAAGATAAGAGGGGTAAATCGACGATGGCGGTGGTCAACCCGCTGTTGAAGGTCACACTCTGAGTCGTGTATTCGTTTGCGTCCATGACCCCATCCAGATTGATGTCATCCTCCGCTTCTAACCACGTGTGGAGGACAAGGGAATTCCCCAGCCCTTCAGCGTCTTCAAGGGTCACGCGAAGCGCAACATCTTGCCCTTTCATCCAGACGTGGTTGTCCGCTGAAGCATAGCCCCCGGGGTCGAGAGCAAGGAGTGAAATCGTGCTGGGGGCAACCCGATCATAGAGGAAAGGAACATCGCTCGAACGCGCAGTGTGGTCGAGGCTTGTGCTGGAATCAATGTTGGTTGGGCCAGTCCGCTCAATGTGAGGGGAGATGAGAATGCGGGTGCCGGAGGGAACGCCTTCTTCAACCGACGGTGAGGCGATTGGAATCGAGAAGGCCCCGTTCGCATCGACTTCGACAAACCATGATTCGGACCACAGCACTGGTGTGCCAATCCATTCGTTGGCCCCGCCGCTGATGTTGGCGGGTGGCACGGCTTGGGCTTCAATTCGCACCCTCGCCTCTTCTTGGCCCACATAGGATTGGGCTATGCCTTCGAAGCGAACAGCACCCGATGCAACCAGACTTTGACTGGCGTTCAGATGGAATGGCCATTGTGGGTCAGACCAATCGTTGAGGTTACGTTGCGTGTTGTCGAAGACGACAAAGTCAACAACTTCCAAATCGTTCTCAACTTCATTGAACACGGTTTGCCTGTATTGATGAGCGGGACCGGTCGCGAGACCATTGGTGTCAGTGGCATGTGTAAGGACGTGAACATCATCGATGTCATCGAAATCCCATGTGCTTTGAATCGCCCATGTGACATTGCACACATTCAGGCCACAGGTGATGCTTGAGAGGTTCGACAACATCTGGGCGTATGCCGCACCGCCCAGTTGACGGAATTGAGGGCTTGAATCAGCATCGATGATTTCGAGGTGGACAAGTGCATCGGCTTGATGCTTGGTGGGTGACAACATCAACTCAATCGATGTAATGTCCGGGGCATCTTGACTGGGTTCGTTTGCATCACCCCGCCAATGTTGTGTGTGGAACACGACCGATTGTTCAGGCAGCCAGCGTTGGTGTGCAATCGGCAAGATACGGTCCACGAGCAAGGGTTGACTCAACGCTGTGAGGTTGACGGCAACCGCCCCGAATTGGGTCGTGACATGGAGTGGAATGACAACAGGAGATGAAGCATTGACGGCTTTTACTTCGTTCATGACGCTGTTCAACACCTCATCAGAAAGAACACTCACAATCTTCTGCTGTGCTGGAACGATCACTGCTTGGCTGAACCTTACGTTGAATGAACCACTCATCACAAGTGAAAGACTGCATGATCCAAGGTGAGCTGTGGCTCCTTGCGCCTTTGGAACACATGTTGCTGAATGGGTCACGCGATGATGAACTGTCGAGGTGTGTGCCGGCACCGAAACACTCGGACCTCCTTGCTGAACCTCAATTGAACCGCCAGTGCCCGTGTTTTCGACCTCCATTAAGAATTGGACATCGTATGCCATTTGTGCGGGCAAGTAGGGGGCGTTGATTGGCATGAGCCAAGACAGTTCGGCGGTTTGATTTCCACTCTGCATCACTTCCAACGAGCCATTGACTGCTGGCAAGAAGCCCGTCTGACTGCCATTGAACGCGTGGAGGCCTCGGGTGAGTCCAAAACTCTGGTTAGCTCCACCGATTGGCCAATCAAACAGGGCGGTGGTGTCACCCAATGTTAGAACGGGTGCATGTGGTTCTAAGGAACACTGTGGTTGGAAGGTGAAGCCATTCGAAGCAGTTCCTGCACCCCATGAAAGGGCCAATGGCGTGGTGAAACTTGGTGTGGATGTTCGAGTAAGAAGCCTACGCACCACTGGTTGATCCAGGGGGCTGTAAGTCCAAGCATCGAGCGAAAAGCCAGGGTGATTTGCCGATAGGTTGTCCCCATAGGTTTCGAGGACAATGCTCTGGAATGGGCACACGGCTTCCAAGGTCCACAACAAAGAGACTGCTGAAGCAGCAACAAGTTGTGATTCTTGATCGATGCTCAGGGCGTTTAGACCGACCCCTGAAAACGGAGAGAGTTTGTGGTGGTAGGCATCATAGTAGCTAACGGAACCGACGGTGAGGCGTTGAACTGAGGGCGTGAGCAGGGTTTGATTCGAGGTGAGGTGCACGCGTAAATGCAGCGAAGGGTGGCGTTCTTTATCCAGTGCGAGAAGGATTGGCAGCGAGCGATTTGCATACCCGTCTAAAACCGTCCCGTTTGCGTCCAAAACATCGAAGTGGATCGTTGTGTTTTCCGGTTGAGTGACAAAACCGTCAACTTGGCCCCACCCGAAAATCGGATGAGGCGACAATGGTTCAGAAACCCACGTCCCTTCAGGTTCGTAGACATCGATTTCGATGCCTGCATCATCGATGTACCACCCATCCAGTTCGATCAATTGATCAGAAAAGAAAGTGAAACGGGCTCGCACTTGGGACCCAGATAAATTCGACACATCGAACGTCTTCAGATCGAAGCCTCGGTTGCCTTGGTGACAACCACCTGGGACATTGGAACCATCGATGATGCCCTCGCCAAACAAAGGCGAATTGCTGTTCACGGTTGATATTTGATCGTGAAATCCATTCAGTGTTGGGGGTATGAACCACCAATTCTTCCCGCCATCGGTGGATATCGAAACCGCCCCGCCGTCCCAACTGGCCTCCGTGCACACCCAACTTCTGAACGTCAAGCGAGCAGTGGAGTTCACTGGTAAGCTGTATTCAGGGGTGTAAAGGTGGGTCAACATGTCGTTGCGGTATTCATCGTCAAGATAGATGCCTGCCCCCATGGCTCCAGAATGCCATTGCCCGGGACCGAAACCTGATGCGTTTGATGTTGCACCAACTTCCCATCGGCGGTTTGTGCTTGCATCGAGGGACCAACCTGCGGGGAGATTGAAACTGACTTCAAAGTCCTCAGTTTGAGAGGTTGGGCCATTGTGGCCAAGCGTTGCCGTCCACTGCCATTGGTTGGCATGCGTGGGCAGGTAGGTGAGCCAACCGTCGTGTGAACCATTGGTTTGACTGGGTAGACTGCTGAAATTGGCGAGGGTGGTTTTGCTCTGGCTGGGGCTGCCGCGGTTCACCCAGATGCTGACATCATCGATGGCAATGCCTTCCCATCCACTCGAAGCAGTCCCGCCGAAGTTGTTCTGGCCGTCGGTTTGGACCCAGAAACGGAAAAGCACATTGCTTGCATTCTGGGGGCTGGTTTGATTCCATGGGAGGGTGTAGAGTATGGGGCACCACTCATCGTTTGAATCGGCACCATTGAAGAAAACGCCGTTACAGATTGCTCCATTGCTTGGATGGCCCGAATAAATGGAGATGGGGGCGTAGGTGGAACCATTGTCAAGAGACATCCATACCGTGAGGTGATCCTTTGATCCGCCTTCAATGTCCCAGTTGGAGGAGATTTCCAATTCCACCGTCGTTCCAGTGTGGTTGGTTAAGTCTGCAGAAAGGGCCAGTTGCCCCTCCGCGTTCGGAAGGTAATCGCCGGAGAGGTTGCCATGGAACCAAGCGCCTGGAACATCACCCTGGTTTTCCAAGATCATGCCATCGATGAACCATCCACCTCGGTGACCAATGGTCGAATCCGTTGCATAACAAAATCGGATTTCGACGGTGGGCTGAAGCTGTGAAAGGTGTGCATCGAGAGTGAATGTGGCGTTCGACCATTGCGGAGTCTCCCCGTTCCAAACAGAAGCTGGCGCCCCTGGGAGTGAGGTGGTGCCATTCGAGCCGCCCAATGGAGGTATGGCGACCCATGTTCCTGCAGCCGTTTGCACTTCGACCCACGCCGCATCGTTGGTGTTGAGGGCCAGCCAATGCTGGAATGAAAGGGTGTAATTGTTGATGAATGTTGGAGCATCATAGGCAGGAGAACGTATGCACCCCGACATCTCGGGACCGAGGTCGCCAAGACCGCGGGTTGAGAGCGCGCTCAACGAATTCGAACCATTGGTTGGAAGCATCATGCTGGATTGTGAAATCAACGGTTGGATTGTTGGCTGAACAACCGCCCATGCTTCGTGATCTTCGCCGACACCCATCCAGCCTAATGGAGAAGGAACCGTTGTTTCGAAATGGGCGATTGTTCCAAGCGAGGCTTCCGTGGCCAAGGTCAATTGCCCTCCGTGTCCGATGCCATTGGTTTGCTGATGCGTGCCGTTCCACTGATTGGAGGAATGGACGCCAAAGTTGGTCCCGTTGGTAGATTCTGAGGACCACAATGGCGCTAAGGAGACGGAACCTCCAGTGAAGGTCCGATTGGAAGCAACGCTCAAAGCCCCTTCAACAACCGCTTCGACCGAAGTGGTGTTTTGTTGTGGGATGAAATCGGCTTGACCCGTGCCATGAGGGTTTTCTTCTTGCGCCCAAGTTGGTACTTCTGAACCCGCAACAACAGGACTAAGGCTGGACAGAAGCATCAACAGAACAAACGCAAAGCAGGAACCAATGGAGTTCCATTCTTTGGTCAATTTGCGCTCTTCTGTGTCCATTCAAGACCACCTCGCTATCGCGAGGTGAGCCATTCGATATGAATCAACGCGCTTGATGATTGAGACAATGGCAATGAAGGGTTCAAAGTATGTCGCCCGTACCGTTGGCTGATGTCAACACACGGCAACCTTGACAGCGCTCAGTCGCGTGAGGTTGAAGAACAGTTGTTTTCGACGCACCGGCTCCAGTCGACCCGCCATATGCCAGTGGTGTTACCTCGTCAAGACTTTTGGTCAATGGTCAAGCGATTGCTCAACACCTTGGACATGGAAATTCAATCCATGCTGAGGAAAGGCATCACCGGTATGCGGCTTCAAAACCTCCAGAAACGTCAAGCAAACATTCGGCACATTGCTTCGGAACTTGCCCGGAAAAGAACCGTTGCCGTGGTTCAACACGTATCTTCACAATCGTTGCGGAGTTCAGCCCAGCATGCAGGATCTGCCCAGGAATTGCCCGCCCTTGATTGGCAGCGACACGACCCCGCCGAAAAGGCATTTTTCCATGCGGTTCAAATCGCTATGGACCGGTTCAAAATGGAACTTGATTGGTCCTCGATGCAGAACGGACTTGCCAGTGAAGGCTTGACTCTACCACCGCTTCATGCACCGGGAACCATGCAACTTGATTCGTTCACCGATGAAAACATCACAACACGCCCTCCACCTGCGTTGGCGTTCGAAGATCAGGGGCCAGAACCCCTGCCTGACTCCGAAGTGGATGAAGAACACCTCATGGCACCGGATGAATGGCCTGATTTGGATGAATACGTGGACGAGGATATCCCAGACGCTCCCGCTTCACCTGCCTCTCCGCCTCAAGAGGACGATGAGATGATGGACTTCATCACTCAAAAAGAGACGAAGAAGCATGCAGCAGCAATGGAACTCGCCCCTTCGAAGCAACCAGCCATCACGCTTGACGATGTTTTTGAAGATGCGCCCGCTGAAGCTGGACCCGTTGAAGTTGAAGTTCAGACCCCCGAACCAACCAAGGAGCCTGAAGCACCACTGATTCGAATACGGGTCTTGATGACAAGCCCCGAACCAATTCTCACTGCATCTGGTGAATCCCTGGCACTCGAGGCTGGGGACATCCACTTTGTCGATCAAGACTCTGCAAGTTGGTTAATCGAATCTGGCGTGGCTGAAGCTGCATCACTTTGATGCTGATGATGCGAACGGTGTTCGCACCAATCATACTGTTTGTGTGACATGGTGTCGAGCCTTACGGCATGTTGCTTTGTTGTGATGTATTGGTTACAACTCAGTTGACAGATCGCATCGAGAGTTCGATGCTCACAGTGTCTGGAATTGGGATACGGGTGACTTGGCGAAGTGCCGATTCATCCTTACCGGAGGTGATGTCCATCTCAAGCAATCGCTTGTGAACACGAAGTTCCCAGTGATCGTATGTTTCAACGCCTTCACCGTCAGGTGCCTTGCGAACAGGGACAACCAAGCGACGTGTAGGCAATGGGATCGGACCGCGTAGAGCGATACCACCATTGTCACAAATAGCCTTTATTTGACCAGCGACTTGGTCGATGTCCCGGTGGTTTTGACCAGTGAGTTTGATGATCGTAACTGCTGCCATAATGACCCATCCAATTCTATACCAATATCAGTCGAAGACTCAAGCCTTCTTCTCAATCTTCAAGCAAACACCAGCGGCCACGGTCTTACCCATGTCGCGGATAGCGAAGCGAGAGAGTTCAGGGAAGGTGTCCATTTGCTCAATTGCCATTGGCTTGTTAGGTTGGAATCGAATCAAACAAGCGTCACCAGTCTTGAGGAAGGAAGGACTAGCTTCCTTACCAGCCTTGTTCGTCTTCTCAAGGAGTTCTTGGAAGCGGACAGCGACTTGAGCGGTGTGTGCGTGGAACACAGGTGTGTAACCGACGGAGACAGCCTTTGGAATGTCCATGAGCTGAATTTGACCGACGAATGTTTCGTCATGTCGAACGAACATAGGTTCGTTGTCAGTATAACCAGCAACGTCACCACGGCGGATGT